>NZ_LJTB01000002.1:0-1078217 GCF_001306895.1 Pseudoalteromonas sp. UCD-33C | reverse complement strand
TTGAAACGCTGATCCGTCAGGTGCATACCCCGGTTGCGATTGTGCCACCGCAATTTCATGAGCCTACAAACTTTATGCTGGCTTATGATGGCAGCGAAAGTACCGACAAAGCAATTACACAAATTATCAATGGCGGTATTTTAGCCGGCTTAGATTGCCACTTGGTGATGGTTGATAAACAAGACGGTCACTGCCAAGACAAACTCGATACTGCCTCAGCTAGGTTGGCTGAAAACGGCTTTAATGTTAGAGCGCGCATGCTCGATGGCGATGTTTACCAAGCGCTGTGGCGATATAAAAGTGACCACGCCGTTGACTTAATGGTGATGGGCGCATTTGGTCACTCTAAATGGCGACAATTCTTTTTAGGCAGCACGACCTTAAAAATGCTTGAAGATAGCCGTATTCCTTTAGTGGTGTTGCGCTAAGTTATTTACCAGTGACAGGGTGCGACAATATGTCACGTGTTCAGACTAATTAATGAGTTTTATAATCGGCGTCATTAATTATTTGCTTTGATTTTAAAAGAGTTATGAACACGCAATCTTCTCGCCCTGGTTTTTTATTTTCTAAAATTGCTGCAGCACTTAGCTGTGTTTTAAGTATTTCGGCCTTTGCTGATGATTCTATTGAAGTGATAGAAGTACAAGGTCATGCCCAAAATAACCATCAATTAGTTGGCTCTGCAGACGCATTACTAAAAGATTTAGGTGTTGATTTTTCTGCGGCTGGAGGGGTGTCTAACTTGCCGGTGATGAACGGCATGATGGGCGATAGAGTTAAAGTTTTAGTTGATGGTGCTGATGTCACAGCAGCGTGTGCTAACCAAATGAACCCGCCACTCTCTTATGTGTCGGCAAACCAAATTGCCTCTTACAGTGTTGTTGCTGGTGTATCACCGGTAAGCAGTGGCGGTGATAATATTGCCGGTGTTATTAGAGTAAATACGATTGCCCCTGAATTTAGTGATACAGACTCAGTGAACTGGCGCGCAGGCTATGTTACTGCCCAGTATAAGAGAGTTAACGACAGCCAAGCATACGCGCTAGGTGCAAGCCTTGCGAGCAAACAGTTTAGCTTGTCTTACCAAGGCAGCTTTGAAGATGCGAACAGCTATGATGATGGGCATGGTGAGCGTGTACTTGATACCTTATATCGAGTGCAAAATCATGCTTTAACGGGCGCTATTCGTGATGATAAACAACAGCTTGTTGTTAAACTGACGCATCAAAAAATTCCTTACCAAGGCTTTGCAAATCAATACATGGATATGACCGATAACACCAGCTATGGTTTCGTTGCTCAGTATCAACGTGAGCTTGAAAGTGGTGATTTGCAGGTGCAAGTGAATGCGCATGATGTAAAACACGAAATGGGTTTTTTCAGTAATGAGAAAACCGGCATGATGCCAATGAATACCGATGCACAAGATTACAGTTATCAAGTTCATTGGCGCACTGATTTATCAAAACAGTCATCATTAATGCTAGGGCAAGAATATTACGGTTATCGAATTGATGATTGGTGGCCGGAGGTTGCAGGGTCAATGATGATGGGCCCAAATGAATACGTAAACATTAACGATGGCAAACGTGACCGCCTTGCTGCATTTGCTGAGTACCAAAACCAAGTAAACCAAGCATGGTGGGTGTCGGCAGGTGTTCGTATTGAGCAAGTCACCACAGATACAGGCGAAGTGCAGGCCTATAACGAAGGTGGCATGAGCGGTATGGCTAATATGGGCTCAATGATGGAGATGTCAAAAACCGACGCCCAAGCTGCGATGGAATTTAACCAATTAGACCGTAAACGTGACGACACCTTAGTTGATATTAGCTTACTTGCTCGCTATCAATTATCGAATAACGATGAGCTGCAATTTGGTTTAGCTCGTAAAAACCGCGCACCTAATTTATATGAGCGTTACAGCTGGGGTGTAGGTACGATGGCAACCACCATGATTGGTTGGTTTGGCGATGGTAATGGTTATATTGGTAACCCAGATTTAGAAGCCGAAACAGCTCACACATTGAGCTCTAGCTACACCAAACTTGCCAAAGACGATAGCTGGCAAGTAACGGCAAATGTTTGGTACACGCAAGTAAATGATTATATTGATGCTGAAGTGACTAAAAGCTTTAATCGCACTGACATGGCGCATACCAAGCGTAATATTCTTACCTTTACGAATTTAGATGCCACTCTTTACGGTGCAAAACTGGCGGGCTTGGTAGAGCTTTACAACACAAAGCAAGCAGGAAAGTGGCAGTTAAAAGGATCACTAACCAGTACTCATGGCGAGCGTGATGATAGCAATGAAGACTTATATCAAATTATGCCACTGCACACTGAGCTGAGCCTAGAGCACGAATACAAAGGCTGGCAAAACGCACTGAGCTGGCAATGGGTTGATAGTAAAACCCATGTTGATGAGCGCCGTTTAGAAAACCAAACCGACAGTTATCAGCTATTGGCTATCTCAAGTCAGAAAACGTGGCAAAATTTAACCTTTAAGTTGGCAATTACTAACTTACTTGATGAATATTACCAACAGCCACTTGGCGGTGTAAGCATTGCTAATTACAAGCAAGATATGAGTAATGGTTTTGAGCAACTTGCAGGGCAAGGCCGCTCGTATAATGCCAGTGTGAGTTATAGGTTTTAGAGAAAGCTATCAGCTTTCAGCTGTCAGTTTGAAGCTGAACGGTGTTGCTTACAGGTCTTTACCAAAGGCCTAGCTCGTAGGGGGGGGCTTTAGTGCCGAAAATATCTTCACAAAGAAAATGACGAGCTGTCAGCTTTCAGATTAAAAACCAGAGTTTCTAGTTACGAGAGTAAAGTTAGCGAGTCAGGTCACGTGTCCGATACAAATGTGAAATAAGCTGTCGTAGGCGTGAAATTTATTTCGCGCGAGGGTGCTTGTATTGTGTGATGGTTGAGACGCGCCAAGCAAGCGTGACGCCTACGGCTGATAACGGCGTGAAATTTCTTTTGCGTATTGCGCGATATAAAAATCGCGCCTACAATCTTTGCCTCGAAACTCGAAACTCGAAACTCGAAACTCGAAACTCGAAACTCGAAACTCGAAACTCGAAACTCGAAACTCGAAACTCGAAACTCGCAATCATTTTATCGGCAAATATATATCCGTTTGCAGGTCACATTCATCAACTTCATGGATGAGGTTGAGGTAATGAAAGAAGCAAGGGAAGTCTCTGACTTCTTCGCCGCTTTGCACCAGCCATTCACGGTATAAGTAGTAAACTGTATCGCTAATGGTGTCATGAGAGCCATTATGACGAACTACGGCGCAGCGTCCTGCTGGAATTTCACCATTTCGCACACCTTGCGGGTTTTCAGTAATCGGTGAGGTGATACTGCCTGCAAAGTCAAAACGAAATGCATGGTCTTCAGTGGTGGCCGGATCGCTATACGGGATCCCATATGTGTTACTGGTTTTAACAGGTGAAAAGCCTGATTCTTTTCGCCACTCAATAAATTTTGCAGCGGTATTCATCAGGGTATTAGCAGCGCCTAGGTGGGTTAATAAAGCCACCGGCTGTGCTTTAAAATCAATAATGTTTACATTCATAGGGCAAACCTTTTTGTCAGGTAATGAAAATTCAAACTGTGAGTGCCAATTAGGCCAGTTTGGTTTGCTTCTGAATTCGCTTGGCGATTGCGTAAAGGTGCGCTTAAAAGCACGACTAAATGCTTCTGGGCTATCAAATTGCGCTTCTAATGCAACATCAATAATTTTAAGTTGATGCTCAAATGCAAGTCGAAATGAGGCACGCTTTAAACGCGCAAGCTGCGCATATTTGGTAACGCTTAGGCCAACTCCAGCGACAAATAAACGATGAAAATGATATTTCGAACAACATGCCACCTCACTGAGTGTCTCCAGTGATAAAGGTTCATCAAGATGCTGGCTAATGTAGTCACAGACTAACTCAATGCGTTGTTGTTGCTTCGTTTTCATGGTTACTCGTTAATGCTTTTCAGAAGTGGGGCCAGTTTGCCATGGCCCCTAAGTCGTTACCTGATTGAAATTGCGCATTTTGAGTTTAGTTGATAGCTGTCACTTTAAAGGTGTTTTGATAGAGCAACTGTTGGTTTGCTCCCATTACATCTAGTGTCCACGTACCTGGAGTCGATGTTTCATCTAAAGTGCGGTAGGTAGACCATTCATCAAGAGGGCTGCCCCATAAAGTTTGGTAATAAACATTTTCATTTTCTTCAGGAGAGCTTGGTTTGAAGTGCCATTTGGTAAATATAACCAAGCGATCCTTACGATTATCAATACCCTCGCGGTTCATTGAAAACTCGATTCCAAAGCGCTGTTTTTCGTTCAGTGTATATGAAAATTCCGTATTTTCATTGAGTTGCTCGACACTAGAACGGCCATTAAATTTTTCAGATAAAACTAGTTTAAATAATCCAGCCCGCTCTAACTCTAAAATCGCATTTGGATAATCAAGTCCATACAGTTTTTTAATTATTTTCTGAAGCCTTTCTCGTTCTTGAGTCGAATATTGACCTTCCAGCATCAGCAGGGCTATCTGCTCTCTAACTTCTCCGTTTGAGTTACTGCCAACTTTTTCAGCATACTCTTCTATTAAGCTTAAACACTTTTCTGTATTTCTAAATTTAATATCAGCAATGCAATTGACTACTGCTAAGTTAAATGCGTTTTTAACAGTTTGCTCTTTATCATAAAGTTCTTGAGAGTACTTTTGAGCTTTTTTGAAGTCAGGCTCCACAAGTAAGCTGTAGGAATAGATAAAACTTAGTCTTTCTTTTGCATTCTCATAGCCTAATTCCGCCGAGCGGCTGTAATACTCAATAGCTTTTTTAATATCAATAGGCCTATTATCGCCACGATGATAATAACTACCGACATTAAACATGGCTCGATCATGATCTAAGTTGGCAGCTAATTGGTAGTAGTCAAAGCTTTCTTTTTTACGATCAGTTTCTATAGTCTTACTGTCAAAAGTATCTGCTAACAATATGGCATCACGTTGAACCGCTTTCTTTTCTGATTCAGTATAATTAGTCAATGTACTGTTTAGATTAAGTTTTCTTTCAAGAAAGTCGTTAGCTAAAGCTGCTTCTACTTGATCGTAATACCAAATCTGATGGCCATGCCCTGAACGCTCGAAAAACGCTTTTTCAACATCATGACCTAAACGCTTTAAAACATAGTAAAAGCGATTACTTTGCTCAAAGCCCGATATTTCATCTTGTTTACCAGCAATAATAAGAACTGGGGCTTTTAAAGATGTAGCCTGATAGACGGGGGAAATATCTTTTAAATCTTGGCTATATTCACCAACCGTACGTTCTATAAGCTCTTGATAATCTTTAGTTAAAGCGATATTACTTGCGTTATAAAGTAGAGGTAAGTCATAAATACCAAAACTTGCAATCACGCATTCATAAATATCAGGGTGTTTAATTGCCAGCATCACCGCAGAATAACCACCATAGCTTGCGCCAATAGAGCAGGTATGTTTAAAGCTATATTGTGAACGAATATGTGCCACTGCGGCAGAAATGTCTTGTTCGATAAGGTTACCAAATTGACCAACACCGCTTTCTAAAAATTCTTTACCAAACCCTGCTGAGCCTCTGAAATTAACACGTAAAATAGTAAAGCCTCGAGAGGCAAGGTATTGCACTTCAGGGCTAAACTCATCACTTTCACGAATACCTATTGGGCCACCATGTGGCATCACTAATAATACCTGCTTATCGTTGTTAATAGGTTTGGTTAAGTAACCTTCTAGGTTAGTTCCATCGTAGGCTTTAAAGTTAAAAAACGTTGTTTTAGCGTACGTTGCGTCTTTATTTTTGGCGACAGAAAACAGTAACTCCATGTGATTTGTTTCTGATTGGTATAAATAGTATTTGCCAGGTACGGTGGCTGAGTGACTGAATAAAATTTGTGTCTTACCATCGATAGAGCTATCAACCCAAAAAAACTGTTCGTCTCCTAAAGCTTCCGCAACTTTGCTATGCAATTGCTCATAGGCGTCAATAAAATAATCGGTAGTATATTTACCATGCTTGATATACGAGGCAGCAATAAGTTTACCATTATCATCAAGCTCAGCGGACTGAATGTCATATTTTGGGTGCTCATAGAGTGTGTCGGTGATTTCTTGTGTGTTGATATTAAAAAGGCTCACCTGGCTCTTATCGGTATTTTTGTTGGTAATGACGGCAAGGTGATCTTGGTCTGTAAATCCAACTGGTAAAAACTGATAATCTGCGTCAGTGAGTGTAAAAAGTGGTATCCACTTATCACTCCCGATAACCTTATAGAAAAACTGTAAACTCTTTTCGTCTTCATCAAATTTTGCAGTAAAAAGCTGCTGTTTGTGCTCGTCAAAGAAGTAGCTATAGGCACCTTTTAAACCTTTTTCTATAGGAGTATAAGAGCTGTAATCATTACTGTATAAAGCTGTTAAGGGCACTTGATAAAGCAGTGTGTTTTTCTTATCAGGTTTAGCAAATAAGATATGTTCAGGATCACTGAGTAACCTATCTACGATGTAGCCTTTTGCTTTAACTCTATGCTGTTCAATTTTTGGTTTTTTTTCGCCTTCAATAACATTCACGACGACTTCAAAATCGTGACTATCGCGACTTTTTACACTGATAAAAATATCATCGTCTGTTAACCATTGATAATTGTAAAAATCATTATCCTTGTCGAGTTTGACGATATAGTACATTTTCATCGAATCCATATCGATGATATTGAGAGTTTTGGTTTTGTCTTCCTGCGCTTCTAAAAAGCTGATCCAACGGCCACTGGGCGATACTTTAACTTGGCTTTGATCGGGCGAATACATTAAGTCTTCACTCGATAACATTTCAGCATGCAAGGGAAAAATAAAAAATAATAAGATAAGTAGCTTTTTCATTATTTTGCTTCCTGCTGCGAAAATGTTTGTTCCAAATAATCAAAGAATGAGTCTTCGCCGGGGCCGCCATAATTTAGCGAGCGACCGGACAAAATCGTTGGGAAGTTTTGTTCCATGTATTGCAGTGCTTCAGAACTACGGTTTTCTAAAACAATATGAGAGCGTGTGTTCCAGTAACCTATAGTTGTTATGTCTAAATGGCCAACATAATTAACTTTGTTAGGGGCAAGTGTGAATTGCCAACTTTCTTCATCGTTATCAAATTTGAGAAATGAGTAATGACTTAAGTTCAAGCGTGTGATGGTGTAATCACCCAATGGTAGATTCGCTAAAATATAATTGCTACCACTTCGAATGTCCTTAGCCGTAAGAACAAGCGATTTTGGACCATCAATATAAATGGCTTTTAAACTGCGGTTAGTTTCAATGCCAATCAGTAGGTAGCCTTCATCGGCTTTAGATAGTGTGTCTCGGTCTTCTTTTATGTTGGTAACTTTAGATGCGCATGCACTTAACAAAAGCGCACAGCTAAGCAGCAATAAACTTCTCATTCCCTTGTATCTTATTGTTGTTATTTTATTAATTTTAAAATACTCAAAAATCGGAACTATGTGAAGCACAATTTGTGAATGAGTGTGAAAAGAGTTGAGTTGCTAGGCGTGAAATTTCTACACGCTAAACCAGAGTGGACAAAGAGAATGATGAGCCGTCAGATTTCAGCTTTCAGTTTGAAAACCAGAGTATCTAGCTACGAGAGTAAAGTTAGCAAGTCAAATCACGTGTCCGATACAAATGTGAATTGAGGTGTGGTAGGCGTGAAATTTATTTCGCGCGAGGGTGTTTTATTTGTGTGGTGGTTGAGACGCGCTAAGCAAGCGTGACACCTACGGTGTAGGAGGCGTTTTAACGCCGAACAGCTTTACTTTATTCACGGCTAAAGCCGCTCCCACGTTTTTTGATGTAGGTGTGAAATTTATTTCGCGCGTTATCTTTTTATATTGCGCGATGTAAAATCGCGCCTACAATCTGACCGCTGACCGCTGACCGCTGACCGCTGACCGCTGACCGCTGACCGCTGACCGCTGACCGCTGACCGCTGACAACTAGGTATTTTTAACTTTCCTGCTCAGCTTCTTGCTGTGCTAATTTTTCGCGTTCTGCCTTTGAAATATATGCCGGTTTATTGCTTTTATGCAATTTTGCATTGGCACGCTTATCTTTTTGCTTAAGTTTAGTGAAGATCTTTTTTCTGCGGTTCATGAGTCTAACAAACGAATTAATAGGGTGAGTGGCTATTGTACCTTGTTGGTATTTTTAAGCGATCTATTTTGCTTTAATTAGAGATGTTATGTCGGCGTTATAAGCGTTACAATCAAGGCGACTTTCTAAAAACCTTGTTAAACTCTGGAGCTTATCTTGAAACATTCATTACTTGCTGCATTTTTATTAAGTGCTTTCTCTAGTCAGGCTGCTGTGTCTGAGCAAAGTGAAAAGCTGGCTAACTACGCGGTAGAGCAATATCAACAAGCGCAAATTCATACCTTAGAGAATTTAGTTTCGTACCCAACGGTAAATAAAGAAGGTCTAGCGACTCCAGATAACCCAGATTTCATTGGCTTTAAGTCGTTCTTAAAAATGAAAGCGGCGCAGTTTGGTTTTGATTATCAAGATTTAGGCTACACAGTGTTAATTGGCATGGGTAACCAAGCTGAAAAAGTAACCATAGTAACCCATGGTGATGTGCAACCAGCAGATGCCAGTAAATGGCAGCAAAGTCCATTTAAAATGGATAAAACCTCTGAGCCAGGAAAGCTAATTGCACGTGGTACAGAAGATGATAAAGGGGCAATTGCGACTGCACTGCATGCAATGAAGGCGATCAAAGACAAGGGTATTACATTAAATAACCGTATTGAATTAATGGTTTACCTTGCAGAAGAGTCTGATTGGGCACCACTCGAAGAGTTCATGAAAACCTATCAGCAACCTAAATACGCAGTCACTATTGATGCTTCATACCCTGTGGTTGTTGCAGAAAAAGGCTGGAGCTTAATTGCCCCGACTTTCTCAGCGACCTCAGCACAAACAGGCTTATATGTTAGTGACTTAAAAGGCGGCGCCTTTGTTAGCCAAATCCCTGAAGATGCCAGTGTGTTAGTACATAACGCTGATGCGGCAACTGTGGCTAAATTGCACGATAATGTCGCTAAGCTCAAAAACGTCAAAGTGGCGATGACTGAGCAAGACAATGGCTTGTTAGTCCAAGTGAAGGGGATTTCAGCGCATTCATCTGAGCCAGAAGCGGGTGAAAATGCCATTGCGCACCTTGCAGAAATCTTTAAAGGTATTGATCTTGAAAACAATAGCGATGGTCAAGCAGTTGAGTTTATCAATCAGCTAATTGGCCTTGATTTATACGGCGCGCAATTCGGTGAAATTGGTTATAAGCATGACTTTATGGGCCCGATGACTGTTTCGCCAACCTTATTAAGCCGCGACGGTAACGAGATTAAACTGTCGATTAATATGCGTCGTCCGGTAGGTAAACAAGAAGCGGTGCTTAAGCAGCAAATTAATGAAGCGCTTAGCGCTTGGCAAACCACTAATGGTGTTACGTTAAAAGACACTAAAGTGGTAATTGGTACGCCAATGCTGTTAGATGGTGCGCCTCATGCAGAAGCATTACTCGATATCTTTAAGCACTTTACCGGCGATAAAGACGCGGGCTTTGTGTCAATTGGTGGTGGCACAAATGCTAAGCTGTTTGATAATGCGGTGTCATTTGGTCCATCAATGCCAGGTAAAAAGTACACAGGTCACTCAGAGCATGAGTTTATTACTGAAGAGCAGTTAGCACTGAACTTAAAAATGTACACTGCAATGATGATTAAGCTAGGCAATATGTAATTCTATAAACTGAAAACGCCGCTTTATAGCGGCGTTTTTGTTTAAAGCTGTTGGCTCATATCAGTTTAAAACTGGGCAACAAACTTAAGGTTATAAAGTTCAGCAGAGTCGCTTTCAGTGTAATTAGCGGTTAAATAGTATTTATCATTAATAAAGTACTTGCCTTGTAAAACGAGTTCAGAATCATCCAAACCTGCGCCTATGGCATAGTGATCGCCGAAGTAGTAGCTGATCATGGCATTGCTTGCTGAATCATTAAGGCTGTCTTGGTGGCCAACATCGACAGTAATGTAATGGCTACCGCTTAAATGATTAAAGTATCTGGCAGAGACATTCCAAACGTCGAGTTCATCATCTGTTTCTGCACTAAAACCAAGGTAATCCTTATCGTTGATTTGGAGGTTATACTGCGCTTTCAAGCGGAAATAATCATCACCATATTCACGCACATCCCTATTTATAGAGACTTTTAAGGCATCGGCAAATAAGTAGCCAATTCCTAGCGTGTAATTGTCTAAATCCCTCACATCCCTCATATCGGCTACAGCAAACCAGTTGTTCAAAAAATACTCGCCTGATAAACCAATATCGTTGTAATAGTCTCCTCCTGAGTAATTCACTCGAAAGTTTGTATCTGTATCTAGGTAACCATAATCATCGAGCACACCCGAGCTTTGCTGCTCCTCAAAGTAGTAATGGCTTACTAATTGATAACCATCAAAGTCATAATAGTCATTATTAATATGAGTGTATTCGATACTGTTGAACCATTGTTTACTTACTTGTTGTTCTGTGGCGATTGAGCAGTTTGAATAAGCAAGTGTTGCAAGAGCGATCGGGGCTAATTTTTTAATCATACATATCCTTGTTGTATTTGGTTTTGCTTCATCAAGATAATACAACAAGTAAGTATTTACATTGTAATAAAGTGTTGTGGGTCTGTTAGTTTGTGAAAAGGCCAAGCAGTGCTTGGCCTACAGAGATTAATTAAGCGTTGTGGTGAGTGATATTTCGGCATTCATCAGTTTAGAAATAGGGCAGCCTTGCTTAGTTTGATCACAAAGTTGCTCAAACTTTTCGCTCGAAATTTCTTTTATCTTTGCACTAACATCAAGTGCAATGTGACTCACTTCGAAGCCCTCATCAACTTCATCAAGACTCACTGTTGCTTTGGTCGTTATGTCGTCAGCGACAAAGCCTGCTTCAGTTAGTGCAAGCGATAGCGCCATGCTAAAACAGCTACTGTGTGCCGCTGCAACCAGCTCTTCAGGGTTAGTGCCCGGCTTATCTTCAAAGCGAGTGTTAAAGCCAAATGGCTGTTTCTCAAGCGCGCCACTTTGACTAGAAATATAGCCTTTGCCAGATTTAATATCACCAGACCAACTCGTATGTGCAGATTTTTTAATCGTCATCGTCATCTCCTTTGTAAATTATTTCGACAACCGTGAAAGGCTTTCAGGGTTTTGTGCCGAAAACTGTGAGTTAACGATATAAGTGCAACTTAAACGCCAATATTTCTTTTTGCTTCACGCTTGCAACGTTCTGAGCAGTACTTTACATGCTCCCAGTCACGTTGCCATTTTTTACGCCACATAAATGGCCTGTCGCAAACGGGGCAGGTTTTGCTGGGTAAATTAAGCTTTTTATGAGCCATGGCGTTGTCTTTTAAGGCTTATCACATGCTTATTCAATACGGCTTTTGTGCCACGCTTTACATCATCACGTTCTCGAAATGACCATAATCGCTCACGTGCTGCTTTGGCTGCATGTTCAATATCTACCATAGGCTCAGGGTAGTCTTCGCCGAGTTTAAAGTTATTAAATAAGGCCTCCATTGGCGGCTGTTGCCATGGCTGGTGGAGATCTTCTATGGGTAAGTTTTTAAGCTCAGGGCACCATGTTTTAATAAATATGCCATCTGGGTCTTTATCTTGAGATTGCTTTATTGGGTTATACAAACGAATCGTGTTGGTTCCTGTGACCGATGCTTGCATTTGGATTTGTGGGTAGTGAATACCAGGCTCAAAATCTAAAAAATAACGCGATAAAATAAAGCTGACTGATTGCCAATGAATGTTCATATGATGAGTCATAAAGCTGACTAACATAGCGCGCATTCGAAAATTAATGTAACCCGTTGCTGCTAGGCAGCGCATGCACGCATCAATAATGGGAATACCTGTTTGACCTTGCTCAAAGCGTTTTAAGTGCTCTGCAACGAGTTCATCATCGCGATAAGGGTAGTGCTTGTAGCCCGCATTTTGCGGTGCAAACTCCATGCTGCATTGAGTTTCGAATTTTTGCATAAAATGGCAATGCCAGTGAAGCCTTGACTCGAAAGCATGTAATGAGCGACGCCAGCTTAAAGGCTGCTTTGCTAAATAGTATTTAAGAGTTTGATAAACTTGTCTGAGGCTCAAGTTGCCAAAGGCTAAGTAAGGCGAAAGCCTAGAGCATGAATCTCTACTTTTGGAAGGACTCGAGATACCATTTTGGTAGCTCTTTGCACGCTCTTCTACAAAGCTCTGTAGGCAAGCTCTGGCTGCATGAGGGCCACCATATTGAAACTGCGGGTCGTGCTTTAGAAAATCATCAGCACAGGTTGCTGCTTGGTAATTATGAGGCTGCACTGCATTAAAGGCTTGCCAATTTGGCGTTACAAGACGTTGGTTCATCACACCATGCCAATGTGTTTGCCAATCAAACTGTTTAGGTCGTGCTCGTTTTACACCTCCAAGTGGCGTTTCGTGCCAAGGAATTACTTTGCTGTCTAGCCAGCGTTTGACCTGTTTATCTCGCTCAAAGGTATTGTAAAGACCTATTTCTTCATGACTATAAACCCCTGCAATATCAAAATCTTCACTAAGGGTTTCTAACAAGGTAATCATTTCTTGATTATAAATGGCGATTTCAGCGTTATATTTTTCGAGCTGTTGGTTGATGTCTTTAAGTGACTGAGCAACAAAACGCCAGTGCCTAAAGCTGTAATGGGGGTCTTCGAGTAATAGGGGCTCAAAGTTGTAAATAAGTAAGCAAGGCAGCTCTGATGCAATTGCACTGGCAAGTGGCTGATGATCAGATAGTCGTAGGTCACGTTTAAACCAAACAAGATTTACTTTTTGTTTTTTTGAGCCTGCCATAAACGTGGAGTTGAAAATTGCTTTGATGATTATACGTAGCAAGTCACAACTTAGATTAATTACTAAAGCAATCCACAAAGTTTCCACATTTGTAGCATATTGCCCACACACTTTTGGATGGTATTCAGATTATGCTTACGGTCAACTGAATGACATAAGAGGTTCGCTATGAAGCAATTATCTGCACTTTCTGTTTTAGCTATTTCGTTGTTAGCCACAGCGCCCGCTTGCTTTGCTCGCGACCATCAAGGCGGTCCACCCCAGCGACCTGACTTTGCATCGATTGATATAGATGGCAATGGGGCGATTGATTTTACTGAGTTTAGTGAACAGCCTATGCCTGTAGATATGCTGCAAACCATTTTTAATGACATGGATGCTGATCAAAATGGTGAAGTAACTGAAGACGAGTTCAACAACCATAAACCACCAAAACGTAAGGAAAATCAACGATGATCAACAGTGTTTCATCGGGTGCGAATTTTCAGCCCATGCAACGACCTCAAGCAGAGCCGTTGACCAGTGAACAAACAGAGTTAATGAATGAAACCTTAGCTCAGTTTGATCCTGAAAACTTAACTGCAGAAGATGCACAATCTATTATGCAGACATTTATGGATGCGGGTATTCAACCGGGTCAAGAAATGGAAGCAATTATGGCTGAAGCTGGCTTTGATGCCGCTGAAGTCGGTGAATTAGGTCGTCCTGAAGGTGAGCGTCCGCCTGGTCCGCCACCACCGCCGCCAAGTGGTAATTCACTTGAGCAGGTTGATAGCGAAGAAGTTGTCAGTTATTTAGATGAGTTGTTAGCGCAATATTCTGATCAACTGGGAGAAGAAGATAAAGAAGCAATTCTAGCCTCTGTGCAAGAAAAGTTTGGTTTATCTGAAGGTGATTCGCTGTTATCGGTCACAGCGTAAATCACAAAGCGGTCATGATGACCGCTTTTTTATATCTAGCTTTATTAATCACATATTAAAGTGACGCGGTGAAAGCCTTTATTTCGTTTTGTGCAGCTTCTAAGCTTTGATCTGCACCTGGCATTGCAAGGCCTTCAGCGTAAATAAAGTTAACATCAGTCATACCCACAAAACCAAGTACATCTTTTAAGTATTTAGTTTGTGTATCCATCTCTGTGCCTTGATATACACCACCACGGGCAGAAAGTACCACTACTTTTTTGTCTTTAATTAAACCTACAGCGCCTTGCTCTGTATATTTAAATGTAATACCAGCACGAGCAATACGATCAATCCAAGCTTTGAATGTTGATGGAATACCAAAGTTATACATTGGCATACCAATGACAATCAGTTCGTTATCGTTAAGTTCAGCAATTAAATCGTCAGAAATTGCAGCAAGTAGCTTTTGCTCATCGCTACGTTCGTTTGCATCAGTCATCCAAGCAGCCATTTCTGTCTGCGTTAAGTGAGCAATCGCATTGTCGCTTAAATCGCGAGTTGTTACTGAAATTTGTTGGTTGTTAGCAAGCTGCTCAACAAATAGTTGGCTAAGCTTGGTTGAATTACCTTGTTCACCATTTAAAGATGAATTTAACACAAGTACTTTTTTCATCATGTCACCTAAGAAAACTGAAGTTGTGCAGTTATTATAATTAGCAAAAAATAAATTAATAATGCTATTAATCGAGTGTTACGTTCGTTTTAAACGAATGGAAGAGGTGTCTAATTTTTTTGAATTAGTCTTTTTTTGTAATTTAATGTTACTATTGCCGCGACAATAAAAAAGAAATGGACTTTATTATGAAGTACTTACTGCTTACTCTTTTTGCAGTGCTGAGCTTAATGCCTCGTGCTGCTGAAAACACACAACTCCCTGTAGAATCATTCGCCTCTTTACGCGCTTTTAGCCAAGTAAAATTTTCGCCAAATGGTAAAAATTTATCGTTTATTCGAAATGTAAATGGTGAGTTGGTTTTAATGGTTTATAACCGTAAAACTAAAGAAGCTGATTCTATTATTCGTTCAGATAATCATACTATTTTCTTCGATTGGTATGAATGGGCAAATGATGAGGTACTTCTTTTAGGTGCCCGCTATATTCAACGCCAATTTGGCGGCCCTAAATATACCTCTACACGTTTATATGCATATAAAATTGGTGGTGATGGCAAGGCGAAACTGGCTATAAAGCCTAACTTTAATCGTGATGAACGCCAACCGCAATTTGGTGATCAGGTAATCAGCTTTTTACCCGATAAAAAAGATAAAATTTTAGTTCAAGGTGATTTTGATGTTGCCAATGCCCCTGGCGTGTATGAACTTGATTTAAGTACACTTCGTAAGAAAAAAATTCAGCGCTCACGTAGTAAAGTGATTGATTGGACAGCAGACCGCCAAGGTAATGTGCGTATTGCCCTAAAAATGGATGAAGACGAATTTGAATATATTCTTTATGACGAAGATCGAGATAACCGTAAAACGTTATTCAAATATAAAGCATTTAGCCCTGATGTAGTGACTGTTTTGGGCTTCGATAAAGACCCTAATATTCTTTACTTCAAAGCTCTTAAAGATGGCTATGATGCGCTTTATAAAATGGACCTAACGACCATGAAAAAAGAGTTAGTGTTCAGCGATGATAATTATGACTTCGATGGTCATATATTCTATTCATCTCTTACAGGTGAAGTAGCAGGGTTTACGCACTCTCAATTAGATGAGGGGATCCGTTACTGGGATGAAGATTTAAACAACCTTTATAATGGCTTACGCGCTGTATTGCCGGCAGATAAGTTTGATATTGATATTATTGATACTAGTAAAGAACAGCGTCAATATGTGGTTTACGTTTCAGGTGAGCAAATCCCTGGTACCTATATGTTGGGTGACCGGGATTCTAACGAATTAACTGCATTTGCCTCGGCATTTCCAGATGTTGATGAAACTGTTTACAGTGGTAAAAAGAAAATTAGTTATAAAGCTCGTGATGGCTTAACTATTGAAGGGTATTTAACTCTACCTGTGGGCTACAAAGAAGGTGATAAGTTACCAACAATTGTGTTCCCGCATGGTGGGCCAATGGCTCGTGATTACGCTGGTTTTGACTATTGGACTGCGTTACTTGCTTATAATGGTTATGCAGTACTGCAACCAAACTTCCGTGGTTCAAGTGGCTATGGGCATGAATTTGAGATGGCTGCAGTTCAAGGTTTTGGTAAAGAAATGCAAGATGATTTGCAAGATGCGGCGAATTGGCTTGTTGAAGAAGGTATCGCTAATAAAGATAAAATTTGTATTGGCGGGGCAAGTTATGGTGGCTATGCTGCATTAATGGCAGTGGTTAAACACCCTGAAACATTCAAATGTGCAGCAAGCTTTGCTGGCGTTACTGATCTTGAGCGTATTGTTAGTAAAGCGCGTTATTTCACTAATAAAGAAATTGTGCGTAAGCAATTTGGAACTGATGGCGATAAACTAGAAAAAGTGTCGCCTGTTAATTTTGCAAAGCAAATTAATCGTCCGGTGCTATTGGTTCATGGCTCTGATGATAATGTAGTGCCTGTTTATCATAGTCGTGAAATGGATGATGAACTTAAAGACGAAGGCAAAGATGTTACTTATATTGAGCTCGAAGATGGCGACCATTACTTATCGCACCAGCCGTATAGAATTAAAACGTTAAAAGCGTTTTTAGAGTTCTTCGATAAGAACTTGAAAAACTAGAATTAGCAAAGAAAAAGGCGACCTAGGTCGCCTTTTTTAATACCTGATTCTGCGTCAATTTTATTTATAAGCTAATTCAGCATCAATATTGCGCATTAAGTTGGTAACCCAATTGATATATTGGCGGTGGATTTTTTTGCCATTGTAATCAAGGTTTATCGAATCTTTGTAATCAATAGAATATTCTTGCTCGTTAAACGTAATATCAACGCGTAATTGGTGTTTACGAATATCAAGTTTACCTAAGATTTGGCCTTCGGCATTTGAACGACACGTCCAGCCTAGTTTCATACATGCTTTTAAAATATTGGTTTTGATACTTTCAAGGTCATGTTGGCCAGACGCCATTTGCGGTACAGGGTTTGCGTCAAAGTTACGAATAGGCACACTGGTGCTACAAGCAGAAAGTGTAAGTAGCGTAAGAAGTGCAAGAGCTGCCTTTTTCATAGTAAGTCCTTTTTGGAGATAAAATCAGCGCGATTATGCGCTTTTTTTACTGCATGGTCTAGGCATCGGGTAAAAACCACGCACTAATTGCATCAAGTAAGCCTAAGATACTGTAGAAAAAAATTAACTCAGCAGTCGTTAAGTAGGTATTTAGTAAGCCGACGCTACCTAGCAGTAATAATATAACTCCGATCACCGTATTACTAACAGAGACATAGTCAGTGCGCTTGTTTCCTTCAGCCATATCAACAAGGTAGGTTTTACGACCAAGGCGAACCCCTTGATGAGCTACGGTGAGTAAAAAATAACAGAGCGGTAATAGCCAAAATTCATTGAGCGTTTGTGGGCTCAGATAAGCAACTAAATAAACGGCGAAACCGTTGAGGGTGACGAGCATTGCAGCAAACACTAATACCTTGCGGCTCGATAAATCACTTAGTCGACCCCAGATAGGCGCAGAGACTAAGCTGGCAAGCCCAGAAAGCGCCATAAACGTAGCAAGTAGTGAAAAGTCGAAAGCCTGTTCACTAGCAAGAACGATATAAAACGGGGCGCTCAAAGCAGAACATAGCAACAACGCACGAGTGATAATAAAGTGAGCAAATTGTTTATCTTGGTAAAGCAGTTTTAATTTTGATAAAGCATGCAGAAAGCCGTTTTCAGCGCCCTCGGTTGCACCCTTGTATTCTTGAATGCGGCTATAACTGAGCGCTGCAAACAGCCACATTAAAGCGGCCAGCATTAAAGCAACATACACCCCATTTTCATAGCCAAGGCTTTGTAGATACCATA
Source organism: Pseudoalteromonas sp. UCD-33C (assembly GCF_001306895.1). Lineage (NCBI taxonomy): Bacteria > Pseudomonadati > Pseudomonadota > Gammaproteobacteria > Alteromonadales > Pseudoalteromonadaceae > Pseudoalteromonas > Pseudoalteromonas sp. UCD-33C. Next base: position 1,060,310 of record NZ_LJTB01000002.1, on the reverse strand, counting down.
AACCAAGACCAAATGTGAGCGTTGCAAATCCTGCAAAACTCGCAGCAAGACCGCTAATGCTGCCTCGTTGTTGTTTAGGTATGACCTTGCCTAATACATCTTTTGCAGCAATGGAATTAAAGCCACGAGCAAGGCTAAAGATAATCAAAATAGCGATGATAGCAAAACCTGCCGTTGCACCTTGAAGTGTTAAAGCACAAATAAGCATGCCTACAATACACAAGGCTTGCACTATGGCGCCAATCACCCAAACCCACTTTCTGACAGGCAGCCTACGAATAGCACTTGCGATGGCCAGTTGTGGCAACATTGAGCCTGACTCACGAATAGGCACAAGCCAAGCAATAAAACTACTTGGTACATTAATGCTCTGTAAAAGCCAAGGCAGGGTCACTTTAGGGTTTAACAGGGCATCTGCAAACTTACTAAATAGTTGGCTTACTAATAAGGTAAGAAAATTGCCGGGCACTACTTTACAAGCAGCTTCATCAATTGCTTTGCAGGCACGGGCATCCTCGGTGTTACTGAGGCGTTGGTAGATATCTTCTTTACTGAGCTTTTGCATACTTTTTATTTTTATGAAAAAGGGCATTTAAGCCCTTAAAAATCTTCCTTAGAGTGGCGCTCTGCTAACTGCTCAGCTTCATCACCCCATGTTTTGTTTACTCTGCGACCTCGTTTTACAGCAGGGCGGCGCTCAATTTGTTTTGCCCAGCGCATCACATGACTATATGACTCAACATCTAAAAACTCTGCCGCATCATATAAATTGCCAAGTGCCAAGCTGCCATACCAAGGCCAAATAGCGATATCGGCAATTGAATATTCGCTACCAGCCATGTAGTCATGGTCGCTTAAATGGCGGTTTAATACGTCTAACTGGCGTTTTACTTCCATGGTGAAACGGTCAATTGGGTACTGCATTTTGAATGGTGCATAACTATAAAAGTGACCGAAGCCTCCGCCTAAGTAGGGGGCAGAGCCCATTTGCCAAAACAGCCAATTACGACATTCTGTTTTACTGGCGTGATCGCTTGGGATCAGCGCATCAAATTTCTCAGCCAAGTATTGTAAAATTGCACCTGACTCAAACACGCGAGTAACGGGCGTGGTACTGTGGTCCATTAAGGCTGGGATTTTTGAATTAGGGTTAACACTGACAAACCCTGAAGAGAATTGATCACCATCGCCAATTTTAATTAAAAATGCATCGTAGTCAGCTTCATCAATACCAAGCTCTAATAGTTCTTCGAGCATGATAGTCACTTTTTGGCCGTTTGGTGTCGCAAGTGAGTAGAGTTGGAGATCGTGTTTACCAACGGGCAAGTCTTGCTCGTGGGTTGCACCTGAGACCGGACGATTAGTCTTCGCCCATTCACCACCGTTTTCTGCATCCCATTGCCACACTTTAGGTGGCGTATAACTGTCGGTATTACTCATTGAAACTCCTAAATTGTGCTTTAATGAATGTCATTACTAGACTACCATCCTAGTTGATCAGATAGAGCAAGGGAAGTACAGTTATTAATTATGAATAACAAGGAGGATGACATGAAAAAGCATGGTTTAGCCATTGGCCTTGAGCGAACTGGCACGACTTTTTATCTCACAATTAAAGTAGTCGGAAAGCTTACCCACGAGGATTATAAAACTCTCACTCCTCTTATAGATAATGCTGTAGCGGCAGTTCCGAGTGCAAAAATAAGAGCCTATGTTGATATTACTGAGTTAGAAGGCTGGGAGTTACAAGCGGCGTGGGATGATTTTAAGTTAGGCCTTAAACATAACAAAGAGTTTTGCCGTATAGCTGTGCTTGGTAATAAAAACTGGCAACAAGTGGCAAGCAAAGTGGGTAACTGGTTTATCAGTGGCGAAGTGAAATACTTTGAAGACCTGATTATTGCCACTGAGTGGTTACACGAATAAGGAGTTAAGTGATAGAAAACAGTCAATTAAAGGTGGCGACGTTTAATTTATATAATTATTTATCGCCACCTGACGCATTTTATGATTTTCAGCGCATTTATAGCGCTGAGCAGTGGGCCAAAAAGCAGCGCTGGTTGGCTGATTACCTTAAAAATCAGCAGCCAGATATCATTGGCTTTCAAGAAGTGTTCAGTATCAATGAGCTAAAACAACAAGTTAACGCAGAGGGTTACCCCTATTTTGCAGTCGTTGATGAGCCAACGGTGATTGATGACTTTATTTATCGCGATCCGGTTGTGGCTATTGCCTCACGCTATAAAATTGTTGCTGTCAGTCAGGTTGAGGCAGAGCAAGATGATATTTTAGCGATGGGCTTGAGCGATAATTTTAACTTTAGCCGCAGTATTATTCGCGCGACACTTGAAGTACCTCACTTAGGACACGTCGATTGCTATGTAGTGCACTTTAAATCTAAGCGCAGCATGCTCCATCACCAAGAGGATGAAAGCCAAAGCGAACAGCAAAACTTAGTTATGCAGTTAAAATCGCAAGTTCTTGGACGCTGGGCATCAAGCATGCAGCGTGGCAGTGAAGCAGCGCTGTTACTCGTAGAAATCATTAAGCGCAGAGCGCACACTAATAACCCTGTGATTGTGATGGGGGACTTTAATAATGAGTTACACGATGGCGTGCTTAACCATTTAATCGCTGACCACCTTCGTTTTAGCGGTCATAGGCAAAATAGCCCATCTCGTTCAGAGTTTAAACTACAAGATAGTTGGCAACTCTATCAGCGCCATGTTGTCACCGAGAACGACAGAGAAGCCACCCACTATTTTGGCAGTAGCAGCTCAGTATTTGATTATATTTTGTTATCCCGTGAGTTTGATGCCGGGTTTCAGGGTAGCTTTTTTGAGGTGGTTGATTATCACACCTATGATCAGCACTTGATCAACCCCCAGTTTGCCTATGATGATCAAAGTACCGACCATGGCGTTGTGATGGTGACAATGAAGTTGAGAGACTAGAAGCTAATAGCTTTCAGCTTTCAGCTTTCAGTTTAAAGCTTAGGTCTCTTTTGCTTATCACGCTTTGCCATAATATAGCCGATGAATGCGCCGCTAATTGCGCCGAATAAATGGCTTTCGAATGAAATATGAATGCGCTGCGGGAAGACACCCCAAATCAGGCCGCTGTATAACACAACAACCGCAATACTGATTAAAATGGCTTTGAATGAGCGGTGCATAATGCCGTAGCTAATTAAGTAGCCCCATAAACCGTAGATAACACCACTTAGTCCTACATGAATATTGCTGCGGCCAAATAGCCATACTAATAACCCACCAATGAGCGCTGTGCCTGCAAACACCAGCCAAAAGCGTTTTACGCTAAATTGGCAAACTAGCCAGCCGAGAATCGCAAATGGCACTAGGTTACTAAAAAGGTGTGCCCAGCCACCATGTAAAAATGGCGCAAAAAACACCCCCGATAAACCAGACATTTGTCTTGGCAAAATACCTAAGCCGTTTAAGTTTATGCCGGGTAGGGTATTAATTATTTGCAGTACCAAGCACACCAGCATAATGCCTAAAATTGCGAATCGCTTACTACTAATAGGAGGAATTTTGACAGCTTTTTTTTCAGTCATGATGAGAAGCTCTTAAATCAATGTGACCGAATGAGTATAACTTATTAAAAGTGAAGGTAAACACCTTGATATGCAAGGTGTTTACTAAAGGTCTAGGGCATGTTGACTTATTTTAACCTAATTTGGTTAATAGTTTTTTCGCAGCAAGCTCTGAACTTGCAGGGTTTTGCCCTGTGATTAGTAGGCCATCTTCAATCGCAAGCTCGCCCCAATCATCGGTTTTTTGATACTGACCACCTTGTTTGATTAGCTCATCTTCAACAAGTAATGGCACAACATTGGTAAGTTGTACGGCGTCTTCTTCTGAATTACTAAAGCCGGTTACTTTTTTATCAAATACCACAGATTTACCAGCTGCATTTTTCGCATTCAGTAATACTGCACTGGCGTGACATACTGCACCCACTGGCTTCTCTGAATTAATAAATTGCTCAATTAAGCTAATTGAATCTTGGTTATCAACTAAGTCCCATAGCGGACCATGGCCACCAGGGTAAAATACCGCATCAAAATCATCGGCTTTAACTTCAGCCAGAGGTTTAGTGTTAGCCATTAAAGTTTTTGCCGCACTGTCTTGCTCAAAACGTTTTGTGGCATCGGTTGCTGCATCAGGGGCTGCACTGTTTGGATCAACCGGAGGTTGGCCACCTTTAACAGAGGCTAAAGTTACCTCTACACCAGCATCAATAAAGGCGTAGTAGGGCGCCGCAAATTCTTCAACCCAAAAGCCTGTTTTATGGCCTGTATCGCCAAGCTCATCGTGTGAAGTGAGTACCATTAAAATTTTCTTAGCTGACATAGTGAATCCCTTTTTGTGTATTAAACATCGTTGATAACACTATAGGGGTGAAAATAGAGTTAAACAACGCAGATAAATTTGACTTCATTGGTTTAATAATTGATACAATTATTCAGGTTAGATTAGGAGTTTGTATGAAAGTATCGTTTGAGCAATTAAAAAGCATGGTGGTGTTTGCCCACATTGTGCAGCAAGGCAGCTTAACTAAAGCAGCTCAGCAACTTGGTTTATCAAGGGCTGTTGTTAGTTATCACTTAAAGAAATTAGAACAGCAACTAAAGCTTACCTTGCTTAACCGCTCAACGCGTACCATGACCCTCACCGAAGCAGGTATGGCTTATTATGAACGTTGTCAGGCTATCACCGAGCACGCTGAGGCAGCTAACTTACACCTTGAAAACTTAAAGAGTGAACCGGTTGGGGTTATTAAATTGAGTTGCCCGGTGAATGTAGGCTTGCAACTTGTGGTACCAGCACTGGCTCAGTTTAAGCGTTTGTATCCGAAAATTGATATTGATTTACAGCTTAGTGATGATGTGGTTGATATCATCAAAGAAGGCTACGACTTAGCGATTAGAGGCGTGGCCCTTGAAAGCTCAAGCTTACAAGCCTCTAAACTTGCAAGTATGGCTACTTGCTTATGTGGCTCAGTCGATTACTTTACAAAATACCCTATACCAAAGAGCATCGCCGATTTAGCGGAGCATACATGGGTGGTGTATCAACCAAGTAGTGCTGTTGTCACGCTAGAAAAAGATAAACGCCGCTTTGAGGTGGCAGTTAGTGGTGGCATAAGTACCAACAACGCTGCTGCACGAACTGCCTTTGTAGAAGCTGGGCATGGCTTAGCGAAAATCCCAGTTTATGATGCATTGCCAAGGATCAAAGCAGGATTGTTACGCACAATCTTAGATGATTACAAAACTGCTGATATTGAACTTTATGGCGTATTCCCGCCAGGGGCGGCGGGAAGTAAAAAGCTGCGGGTTTTACTTGATTACTTGAAGGATTATTTTACTAATCAAGTAGCCACTATGACGATTTAAACAAGTGTGCGATTAAATAAAGCGACTGCTTGTTGATACATGCTGATGGCAAGAGCTGGGTCGTATCGGTCGCCTTCGTCGCGCATAAACGCATGTTGGGCGTTCACTTCTTGCCACTGGTAATTAATGCCTGTTGCCACCGCTTGTTGGTAAATTTTAAGGCGGCCTTCTTTTGGTACATGTGGGTCTTGTTTACCCCAAACAAAGTGGATCTCACCTTTAATATCTGCCATGCGCTCAAATGAGTTATTACCTGCTTGTGCTGGTAAAGTATCGCTGTGTATATCTGTCGCGTATAAACAAAAAGCGGCTTTGATACTTGGGTTTAATGCAGCACGGTATGCAAGGTGACCACCAATACATACGCCCATCGCACCTACATTTCCTGTGCAGTATTCTTGCTGACGTGCAAATGCAATTAAGGCGTCAGTATCTGAGTCATGGCTCTCAAGCGGTTTTGCCCATTTGTCGGCATTGCCTTTGTCTTTACCAGCATCATCATAGGCAAGTACTGTCCCAATAGGATTTAACTCATGAAAAACTTCTGGCACTAACACGACAAAACCATGACCAGCAAGTATTGCCGCAGAGCGTGCAATTGGTGCTGTTTCTTGGAAAATCTCAGAATAGAAGATAATACACGGGTATTTACCTTCTTCTACAGGACGATAAATACTGGTGCGCATTACACCTGTGTTAGTCGCTATGTCGTGGCTATGGTGCTGAATAATCATGTTTATCCTTGTAAAAAACGGTTTAGCTAATAATACCTCAGCTCCACCTTTTGGACGAGTAAAAGCCCTTGAAATTTATTGATGCTCAGTTAACTCTCTGAGGCAGGATACTGCATACAGCTTGCGTAATAGGTAAGAGTAGCAGGCCAGTCAGAGAAAATAGCCATTACACCAATTTGCTTAGCAAGCACGTCTATCACATTCATCATTTGCCCATCTTGTTTAATTACACGGGCAATCGACTGGTAATAATAACCACCGCCATTATTTAATGGACCAGAGCGCTCTAAACTCCAAGTAATGATGTTCAGTCCAGCTTGTTTAGCTTTAATAGCATAAAGGGAAGGCACGATTGCACCTGACTCATCAAGGCTCAAAAGCATCCACATTGGCGGTGCGATAATGCGTACTCCATCGTTATATAGAGCCTGCATTGATGGCTGCCAAGTTGTTTCATCCATGGCATCAAAGTCTGCTTGCTCATCTCGGCCATCAAGATAAATACTGTTGTTTGCAAATTCAGGGTGATTGTTTAGCCAATACTTCACATCTTCAAGATTAAATGATTGAGGATAAACATCTTGGCTATTCACACCTAAAGCTCGGTACTCATCAAGCATTTTTTGCGCATAATCTTGCTGGCTAAAACCGTTAAATGGCATGCTAACTTCTGGGCTTTTTAGTTCGGGTGTCATTTTTACACCCAGTGATTTGAATAACTCAATGCTTTGCTGGTGGGTCATTACGGTGCCACTGTTTGCGTATAAATCAGTGCGCCAGCTTGGTGTGCCTTGCATATATTCTGCGACCGTTTTGGCATTTGCATTGGCACCATCCATTTTAGCTTTTAAGGTTAAAAACTCAGCTTGGGTGATATCGCTGGTGCAGCATTTAGCATGAGCTGGTTGGCCGTCTTTGGCCGGGGTAAAAGGTTGGCTGCATTTTGCAGCGAGCTCAGGAATCGCTAAAATGTTGGTAGTAGTGTGTAAATCACACTGTGAATGGCGACACACGAGTTGTTTGTCTTTAGTAAAGGCGACGTCACATTCAAGTACGCCTGCGCCCATTCTTGCAGCGGCTAAATATGACTCTTTGCTGTGCTCAGGAAACTGCATGGGGGCACCGCGATGACCAATTACAAAATCAGTTTTGTAAAAAGGGTCATTACCGCAGGCAGCAAGTTGCTGCTTTAAAGGCCCATCTGTCATCTTGTCGATTAAATAGTAAGGCCTTGCACCCACTTGCACTGCCTGATCCATAGGCAGATTCTTACAGCCTTGAATAACGAAAACTAAACAACATAAAACCAGTGCGCGCATAACAGCATCCCTCTAATCGAATAGAGTTTAGCCTATCATGACTCCGTGGCAGTTTTATTAAGTTTCTGATTTATAATAAGTGCTAATAAGATAATCGCTGCGCCGATAGCAAGCTTGATGATATCGGCATCACGATTCCAAATCACAATGTTAACGATGATCCCAGCTGGGATCAGTAGGTTATTCATTACGGCCAAGGCACCTACATTGACAATAGTCGCGCCCTTATTCCACGCGAAATAACCAAGCCCTGAAGCAATCGTGCCTAAGTAAATTAACACGCCCCATTGTGTCGTTGTGGTGGGTAGCTTACTGGTATCACCAAATAAGCCGTAACAAATCAGTGCGACAATTAAAGCGCCAATAAAGAACCAAGCAAACACCCGAGAGTGAGGGAGTTGCTCATCTTGCATTAAACGTTTGTAAGTTACTTGACCGGTAGCAAAGCAAATATTGGCAGCCTGAACCATTAACATACCAATAAGATAGTTTTCATCGACGCCTTCATAGCGAATAGCAACGGCGCCTAAAATAGCTAGCATTGCGGCGAATAAAAACTTTGCATTAAAACGTTTTTCAAGCAAATCGTTTAACAAAGTGATGTAAAGTGGCGTCATTACCGTGAATAGCAGTACCTCGGGCACACTGAGGTACAAAAACGAATGGTAATAGAAGCTGTACATCACACCAAGTTGTACTGCGCCTATTGCCATGAGCTTTAGGGCTAAGGCTTTAGGGGTTTTACGCCAGTGCAAAAAGGGCAAAAACACGCAAGTTGCCAAGCCGATGCGCATTAAGACACTAAACCATGCATCTACTTGGCCTGCTAAATAAACACCAATAAGACTAAACGAAAAGGCCCAAAGTAGGGTTACAGCAAATAAGTAGGTCATGTTTGATTAATTTGTAATTTTAAAAATTGCACTATAACAAAAAGCCCGCATTAATTGCGGGCTTTCATCATTTTGCGAATAATTTTAGATTATTCAACTAAACCACGACGCTTTAATAGTGCGTCTGTTGTTGGTTTTTGACCACGAAACTCAATGTAGCTTTGCATTAAGTCGCGGCTATTACCTTTAGATAAAATCTCTTTACGGAAATTATCACCGTTTTCACGTGTTAAACCACCTTCTTCGGTCATGTGTGCAAACGCATCTGCTGCGAATACTTCAGTCCAAAGGTAAGCGTAATAACCCGCTGAGTAACCACCGGCAAAGGTGTGGCTGAAGTAGCAAGACTTATAGCGTGGTGGTACTGGGTAGTAAGCAATACCGTGCTTGTCTAATGCATCATGTTCAAACTTTTGAACGTCTGTAATGTCAGCATCAACACCAAATGAGTGCCATTCCATATCAAGCAGTGCCGCAGCTAAATACTCAGTTGTATCAAAGCCTTGGTTGAATTTTTGTGACTCAAGTACTTTATTTAAAAGCGCTTGTGGAATTGGTTCACCTGTTTTGTAGTGCTTGGCATAGTTTGCAAGTACTGTTGGTTCAATATTCCAGTCTTCATGTGCTTGTGAAGGGAATTCAACGAAGTCACGAGCAGTTGCTGTACCCGCTAAGCTTGGGTATTTAACATCAGAGAATAAACCGTGTGCAGCGTGACCAAACTCATGGAACATAGTCGTTACTTCAGAGAAAGTCATAAGTGTAGGTTGACCTTCAGCTGGCTTAGGAATGTTCTGTGCGTTGTAGATCACAGGCATAGTGTCTTTAAGGCCGCTTTGGCTAACATAAGCACTCATCCATGCACCACCACGTTTACCTTCACGTGCGTAAGGGTCCATGTAGAATAGACCGATAGCGCTACCGTCTTCGTTAAATACTTCAAACACCATGACGTCTTCGTGATAAACCGGTAAGTCTTTACGCTCTTTAAAGGTAATGCCGTAAAGTTTATTCATCGCAAAGAATAAACCGTCGTGGATCACTGACTGCATTTCAAAGTAAGGCTTAACTAAAGCAGGGTCTAAGTCGTACTTCTCTTGGCGAACTTTCTCAGCGTAAAACGCCCAGTCCCAAGGTTGAAGCGCAAACGTTTCACCTGACTTTTTAATTACTTGTTGGATTTGCTCTGCTTCAGCTTCTGCTTTAGCAACCGCTTTCGGTGCTAAGTCATCAAGGATGCCGTAAACATTTTCAGTTGTTTGCGCCATACGATTAGTCATTACATACGAAGCCCAATCTTTATAACCAAGTAATGCCGCTTTTTCTGCACGTAGTTTAGTTTCTTTGATGATGATAGGGCTGTTTGTTGCTTGTGCACGCGTTGAAGAAGTTGTCCAAATCTTTTCACGAAGCTTGCGGTTTTCAAGGCTTTGTAAGATAGGTTGGCGAGTCGTGTTCACCAATGTGATCATGTAACCTTCTTTACCTGCTTTTTTAGCAGCAGCTGCAAGGCTTGCAATTTCACCTTCAGATAAACCCGCTAATTCACTTTTATCTTTAACTAAAATCACATCTTCTTTAAATGATTTTAAGATGTTTTGTGAAAACTCAGTTGAAAGCTTGGCAAGCTCTGCGTTGATTTCACGCATTTTTGCTTTTTCAGCTTCAGTTAGTTTTGCACCCGCGTTAACGAACTTTTTGTAGTAGTAATCAACAAGGCGTTGATCTTCAGCATTTAAAGATGCTTTGTTGTCGTAAATGCTTTGTACGCGAGCAAATAAAGCTTTGTTTAGGTAAATGTCATCAGTGTGAGCTGACATAATCGGCGCCATTTTCGCGGCGATACGTTGGTACTCACTGTCAGAGATTAAACCTGATAAGTTAAAAAATGCCGCAGATGTGCGGTCTAATAGCTCACCAGAGAACTCCATTGCAACAAGGGTATTTTCAAATGTTGCTGGTTCTGGGTTGTTTGCAATCTTTGCAATTTCAGCTTTTTGCTGTGCGATGCCTGCTTCAAACGCTGGCTCGTAGTCTTTGGTCGAAATTTTATCAAACTCAGGGGCCATGTATTGTAAAGGGCTTGGCTTGAAAAGAACGTTTTCAACATTAGCTGTTTGTGTTTCAGCGGCAGTTTCAACTTGAGTTTGAGTGTCGGCTTGTTGTGAACTACAAGCAGATAATAAAAGCACACTAGCAATCGTAGTTGCTACTAAGGTCTTACGCATGAGAGCTCCAAAAATGTGGATAAATCTTTTCTAACTTACCAAATTTTTGGCTAGAAACAATCAAGTTTGTCGTTTGATTGGGGAATTTGAACGCAAATAATGTGATTGAGAGGATAAATGTGTGTAAAAAGCCATCAATTGTTTATTAATGGCTCACTTAAGTAAAAAGTGGCACTAGCTGCCAGTTTAAATCTTGATGGTAATAAGTCACCATAGATTAGTTGTAACCCAACACAAACTTTTTCTCTGAGCCAAAGCTCTCTGGCATAGCGTTGCCAAACTCTTTGTTAATTAAATTCAGTGAGTGTTCTTGCTCAGCAAGTAAGTTTAAGATGCGGTTACGGTACTCCAAACTTGATTCAAATAAGTTTAGATCAACCAAGGGTTGTAAAGTGGCAAGTTTTTGTGTGAGTGTCATTTGTGACATTGTGTTCTCCTCGTGCTATTCAAAGCCTGTGAAACCTCAAGCTCTCTATGTATATAGCAGCTGTAGTCTAAAATAGTTAATAATTAGCGCATATTGCGCATAAAGAACTTAGTATTTACCAAGTTTTCACCTATTATGCCGTGCTAAACTTAGTCACAACTGAACCAAACTGATTTTTACTAGGAATGTTAATTTATGACCCTTGTTGATCTGCAATCTGCATTATCGTTTGTATTGTTCACCTACAATGATGTGCAAATTACTGTACTAAAAGTAATTCAAGTGCCTTTGGCGCTGTTTTTAATGTGGTTTGTGGTTACCTGGATTGGTCGATTAATTAAAAAAGCATTACTGGCAAAAAACCTAGGCCCTGACGCGGTTCACTTATTTACCCGTATTTACCTTGTTGTGACCATCGCAGTGCTTGTGTTTACCTCGCTAGAGGTACTCAATATTCCTCTAACGGCGTTTGCATTTGTTTCTGGTGCCATTGCGATTGGTGTTGGTTTTGGTGCACAAAACATTATCAATAACTTCATTAGTGGTTGGATTTTAATGTGGGAGCGACCAATTCGTATTGGTGATTTTTTAGAAGTGGGCACAGCTAAAGGAGTCGTTGAGACAATTAATACTCGCTCAACCCGTATCCGCCGTAACGATGGTGTGCATATGCTGGTACCAAATAGCCAGTTATTAGAAAACACAGTAACTAACTGGACCTTAATTGACCGTAATGCCCGTTCATTTGTGAATGTTGGCGTTGCTTATGGTTCAGACGTGGTGCTTGTAGAGAAGCTGATGAAGCAAATTCTTGATGATCACCCAGCCATTTTAAAAACACCTGCATCATCTGTGTTATTTGATGACTTTGCTGATAGCTCTTTAACTTTTAGCGCTATTTTCTGGGTGTGTGCTGAATCAGAAGCCCCGCTTCGCCAAGTGCGCAGTGAGCTGCGTTTTAGCATTTATAAAGTATTTGCTGAAAATAACATTACCATCGCATTCCCGCAGCGCGATATTCATATCGATGGTGAGATAGCTTTAACAAGGCGTAATAACCAAAAATAAAAAAAGCGGCTTAGCCGCTTTTTTTATGCTCGTTCATTGAGTTTTTTTAGCTTCATAGCAAGCAACACCATCATTATGCCAAATACGATGGCATAGGTTGCAACTAGCCAAAGTAGGGTGATTATGCCCGCGCCAGGGTTAAATATCAGATAACCACCAAAGATAATCGAAATAATACCGCTACCAATTAACAGCCATTCATTACTGATCTCTTTGCGTAGCTTACTCGCAATCAATATTTCAATCACTCCGATAGCAATGGCCCATGCGGCAATAAAGTACAGCATTAAGATAGCTGTTACGTTGGGAGCAAACAGGGTTACAAGTGCAGCAGCAATTGAAATTAAACCACCCACTAATAGCATCCACCAAAGTGGGTTTTCATTTTTTGAAGCAATAGCTAACCAAGTTCTAATGGCACCATCGACAAAAAAGTAAGCGGCGAAAATAAACATCAGAATCGCTAATGAGGCTTCTGGGGCAAACCAACCACATAAGCCAAAAACGATGGCAATGGCACCGTGGATCATTAATGATGACCAATGGGGGATCAGTGAACTTGAGATTTGCATAATAGTATCCTTTGCTTAAGTCTCTATATAACTAACATTTCAGTGCTTGCTTGCAAAGATTTTTAATTATTTTTTGTACAGTTACACAAACCATGCTCTAATTTAATTAGCTGATTATTTCAGCGATTTAATGTTTATCGAACAAGGAATAGAGTGTGAGCCGTTGTAATACCAAGTTTTCATTACAATTTAGTAAGTTATTAGTGTGTTTTTTACTGTTGTTTAATGCGCCATTATGGGCAACAACCACACCAGAAGTGACCGTTAAATCTTTAATTGATAAAGACAACAAGGAAGAGCAAGCCGAACAAAAACCGGCCAAACAAGAATCTGAAACAAATACACCTGCTACAACGGAAAAAGTGCAGGAGCCTCTTGAAGATGACTTACCCTATGATGCGTTTGACCGAATTACGCCACGCAGCTCCATGCAGGGGTACTTAAAAGCGGCCCGGGACCGCGATTTTGAACGTGCAAGCCATTATCTTGATTATCGTAACTTACCCAAAGACGTTGAGGCATTAGGAAAAATCCAGCTTGCTGAAAGTTTATCTGTGGTACTTGATCGTACCTTATGGGTCGATGTTGATAACTTGAGCAATAAGCCTAAAGGAAAACAAAAAGAAAGCGTGCCTAGTTATCGTGATTTGGTTGGAGAAATCAGCACTTCACAAGGTAAGGTGCAAATTTTATTGCAAAGTGTACCGGATGATAAAACAGGTAATCGGATCTGGAAAATATCGAATGCCACCGTAAGTCAAATTCCTTTACTCACCAAAGAGTATGGCTATAACCGAGTCGGTGAGTGGCTTTACAATAACCTGCCAGACATAGAGTTTTTAGGGGTGATGCTTTGGCAGTGGATTTATTTTGCCTTCACATTTGTTCTGTTTTTAGCGGTCGCGATTATCATAACCCGCCTAATTACGTTTGTTCTCGCACACTTAAAAGTCCCTGTAGAAAAAGATGTTATTGGTTTTATTAATGGGCCAGTTAGCCTGTTACTTGCAGTATTTATGGCGCGTTCATTGAACGACCAATCTAATGTAACTATTGCTGTGATGGCGCTATTCCATGGCGCGACCGTATTATTGATCGCTTGGGGCTGGATTTGCCTACGGGCAGTTGATCTTGCCAAACACAGATTAAGCCAGCGCTTTATTAGACAAGATAAACCACAAGCGATTTTCTTATTACGCCCTATAAGTAATGTAGCTAAAACCCTGATTGTCATTTCGTTGCTATTCATGTGGTTTGAAAACTTAGGCTTTAATGCCACTACCTTACTGGCAGGTTTAGGTATTGGTGGCCTTGCAATTGCCCTTGCAGCGCAAAAAACTGTTGAGAATATCATTGCAGCAATCACCTTATATATTTCTGCACCAGTAAAAATAGGTAGCTTATGTAAGTTTGGCAGCCAGTTAGGCACGGTAGAAGAGATAGGGCTAAGAGCGACGCGAATTCGAACGCTTGATCGTTCAGTTATCTATGTAGCGAATGCAAAGTTTGTTGATATGCAGCTTGAGAATGTTTCGGAACGGGAGCGTATTTCTTATCGACCTAAATTGATGCTCAGTGCCAATACTAAGCAACAAAACCTAATGTCGTTTATGCAAGCCCTAAGAGAGCTTTTAGAGCAACATAAGCACATTGCCTTTGAGCCTTGCCGTGTTCGCTTTAAAGGCTTCACGCCTTGGGCTTTACAAGTGGATGTACTAAGCTACGTAGAGACCGTCGACTTTGCTTTTTATATGGAAGTAATCGAAGAGTTAAACTTAGCAATCTTAGGCTTATTAAATGAGCATGAATGTGAATTAGCTAACCCAGAATTCGCACGTGTGACTGATTAGTTGCTAAAAAAGGGGTAAATGAAAGCGGCTCTCATTTGTACATAATGTCTACACATTGTTGCAATTAGATGCACAGGACATATGTCCGCTTTAGTGAAAAATAATTGCATAAAATCTTCTAAATGTGGCGATGTTGCCGCTAATTGTTGTAAAAAAATTGTATATTTCTAATTTTTAATGCAGTAAAAGTGTCATAAAGTGTTATAATCGTCAGCGTTCGTTCAGCCTCTTTACTTCGTTTTGCACTCTCGAACTAGAGGTCCGCGCAGCTTATTACAAGGCGCGAAAAATTGGCCGAGCCCGTCAAATGAATTGACGCAACATCATCACCGTTGAATAAGAGTGCATAAAAAAGGTTAAAACCCGACATGAAAGCAATGAAAAGATCTACGTTAGCAACACTTATCAATGCAACGTTGTTCTCTGCCGTAGCAGGTACTTCATTTTCAACTCTTGCTGCCGACGAAGCGACAGCAGAAAAAAACAACCAACTAGAAGTTATTCAAATCACCGCTCGTAAACGTGTAGAAAACGCTCAGGAAGTACCTGTAGCTGTATCTGCATTACAAGGTGACAGCTTAGACGCTTACAGCTCAGCTGGTATGGATATTCGTTTTATGAATGCGAAGATCCCAAGCTTATCAATCGAATCTTCGTTTGGTCGTTCTTTCCCACGCTTTTATGTTCGTGGTCTAGGTAACACTGACTTTGACCTAAATGCTTCTCAACCAGTTTCGTTAGTTGTAGACGAAGTTGTTCAAGAGAACGCAATCTTAAAAGGTTTCCCTGTATTTGACGTAGCACGTGTAGAAGTTCTACGTGGCCCACAAGGTACTTTATTCGGTCGTAACACACCGGCTGGCCTTGTTAAATTTGATACAGTTAAGCCATCACAAGAATTTGAAGGCTATGGCTCAGTTTCTTACGGTAGCCGTGGCGCAGTTGATTTTGAAGGTGCTGTTGGCGGTGGCCTAACAGACCGTTTATCAACGCGTGTTTCTGTACTTTGGCAAGAAAAAGACGATTACATCGATAACCGTGCACCTGGTTTTGAACAAGATGACGTTTTAGGTGGTTACACTGAAAAAGCGGCACGTGTTCAGTTCTTATATGAAGGTGACGATTTCACAGGTCTTTTCAACTACCACGTTCGTGATATGGACGGTACGCCAATCGCATTCCGTGGTAACGCTATTAAAGCAGGCACAAACGATTTAGCTGATAACTACGAACATGATGTGGTTTACCACGATGCTGCTTCTCGTGCGACACAACAAGTTGAGTCTCAAGGCGCAAGCTTAAAGCTTGAGTGGGATATCAATGATTTAACTCTTACGTCAATCTCTGCATGGGAAAGCGCTGAAATCTATTCTCGCGCTGACATCGACGGTGGTTACGGTGCAAGCTACTTACCAGATATGGGCCCAGGTTTTATCCCGTTCTATTCTGAAAGTGCTGACGGTATTCCAGATCAAGACCAATACACGCAAGAACTTCGTTTATCTAGCAACTATGCTGGCGACGTAAACTTCCAAGTAGGTGTTTTCTACTTTGATGAAGCGCTAACAATCGAAAACTTCAGCTACGACACTTATGGTTCAACACCAGGTGAGTTAAACGGCTATGTTATCCAGCAGCAAGATACCAAAGCATGGGCGGTATTCGGTTCATTAGATTACACAATCACTGATGACTTAAAAATCACTGCAGGCCTTCGTTACTCAGATGACGAAAAAGAGTTCTCTGCAAACCGTACTTTAAGCCCAGCAGGTGGCGGTGCGTTATTCCTAACAGAAAATCCAAGTGACGACCACGTTAGCTGGGATTTATCTGCTAACTACAAGATCAACGACGACGTAAACTGGTACGCGCGTGTTGCTAACAGCTTCCGTGCACCAAGTATCCAAGGTCGTATCTTATTCGGTGATGAAGTAACTGTTGCTGAGTCTGAAACTGTGACGTCTTTCGAAACAGGTATCAAATCAGACGTACTTGACGGCCAAGGTCGTGTAAACGCAACTGTGTTCTACTACACAATGGATGACCAACAATTAACAGCTGTAGGTGGTGGTGCAAACTTCAACCGTTTAGTTAATGCCGATAAGACAACTGGTTACGGTTTTGAGTTAGACACTGAGTGGGTATTAACTGACAACCTAAACGCTACATTTAACTTAAGCTACAACAACACTGAGCTTGATGATAAAGACCTAGCCGTTGACGTGTGTGCGCAGTGTACTGTAACAAACTCATTAAACAGCGCAGGTCAAGCTATCCTTGATGGTAACAGCTTACCGCACGCACCTGAGTGGATCTCTAACCTTACATTACGCTATAGCCGCGAAGTAGCTGACGGTGAATTCTTCACTTACGCTGACGTGTCTTACCGCAGCGAAATCAACTACTTCTTATACGAGTCAGTTGAGTTTGAAGGCAAGCCATTAACTGAAGTAGGTTTACGTTCAGGTTATGCTTGGGCTGAAGGCGACAACGAATATGAAGTATCAGCATTCGTTCGTAACATGTTCGACGAGCAGCAATCAATCGGTGCTATCGACTTTAATAACAACACAGCAATGGTGAACGAAGAGCGTTACATCGGTGCTGAGTTCAAAGTAAGCTTCTTCTAAGCTGAAATAATAAGTCCTATTAAAACCCGCTGTATAGCGGGTTTTTTCGTTTATAATCGCGTTGGTAACTGCTAAAGTGGCAGGATTAATTGAAGAGAAAGAGAATAACTATGGCTGGATTTTGGAACTACCGTGTAATTTTTTGTGAAGCAACAAAAGATGAAGCGGCACAATATCAAATTCATGAAGTTGAATATAACTTAAATGGTAAAGTGACTAACTGGTCAGAAACCGGTGCAGCACCATTTGGTAATACAGTCGAAGAACTTGAAGCAGATGCAGATCGTTTAAAAACAGCGTTTTCTAAGCCGGTTTTAAAAGTGGTAAGAAAGCAACGTGGCTACGAGCTGGTTGATGTAGAAACAGGCGAAGAAGCTTTTGCTGAGCCACCTGCGGGCTTAACTGAATAATCATATTTAAAGGTGCCTATGGCACCTTTTTACTTTGAAGGAATGAGGATGACTTTAAAAGCAGTATTGTTTGATATGGATGGCACCTTGGTTGACTCTGAAAGTGTGCATTTTAATATTTGGAATGACTTGTTAGCTCCTTTTGGCGTGCAGTATGATGAAGCTACGTTTTGTCAGCGCTTCTCAGGAAGACCCACACTTGAAGCCGCTAAAGAGGTTGTGACAAATTATGGGCTTACTATCAGCCCAGAACAGTTAACGGATGATAAGTACGCTGCATTTGGCCGTTTTGTTAGTACTAATTTACCTGCCTTTATGCCACATGCAAAAGCGGTGCTTGAGCAAGTCAAAGCCAGTGGTTTAAAAATGGCATTAGTAACAGGTAGTGCAAAAGATGAAGCCTATCCTATTTTAAAAGGCTATGGCATTTTCGATTGGTTTGACTGTGTGGTTACCAAAGATGATGTTAATAATCCTAAGCCTGCTGGTGACCCTTACCAACTAGCCCTAGATAAACTAGATATAAAGGCTAATGAGGCTGTAGCTGTCGAAGATACCTTTACCGGTGTTACCGCTGCGAGCAACGCAGGTGTTGCTGTGTATGCGGTGCCAAATCATTTCACGTTAGAGCATGATTTTAGTAAAGCCGCGGGTGTGTTTGCTGATTTGAACGAATTTTTCAAATGCCTACAAACTAAACTATAATTAGCTGACTGTTGCTAAGCTGCTTTTGTTAAGTAGTCAAAGCCAGAGCCCGTTAATACTCACAAATTTGCAAGGAAGCAATAATGGTTAAATTCACTCGTGCGCTTTTGTGCGCAATCACGTTATTTATAGGCTTTTCAGCCGAAGCGCAACAAGCTCCTTCAGTGCTTTTAGCAAACGTCTATCAAGCCGAAAAGGTAAATGTATCTGACTATTTAGTTAGTGAAAAATATGATGGCGTTCGGGCTATTTGGACAGGGAGTCAATTAGTAACCCGAAATGGTAACCCAATTTATGCCCCCAAGTGGTTCACAGATCCACTGCCAGGTGTTTGGCTTGATGGAGAGCTTTGGACTAAGCACCAAGATTTTGCCAATGTGAGCGGGATCGTTCGAAAAGTCACACCTGTAGAATCAGAATGGCAAACCGTCAATTACATGATATTTGATATGCCGGATGCGACAACGCCATTTAGTCAACGTTATGAAAACTACACAAGGTTAGTAAACCAGCTGCAAAGTGAGCATATTAAAGCCGTTGCGCAAATGCACTTTAATGATAACAAGCAACTTAGTTTGTTTATGGATGAACTAATCGCACAAGGAGCTGAGGGCGTCATGCTGCATCTAGCAGCTGCAAAGCATAGTGCAGGGCGAAGTGATGCATTGCTAAAGTTAAAGCCTTATTTTGACGCTGAAGCGGTTGTAATCGGTTATATCGCAGGAAAGGGTAAGTATAAAAATATGCTTGGTGCACTCAAGGTGCGCAGCAGTGATGGTACCGAGTTTAAAATTGGCTCGGGGTTTACCGATCAACAAAGATCATCGCCCCCAGCGATAGGTAGTACTATTACCTACAAATATCATGGCTTTACTAAGAATGGCCTACCACGTTTTGCAAGCTTTTTACATGAAACGCCATAGCGTCATTCAAAAACGGCTGCGACTATGGTAAATTTCGCGGCCTTTTTATTGATGTATAGGTGTTAGAATGTTTGCAGGCTTTGATTACGGTAGCTCAAATTGTGCAATCGGTGTAATGAATAACGAGCAACAAGTCTCTTTAGTGCCGCTTGAGCAGGGCAAGCAATATTTACCCTCAACACTTTATACTCATCACAGTGCATTAGTTGTCGATTTTGTGACAAAACACCTTACGGGTAGCCCATTTGAGCACGACTTTAAAACTGAGCGACAAGCGCTTTTAAATACCATTCCTCGTATTAAATCTGACCTCGATATTCAAACTGGTGATGAGACCTTATTTATAGGTCGAGAAGCAATTAGTGAGTATGTGCAATTTCCTGAAGAAGGTTACTTTGTAAAATCGCCTAAGTCATTCTTTGGTGCAGTAGGCTTAAAGCAAGGGCAAATAAACTTCTTTGAAGACATTGCCACGGCGATGATTTTAAAAATTAAACAACGCGCCGAGCAATCATTGCAAGACACATTAACAGAAACGGTAATTGGACGACCGGTAAACTTTCAATCAGTCGGTGGTGAAGAGTCTAATCAACAAGCGCTCGGTATATTAGAGCGAGCAGCAAAACGCGCAGGCTTTAAAGAGGTGTCGTTTTTATATGAACCATTAGCGGCGGGCATTGATTATGAAACCTCATTGCAGCAAGACCAAAAAGTGTTGGTTGTCGATATTGGCGGGGGTACTAGCGATTGCTCATTTGTACAAATGGGGCCGAGCTTTCGTGATAAGCAATGCCGTGACAATGACTTTTTAGCTCACAGTGGTAAGCGTGTAGGTGGAAATGATTTAGATATTGCGCTGAGCTTTCATGGTTTAATGCCATTACTAGGTTTAGGCACTGAGTTTAAATCGGGTCTTCCACTGCCGAATCAACCGTTTTGGCAAGCCTGTAAAATCAATGATGTAAATCTGCAAAGCCAGTTTTATAGCGATGCCCATCATCGCGAGTTACTGACTCAACTTCGTGAAGTTAAAGAGCCTGCGCTTTTTAAACGCTTAATTCAATTGCAGCAAAATAAGCAAGGTCACCAATTAGTGCAGCAAGGTGAAGCGGCAAAAATTGCGCTCTCGTCAGCGAATGAATTTACTACAGATTTGCGCTTCTTAGATTCAGACTTAACGCAGTGCTTAACGCTAAAAGATCTAGCTTTAGCTGTTGATGACTCAATAAGCCAGATAGTGAGCTTAGCTAAACAAGCGATTCAAGAAGCTGGCACAATGCCTGATGTCATTTACTTAACGGGCGGTAGCGCGCAATCACCGCTGATAAAGGCCGCGTTAAAATCCCATTTAGGCGATATAAATATGCTGAACGGGGATCACTTTGGTAGTGTTACTGCAGGTTTAACTAAGTGGGCGCACAAGCTTTATAGCTAATAGCCCCCACTTTGATATATCGACTTATAGAACTAAAGAGTCACTTGGCGCGTTGCGAGGTATTTTTCGTAATCTGGCAACGTGCGGCACAGCTCAGTTTCCATCATAGGTGAGCTTAATAGCATATCGGCACTGACTTCATTACAGGCAACAGGAATATTCCAAACCGCAGCTAAACGCAGTAATGCTTTTACATCTGGGTCGTGTGGCTGCGATGCAAGTGGATCCCAGAAAAACACCAGCATGTGCACTTCATGTTCAGCAATTTTAGCACCAAGTTGTTGATCGCCACCCATAGGGCCGCTTAGCAGCTTAATTACTTCAAGCCCTGTTGTACGCTCGATTAAATGACCTGTTGTGCCCGTACCGTATAGCGTGTGCTTACTTAAAATGTCTTGGTGCTTTTCACACCACGCCTGTAGGGCTGCTTTTTTACCATCATGGGCTACGAGGGCAATATTCTTTTTGGCTGGTAAGGCTTGTTGTTTTTGTTCCATAAGTGCTCTTATATCAATAGGTTAATTGCTAGTGCAATAAACACCAGCCCCGTGATCCGATCAATCCAAATCTGGGTTTGTGGGTGCTCACGAAAATAACTGGCTATCTTATCGCCGAAATAAATATACGTGCAGTCGATTGGAAAAGCAAAAAGCGGGTAAAGTAAACCAAAAAAAGCGAGCTGAAAGGTCGTTGAAGATAAGCTCGGATCGACGAACTGCGGAATAAACGCAATAAAGAATAGAGCGACTTTTGGATTAAGTACCTCGGTCATCATTGCTTGAAACATCACATTTTGCTTTTTACTGGTACTTACATGGGGTTTTTCTTCGCACTCTGACTCAGGCTGTGTAAAGGTGTCTTTTAACGTCATTACGCCTAAATAGCACAGGTACGCCGCACCTAAATACTGAACTGTGGTATAGGCAACAGTCGACGCTTTTAAAATTGCCGTTAAACCTACCACCGCAAAAAAAGTATGCACCACACCACCTAAGGCAAAACCAAAGGCACTTTGCATCCCGGCTTTACGGCCATTGGCAAAGGTTTGTGCCATTAAAAATGCATTAGAAGGGCCGGGGGCCACGGCAATTAAAAAGCTGGCGCCTAAAAACGACAGTAGAAATTCTGGATTGATCATCGGCACAAAGATAAAAAGCTAGGTAGTTGATTTTAACAAGCTTCTAGAAAAAGAAAAAGCGGACAATCAATGCCCGCTGATTTGGGTTGGGGAAAGTATTAGAACGTCACAGTGCTGTTGTTTGAACAAACAGTTGTGCTTTGTGCTTCACATACTTGGTAAGTGTAAGTGCCACCACCTTTTGTTGTGATAGTGTCAGTATAGCTGTTAGTGTTTGCCACTGAGCCTACTTTGCTACCATTACGGTAAACATCTACAGTGCTTGTAGCAGCGCCACTCCAGCTTAAATCAATGTATTTAGTGCCTTTTGACTTATAACCTGAAGTAGAAAGACTAATATCATCACCACCTGGTGTTGTGCCACCGCCATTATCGCCACCACCTGAACAGCCATTGGCTGTTAGGTATGCATCTGCGTCAGCTGCTTTAACAATACCGTGACCGAAGTAAACATCGTGACCGGAAGCACCTTGATCTTCTGCCGTTGCTTTTAGTGCATCACGGATTTCTGTACCCGTACACTCAGGGTGATTTGACCATACTAGCGCTGCGATACCTGAAACAGCAGGCGTTGCCATTGATGTACCGCTCATGAAACCATAATCACTAGTACCAATTGCGATATCAATAGTTGTGCTTGAAAGAAGAGCTGAACGGTCTTCAAGTGCCGCACCGACAGCTGGAATTGTTGTATCGTTAGTATCGCCTAATGTAGCGTATAACATGCCAGCTTCGTTATTGATGATAACAGCCCCGATACCGCCTGAGTTTTCGCAGTTATTTACCTTGTCATAGAACGAGATATTGCCGCGGTCAATCATACAAATTTTCCCCGCTGCGCCAGCATCTACGCTTTCAGCAGTACCCATGTAATACGCCGTGCCTGATGAATTACCCGCGTTTTCCATTGATGAAGTAGCAAAGCCTGCGCCATCAGCTGCTAAGCTAGCTGACGTTGCCATACCAGCAGGGTAAGTAGAAAGAGTATCAACACCACCTGCTGTTACTTCAACACAGATAGTTTCATCTGTAGTAGCGCGTTTACCGCGACCAGATGTACAGCTAGGGAATTGCGAGAAATCTGCAATTTGGTTGTCCGCATCATTTGCACCAACCATCATTACTGATGGATAGCCTGCAGGGTATGAACGTACGTTGTTACCATCGTTACCCGCTGCAGCAACAACTAAACCGCCAGCGCTTGTGAAATTAGCAAATGCGTTAGACTCGGTGCTATTTGAACCACCGCCACCAAGGCTCATGCTGATGATATTTGCACCTGCCTGAGAACATAAATCTGCTGCGTGTGCTAAGTCTGAAGAGTAACCCCAGCCTTCAGCGTTGAATACTTTTATGATGTGCATTGCCACACCGGGCGCCATACCAACCACACCAACATTATTGTCTGCTGCGCCAATAGTACCTGCTACGTGGGTACCATGTGGGCCACCATTGTCGTACCAGTTGCCTGTGCCACTGTCATTATCACCTGTAATGTTACCCCATACGAAATCAGGGTTTGTAGCATCTAAACCTGAGTCAATCACACAGACTTTCATGCCAGCATTTGCATCGAAGGTAACTTGATCAGCTTGTGATTGGTAAACTGCGTATGGCGTTAATTGCTGCTGCATTGCATTACCAGCGTCATCGTTATAAAGCGCCATTGGTACACGCTTTTGGTCTTCTTCAATTAGTTTGATGTGAGGGTTGTTTAGTAAGCCTTTTACGCTTGCAAGGTCATGACCTGTAAATTGCGCTGCAATAAAGCCATTACCATCAACTTTAATATCACCACCAAGCTTTTTAGCGAGTGCTTTAACTACGCCTTTTTTATTGTTGTCTACTTGGATGATGTAACGGTCATTTGCTGCGTTTGCAGTTCCTGCTGCACATAGTCCACTGATGATCAGTGCTAATGCTAATTTATTCTTTTTCATAATTCGTATCCCAAACATGTTTTTGAGTTAACCAAATGTTAACGTGAGTAAACAATAGATTAATGGCTCTATAGGTACAAGTAAAATAATCCACAAAACTGGAACAAATTATTCTAGAAAGATGCTTTTTATAACGGTAGGAAATAACAAGATGTCTAAACGGATAAATAGAGTATAACGATTCTCATTTACCCGTTATGACTAAAAGTATGATAAAACTTTTTTATGACAAGTGCTTATATTTGAACAATAAGTAGGTGAAAGGGATGAGCATTAAAAAATGCACGCCAATTAATACTGGTGTAGTCAAGTTTAACAATTGCGTTATAAACACTAATAAGCTTGCGCCACTCATTTGCATTAAGCCAATAAGTGCTGATGCTGTGCCTGCTTGCTTAGGAAATAAACTTAGTGCACGGCCTGCTGATGAGCCAAGTGTCAGTGCAAAACCAAACGCAGCAATAAACATCGGAAACATCAAGGCAAGCGCAGTACGTTGTTGGCTAAAGGCCAACATTAAGGCACCTGCGATTACAAGCAACAAGAGTCCTGCTTTTAACGCGCGTTTTGGTTGGCGTTTGATGTAAAGTGGCATAATAAAGCTTGCAACAATGCTCAAGACCGCATTACAGGTAAACCAGAAAGTAAAGTCGGTAACACTGCCACCTAATTTAGTAATAAGCCAGCCAGGTGCTAACGTAACGAAGACTAAAATAGCCGACATAGTTACCAAGCAAATTAAGCTATGAAATAAAAACAATGGCGTGCTGATAATTGGCATAAAACGGCGCAGGTCAAGAATATGACCACTATATACACTATCTGCAGGGCGGGTTTCTTTGTACATTAACAAGGTTATGAATAAACCAATGAGTGCAAATACAGCCATGAATAAAAAGTTCATGCGCCAGCCAAACTGTACTGTGAGCCAAGCACCTAAAATTGGCGCGAGGGCAGGGATAAAGC
Organism: Pseudoalteromonas sp. UCD-33C; assembly: GCF_001306895.1. Lineage (NCBI taxonomy): Bacteria > Pseudomonadati > Pseudomonadota > Gammaproteobacteria > Alteromonadales > Pseudoalteromonadaceae > Pseudoalteromonas > Pseudoalteromonas sp. UCD-33C. Next base: position 1,035,650 of record NZ_LJTB01000002.1, on the reverse strand, counting down.
AGACGATACCATTAAGATAAGTAATGATTTGGCCGCTACGTTCACTACCAAATCTATCTCTTACAATGGCAAATGCTACTACAAATGTGGCACAGGCCCCCAAACCTTGCAGTGCTCTTGCAATCATCAGGCTTGTAAAATCAGGTGCCAGATACGCGCCAAAAGCCGCTAAACCATAAATTGTCACACCGGTAATTGCCACAGGCTTACGACCAAATTTATCTGCTAATGGCCCTGCAATGAGCTGTCCAAGCCCAACGGTAAGCATAAAAATAGCGACGGTTTGCTGAATTTGCTTTTCTGAAGCGCTGAATTGTTCTGCAATGGTCGGAAAAGCGGGTAAGTAAATATCAATTGCTAACGGGCTAAAGATAACCAGAAGGCCAAGAATAAATAGTAAGCTGAGGTTTTTGTGCTGGCGTGACTGCATTCGCTCTCCTTTAAAACGGTATTTTATGTGCCCCTAAAGGAAAAGAAAAGCGTTCACTTAGCGAAATGTGTAATCATTAAAACTGCTAACAAAAATTTTCCATTTCGCTATCTGGTCTGATGTGTTAGCTTTTTATCTCACATCATAAAAATAATGGATAAACGTCGTGAGCTCACAATCATCATTATTAAAAATTTGGACTAAATGCCTGTCACTGCCGAAGGGTAACTGGTTGTTTAGTAAAGCCGTGTGCTTTAAAGCCCCTTACTTTGGTTCAATAAAGCCATTGATCACAGATTTAACTGCTGGGCATTGCAGCGCAACTGTTAAAAATCGCCGAGCAATCCATAATCACATTGGTACCATCCATGCAATTGCACAATGTAATGTTGCTGAGCTATGCGCTGGCTTGATGGTTGATGCAACTGTGCCGGCAAAAACACATCGCTGGATCCCAAAAGGCATGACAGTGAATTATTTAGCGAAAATTGACACAGATATGCGTGCTGTTGCCCAGATAGACGTGCCGAGTGAGTGGTTAGAAAAGCAAGACTTGCTAGTACCAGTGAAGGTTTATAATAGCCGCGATGAACTCGTTTTCACCGCGGATATTACAATGTATGTAACCGCTAAAAAACGTTAAGACTTATCAGCGGCTTGTTTGTTTACAAACGACAGGTCGTTGTCATCATCAGCCAGTATTGAAGAACTGTTTTGTTCTTCAGGCTTAATAGGCGCCACATTATCTTCTTCATTACGATGTTTTAAGCTGCCTTCAATGATTGCGCCGGCTTCGATGCTCAGGGTGTCATGAAATACATCGCCATGAACTTCTGCAGTGCTTTCAATAGTCACTTTATTGGCAATAAGCGAACCAATAATTTTACCTTTGACGATGACACTGTCAGCTTCAATAACACCTTCAATCATGCCAGTGTGACCAATCACTAAATGTTTAACACGTAAATCGCCTTCGATGCGACCGTCAAGCTGAACTTCACCTTGGCTGCTGAGGCCGCCAGTTAAACGAACGTCTTCAGAAATAATAGAAGGGGTGTGGTTGGTTCTTTTTAAAGATGAGCCAGACGAGCTAGCTGCTGATTGTTTTTTTTTACCGAACACGAGAAAGCGCCTTTGTTATTTTAACCGGGTTGACATGTTTGCCATTCACTAAAACTTCGTAATGTAGGTGAGTGCTGGTACTACGGCCAGTACTACCCATTAAGCCGATGACATCGTCTTTAGTCACTGTTTGGCCTTTTTTAACCTTAATTTTATTAAGGTGACCGAAGCGAGTAACGAAGCCATTTTTGTGTTGTAGTTCGATAAAGTTGCCATAACCGCCATTACGACCAGCACGTAAAACGGTGCCGTCAGCGGGAGCAAAAATTTCGGTTTTATGCCAACCTGCTAAATCAACGCCTTTGTGAAAAGCGCGGCGGCCATTCATTGGATCTTTTCGTAGACCATAACTACTTGAAATGTAGTAATCGGCAGCAGGAAGTGTTTGTGGTAATTCGCTCAGTAAGTTTTCGAGGTTATTTAATGCCAGCAATTTGTCGGCAATTGCTAAAAACTCAAGAGGGATTTTTGATTCGTCGAATAAGTCTAATGGGCCACCCTGTGCTGTATCTGTACCTTCTAATACCGAACCATTGGCAAGGCTACTATCAAGGCCTGCGCCCTCTAACATAGCAACAATTTCTTGGTGGCGAAGTTTAATTTGCTCATCTAATACAACAAAGCTGTTGTTATAAGCTGCATCAAGGCGAGCTAGGCGCTCAGAAATGCTCTCTAAGCGTTTAACTTGTTTTGGTTGCTGTTCATCTTCTAAAGGTGCGTGAAACTCTTCAGCGTGCTCCTGAACAGGTAAAAGCAATGGCTCTGCGTCGGTTGGCAGTGCCGGTTTGTTCATTGATTCTGGTAATGACTCGATCATGCTTTGCAATAGCGCTTGCTTTTGTTCAAGTACGGCTAATTGCTCGAGCTGTTTTTCATAGACAGCTTGTTGCTGATAATGCTGTTTTTGCCATTCTTGTTGTTTCGTAAGCTGGGTTTGTTCAATGCTGGTGATCTTGTCAGCTTGAGAAATGATTTGTAGTGTCGAAATGCTTAACCAAACAATAGCAGTTAAAATGACTAGTAAAGTCGTTAATTGCACCCAAGGGGCTAATACTAAGTGTTTTACCTCGCCATTCTGACGGATCAACAGCTGTCTAGCTGGAAAAAACGTGCGATAAAAAGACTTAAGTTTAACTAACATGGCGTACAAAATTTGACTAATAACCGAGCTAAGATAGCAATCTGATTTAAAAAAGCCAGCAAAAAATTGTAACTCAACTGAAAAAAATGCAAAAAAAAGGGCAAAAAATGCCCTTAATCGTTGTTCTGGAAATAAAAATAGCTAGTTATTTTTATTTTGCAGGTAGTACTGTACCTTCGACTGAACCAAAACCAATACGTGCAAAACCGTCTTTTTCACACCAACCACGCATGATTACGTTGTCGCCATCTTCCAAGAAAGCACGTTGTTCGCCATTAGCTAGGGTGATCTTTTCTTTACCACCGCGTGATAGTTCTAATAATGAACCAGCTTCTTCGTGCTCAGGACCTGATTGCGTACCTGAACCTAACATGTCGCCTGGTTGGAAGTTACAGCCATTTACTGTGTGGTGAGTCACCATTTGCGCGACTGTCCAGTAAGAGTGTTTGAAGCTTGATTTAGATACTTGTGTTGGTGCTTCGCCAGCCGCACGCATCTTTTCAGTTTCAATTTGCACATCCATTTTGATATCGAATGCACCAAACTCACGGTTATGAGCTGACTCTAAATAGTCCATTGGTTGTGGATCGTTTTCGTCACGTGTCCAATTTGTTCTAAATGGTGCCAGTGCTTCTGTGGTAACAATCCAAGGAGATACAGTCGAAGCGAAGTTCTTCGCAAGGAATGGACCAAGCGGCTGGTATTCCCATGCTTGTAAATCACGTGCAGACCAGTCATTAAATACACAGAAACCAAATACGTGGTTTTCAGCATTTTCAATGGCAATTGCATCGCCTAATTCATTACCTTTACCAAGGTAAATGCCTAACTCAAGTTCGTAGTCTAGGCGTTTACAAGGGCCGAATGATGGTGCTTCTGCATCTGGCGCTTTAGTTTGACCGTTAGGACGGTGGAACGTTTGACCTGAAACATCAATTGACGATGAGCGGCCGTGATAACCAATTGGTACCCATTTATAGTTAGGTAGAAGTGGGTTATCAGGGCGGAATAGACTACCTACCGCTGTTGCGTGGTAAATAGAAGTATAAAAGTCAGTGTAATCACCAATGCGACACGGCAGCGCAAATTCGATCTCTGCTTGAGCGATAAGCGCTTCGCTTAATTGCGCTTGCTCACTCGCACCTTCACGAAGTGCTTTTGATAATGCTAGACGAAGTGCAGACCAATACTGCTGACCAAGACCCATAAATTCATTGAGTGTAGCTTGGCTTGCGGCTTTAACAGCAACTTGTGCATCACCAGAGAATAAACCAAGTTCATTTACTTTTGCTAAGTCGATAACTTGATCACCAATTGCTACAGCGCCACGGAACGCTTCGTCTGAATTTTTACGACGTACTTCTGCAAAAGGAAGGTTTTGAATTGGGAAGTCACAGTTCGCTTCGTTAGCAGATGCAACCCAGCTTTTTAGATTAATATCGTGGGTTTCGTTAATTAGGCTCATACTCTTTCCTTATTGGTTCGCGCTGATTTATTAGTTATCTATATGGAGGCAATCAACGCAATTTAAACAGTTAGTTTAAAACAGAATTTAAAACGACAAAAAGCAGCGTGTGAATAACGCTGCTTTTTATTCATCATGATGAACTAGATTACACCACGACGCTCTTGATCACGTTCGATTGATTCGAAAAGCGCTTGGAAGTTACCTTCACCGAAACCGCCGTCATCTACACGTTGGATCATCTCGATAAAGATAGGACCGAATAGGTTCTTCGAGAAGATTTGTAGTAGGTAACAATTTTCGCTTTGGCTATCTACTAGGATCTGATGCTTACGGATCTTCTCTTTATCTTCTTTAACCCAAGGCACACGGTCAAAAATAGTGTCGTAGTACTCAGGGATGATATCAAGCGTCGCAATCGTTGATTGGTCAAGCTTATCAAGTGAGCTTACTAGGTCATTCGTTAGGAATGCTAAATGCTGTACACCCGGACCATTGTACTCATTTAAGTACTCATCGATTTGGTTATTATTGTTATCTTTACCTTCGTTGATTGGAATCGAGAAAGTACCGCACGGAGATTTAAGTGCGTAAGATAATAACGCTGTTTTTTGACCTTTAATGTCGAAGTAACGAACTTCAGTAAAACCAAATACGTCTTTATAGAAGTTAGCCCATGTTTCCATCGTGCCTTTATAAACGTTATTGGTTAAATGGTCGATACGGATGAAGCCTTTGTCTTCAACAATGTTTTGCTCGTTTAAATCTTCAAAATCTGACTCATAGATAGAACCTTTGTCGCCAAATTGCTCGATGAAATAAATTAAGCTGTCGCCGATACCGTAAATAGCAGGGTATGGTAAGTTTTTGTGAGTTGAGTCTGTTGCAGGTTTTGCACCGCGCTCAACAGCAACTTCGAATGCTTTTTGTGCATTCTCTACACGCCAACCCATAGAACAGATTGCCGGGCCGTGGCTTTTAGCAAATTCAGCAGAGAAACCTTCACGTTCATTGTTTAGTAAGAAATGAATGTCATGTTGGTTGTAGTAAACAATGTCTTTACCTTTGAATTTTTTTAGCTTTGAGAAGCCAAAATCAGTAAACACTTTGTCCATGTAATCTGCATCTGGTGTTGCGTATTCAGTGAATTCAATGCCCATTAGGCCTAATGGATTATTTACTTCGCTCATTGTCATTACTCCCGCAATTATAAGCACTGCGCTAAAAAAGAATTATTGTTCTGTAATGAGCGGATGATTAACCAGAATCTCAATAAGGGGAAGATCCCCGCACTATTTAGCCAAAGCCCCTTTTGTAAATTAAATGGGACAATGATTTTAATTTCAGCAATTGCAGTTTCAAAGGCAATGAGTAAGCCACTAGGTTGACTAATATCTACTATTCTATTTTGTGCTTATCTATATGTATTTAAACGTAAATTTAAGTATTTATCAGGCAATAAAAAAGGCCAGAAATGGCCTTTTTTATTAAGTTGATTGTATAGCTTAGTTTACAGTTTGGCGCGCTTTGTTAAAAAACTTGCTTCGTTGTTGTAACCAAGGGTTATTCATAATTTGTGGCGCAGCTTGATAATGGCGCTCAACCACTTGGTTTAAGGTACGGGTTGATTGCGTAAAATTAAGTTGCTGCTGTGCAGCACCCATATTAGCAATCTCGGTATCAGTCATTGCACGACCAGCAAATAACAAGGCGTTTAAGTAACCCGGCTTAGTTTCATAGTCATTATCGGTTAAAAGTAAGACCGCATCGTTGATTGCCCAGCGCCCATTGATTTCACCTTCATCTTTAATACCAATCAGCTCGCCATCAAGATAAATTTTTAGTGCACCGTTGTTTGGAGCAGCATAAAACACAAAAGCAATACGGTGCCAGCTGTTTGCCAAAAGCTCGCCAAAGTAACCACTGTCACTGGTGGCAATACCGATGGCGTTATCTCGGCTGACGTAAAGATCTGCGTCATCACTGTTAGTGATATCGGTTTGTAGTAATGAGCGCCACTCATTGGTGCTTTGTTCTGGCCACATAATATCCATCACTAAGGTGTAATCAGCGATAAGGCCTTCTGTTTGGTAATCACCGTTTGCAGCACTATTGGCCGTTAAGGTTAAGCCTTGCGTTGGGCTATGGCGAGCAAAGGCGAGCACACCTGAGGCACCACTTGGTAAATCAGTAATTTCAAGCTCAGTGGTGGTGGCAAATTGGCTATCTTCTGGTCCCCAATTGCTGTCTTCAGGGTCATAAAAGCTGAGTGTTGCAGGGCCAAAGTCACTGCTAAAGCCTTGCTCAGGGTTATTAAAATTCCATACTGTGACCGCATCATCTGCTTTACACGCATTAAGCATGTTATCGGTATCGATATATAAACATTGGCTGGTGCGTGCTCGCGCGTAGTTATCAAGCAGCCACCAACTTTCAGCGACCAATTGTGCTTCTAAGTTTGGCAGAGCAGGGAAGAACAATTCGCTATTTAGCGCTGGGCCTTTAAATAGAGCAACGAGGTAAGTGCTTGCATCATCAATGTTATCTGGCACTAAAGAGACCCATTCTGGCTGGCTTTCGAGCATGCTTTTCAATTGGCTGCCAGTCACCTCAACTTGATAAATTGAATTAAAGCCCGGGGTATTCGATGGTTGGCGTTCAACCTTAAATGCTGCATGAAAATCTTCTTGGGTTAATGTACCCGGTAGCCAACGATCTTGTACTTGGCTTGCATCTAGTAACGCTGCATCAATAGCAGGGAACTGCTGCATAGTTGCTTTGGCTATAATCGTGGTGAGTTCTTCTGCAGTGGGGTAGTTTTCTGAAACGGCAATTTCGGTGTTTGCATCTGGGGCATAGCGACCCATGATTTCATCGATAGCGGCCTTAGTGCTTTCATCTCGGCTTGTAATGCTGGTGGTTGCGACGGTATTGTAATCAACATCTGCAAGAGTTTTGTCTTCAAGGTTAAAGGTTAAGGTAAGATCCGTTAGACCTTGTGCAAAAAAGTTTGGCTGAATAACAATACTGCCGTTATCTAAGGTTTGATAACTTTCACCGCCATGGGTATGCCCACCAAGCACTAAATCAATTCCAGTAACATTTTGTGCAATGCGGGTGTCAGTGCCTTCACCTAAGTGACTGACCATGACCATATAATCAACATCTTGACGGTATTGGTTAACAAGCTGCTCAGCCACTTCTTGCCACTGCCAATTCATTTTGAAATTAGCGATAAAATCAGGAATTGGCTCATCTTCAACTGGTTCATCGAGTTCATTCCAAGGCACTGAAGTCATGCCAAAAAATCCGATACGAAGGCAACCTACTTGAACAACCGAAAAATCGACACCGGCAAACGGCGTATCATCGCTACCATCATATTCGGTGTTACTTGAAAGCACGATGGCATTATCGTCATCGGCAAAGTCCAGTAGTTGCTCAGGTCCCCATGCATAGTCGTGGTTACCAATCACACGTACGTCAAAGGCCATGGCTTTTATTGCTTCGACTGTGGCTAAACCTTGTGATGTTTGTTCTGCTACGGTGCCCTTTTCATAATCGTCACCGCCATTGGTGAATAAGGTGTTAGGGTTTTCAAGTTTAGCTTTGTCGTAGTAACTGCGAATACGGCTGAATAACTGCTCTTTAAAGCCAAAGCGCGCGTGTAAGTCAGCAACATGAATAAAGCGTACTGTTTGGTTACTGGCAGTGTCATTACATTGCTCGCCAATGGTTTTACTGGCTGCAGGAACGGTGCGAGACATTAAAGCAAAGCTACCAAATTCTGTAATAGCACTGACTGCAAATCCATCATTGCTTTGTTCTGTACTGAGAGTTTGCCATTGCTCATCGACTAACTGCACTATGCTAAAAGCAAGGTTGGTTTGTTCATCTGGTAATTTGATCGCTAAACTTAATGGCTCAGCAAATATCAGGTTATTAGGGCGAAAGGTATGAATACTCGAGACAATACCTTGCTCTATATCCGTGCTTGAAGCGCTCGTCTCAGTGTAAGTAAATGTGGTGTCTGTTGTGACTGTGTTACTTATTGCATTAAGTGTGACATCGCCCTGTGCAAATTCAGCCGATAAACCATTTTCAACAGAAATAATTAAACCAGACTGATCAGGAGCTGTTGCGACTTCTTTTGTTGTTTTATCGCCACCGCATGCTGTTAGTAATAAGCTGGTCAGAATAATAACCAGTAGTTGAGTGTTAGAGCGCACTTACTCAGTTCCTTTGCAAACCAAATTAATATCAGAATATAGTATCAGTTTTAAGGGCGCTGAGGGAATAGGGGAGAGAGAAATTCCCCGCAGCGGGTGCTACGGGGAATAAGTATTATTGCTTTTCAGCTGTCACTTCTAGCTCTTCAGCTAGGATGTGCTCAGTAGTTTGTGGCTCGTGTTGACCTTCAGCACCGTGCATCCAAGCAACTAGTTTGTCACTTAGTAAGTACATGATCACAGCAGAAAGAACCGCTGTTGCGCCTAAACCAATGAAGATACCCATCGCGTTGTCTAACGCTTCTTCACCTTCACCTAGGAAAGAACCTACGAAACCTGCAATCTTGTTTGCAACCGCTGTACATAGGAACCAAATACCCATAAGCATTGAAGCTAAACGTAGAGGTGCAAGTTTACTTACCATAGATAGGCCAATTGGAGATAAACATAACTCACCTAGGGTGTGGAATAAGTAGAATAAAACTAACCACATCATGCTGATTTGTAGGTGCTCACCTTGACCTTGTGTCATAAGCGCTAGGATCATAGTGATGAAACCAAGTGCTAAGAAGATAAGTGCAATAGCAAACTTAACCGGTGAATTTGGTTCACGTTTATCAAGCTTTAACCAAATAATGGCAACTAAAGGTGCAAAAACAATGATGAAAATTGAGTTTAAAGATTGGAACCAAGAAGCTGGTACTTCAAAACCAAGTAACATACGGTCTGTGTAATCGTTAGCGAAAAGGTTCATTAAACCACCCGCTTGTTCAAAGCCCATCCAGAAGATGATGCTGAATACACTCATAGTAAAGATAACTTTAATACGGTCAGTTTCTACTTTAGTTAGTGGCTCTTTAGTGTTTGATTCAGACTGTGCTTGAGAAAGCTTAGCAGAAGGCACAACACCGATATCGCCTAAGTATTTGTTGCTTAATGCAAGCTGTAAAAGTACAGATAACACCATACCAACACCAGCTACAATGAAACCCCATTGCCAGCCCATTGCAGCTGCAGCATAACCCGCAACTAAAGGACCTAATGCACCACCTAGGTTGATACCCATATAGAAGATAGTGAACGCGCCATCACGACGTTGGTCACCTTCTTTGTATAGATCACCTACCATAGTTGAGATGTTTGGCTTAAATAAACCGTTACCCACACAAAGAAGTGTTAAACCAATGTAGAATACATTTTCTTCTTGGCCAGCTAAGTAGCTGTGTGGGATACCCATAGTGAAATGGCCTGCAGCCATCAATAAACCACCAAGGATAATTGCTTTACGTTGTCCTAATACGTTATCGGCTAACCAACCACCGAATAGTGGGGTGATGTATACAGCCATTGTGAAGGTACCATAAAGGCTTAATGCGTCTGCATTTGACCAACCAAAACCACCTTCTTGTACAAGCGCTACTAAGTATAAAACTAAGATGGCGCGCATGCCGTAATAACCGAATCGTTCCCACATTTCTGTGCCGAACAACAGGAATAACCCTTTAGGATGCCCTAAAAAGTCACCTGCTTTAGGTAATGAACTCATATTTACTTCCTAACTCTAAGTTTTTATTTGAGGCCTTATTGTTTTTGCTTTGGTCGTTCTATGTATTTATTTAGTGAACGGGCGGCCATGTTTTTTGATGCAGCTAAGATAATGGTTTGTTGCTCAAGTTTTGTACTTGAAGGAAAGGGACACACCCTTATCCTAGCTACAAGTGCGCTACAGTATACATAGACCTTATGGAGAGGGGAAGAACTTGCGACACTTGCCCCTTGTGATGCGACAGTTAGTAGCTTGCATAAGGCACAACAGGTTTACCCGGGAAAGCCAGTTCGCTATACACCGGATTAAAGTAATAACGAAAGTACAGCTGAGCATAATTCGGCTCGTAAAAATCGGCTCTATCTAAGTTGACGTAACCACCAAAGAACCAATGAGGCGTGAATCGATACTCAAAACTTGCCCCTAAGTTATACGATAAACCATTGCTGGTATCGCCTTCAAAGTAAGGTACAACGCCCGTAACAGCTGTTTGAGCCTCTGCTTGGCCTTGCAAAATAGGGTCGTTAGGAAAAAATGCGATGTCGTCTGTCGTGGTGGTTGACCAAGATACGCCAGCGCGCAGTCGGTATACAAAATTATGACCAACTCGCTTATCAAAAATCACAGGTAATGAAGCGCCCAAGTAGTTTTGTGGACTGTAATAGCCACCATGTCCCCAGGTTTCTTCACTTAAATTATACTTATACGACCAGTGTAATAAGTTAAGGCCTAGACTTAATTCGGTGTTTCTTTCGCGAATATAACGATAATAACTGCCACCCATTAGGCTGTAGCTTTGATTATCTTTTACGTTTTTACCTTGCAAGATTTGATAGTTAGTACTGCCCCAAAAACCCCAATCTAGGCCAAGGTCATGAGATAGACTAAGTTGTAATTGCGTAGCTCTAACACCGCCCCATATTTGGTTGGTAAAGACATCTTCAAGTCCGGCGTAAGATAATACAGAGCTGGTAACCGGGCGTTTATTAAACGTGATGCCATAACCAAAGTCGCCTAAATCACCATTGTAATTAACGCCCCACACGATATCTTCGACTAAAAAGCCAAGTGGAGTGGTACCAACATCAATTCGCCATTGCTCGTTTTGCCAAGCAAGGCCAACATCCATACCTTGTTGCTTTGGTTTTATACTTAAAAGTGGGCAGTCAAAAATACACAGGGCTCCTTGACCATAGCGGCTACCAGCAAAGGTTTCATCAAAGCGGGTTTCTTGGCTCGATATTGTCATTGGGTCTAATTTCACAATCCCAGTGCCACCCCATAGCGGGAAACCTGCTTCAATAGGCGTTGCACCAGCGCCCAGTGTGGACTCATTTTGTGTGCTGGTTTGGCTACTTAAGTTGATTGCAGCAGTGATATACGCTTGCTCATCGCGCTCAATACCTTGCAATTGACGCTTGGCATTATTGACATACCAAGCTTCATTTTCATCAAGGGCATACAGTTCATAGTTCTGCTCATCGCTTAAGGTGCTCGTTGCCGTATCTGGATCAACTGCAGCGCGGTACCAGCTTTGAGCAAGCGTAGTTTGTTGCTTAGCTTGCGCAACCGCTGCTGCTTGATAATAAAGCTCTTGGTTGTTGTTTGATTTAGCTAGCAATTGCTCAGCTAGATTTATCGCACTTTGTGTATCTTCAAATTGTTCAAGGGCTGCCATTAATTGCTGCTGACGATAGCTTTGCTCACTTGAAAGCTGATTAATTTGCCCAGCAATGATGCGATCTGCTAAACCATCTCTTTGTTGCTGACGAGCAAGTGTCGCAATAGCTAAAGCAGTATCCGTTGACACAGTTTGTCCTTTTGCAACGTGCTGCTCAAAGCGGATAATGGCCTGATTACTATTGCCTTGCTCGATATGAGCATTGATCAGCGCCTCTGACAGTTCTGGGTTATCAGGGTAACGTGTTGCAAGCTCTGAGAGCTTAGCAACTCGTTGGTTACTATCACTAAAGCGATTAACGTAATTAACTTGTAGTGCTAACCATTGTGATTGCTCTGCATCGGTTGCGTTACTAGGCAGTTGATAGTCTGCAAACCAGCTATCAGCAGCGTTTTTATCGTTGCTTTCAATTAGCCAATTTGCATATGTCATGTGCCAATATGGGCTCAAACTTGGGTCACGAGTAAGAGCTTTTTTCAGTTGCCTTATTGCATACTGCTGCTCATTAATTTGTTGCCATTGACTGGCAAGCTCAGCTTGCATTAAAGGTGTTAATGGCTGTGCTTCTAACTCGGTGAGCTTATAAATCACCGTGGCTTTATTAGTGGCTGTATTGTTGGCAGAGAGCCTTTCTAGTTTGGTATTAATACTTAGCTGCTCTGTAAGCACATTAATTTGTTCAGTGCGCGCGTTATTAGGAATGTAATCTAAGGTTGCCAGTGCTCCTTGGTAATCGTTCAACGAACGTAAAAATAGTGCATGGCTATAACGCAAATCTGCATCTAGCGGAAATTGCCACAAGGTTTTTTTATACAGAGCTTTGGCATGATCAACTAAACCTTGTTGTTGATATAAATTTGCAAGGTCGTAGTAAAGCCAGCTTTGACGTGGGCTTTGTTTGATTGCCATAAGTAGCACATCAACTGCTTCATCTAGCTTACCTTCAGCAGTAAGCTCATCAGCGCGGGTTCTCAGTTGCTGTGTTTGTAATAGGGTATAATCTTCAGCAATTAATGCCTGTTGCTGACGAGTTAAGCCATTATAAAAACGATGACTACGAGCATAATTACCATCTGAGGCGGTCAATTCAAGCATGGCACGCAAAGTAGGCTGTTGCAGAGGGTCGTCTTTTAGCACTTGCTTATAAAGGTTCATCGCGTTTTGAAGTTGGCCTGCTTGTTTGGCAAGTTCAGCACGGTAAAACAATACCGTATTAGGGTCTTCATTTAAGGTGTCAGCTAAATCCAGCTTAAGCGCAGCCTGTTTGAGTTCATTGCTACTAATGGCTGATTTAGCTTCATCTATGTATTGCCAAAAACGAGCAGTATTGGCGAGGCCTTTTAAAACTGTTATACGGTTTGCATCTATGCTGTATTTTTGAGCTTTTTTAAAGTACTGGTAAGCATTGGCATTACGACCTTGCCTTAAGTTCAATAAACCTAAGCTATTGTATATTTCAGGATCTTGAGGACGACCTCGCAGTGCTTTATTAAAAAGCTTTTCTGCTGCATCAAAGTGGCGTTTTTCAAGTTCGACACTGCCCTTAAGCCATGTCTGATACGCAGGGTCTGCTTGCTTTTTTTGCTCCGCTAAATGCGCTTTTTTAAAGTCACTAAATTGTAGCTGACCTTTACTGCTTTTAGGGTAGGCTGCAAAGTAACGCTGATATTCGCGCTCAGTTTGTTTATTAAGCGGCATATCCTCAAGGGCTGCAAGCCACGCAAACTCAGCTTCAACACCATATTGGTTGCTGTGTGCATAATGGCTCAGTAATTCTATGGCTTCTTTGTTTGTTGGGTTTTGTTTTAACAGATGTCTTGCGTAGGCAAGCTCAAAACGGCCACTATTTGGGTAGCGTTTTAGTAAAGAACGATAACCGCGCAGTGCTTGCTGATATTGATTTGGATCTTGAGCAAGCCAGTTTATGTGCTCCAGCTCATATTCAATATTAGGGTAGGCGGATTTAAATAGCCGATTGTAGATTTTTACCGCATCACTGTATTGTCCGGCCCTGGCACGAAGCCTGGCTTGTTGAACCGCTTCTTTGTCTTGGTTATTGACGCGTGCAAGTAGGGTTAAGCTTGTTACGCACGGATGTGATAGGTTACTAAGCTCTGCTAAATGCGCATTGGCTTTGTCGGTTTCTTTGAGGCTATATAAAACGCGCACCTGGGCGCATTGCACTTGAGTATTTTTAGGTGCAATGCTTTGCAGCTTTTCTAAGCTGTCGCTCATCAATTGATTATCACGCTCAATTTCACCAAGTTGTACTTGGCTAATTAACCAATCAATTGATTGACTATCAAGGTCTTTTTTTATTGCTGCGGATGCACTGGAGCTTGCTAAAACTGCAGCAAGTAGCCACTTTATCGGCATTCATTGCTCCAGTTAGTTGTTAAAGCCCCGTTTTTATCAATACTAAAACGTTTGTTCAATGCGCTGTTACCAAATAAATACAACACGCTGTCGTAGTAGCGGCTGGTGGTAAAGCGGGTATCCATCATTATTTGCTGTTGTAAAGCTGTCACAGTTTGTGATGCATTATCTTCAGCAAGCAATGGCAATAAGGCGGCAACAAAACCACTTGGGGCGTTGCCTGCCGTTTTGCCTGAGACTGCATTGGTTTCTAATGGCACTTTGCCTGAAGAAACAATGCTATCAACAAAAGGTTTAAACTGCTGTGTAAGGGCATTTTTATAGGGGGCATCTTCTGCCATCATACTGGCCCAAAGGTAGACGCGAATCGCATTATAACTACCTGTAGCAGGGGCGCTTTTATCATGATAAAAGCCTTTTTCCACGCTGTAATTAACCCAATCAGGGCTCACGCCTTTTGGTGCTGTATCTATTAATAACTGCGCCGAGTTATCGTGTAATGTTTGCCAAGGCGAGTGCGGATATAGGTGTGCAAATTGCGCAAATATAAATAGCGGTGCATAGCTTGGATTTAACTTCCAGCTACTGTCTTTTTCAAAGCCTGTTGGCCCAGGTAATAGAGTCAGACCGAGGTTTGGTATTTGCGCTGTTTCTTCACGAATGATGCGCTCAGCAAGCACTGAGCTGAGCACTGCGTAGCGTCTTTCATTCCATAAGATAGCTGCTTGCGACAGGGTATAAGCAATCCATAAATCTGAATCAGAAGCTGGATTTGAATCAAGGATTTGTCCTTGATTTTGCTTTATTCCCCATTGCCACGCTGGTAAACGGGTACTTAAATCACCTTCAGAAAGATGTACTTCAGTCCACTCAAGCAACTTATCGAAGCTGGCTTTATCATTGGCAAGTAAAGCAAAGAATAACGCATAAGATTGCCCCTCTGAGGTGGTAATACTGTAATCACTACCCAAATCAATTACGCGTCCTTCTGGTGTAATGAAGTGAGTTTTAAAGTTATTCCATTGCGGCCAAGCGCTGCAGCTTAACTGAGCTAAGGCGTTGCTTGAAAAAACAAAAACGAATAGTAAAGAAGCGATAGTTTTCATTATGCCTGATCTCCTTCAGATAAACGTTTTTTGGTAAGTAGCGCGAGCACTCGCCACAACATAAATGAAATAAGTAATAGGGTTAGTAGTGATAGAATCGCTAACAATACTGGGCGGTCTGAAAAGTGGAACCAAATGAGGGTATGAATAGGCACGTGACCGACAAAATACTGTTCATCGGTTTTAATCGTTTTGATGCCTTGGCTATTGATAATGGCTGAGCTTCCCATTATTTGAGCTGTTTTATCATTATTCAGTAGAGCATCAGTGAGAAGTGCAAAAGCATTTTCATTACTGGCAATCAAAGAGACTACTGAGCGGTCTGAATCAAACGGTGACTGGAACCCAGACATCACGGCTAAACGACCAATGCTGCTTATATTTACTTTAATTTTTTCAGCACCTTTAGTGTCGTAGGCACCATTATAGATAGCTTGATCAACAATGCGTTGGTTGTTGTTGATAAGCACACTTAGGGCGCTGTCTTTGGCAAGTGAGTTTAAGAAAGAGTCAGGCTTACCAATAATAATAATGTCTTTATCGTTTAGCGCCAATTGGTTACTTGGAAATTGAATGTCTAAACGGTGCGCTGGGTAGCCTGTTATGGCACCCAAATGACCTGTGAAATTAAGCAATAAACTAATCGCGTTAACTGAGCTGTTAGCTTCCATTACAAGCGTACTTTGGTGTAAATCGGCATATTTGGTGAATGGGAAACCGCCATTTGCAAAGGCGCGTAGGTTTGGCATGGCAATATAGTGATGGAAGTCACTTACATCAATGGTAGAGCTGCCATCAATTGCACCAAATTCACCGCCTGCAGGAATGGCGCTACACTCACCGGTTTTTACGACTGCAAAATTAAAATCATAAGTCAGCTGGTTATTTGTTGTTAAATCTAACCCTGTTAGCTCAAAGTCTTGACGAGTTTTGGTTGGATTGAATTCAGATAAAAGCGGTAACAAGGTATCGGTTGTAATCGTTTTACCACCTTCGTTATCAAGAATAAAACCATCCACAAACTTACCGTTAATCAACATATTCAAACGCGACAACATGGTTTGCTCAACAGGCGTGTTGCGGTAATTCAAGGTAATAGGAATACCATTTTCACGCCAAGTGAATAAATCTGGTGCAAAACGCAAGTCTAACCGAACAGGTAGACCGCGATAGCCTTCCGATTGCAGCTGAGTTGGGTATTCAATAAATTCATCAAAGCTTACTGGGCGATCAGAACGCACCCACAGTGGCGCATCGTAGGCTTCTCGAAGCGGTAAGTTGCTAATTGCATCAATGGTTGCACTGCGACCTGTCATTACTTTATAGCCAAAGACTAAACCTACTACGGCTTCTTTCAATTGTGCTGTGTCTTTACCTAAAACAAGCAGTACTTTGGCGTAGCGCTGAGTAGGGCTGCTGATAATTTCTACAGTTGGCTTTTCAACATCAGGGTAATTCAATAAAAAATCAGGCTTGTTGTCGTTTGTTGCGAATACGACACTATGTTCTGTCGGTGTTGCATTAATTTGCACAGGGAACTGTGCTTTGCGCCATTTTGCTTGAGCGCCAAAAAAGCTTGATAGTGCAGCCGCTGCTTCGAGTGTGTTTTCATCAGGTTGTGATGCAAACACAAATGGCAAAGTGACCTTGTTGTAATCTCGCGAATCAAAAAATGGTGCAGGGAAATACTCAAGTAAGCTTTCAAGAGCAAGTGACTGACGGTCAATAGAAATACGGCTGCTTTTACTAAGCTCGGCCCATATTGTTTTACTATAGTCATCCTGACAAACCAGATCGTAAAAACCGACTAGTTCGAAGCGAATTTGGTTAAAGTCTTTAATTAGCTTAGGGTTAAGAACAATGCTGCGCTCAGAGACTGTGCCAATTGGCGTTGTCTTATCATCAATAGGTAGCACAGTGACAAGGTTTTCATTTAAGAAAATTTTCAAATGTGAGACACGGCCAATAAGTGATGGTGAGGTTGTGTATGAAAAGTCTAGAGTCAGTTTTTTCCCTAATTTATCGAGGCGGTTTGTAAAATCAACACGGGTACTATTACTCACTCCATCAAGCTTGAACTTGCTTAAACCAAGCTTTTCAAAGCTTAGCGTCATGCTTTCAATTGGTGCTTGCTCTGGGTAACCATCATCAAAAATCGCTTTATTAGAGAGAGGCTCAGCACTTATCGCCCAGCCAGATATGCCGAGTGTGCCAAAAGCTAATAACAAGGTTAAAAAAGTTTTTATCATGATGTTTTTAGTACTTTTGTTGGTTTTTTAGGTAATAGCGACGCCACAAAGTACAAGACTCTTGATGCAAACGCAATCGCGGGTCTTAATTCATTTGGGGCATGGAAAATCAAGTTCTTAAAGCCTCTTAGACTGGTATAAAAAACGTGAGAAAAGCTGTATGAAGGCTTGTCGTGTTTAAAGTTTTCTTGCCAATCAAGCCAAGCATCAGCACGTGAGAAAGTGCATTGAATAAAGGCTTTTTGTTTTTCTAAATCTAAATCCCTGAGGGTAAGACCCAGTTGTTTATCGCGGGTGTTACAGATATAAGTTGGGAATGAAAACTGCTTCAAGCCACGGCTCATGAGTAGCTCGACTTTATCATTTACACGGCAAAGGTGATTATGGTCAGTTTCAAGACCAACACCATTATTTGAGTAGTCCGTAATTTTTACTTTAATAGTACGGCCATTAGCAAGGCGAATAGCTGCAGGGAAATTTGCTTTAATGCGGTGTGAACTGCGTACTTGTTTGGCTTCAGCGGCAACAGCCACAGCTGCACCTAAAATTATCACGTTATAGCTTGCCCACAGCATGCTAATGACGAGTACGCCTATTTGTGAACTATCGCCGAAGAGCAATCTAAACACGCCGTAGGTCATACCCAAAACGTTAACAAGCAACAAGATTATATAAGGCTTTGAAATCGTCCAATCGTAGTGATCTTGCTTGTTTAAACCGCCTTTTTCAGTCACGTTAAATTTACCCTTATTCGGGTTGATAAGCGCAACTGTCGTGGGTTTTAAAATATACCAAGCAAGTACTGACTCATAAACTTCGCCCCAAAATGAATAGCGGTATTTACCTTGAATTCGAGAGTTGGTTATTTTTACCTGTAACAGGGTTGGCACAATATAAAGAAAGATGGCAACAAACGGTGCATAGATAATTTGCGCATTAAAATAAATTAATGCCAGTGGCGCTGTTAAGAATACAATTCGCGGAATGCCTGATAAAAAGTGCAACATAGCGTTTAAATAGCACAAGCGCTGCGCGATATTTAGGCCCTTACCAAACAGCGGGTTATCTAATCGGAATATTTGTGCCATGCCGCGTGCCCAGCGAATACGTTGACCAACGTGGGCAGATAAACTATCTGTAGCAAGGCCGGCGGCTTGTGGAATATTAATATATGTTGTTTTGTAGCCAGCGCGCTGCATTCTTAGCGCGGTGTGGGCATCTTCAGTGACGGTTTCTACGGCAAAACCACCAATTTCTTCAAGGGCACTGCGCCTTAAAACAGCACACGAACCACAAAAGAAGGTCGCATCCCACATATCATTGCCATCTTGAATTAAGCCATAGAACAACATATTTTCATTTGGGATTTTACGATGGTTTTTGAGGTTGCGCTCAAACGGATCGGCAGAGAAAAAGTGGTGAGGTGTTTGCACTAAGCACACTTTACTGTCATTGATGAACTGTCCCATTGTCATCTGTAAAAATGAGCGAGCAGGGATGTGATCACAGTCAAAAATAGCGATGTAATCACCATTAGTAACTTTCATCGCATGATTCATGTTACCGGCTTTGGCATGGTTGTTATCAGGACGAGTTAAATAACCAACACCAATTTGCTTTGCGAATTCGGCAAATTCAGGGCGCTTACCATCATCTAGAATATAAATATTAAGCTTATCTGCTGGCCAATCAATACTTTGCGCGGCGATTGTCGTTGGCTTAACAACATCAAGCGGCTCGTTGTAAGTAGGAATATAAATATCAACTGTTGGCCAGTTTGTTGTATCTTTATCTAAAGCGATCGGTTTACGGTTTAATGGGTTGATGGTTTGGAAAAAACCTAAGATCAGTACCAACCAAGCGTAGCTTTCAGCAAGCAGCAAACCAATCCCTAGGGTAAGGGCTAAAGGGTCACCCCAGTTAAGAGTGTCAGTGTAGCGCCACCATAGATAACGTGTAGAGGTTGTAACAGAAAGGGTGATCATCACAATAGTGGCCATTTTCCCTTCAACCCGCCTTAGAGAATAAGCAACAACCAAAATTAAACTAATGAACACTGCTTGCGCTTCAATACTAAATGGCACGGTTACAAATATAGCCACCGCAAAAATAATGAGAGTGAAAAAAGCGACCTTTAAGGTGCTGTTTCTCCAAAGTGGAGAGCGACTCACTGCTTTATATGATTTAGTTTTTGTTTGCTTTCTAGCAACTAACCAAAGCCCTTTAAAAGAGCGTACTAGTTTACTGTCTGCCAGTCTCAATAAGCGAGCTGATCGCGTGATTTTACGCCAAGATTTACGCTGCTCAACGGCGATATGTTGCTGTGAGGTTGTGGTGGTATTGAATAGCGCAAGGTACACACTTTGCAATGCAATCCGAATGCAATTGCTTGGTGTAAGTACTGGTTGAGAAACATGAGGATACAAGCGTTTAAGTTTAAGCTTTAACTCACGTTTTTTATTGTTTTCTAATTTAATAAACAATGACAAAAAAAGCACAAAAAAGGGGAGTAAAATCGCTCCCAATAGGCTCATTTTGTGTTGGTTGTAATAACTATAAAATTTTATAAATACGAAGCGCACAAGTTGCTTCGTTAAAAACAACCCTAAAATACCTTTAAGTAGTCGGTGTGTGATACCGAGTGAATGGATGCTATTGGTCATTCTGACTCGCGCGGCTTACAAGCCAACCGGCTAGCGTTTCAAAGTCATCATTAGCAACGCTGTATGGAGCACAGTTAATCGCCACATTTCTAAATGCAGTTGCTTCTTTGATGACTTCATCTTTATTGATATATAAAGGTGCAATTAATGGTAATTCAGTCTGCCAAAGCTGCAATAAATCTGATTCAATCTCAGAGGCTGAATTATATTTATTGGTTAAAAAATAATGCTGCCAAGATGATTCAGCCTGCTTTAGAGTGTTTAAACGTTTGAAAGCAAAACTGTGACAAATAGCATCACAATTAATAATCTCAAGGAATATATCGTCTTCATTTAGTGAATAGCGGTGCACATCAACATGGGCTGGGCAGTCAAATAAAAACCAGCTGTCATCGCTGTCATTAAGCTGCTGACAACTCTCTATAATGCTTGAAAAGTCTAACCCTAAGTTCGAACGGCTGCCATAGGGTAAAAACTTTACGCCGTCGTTATCTTGGTGAAACTGCTCACATGCAGAGGCAAAGTTTGGGTAATCACTCCAGCCTAGCTGATGCTCCCAAGCAAGACCAAGGTGTAGGCCTAAGTCGCCTTTTGGATCTAAATCGATGGCATACACAGGCACATTTGATTTTCTCAAAGCACAAGCAAGGTTGGCCACAATAGATGTTGTACCAGTGCCACCTTTAATTCCTTTTAAAAAAATTCGCTTCATTTATGATTCTTTATTGCGTTTTTGTTAATTTTTTTCGTGCTCTGTGTTTGTGTTGTTGCTAATGCGATATCGTTAAGCAAAGGGTACTTTTCAATCGTTTTGCGATTTTTTTCAACATCAACAATTTCAACATAATCCGTTTCCTTGCCGCCAAATTGGCGTAACAGCTTTTCAATATCGTATTGAGTTAAGGTATGTGAATTTTTTACTGCAAAGTCATTCATCTAAAAAACCGTTATGAGAAAAATTAGCTTAAAAATGTTCACGATCCATGGACATAATCTGCATTATATATAGAATAGCGTTTAAAACTAGTACTAAAGTATCTTTTTTAAGGGTTTGTTGGTGCCTCATTTAAATATTACAGGACTAAACGGAGCTTTCTCTGAGCTAAAGCGAGGCGCAAACTATGCTTTACTTGCCCCGCTAGATAATCAGCTATTAGAGTTAACAAGGCATCTTTTAACCAATCATAAAGACTCGGTTTTTTTGCTCTCTGAACAAGTCGAATTATTTTTCGAAGGAGAGAGAAGCGAGTTATTATTTACCTTGTTCGAACAAGGGGTACTACGTCCTTTCCATTTACATCATAATGAGAATGTATCAAAAAGTTTGCATTTTTCCCGTGGTGTTATTAACGAAATAAAACAGTATGAGCAACTGAAAAACAGTACGGTTATCGTGCATGTCGATTCAGAACATTTAGTCTCTTTGAACGAACAGCAGCTTGGTGAAAAACTCAAGCTCTATGTTGCTTTGTCACAATCAAAAAATGTCACTTTAGTGTTTTTAATGTCAGGTGCTTATGTCAGTGAATTGAGACGTCAGTTATTAGCCTTAAACCGTTTCTTTGATGGCCTTATTTATATAACTCAAGAGGCATCAATTCGCACTCTTGAGTATGATTATTGGTGTCATAAAGAAGGAGTTATCGCTGGGCGTTCGGTTAATTTACAGCTTCATGATGGTCAACTTGCATTAGTTGAGGTAGAGCAAGAGGCTGATGATAAGTCGCAAGCAACGGAGCAAGACTTTGATGAAGACGAGGTATGGCTAACTCGCAGTGCTGTACCTGAGGGTACAAAGCTACCCGTGTTTTATAAAATAATTGATGATAATGATGCTCTTTTTTCTAAAGGGCTTACCAAAAAATCAGCGACGTTAGTTTTTGCAGTTACCCGATACACTGATTTAAAAGCGTTAGCCAAAGATTGCTTCTCTCTTCGAAAGAAATGTGGTCGCCGACTGAAATTAGTAATTCAAAATGTTGATGGCATTATTCGTCACCAGGACGAGTGCTTATTTTTAACTTTAGGGGTTAACCTTATTTTATATAGTTATTCTGAGCCTTCGCGTTTACTGTCACAAATTCAGTCAATTCAAGGGTTTCAGTTTACAAGGCCACTACCGAAATCTATTGATGATGTTCTAAAATACAGTGAAAATGTATTGGCTAAAGGTTATTTGCCTCCAGACAAGTTCGTACAGCAGGTTGCTAAACATAGTGACTCAGCTGCCAATCTGGGGGTAAGTGGCGTGCTTGTTATGTTGCAGCTTTTACCGCGTATTGATGCCATACATCCATTACATTTATTTCATGTAAAACGTGAAGGGGATATTTTTAGTTTTGCTGATGGCACGGTTTACCTTTATCTACATGCTTGTCGAGAGCACGATGTGGAAAGTGCGATTAAACACTTATTTAAATTACAGATAAGCGACTTTTTTATGTCAAAAAATGTCATTGCTGATCATTTTTATATTCAGCAAGAATGTCGCCGTATGCAACGTCATTTTGCTAATACTGAAATAACCGACTTTACCCAACAATTACAAGAAAACGTCAGTTACATTTTTGATACAAAAATAGCAGACATTGCAAATTTAAATACAGAGACACCGGAATTTAAAAAAGTGATTCGACCTATATCTGAGCCAGTAAAAGTGACCTTAAAAGGTGAGCTATCATGAGCTTAAACCAGTTTTTTATTACTTTTATCATCGCAATGTTAATCGGCATTTTGCTAAGTAATACAGGTAAGGTATTGTTTAATAAAGTAGTCGTGCTCTACCGAAAACTAACATTTAGGCATGTATTATTAACGCCCTATACGCCAAAACGACACAAGAAGGATAACAAGTGAGGCTTTCAGGATTAGGTATTTGGAATTTATACTTTCTAGTTAAGTTTGTTCTGTATAGCCGAGGTGATATTTCTTTTGATTTATTTGCAAACTTAGCATTTTTTGCTTTTCTAGCTATCTCTTTTCAACATGTTTGGTTGTCTCGTATCAAACACGCTATGAGTGTGGTGGTAGGAGTGGCCTTGTTGTATCACGACTCGTGGTTGCCCCCGATTTCCAGGCTCACCAAGCAAGCTGGCAATGTACAAGACTTTAGCATCGGCTACTTTTTTGAGATCACAGCGCGCGTTGTTAGCCTCGATATGATTTTTGCGCTCTTTGCTTTAGTGGTTTTTTATTGGTTTACTGTGAAGTGGTTGCGTTACACCAGTATTTCAATAATTGGCTTTATGTATGCGTTTTGGTTAGGTGGGGCTGTTACGAGTGATGAGGTTACAACTCAAGTTGCTAGCAATAACCAAACTACAAAAAAACAAGTACCCGTTTTAGTTTCTGATACAGCAAAACAAAAGACACCGGATCAACAGTTACAAGACTTTTACCAGCAACAGAATTTACTACAAAGCCAGTTTCCTGACGTATTTAATGGCCAGCCATTTGATGTTGTTGTGCTAAATATTTGCTCTTTAGCGACGGCTGATTTAAATGCAATTGGTGTTGAGCCACGTAACTTATTTGCTGATTTTGATATTTTGTTTAGCCAATTTAACTCAGCAACGTCGTACAGTGGCCCTGCGGCAATTCGTTTATTACGAGCAAGTTGCGGGCAAACAAGTCAAGAGCAACTATTTAAACCTGTTGATAAGCAATGTCAGCTATTCACTAACCTTGCTGAGCTTGGCTATAAAACCAGTGTGGCTCTTAACCACGATGGACATTTTGATGACTTTATTGGTTTGATCAGACAATACGGTGGTGTTTCTGTGCCAAAACTGGATTTTAGCCAATTTAGTGCTGCGCAGTATGGTTTCGATGGCAAACCGATTTATTCTGATGCGGATATACTCACTAATTGGTTGAAAAAGCAAGGTTCGAGTGAGCAGCCTAGGGCTCTTTACTACAACACCATTAGCTTACACGATGGCAATCAACTTGCTGGTCGTGAACGTATGAATAGCTTTGAAAGCTATCCGCTTAGACAACAGCGCTTATTTAATGACATCGATAAGTTTATAACTGAGTTAAAAGCACAAGGTCGAAACGTAATGCTGGTGGTTGTGCCTGAGCATGGGGCTGCCTTACAGGGTGATAAACTACAATTCTCTGGTTTGCGCGAAATTCCGAGCCCTTCAATAGTTTCAGTGCCAACAGCGGTTAAATTCATCGGTCCTGATATAAAGCATGATGGGCTGAATGTCGTTGATGAAACAATGAGTTATTTTTCATTATCAGAGTTAATCAATAATACGATGAAGTTAGATTTGTTCACAGGGTCGGTACCCATTAACCGAGTGCTTGATAATTTACCAACTTCAGCCAAGGTCGCCGAGAATGAGGATACGGTAATGATGTATATAAAAGGGCAGCCTTACATCCAATTAGATGGTGGAGAATGGACCAAGTACCCGACTAATTAAGTTATTTGTCCAAAATTGTTTACAATAGACTACCCAGCTGCAGGGAGTTAGCGTATTATTCTCATACTATAGGTTCCCGTTTTTTGAGGATGTAATGCGTTTAGATATCCACTGTGCTGACCGAATTGGTATCGCACAAGAGATTCTCAATATCTTGGTTAGTTACCAAGTTGATTTAAAAGGCATCGAGGTAGATTCGGTTAATTGTCGAATGTACGTGAGCTTTCCGCCTATTGAGTTTGAACAATTCCAAAAAATTATGCCATCTATCCGTTTGATAGATGGCGTGAAAGACGTTCGTACAACTGCATTTTTACCTTCTGAGCGAGAGCATAATGAGTTAAATACATTACTACGTGCATTGCCAGACGGTGTGATATCTATTGACGCTAAAGGCTGGGTGCGTTTATGTAATGATGCCGCTTGTCGCGACTTGCAATTATCTGAAAGCGAAGTGATTGGCGCTAACATTAATAATTTGCTCAAAGGCTTTAATTTTACGCGTTGGTTAGAAGGCAAAGAAGTACTTGGTCAAACAACCCGAGTTGAAGTAGCTGGCGAAGACTTTATTGCCGATATTCTACCTATTTCAGTCCCCCAAGGTGCTGAAGGGGATGTGTTAGCCGGTGCAGTTATCAATATCAAATCACAAAGTCGCTTAGGCCAACAAGTCAGTGCATTCCGTCGTTATGGCCAAGAAAGTTTTGCAACCATACATAACTTTAGTACTGCAATGCGCCGTGTGGTTCGTGAAGCGCGTAAAATGGCACAACTTGAAGCGCCAATCCTGATTACTGGTGAAACAGGTACAGGTAAAGAGCTACTTGCTCGTGCTTGTCATTACGCATCAAACCGCTCAGTAAAACCGTTTATCGCTTTGTCGTGTGCTTCGTTGCCTGATGATGTCGCTGAGTCTGAACTATTTGGTTACGCAGGCTATGAAGAAAACGCGGCACCAAAACGCGGCGTTTTAGAGCAAGCTGATGGTGGCACAGTGTTTTTAGATGAAGTTGGTGAAATGTCGACTCAGCTACAAACTAAGCTACTACGTTTTTTACAAGACGGTACCTTCCGAAAAGTCGGTGATGAAAACGAAGTAAAAGTAAATGTGCGTATTGTTGCCGCAACACAAAAAGATTTACCAGCGATGGTGCAAGAGGGAACATTTAGAGAAGATCTCTATTACCGAATTAATGTTTTGACCTTAGAAATAGCCCCATTACGTGATAGAAAAGCAGATATCGGCCCGCTAGCAGAGCACTTTATTCAAAAGTATGCCCAGCAAAATGGTCATTCTGTGCCTGTGATGTCTGAGGATTGTTTACGCTTTTTACAAGATTACCCATGGCCGGGTAACGTGCGCCAATTAGAAAATGCGATTTATCGTGCGGTATCCTTGCTAGATGATAACGAACTGCGTATTGAGCACCTGCAGTTACCAACATTTACTCATGATTTAGGTTATCTTGAGTCTGACTTTGAAGGAACCTTAGACCAAGCGGTAAAACGTTTTGAGGCGACATTACTTCGCAAGCTTTACCCCGCTTATCCAAGCTCTCGCCAGCTCGCTAAGCGATTAGGTTTGAGTCACACTGCAGTAGCAAATAAGCTGCGCGATTATGGGATTAACCGTAAGACAGTGAAGGTTTAATTATATAGTTTAATTAAGCAAAAAAGGCTTAGGTAAAACCTAAGCCTTTTTCTTTTCGATAAAAACTATTGTTTGGTACCCATATCTTTGGTGACACCATCAATGGCGATACTTTTAATACCCTCATCGTCGAACTTAATAACAACACTGATGTTATTGCGGGCAAAAAAGTAGTCTCGATTATCAAGGCTGATAACATAATCACCTTTGACTGAATCGCTGAATTTGCGCTTTTCGAGTTTTAGGGTGTGATCAGCAATTTGCCAGTTGAAGCCTTCAATAAAGCCATTATTAAATTCCTGAACCCATACCTGTTGCTCGTCTTTGCTGAGTGTAATCGCCACAGAATATGACTCAGGTAATGACATATCATAGCTTTTATCACCAATAGTGAACTTTTCAGCATCTTGTTGCCAAGCAAAGCCAAATTTAAAGGCTTTTTCAACACCCGTTGGGTACTTTAAGGTTCCATCCCCAGCAAAGTTAAAATCTGCAAAGGCAGAGCTGGTAAATAAACTGGCTGAAAACAGAGTGACCAAACTAAATAATTTCATTAGGTTATTCTTTTTTTATACTAATATATGCACAGATTAGAGCAGAATATTCGCCTTAGCAATACGCTGTGATACACTTTGTGCATCATCAACTGGTTAAACCTTTACCGTGAACCTCTATTTTCGACTAATACTGCTGTTTTTTAAAATTAAACGTAATCGTGATTATCAACAATTGTTAGACACGATTGATATTGAATTCAAAGCGTTACCGACCGATTGCGATATTAACTTCCATCTGACTAATTCTCGCTACTTAGCAATGATGGACCTTGCCCGTACTTGGATGACTGAGCGAGTAGGCTTGTTAAAGCACATAATGAAGCGCCGCTGGTTTCCAATCGTTAATGCAACTGCAATTACCTATATTCGCGATATAAAGCCAATGCAAAAGTACACAGTTAGCACTCGCTTGGTTGGCTGGGATCATAAATACTTTTACATTGAGCAAAAATTTCATTCAGAAAGAGGTTTGCATGCAATTGCTTATGTGCGTGGTGTATTTAAACGCAAAAAAGGTGTAGTCAGCGTTGAAGAGATGCTTGAAGTTGCGGGCTTTAGCGGTGTTGCCCCTATTTTGCCAGCAGAAGTGATGCACTGGAAAGAAATGTTAGAGCAAAAGAAGCTCACTAATAAGTGATACCTAAGATTAGCTAAAAAAAATGCCAGCTAAGCTGGCATTTTATGGCTTTAAACACAGTTTACTCTGCTGCGCAAACTGCTTCACTAACAAACGTTAAGTCGTTTACGTGTGCTGGACCATCCATTACGAATGTCGCTTCAGCGGTGTTTTGATCTAAGGTGTAGATTTTTGCATTCTCGCCGCTTTCTCTACCTGAAATATAAATTGTACCGTCATCAGCAATCGCAATACCTGACGCCCAGTTAACACCGTGCTCACCGATTTGAGTTAACTCAAGGCTGCCTTCATCTAATGTGTAAAGTGCTTTACCAGTTAATACGTAAAGTACATTGTAGTCACTTGAATAAGCGATGTCGCCATCAGAGAATGAGTCGCCTTCATACGATAGTTTACCTAATACCGTTTTTTCACCTGTAGTTAGGTCAAAATCATACATGTATGTTTTGCTTGTCGCACGTAAAGACAGACCATCCGCAGTCACTGTTGAGCGATAAATAGGGAATGATGTCGCATCGGCAACTTCAGCTTGCGTATCAGTGGCTAAATCTAGGCTATAGATTTTTGACGCTTTGCTGCTTTTATCAAGTTGCTCCATGAAGTACAGCATACCGTCTTTGCTAGCAATATTTGATGCTGTATTGTTAAGACCTGCAACAACCGTTACAGCGCTTGATTCTGGGTTAAAGTGATACACATAGCCTTCAGTCTCAGAACCAAAGTTATTAATACCATATAAACCGGTTACAACTGCACATGGTGCCGGAATTTCAGTCACTACGACGTTATCAATGAATGCACCTACTGAATCAGATGTCCCCGCGCCTGCAAAGCTTAACACTGAGCTTGCGCTGTCAGCCTCAACTGTAAAGCTGTATTTAGTCCAGCCTTTTGTGCTGCTGTTGACAACGGCTAATGATTCACTATTCCAGAAAACTTCTGCTTTATTTGTTTGTTCATTGCCTGTTACACGTGCAGAATAGTAAAAGCTCACTTCATATTGATTCCCAGCAGTCGTCGCAATTGCTTGCGAAATACTGTAGTTGGCTGTTGAATCAAGCTCAATGAGTTGCTCACCATCTTGTGCAGGAACAATGCCAAGTTTATTGGTTTGAATTTCAAATTTAGCGTTAGTACTACGAGTCCAACCAGGTATTACATCAAATAACTGCCATTGACCATTGTGATCGGTCACTGTATCTGTATTTTCAAATGATCCGTTTTCTACTAAATTTGTGCCAGCCATTGCGATCGTTGATGCAATAGCTAAAGGTAAAATTGCTAGTTTAGTAACCAAGCTTTTCATGACACTCTCCGTTAGGTGATTAACATAAAATTAATATTGAATAGTATAATTTTACTGCTTTAAATGACTTTTGTTCAATTAAGGAACAAGCCGGATTTGCGGTGATTTTACGTTTAATCGTTTAACGTTATGATTTGTAAAAGCTTGTTTTTTGATCGGAAATTTCTGATTTTTCAAGATTTTTTTATAGCTCAAAAAAACCAAACCCGTAAGTATTAGGGTTTGGTCTTGGGTCTAACCATAAAGTTAGTCTTGATTTGACTTGTTCGCGAACCATCCAGACTTTTGATTGCGACTAAGTTTACCGAGTAGCTTAATCGCTTTTTCTAAAGTGATACGCTGATCTGCAATATCGCGATAAATTTGGTTTGCGCGCTTTTTCCGTTTTACTGCAGCACCGGCATCTAAAAATGATTCAATTAGTTGATTGAAGTATTTCACAAGTAAGGCTTGTTGTTGCTCCTGCTTCTGGTTTGATTCATCTTCTTCAAGTTTTTCTAACAGGCTAGATATTTCAGCCTGGCAAAACTCATTTTGCGCAAGGTGAGTTTTCTTTAAAGTTGCTAAATGTTGTTTCATATAGTCTATTTCAATGAGATTGAACGAAACAATCATATTTAAGTTTGTAAGTGCGGTACGAAACTCTTTAGCTGAACACTGTTCAGTAAATAAGTGGCGAATGGTTTGATGTATTTTCTGCCACTGTTGCCATGCGTACACGTAGTTTAAACCCGCACCTTTTATGTTTTGCATGCCTACAATAACCTGATGTGTATTTGGCAGAGCTAAATCGGCGGTTGAAATAGTAAGTTCATCGGCAGATAAGTTACTATTTTCATGGACTGTTATTTTAGACTTAGTAATAGTTAATAGGCGCTCTTTTATTTCATTTGCATTTTCAGCTATGTTTTCTTGTAAAGCAGCAAGTGCATTTCGTTGAAAGTGGTGGCAGAAATAACTCAAAATAACACCTACTTGTGAGTCTAAAATATCTCCGAGAATTTCTTTTACGCAGGCTTTATTGAGTGTCCCTTCACTCAGCGACATTAATTTATCTGCATTGGTTTGCCCATATGCATTGACAAAGCGGGCATGGAGCTGCTCTGCAGTAAATAAGTTCAGTTGTACCAATAGGCTTTCAAGTTCTTCAATATCATTATTTTCAATGAGCTTATCAATTCGCTCTGTTAATGCATTAATAAAATAACTATAAAAGCCATCTACATTAGTACCTATCACTACAATTCGGTCAAACCTTAAGTCATGGCTCAAAATATTAGCGAATACTTTCGAGCGAGCGACACGATCATTACGGTTATTAATTAATGCAATGACTTGTGTCTTAGGGCAATCATTGAGCTCATAAAGGCTGAGTCTGCGCCAATTCTCAAGCGTTGCTAAGCGCTCGTTTGCCGACATACTATTTACAAAAGACTGCTCTATAGAACCTATTGGTGCCCTAGGAAACTGTTGTAATACACCGATATCAGGAATAATTCGCGCAGAGGTTTCTTTAAATACATAATCTTTGCTGAGGCCAATGTGTTTGGCCATTTTACAAACTAAAGCAATATTTGCAGGGTGCTCTTGATATGGATAAAGGGCTCGAATATCTTCGGTAATTTGTAGGCCGTCAGCCCAATGAACCTGAATTAAATTTGAATTCTTTTGCTTCGCATTCGCCTCAAGTATAGGGGCCATGTTTTGCTCGCTGGTGAATACTAAGCTGTTTTCACCAATAAAATGGCTTGTTTCATTAGCAACATCGATACCTGTTGGTCCTAAAATGTCTTCATGATCCGGGTAGGCGTTAGTGATAGTTGAAAAGCTATCTTGCATCCAGTTGCGCAAAATTCTGACATAACGCGGAGTTAACCCCATGCATTCCCATAAAAAAACATCCGCATTTACATTTTTGGCAAAGTGTAAAACGTCACTTTGTTCCCAAATGCTGGCTTTATCAAAGGGTCTAAATAGAGGGATTTCGAACTGTTCACCACTGGCTCTGGCATAGATCATGGTCGCTTCACAGCCTGTGGTTTTACTAACAACTTTTAACGTGAGGCTACTAAAAAGTGCAGCTTTTAAACGCTCAGTTCCTGACTTTCCTCGCGTTCCCCAACCACCAATTGAAACCGGAATATGTGCTCTGTCAGACTTTATTTGAAGACTAATTTTCAAATGCCTTGCCCAAAAGTAGGCAATAAAGCTGAGCACAAAGAATATAAGCTGGCCTATGCTATTTTGGTAAATTGAATACGCATACTCTTTAAAGCTTGACCATAGATTAAACAGAAATGGTGTAATTGCGAGTTTGTTATATAACCTACTGATACTTGTTTCTACCGGGAAGTTTGTATCAAGTACGCTACCATACGGCTGAAAATCAAGTGTAAACCCTTTACTTTTTAATATCTCTAAAAACTGTTTTTGTTCAACTTCTGAGCCATTTCTCAGTTCGTTTAATTTTTCATAGTTAAACGATATCCAGCTATAGCAGTAAAGCCTTTTAAATAGGCTCTTCGGTGGGGTCACTATGAGAATACCATCCGGTGTATAGGTTTTTGCTGGCGTTTTTAGGTTGTCTTGAGAAAGGCTGCTCAAAAGAAAGTCGAGTAATGGCAAGTGTTCACGAGCACTAAATTGCTGTTCATCAAAGCGTGGTTCGCCAGGGACTTCTGTTTGACTAATTTCAGCCACTGTACTACTAGGTACATGCATAAATGCACTTGGTTTTCTTGCATGCAAGTGGTTAAAACTCTGGCGTTTATCAGTACTCGGCGTTTTGAATTCATGCCAAAGTCGCCATAAACGAAAGCCTCGCTTGTAGCCATATTGTACTTGCCATGATTTCTTTCGCGCACTGACATTGTAGGCTTCATAATTTTGCGCTTGATTACTTAATAACCTGCCGAGTAACTGCTCATTCCAATCAGCTAAATCTAGATTTTTGTGGGCGCTCAGGTCAACTTCAAGTTGTGCTACTTGCTGCTGGTGCACAAAGCTGACAAGTTGTTCCCGTACACGGCTGATAATGCGGCGAATAGCGAGACTTGGCTCATCTTCTAGGCGCTGATTTAAAAATTCCACAAATGATTTAAATAAACTATTAGCTTGCTGCTCTGTATGGCAATCCACTTGCAGGTTAAACATAATGCGAGGACTTAACTCGAGTAATAAGCGCTTTTCAGCAAAGCTAGCCGTTGCTATTAATTGTTGTTGCCAAACTTTGAATCCTTGCTGATGCTCACTGAAACGTGGATCGGCTAATTGCTTAATCAGAGTTAACCTAACAGCCTGTTGAGTCTCATTTTGTAAGCCTTCTAAAATAAGCTGTTGCGAGCATGGCCATGGCAACACAGAACACAGCTCATAGACACTTTGCCTTACTCTTGGGTAGCGATGTTTGGCGAGTAAAAATAATAGTTTAATGTTAACCTCACTGAGGTTAAGCTGTTTGCTAAGGATGCCAGCAAAGGCACTGAGTAAAAATAACTGCCTTCGGTCAATTTGCTCATTTTCAGGTAGTTCTAAATCAATATGAGAGCGCATATAGTAGCGTGTGAATGTTGGCCTTAAATTAATTAAAATTTCTAAGATATCGACTTTTGCAGCATGCGGGGTTGTTATTTTTTCAAGAGACTGTAGTAAGTTTTCTACTAATTCGGCATTAAACTCAGGATCATCTACATATTCACTTATTAGCTGCACTTGATTTGCCAAAGCGCGAAAAATTGAGTTGCGAATGGCTTCATTGTCAGTTTTTTCTAATAACGACAAGAAAAAGCTTTCTAAATTTAGAGTCAGCCATGATTGCGCAATTTCGTCAGCGTGGCTACGTAAATAGCGATTCGCTAAATCCCCAAGTTTACCAATTAAAAATTTCAGTGATTGTTCAAGCTCAGAGGTTTTATCTTGATAGCGATTAATCATCGCACCTTCATCAAACCAGCGCTGAAAAGCCTCTTGATCTTTTTTTAGCTGCAGTCGGTCTGCCCCTAAAATGTATGCGTAATCAAGAATGTGAAACTCACGTTCTGCTTTTAACTCTGCATGGCTCAAACGCTCTACAAAACGGCGATGGTCGGTATCAAGTTTAAGCAACTGATTCTGCAAGGTTTCAATCTTGTGAGTAAGGAAAGCAATCGCTTGTAATAAAAGCCAGTCATCTTCATCGTCATCGTCAGGTTGATTTTTTATCAGCTCCCATTGGCTTAATTCATCAACAAGTTCATGGTACTTCTGACGGTATAAGTCTAGCCAAAAACTAGCTATATCAGCAAATAGCAAGGTTTCTAGGCGTTGTTTAAGTTGTTTACTGCTCATAATCACTGTGCTCTAGCAAATGGTTAAGTTGAAGTGCAGGGAAAATAATTTCATCATGAGCAAAAGGTGCAAAGCCGGTGTGCTGGTTATTACCTGATGAAAACTCGAGACTAATATTATGATTGTTCCAGACCCAGTCTTGCTGCCAGCTTAGTTTCAGCCAGCCATTTGTAAAACTGCCTAAATTGACTTGTTTTTGCCACGCAAAGCGAGTGATGTATTGCCATGTGGCTGTAGCTCTATGCTCATCGGCAAAGCGATAGTAGCTATCTAAACCAACTTGAAAAATGTGGCCACGATAATATTGGTTCCAACTTGAGTTGAAACGTAAGTAGTCTAGGCTTATCCAGTCATCGTTAGAACCAGAGGAAACACCAAAATTAAGGTAGTTATCAACCCAAGGTTGATAACGGTACTGGTAATAACTCAACCAGCCAGATGCATGATTTTCACGGTAGAAGTTGAAAACGCTCGAGTTTAGTTGCTCATCTGATAAGTAATCATCAAGGTCTGCGCTGTTATAGCGAATGTAAGGCGTTACTTGCCATTGGTGACGGTGCACAGTATCGCGCTGCCAAGACTGACCAATACTGATACTTGCATCTAATGCATACTGTAAGTCAAAACTATCATGGCTTGGCTGCCAACGTGAGTTGATTTGCGTGTCGATATACCATGGGCTGTTTTCATCTTGCCAAGAATGGTAACCATTTAGGGCAAAAATATCAGCCTGGCTATCGCTCATAGAGTAATAGCCCTCTAATTGATACCAGTGGTTATCATCATTGAGGCGTAAGCGGGCACCTATATCTATTTCTTCACGGGCAGGTATATCTTCGGCACTTTGGAAAATTGTTTGTTGATCGTAGCGAATAAATCCCTGCCAATTTAATTCGTCACTATGTAGGTTTATCTGCTCATTGATAATAGAGGGCTTTTCTGGCGCTTGATAAGTGACCAGTTCTGGCAACAGGGTTTTTGCCTGTGAGTAAGGTGAAATTTTATTGCTTTGCTCACTTAGCTGCCAGCTATACAAACGAACGTATTGTAATTTATCTGCAGTCACTTCAACCTTACCCGCAGGGTGGAAGAAACGTCTTTCTGTTCGCTTAAATTCATTCATCTGTTCTAACTTAATGAGTCTGTCAGCAGGTAATTTGGCCATTAAAGGCGTATCAGGTGTCACTGTGTAAAAGAGTAACGTTGTCGGCAGCTCTAGGTGTTGCCAGCGACCTGAAACATATTGTTCAGCTTCAATTGTTAGGTGCTGCGATAGATACGGGTTCAGCCACCTGACAGAAATGATGTTGTTATCCAATTCACGTTTATTAAATGTGAAAGGAATGCTTTGCTGCTCTGTGACTGACCAGATCTTTTGATCATTTGCTAATTGTAATGACAGGTTAGCAACATTTGCACGAGCCAATTCAGCAGTAGAAAAGTTAAATTTAAAGCGAATTTGTTGCCCTTCAGTTTGTGCTAAATCAATGTTTAATGTGTGGAATGGGCGCAGCAGTATGCCTTTATTGGAGCCTGCCTGTGTATTAAGCAATGTAAAACGATCTGCAAAGCTACTTTGTGCTGTACTTTGCATGTCAAATAATCGCGTACCAGCAAAGTCGAGCAAACTATCTAATGGCTGCCATTGACCATAACTTTCTATTCTGTTCTGTAAAAAGGTCGACTTAGAATCCGCACCTAAGGTTTCTAAGCGCTGAAGAAGTTGTGTGTATTGGTTATTGGTAAGGCGCTTTTTACTAAGTAAATAAAGCCCATTTAATAAAAGTTCGGCTTGTGTAGCGTCTGCAGAGTAGATAAGCGACATAATATCATTTGATGGGGATTTATTTGCGGCGTCAGACACATAATCGAACTGACTAAATAAAGAGTCTGGAATGAAGCTCACATCAAGATAACTCGTATGGTCAGCTGTTATTTTTAGCGCTTCACCAGCTTTAAGGCGAATTACTAGTGTGGCTGCAATTGAGGCCGCTTGTTGGTTTTTAACAAACAAAGTAGTTGCGGGTATATCACTAAAAATAGGCATGAGTTTATGCTGATATTGACTCTCAGCCATAAGCCAAGCGGTTTGATACTCACCGTTCTGCTTGGCTGCTGTGCGAGCCTTAATAACTAAATTAATAGGTGTTTGGGCTGTAAAGTGCCATGGCATTGTTTGTGTGATGACAGTATTTTGAGATTTCCCCTGGCTGTTAATAAAGGTTTCTTGCATACCTGCTTTTACTAAATAACGCGCTTCATCAATGAAGGGAGGGGTACTGAGAGTTTGATAGTTAAGCGCTTTAAAGCTTTCAGACACTTTAGTTGGCACAGTTGATGAGTGAGCCAGCCACGCAGCCAAACGATGTTTTTGCTGTTTTACCGCTAAATTAATCAAAACTGGCGGGCACTCATTTATGCTTGTTAAGTTACCTGCACACAGTGCAAATAGTTTGATATCTTGACGTTCTGTTTGATAACTATCAATCAAGGCTTTTGCTGCAAATTGCTTCAGCTCTAATTGCTGTGTACTTTTGTATAGGCCTTCTAAATAACTATTGGCTAAGTGGAACTGTTGCTGTTTACGTAAAATTGCGACTCTAAGTTGCCAAGCTTGTTTAGCAATTGTTGTATTCGCATTTTGGGTCAGAGGTTTTAAAAATGCTAAGGCATCGAGAGGGGCGCTATCAGCTAAGTCTTTCGCTGTTAATAATGATTGTTCGGCATTAAATGCAGAGACGTTTTTACGTGCTGGCGCGTAAGGCTCGATGGCCGCTAAATAATCAGCATGTTGTTTGTGTAGGTCATCTGCAATCAGTTTTGATATCGCAGGGCTTATATTCTTAGTATTAACTGCTTGTTGATATATCACTTCGTCACTTGGCAGATCAGCAAGCGTTCTTGCATAGAGCGCAAACTCAACTTTATTTGATTGACTACTTAAGCTTTGAATTGTTAACGACTGACTGCTCAGTGGCACAGAGATAAATAATGTTTGAAAGTCATTTGTTGCTTTTAGGTTTACTAACCAACTATTTTCACCTGCAGATAGTTTCAATTGGCTGTCTTTAGTGCTCCTTGCAATTAAAGTTAACCAAGGTGTTGCACGTTTTTCACTAAATAAATCAAATAGCTGTGCAGATTGGCTTAAAGTGGTTATAAGGCGGAGCTGTTGATTTATACGCGGATAAAACTGATCGTCTACTAAGCGTTGCTCAGCGAGTTCAGTAACCATACTATTTTGAGACTCAACTGCGTTCAAAGTGCGATAACTACCCTTAAGCTGGGATTGCCCAGTCATCATAGATAGCAAGTTGGTACGGCGTTTTAGGGCTAGTGAGTTATTTGCTTTAAATACATCATCACTAAACACTTGCAATGAGTGGTCGCGATAAACCGCTGTAATGGCATCATCAGCGACTTGATACCAGTAGGGTAACAGTAATTTTTCTTGTTCTTTTTCTGCAGCATTATCATCATAAATTGCGCGGTGACTTTGCTCCAGTTTGATAAATGCATCGGTTTTACTTTTTATCGTTAAGTATTGTCCGGCAGCGATAGCTAGGTACTCAGTATTTTCAAGGCCTAACGACTGTTCTTTATATTCTAATGCTTGGCTATTAATGGTATTGATTTTAGCAACCAATTGTTTATCGACATACGCATAAACAACACCTTTTTCATCAGGCTGTTGCATATTTTGGCGAACAGATAATTTAAGCTTTTTTGCTGCCGAGAAAAACAAGGTGACTTCGTCATCTTTGCTTAGTTGATAATAACGTTCACTGCCATTGCGGTTTTTAGTTACAACTGAGGGCTTAGCAAGCGACAAGGCTCGTCTAAAGCTATCTACATTTTGTGGTATATGACCAATCATAGCGCTGAACGTGGCACCCTCATCTAGATGATTTTGGATGGCGACAATTCGGTTATGGCCCATAGCGGGGAGTTGGCATCGCTTCGTATCGCATAATAAATCGCGATGCACTTGTAGGCGTTGTTGTATGTATTGGGTATTCCCCGCACTAATAATGAATTTATTTAGAAGCTCAGGGTCAATGTCTAGCCAATGCCCTTTCGGAAGCCAAAGATAGCGATGTTGCTTGGCACTAAAGTTCATATCTTGGCTAGTGGTATAGGGCGCGAGCTTTGGCAAGGTTTGCAGCCAAATTGCGGGCTCAAGAACACCTCTATTTGTATCAACAGCGTATGCAGGCTGCATTGAAAGCAGCAGTAAAATAATAGCAATTATGAAATAAGGCATTGGTTAAACAACTTAAATAGCTGGTTATTAGAAACTAATCGCTCACGCAACTGGCGACTTAACTCGATATGGAAAAACTGACTGTTGTTAGGAGCCAGCGATGCAAGAATATTGGTGGTGCCTCCAAGTTCTTTAACATCAAGGCCATAAACCATAGCTGTAATATCTAGCTGTTCATTTAAACAGGCTGTGATTGCAATCGTCCGCTTGCTAGGTATTGCATGACCATTACTTATAATTGCATCAGCTTTTTTACCCTCAGGAGTCTTCCTTTTTTCTTTTGCGTAACCATGGATCTGATAAATCGAAAATGACTCAACATGTTCAGAGTATGCAAGAATAAAGGCATTACTCGCGCTTGGTTTATACTTACCAAAGTCAATAAGTTCTCCATGCTCATCACGGTCGTTGCGGTGTTTAGTGTTGCTTAAAAATACTTGGCAGTGTGCATATAGTGCCTTTGCAATAGTATGTGTGTGTTTGTCATAAAAGCGATGTGGTGCATAAGCAATGCACTTTTCACCTTGCTGTTTATAATGAATTTCACCACCGGAATTTAAAGATTCATTTGCAAATAGAGCACCTTGGTTGACATTAAAGTGTGTGGGAGTCTGTTGCTGATCAACAAGCCATAACTTTAAGCTCAAGGTAAGCTCATTTAAACTAGGTGTTGCGTGGCATGTAGATACAAAGAGCCAAACTATAATCATCATTATTTTAGTTTTCATGGTTCCACCACCTTACTTTTTGCTCCTGCAAAGGATATTCCTCAAGTATAGAAACCCACACCGTGTCAGTTGTTTGCAGTGTTAGGGAATGTAATTCAGCAATGTCATTAGTGATTGTTTGAGTAACGCTAGGATAGCTTGTTAACTGACTATTTTTTGGGTGAATTAAAAAAGCATCGAGTAATGCCGATTGATTTAGCATAAAGCGTTGTTTAGCGATGCTGTATTCACTGGTCAGCCCTGCTTTGTAGTCGGCATTTTGTGTAAGCGATAACTCTACAGGTTCGCTGCTATTTGCACGAAACACTTTAAATACTAAGCTCATAGGGCGCTGTTGCTTTGTGAAATCAAGTGTCAAAGGAGTATTTTTATCAAGTTGGTAAATGCGTTGCTTTATCCACGGGCGATCTCCATACCAATTTTGGTAAATAGTTTTCGCCTGTGACTGTAATTGCTTTAATGCCTCGACCGATAGCTCAGACACCGCGACTTCTTTGCTGCTTTTGTTAGTTAAGCGATAAACTAAACTATTGTCCTCAGAATCGTCATAAGGTGAATAGTTATTTTTGTTATATAAGCCAAAGTTAAACACCTGCGGTGGTAACTTCGGCATAAAATAGCGATCAGGACTTAGCACTAAAGCGACATTTGATAATGGCAGCTTTGCAAAGAGCTCTTTAGATTGATAAAAAGTTGTCACTAAATCCGGCTCTTTCGGCGGAGTAAAAGTACGGATATTAGTAAAATGTGCTAGCTGCGTTAACTCATAATGATTTGCAGCTCTCTGTTCATACCAAGCGGCAATATCGTAAAAACCATTGATTGGCTCGGGTAGATATTGATGAGAAATTGTTCGTTGATAATTGAAATCTGCTAACCGAGATTTTAATCGAACGTAGACATCTTTTTCAGCGCTAATTTTCAGATGATGAGCATTATCTGGGGTACGTAAATAGTAACTATTGAGCATACCGACACGCTGTCTTTGAGTTGTATCGGTGATCAATCGGTCGAAGTCTGACACTTCACCTTTTAAAGTCACGGTGTAATCTTCTATTGCTAGGTTACGTTCATCATAAATAACCACGTTAAGCTGACTACTTTGCAATGCACGAACGTCAATATTGAGATTACTATTTGGCTCTATATCAAAATCTACACTGGCAAATTCATTCACCAAATAGCTGCCTGCATAACTCGTTAAAATTGGTGTGCTTGACGCTGTTCGCCAATTTGTCAGTAATGGCTCTTCACTACAAATGGTGACTAGGCCTGCATCAATAAGCTCTGTCTTATAGCTATTTTTGCTATCGGTTGGAGATACACTGATTGGTATTGGCGCCTTGAACTGATGCTTATCATACCAAGTTAGCGATGGTAATAGCTGCTCTGAGTTGACGGTGAAAATAAGGCTGTCAGTCACATCAAGTTTAATACTGGCACAGAGGCCAAGTTCAGTGTAATAAGCGCCTAAGTCATGCTGCTGCATGCTAAAGTCATAAGTAGTGACATTGTAAGGTAGCGTTTCATACAAAATGTCAGATTTAAAGTCGATACCAGGGATCCCTTGAGGTGCAATTTTTTGCCACCAAAATGCCATCGCATTACTAATTTCAGCGCTGGTTAGCGTGTTTTCACCCATAGTTAAATAGTCAGTGGCACGTCTTCGCCTTTCTAGAGGGCGTTTAAGCCAACTGTTGAGTGGGTCGATATTTTGTTCAGGGGTTTTTGCATGAACACGGACAACCACGCCTTGTAGTGATTTTTCTTCTGGGATCAGCGTTAAATCAAGGCTTTTGGCATTTGGATAATGAGTGATTGGCAAATAAAAAGACTGCCCAGAAGCAACGTTTAGTGATTGTTTATTCTCTATTATTTGTTTGATCTGTTGTTCTTCACTATTGTTAACTAGCTTTGAAGCGTGATGGTAAGTTTTATCCAATATCACATCACCCTTATCATCATAAAGAACATATTTAATTGCGTAATTAACCGGTAATTCAAGAAACACAGATTGGTCAAACACGGCATTCGAGAGAATTCGTAATGAATGAGTTCGCTGATTAGAAAATGTAAATCGCAGTGGCTTTTCGCTACTTAACCACTGTACATTAGATCGCGTTTCGGTATTGCTACGTGCATCCACTGGCTCTGCTGAGTCTAGCCACACTAAAAAGCTGCGCCCTGCAAAAAATATAGCTAAAAGTAATGTCAAAATAAGTAATAGGGCGAATAAGCGTTTAATTAAATACACGCTGACCTCCTCCCATTAGCAGGTTAAATGCTTTTACATCAATCAGTTGATTGTTTGTCGGGTTATAGATCGCAAGGATGTTATTGTTCTGCTTTATCATTAGTGCGAATTTATCAAGGTGTTCCAGCTTGATGGTTTGTAAACTACAAGCGGGGATTTGGAAGCAAAAATCTCGCAACGATGTGAGACGCTGATTAGCGACATAGTTATTTACAAGGGTTTGTAGCTGTTGGTTCTTGTTAACATCCAACGGTTGCCAGTTAAATGGCGATAGAGTGGCAAGGTTTATTACCTTAACCTTAGAGTTACTCGAAATGGCTAATAAACGTTGTAACACACTACTTTGATCCATCGAAAACTGTTGTTTAAAGTCTGAAGCGAGCCACAAGGTTGCCAGCTCACTATTGGCATTAAACTGCTGGTAACCGGATTGCGGAGAGCTACCAATCTCGAGACCGCGAGTGGCTTGTTGCCCCATGACTGTTTGATAATTGACACCTAACGCGTTGAGTTCATTATCAACTTGCTTCATTAATGGGAGCGCTGTATCGCTTATTTGTGTTGTTGAGAATGCGATTGCATTTGGGCGTATCCATGAAGGTGCGCTATGGCTGCGAATTTGAATATTCAAACTAGGCTGGTTTTGTGTAAAACGTAAGAAGCTTTGGTGAATAATATTGAATAAAGAATCAACATTATCTGCAGCTAGTACATTTGCTTGTGGATGTGCATAAGGGTGCGCCCCTGCAACGAGTAGGTTAGCAGCGTTCGACTTAGCAAATAACTCACTGGCAAAGCTTAACGTATTACTTTCAAATAAAGGTCTAGGGACACTTAAGGTAATTGCTTCGTGCTCGGTCAAATTAAATAGGAATATGCCTTGGCCTTGTTGTAATGCAGCAGGAGTATCTAGCGGGCTCAGCAGTAAATAACGGCCACTGTTGTTCTTTACAAGCCTTAATTGATAGCTCAAAAGCTGTGCGGTGCCATTAATTTGTTTTAGCTGGTTTAGCATATCTTCAGTCAGCGCATCATTACCAATGCGAGCAATCAGCTTGTAAAGTGGCGTTAAGACTTCAAACTCCCAAAGTGCGACCTGACTATTAGAAAGTGGTTGATAGTCAAAACTGCCTTTTTTGCTTATGTGAGTCGAATAAATATCAACTATTTGATTAATTTCTTCATTTAATTCATTCAACTGTAGATTACTGTAATTGAAATTATCACGGTATATACTGGCTAAAATATTGGTGTAATTATCACCATCTAAAAACATTTCGAACATTGAACCAGAAAAGCTTGAAGAAGGTAGGCTGCTACTCGTTGCCGTGCCAAAAGAGGTTGTTTCACTGCCGACAAAATCATGTAACTCGCGTTGACTTACTGAGCTTGGTAATTGGTTATAGATCCAATATTGACTGTTTGCGTGTATTGTTTTGTCTGAAAACAAAGTAGCAGTATGGCGGTTGGCCTCTCGAATTTGCAATATCTCTGTACCTTCTAATGCAGAGATAAACGCCTGATAAAATGGGCTTTGTTGATTTTCTTTCGCTAAGGTCTTTTGTGGCGTTTTACTTGTACCAAATACCAAAGCTTTACTTTGTAGCTGTTCGAAAATCAGGGCCGCAGAATCACTGGCTAAACTTTCAGTAATTGGAAATGGCACGGTGACTAATAAAGGGGTTTTAGGTTGTTTGTTGAAAACAAACAGTCCGCGTTGCCTATCTTCAATTGTATCAATCAGATAAATATAGTTTTCATCACCTTGCAGTAAAAAGCCAATGCTAGAAAATAAAGCTGAGAGCTCAGCGATATCTTGCTGTTTAATGATTGCCTTATTTAGCTGATAAACAGCATACTTAAACTCAGCAACGGCTTGATTTGCTTTATAACTACTTACACTAACTTTATTACTACGACTGGTATAAAGGTAACTTTTATACTGACTAACTTGCTGATTAAGCGTAATAACATGCTGAATTTCAGTTTCGGGTTTAAGGTTCGGCTTAGATAGTATCGAAGGAATTAGCATAACAATAAAGCCAACGATAATGGCAAGTACACCACCCACTATCGAAGTTTGTAATGTTGCTCTGACGACAAGACCTAAGGCGTTTTTTTGATAAATCTTTAAAGCAAGTAAGGTCGCTAACATATAACCAAACGCGAAAGTATCGGTCACTTTTATGGCAGGGAAATACCAGACCACAATGTAGTTAAGAATCAGTTTATAAATAAAGCCGATAGTGAAGAACAGCATCAATAATCTGGCACCTTCAATATTGGCGTGTCTAAGCCTAGTAAAATGAATAAGTGCCCCGCCAACGGCCAAAATAATGGCTGTTTCAGCAAATGAAGTTAGTAATTTACTCGGTTGAGTAAGTTGAAGGGCAAGAAGTGCTGGTAGCATGATACCGTTAAACTCCCAGCCGTACTTAATATTCGCCCGAGAGGCAAGAAAAGCGGTAATAACTAGGATGATATAGGCTTTGGGAGCCGCAATAATCGACGCAGCTACTGCTTCGTACATAATACCCAAGTTAGCAATACTAAAGTTTGTGAAAGGCATGAGCACAAAACGTACGAGAATAAAGGTAATAAGTATCTGAATAAAGGTTACTTTTAAGCCATATTTAAAGCCCCCGTTCCACATTACATTAGCTGTTAAAGCGATAATGATAAGACCAAGAGAGTAGAGCTGTGAAGCATAATCAAAGGTGATATCCCAGCGACTTAATTGGTTTGCAATTAACGGCCAAAACAAGGTATCCATACATACTCGAACTAGGATACTTATCAATATGATGGCAAAAAAACGATCACGACCAAACATTTGGCTATAGCCAAATTTTTCCATCATATAATGTGCGCTAAAACGCAT
This sequence comes from Pseudoalteromonas sp. UCD-33C, assembly GCF_001306895.1. Lineage (NCBI taxonomy): Bacteria > Pseudomonadati > Pseudomonadota > Gammaproteobacteria > Alteromonadales > Pseudoalteromonadaceae > Pseudoalteromonas > Pseudoalteromonas sp. UCD-33C. Next base: position 992,605 of record NZ_LJTB01000002.1, on the reverse strand, counting down.
TAAGGCATATACAACAATAGCTTCAATGATAATAACTGCCGCAGAGGTCGGACTAATTATTAACAAAGGAACGATATAACCGGGTACTACAAGGCCTGTTAATGGAAAGCCGAAGCGCAAGTTAAGTAAGCATACAACTGCAGTGCCTACCCAAACTGTTGTAATAACAGATTGACCAAGGCCACTACCTGCAGGGAAGAGTGCTAACACAAAATCCATTAACCTTGCCCCTCATGACGAGCTACATGGTTATCGATAAATTCAAATAATATACCTGATACTTGAAAAGGCTCACCGGATGCCGCTTGTGAGCTGTCAGTGTGTAGGGCTTTAATATTTAAGGTATAGTCTTGTTCGCCAAACTTAGCTGGTAAGGCCACCTCTGCTTTGTTTAGAGTGATATAACGCAATTTCCCTTTAGCAATTTCAGCGTCTAAATCACAGCTCTTGCAAAGTAGGTCTAGTGCCGTCATTTCAAAAATCGCAAGTTGGTGCTGCTTGGCAAATTGTTCAAGGGATGCGTTTGTTTGAATTACTTGACCAAACAAATTAAATAAAACAGTGGCAGAGCGGGTATGATTAAATACCATTTCTAAGGTTGTTAGCTTTTGCTCCATTTCATTAATAGATTGTTTAACCTGCTCACTAATCGGCTCATGTAGCTTTAAGGTTAGTAATTGATTTAATAAGCTATTGTTACTCGCTTGAGTCGTTTTAAATATATGATAATGGAAAAGCAATTCAGCAACTTGAGCTGCGAATTTATTGACGTTTTTTTCAAACGCTTGCTGATTGAAGTATTTGTTAGGGATAACAGATAGTGCCCAAAAGCCGCGGACGTCACCGGCATAAACCAAGGGCGCCATAAATTCGATTTCACCTTCTTTAATATGTGTAAAGAAGGGGCGGGTAATTTGTACAACACCTAATGATTTTAACGCTTTGCTGTAAGGAGTGCGCTTGTAATCACGACGCATCTCTTGAATATCATCTAAATTACAATTTATCGCACGAATTTCAACAACACGATGATCATCTTCTTTTCGGGCAAGGAAAATTGATTTTTCTAAGTCTAGCTGCTGGCTAATTAATTGAATGATTGGATCCCACGGCGAGGCTTGCTCAATAAAGCTTTGTGGGATAAAACGGCCCATCATTTTTTGCTGAATATTGTTCACAACAGTGTTCAGCTCGTTATCTTCAGACATCTTTCGAACAACAATTACCCAAAATAAGGTGATAAATGTCAATACTATGTATTGTCCGATTGGGATGAAAAGTTGATTAAATTCTATGAAAAAATAGCCCAATAAGCACCATAGCAGCACGCTATTTAAGGCAATAATAAAAGAATATATGAGCGACAGTTTTTGAAAGCTAAAAAGCAGTACAAAAACAAGCGCAAGCTCAATAAAAATAGTCAGTAAGCTATTTAGTTGTTTTACAGTTGTTTGTTTATCAATACTGTCAGCGAGATAGGCTATCAGTAATAAAGGATCATTTAAGCCGTCGACTTTTGGGGCGCGAATAAAGACATTAAAAGCGGCCGCTTTTTGACCAATGATAAGAATCTTATTTTCAAGTTGCTCACTCATTACGTCAACATTTAGCACCCGTTCAGCACTAAATTTTGGCAGCGCAGTGACAGCTAAATCAAAGTCAATAAGTTGAACGTGTTCTGAATCATAATTAAATATCTGCTGCCAAATACTTTTGCATTCAAGCTCATTTGATTGAGGAATGCGCATTTGGTAAGTAGCCCAATTATCAATTTGTGGTACGCAATATTCTCCCTCAGCGTATGGGTAATAGACATTTTCTAGTTTTGGTGCGACTAATGTTTCATTAGCCAGCACTACAATCGCGCGAGGTTGATATTCAACCAATTTTTCAACGAGTTGCTGGTGGTTGTCTGTTAAGCGGTCGCTGGTAATAAGTACAACATTAGTTTGTTGAGTGTGGCTTAGTGACTCTAAATTTTGATAGAAAAAAGCATTGCTCGCCTGAAAGAGGTTGAACATATTACTTAACAAGACCACACAAAATAAGCTTAAAGTAAGCCAAAATGCGCGCAAGTTTTTTAAACGCAACAATTGTTGAACAGCAGACACATCTCCTCCTTAATCAAGTAATGTGAACGTAATTTTTACACTCGTATCATCACTTGCTGAGATTTTTAAAAAGTCAAAACCGTGCATTTTCTCGGTTTGCCATAGTCCATTATCTAAGCTGATAGCATCTTGCCAGCTAATTAGTGCAACATTATCTAAGCGAGAGATTGCTTCACCTGTACTTGGTGCATAATGTCTAAATTGCAGTTTCACACCTCTTGGTGGAAGTTCTTTTGGTCCTAAAGTGAACTCATCTGACGGTAAACTAAAGTCATGACTAAATGCATGCCATGCTTGGTCACCGCCTTCACTTACATCTATTTTATGTTGTGAAAAAGTAAGATCGTCTATTTCGGTTGTATAACTTAATAGAGCATCAATTTTTCCACCATTTTCTGATTGTAAATAACCATAAAATGAGAAGTCTTTACTCAGAAGTGGATCGCCATTTTCATCTGTTAATTCCATCACTCGCATTGTATGTCTAAACGGTATTATCGATGGCGTATTATCGAACTCGTCACGACTAGAGCAAAGTGCTTGAATGCCAGCATAAGGTTGGTCTGTACATGGAAAAACGCTGTCACTGGTGTGATCCCAGCGGCTTACTTCAAACGCCTCGCTGTCGTTATCCCAATCTTCAAAATCACCAAACACCATTATGTCGCGGCCAAAGACCATACTACTGAGTTCGCCACTGGTTACTTCGATCTCAGATACGAATGCGGCTGATGAAGGGGCGTATTGTCGCAAGTCAATAATGTCACTATTGCTATTTACCTCAATAGTGACGTCTGTCGTGCTCTTTGTTGCCTGATTTTGACTAAAATAGACTTCACCATAATTATCACGAGGAATTAAAGTGATATTGTCATCAGAAAACTCAGCAAGGCGTCTTAATAAGTAGTGAGTTAAAAAACCTGTTGTAAAGCGTGGTTTATAATCTTCAACAAAAATAGGATAAGCAAAAGCCCGGTTGACGGTTTGCGTTTCTGTGTTTAAATCGATCATCACAGCAACACCGAGTAAGGTATCAAGGCGAGGTTGGTCAAATACGAAATTACCAAGACCGAGTACAGCAGGAATATCGTTATAGACAGCAAAGCCTTGCGCTACATGGGGGTGGTGAGCAATAAGGAGATCTGTATTTTGCTTTGATAATGCTTCAAACCGGCTGCCAATATAGCTTGAAGGAGAATAGGTGTATTCATCACCTCCGTGCATTTGGGCAATGATAAATTGTGAAGAATCCTGTTCTTCTAGTGAAGATTTAACTGTATCCGAGTTGGTTAAATTTGCAGCTCCGCCTTTTTCAGTATCAGCAATGTAGCTGTATTCGTGTTCTGTCCCTGTGATTGAAGTGGCGGCAAAAAGCACGAGCGTTATATCTTCAAGTGTTTTACTCACTGTGGTCATTGCTTGGGTTTCATCAAGTCCTGCACCGCTATGTAGTAAGCCAGCATTGCTTACTTCAATAAGGGTATCTTCTAAGCCGGATTGCAAGTAATCGTAGATATGGTTATTACCAAGACCAACATAATCTATGCCTATCTCGGTTAGCCCTTGCAGTGAGTCTGGTAGACTAAAAAAGCTGAACTCTTTGGTTGGATGGACGGTTGCTGGATTAGTCGTCACTGGCGATTCTAGGTTAACTGATGCAAAGTCAGCATTTTCAAATAGGGCTGCGACATCAGCAGTAATTGCAATACTGTCTGCCCCGGCTGTATCTGGATGGATCAAGGCATCAGTTACATCGGGAATAGACGTGCCCATGGTTTTTAAATTGGGATCTAAATAACGACGGCCAAACATGGTATCGCCAGCAAATAAGAGGCTTTTACTGCTCGATGCTTTAGTTTGGAGTTGGACTGTAGTTGTCGATGAGTCTGGTTGATTAACGACAATACTTGCACGCGGAAAATATCCCGTTTGCTCAACCATAATCGCATGATTGCCATAAGCAAGGTTACTAACACTTATAGTACCATCGCTATCAGACTGATAGCTTTGCCCAGCTAAGGTAACACTGATATTGCTTAGAGGTGTTTGATTTTCATCGGTGATCGTAAAAGAAATATTTGCACTACCAGCAAGCAGCTTTTCGCGATCGCTGATTGCGACCTGCGTTTGCTCATCTGGTTTACCTTCGTTCGGGTCTTTTACTTTACATGCAGTTAAATTAAGACACGTAAGCAGAACTAAAGAATTAAAAAATATTTTCAACTAACGCCCCTCGTTATCACACAATTTACATTCTATACGTCAAAATTATTATGGTTATTTTATAATTGCTGGCTAATAGGGACAACAATTGACCAGCTCTGAAAATTCAGATATTGCATGCTCTTGGGCATAGTTTCGATGATATTTTGTACTGGTGACTTAATAACCAATGATAAAGGTGTAGCTTAAGTTTTAAGTGTAGTTCAAATTTATTGGTTGACAGAATTTGTCTTAAAATTTAGACAAATAGCAATTTGGTATTAGGAGATGAATGGAAATAAAAAAGGCCAATAAATGGCCTTTTTGTGCGTATGGGCTTTCACAAAATGAAAGTTAGAATTTGTATTTAACACCGAACATAGCAACAACTGGGTCGATTTCTACAGTTGAAGTTAACGCTTTTGCGCCGTCAGCATAAACAGTTGCATCTGTATCGATGTCGATTAGTGAAACCATGCCATGAAGGCCCCAGTTTTCACTCATCATGTAGTTAAAACCAGCTTGAGCTGCAAAGCCAAATGAATCATCTAGTTTAACTTCTACATCGTCAGTGCCTAGTGTTGCTTTTAGTGCAGCTGAAGGCTCTTCATCAAAGAAAACAGTATAGTTTACGCCTACACCCACAAATGGACGGAACTTATAAGTTGAGTCTAAGAAGTGGTACTGCGCTAAAAGTGTTGGTGGTAAATGTTTGATTTTCGCAATTTTGTTACCTGCTAAACCACCTGCACCTTGAACATCATGACTAAAAGGTGTTGCTGCTACTAATTCAATTACCCAATTGTCATCAAGCGCATAATCTACAGTAATACCTAGCTGAGTATCATCATCTGCACGTAGACCTAACGTTGGTGCTTCATTGATTTTTGAGCTGTCGTTATCAGGGTTTACATTAATTGCACCTACGTTCACGCTTAAGTTTGCGTTTGCAACAGGAGAGAGTGCTAATAGTGAAGTAAGTAATGCAATGCTTAATTTAGTTTTCATGTTGTTCTCCGCGAACTACTTGTCTTATTTGGTTGAGGCTATTATTACTAACTTGAAGCGGACAAAACCTGTTCTAGATCAAAGTTTCAAAAATGTTTGAACTAAGTGAAGCCATTTATTGATTTAGATTAAGTTTTTAAACAGGTACAGCAAAAAAAAGATTGACTCTTATTGACTCTATATTCAGTTGCGGCTGGTAAACTAACAGGGTTATTTGCTTAATTAGGTGTTTTTCATGGCTGATCCTCAGCACTTATTTCTTCATGGCTCGATTTCAAAAGCGTTACTTAAATTAGGTATCCCGATCATCTTAATCAATATTTTGCAGTCTGCTTATCAGTTGACCGATGCATTTTGGGTAGGGCGCTTAGGGGCAGAACAAGTGGCTGCCGTTTCTGTCAGTATGCCAGTTACCTTTTTGGTGATTGCTATTGGCTCTGGTTTGGCAATGGCGGGCGCTATTTTATCCGCTCAATACATGGGAGCTGGTCAGCAAGATAAGGTAAACCATGTTGCTGCCCAAACTATGTTAATGGTGACAATTACCGCAACCATACTTGGTTTAATAGGCTATGTGCTTTCTCCTTACTTTTTGACTTTATTAGGTGTTGAAGATCAAGTGTTTGGTGATGCGCTTAAATTTATGCATGTATCTTTTATTGGCGTTGTGTTTGTATTTATTTATGCCATGTTTCAAGCCTTAATGCGTGGCATAGGGCAAACCAAGGTACCGCTTTATATTGTAAGCGCTACTGTATTACTCAATTTTGTGCTCGACCCTTTACTGATTTTTGGTTTTGGTGACTTTGCTGGATTTGGCGTAATGGGGGCTGCACTAGCCACACTAATCACGCAAAGCTTAGCGGCTGCAATCGGGGTATGGGTGTTTTTGCGAGGCCGCCACGGCATCCAACTTAAACTCTCTAGCTTTAAACCAGACTGGCAATATATGAAACAAGCCTTCTTTTTAGGGGCTCCTGGCTCGGTTGAACTTTCTGCGAGAGCCTTTGGCTTAATCATTATGTCGTTTTTGGTTGCCAGCTTTGGTACGCACACCATTGCCTCTTATGGTGTTGGTTCTAATATTTTACAAATGGTGATGATCCCTGCAATGGGTCTTTCAATGGCTGTTTCAACCTTGGTTGGTCAAAACATGGGGGCAAGAAATCCACAGCGTGCAGCACAAATAACACGTTTAGCCTCGCTTTGGGGATTACTAGGCCTAACATTAGTGGGCGTTGTTGCTTATCTGTTTGCTGAATACTTTGTGGCTTTTTTCATTCCTGATGATGAGTCTGTGATTGCTGGTGGCGCAGAGTTCATTCGCGTTATGTGTTTAACTTGGGGCGGAATAGGCGTGCAGCTTTGTGTGGTTGCTGCATTTAGGGCTTCAGGAAACATGCTCAATGCTATGGTTGTGTCACTGCTTTCGCAATGCGTTATTCAATTTCCTACCGCGTATATTTTGTCAAAGCATACTTCACTTGGACCACAGGGCATATGGTATTCGTTTGCTATTACTAATGTACTTGTGGCTATTATTACTTATCTTTGGTTCGCAGCTGGTCGTTGGCAGCGAACACAATTAACCAAAGAAGACAAAGATATTGCCAAGGTAACCCAAGAAACCCTCATTGAAGAAGGAAATCATTAATTTAAGTTTCATACTGCGGTCATAATCTCTCGTTGTAATAACCTAAGCTTTCTAACTGACTAGGGTTATTATGAGTTTGATATCAAATGCAGAGTTAGCAACGCGCTCAGTAGTGCAGTCTGACGTGGTAGAAACATTACAAACCTTGCTCCGATTTAAATCGGTAACGCCTGCTCAAGCTGGTGCAATTGATTGGCTTGAAGATAGCCTAAGCCAGCTCGGCTTTGATTGCGAAGTATTTAGCTTTAATCATGTAACTAACTTAATTGCTAAAATCACTTTTGGTGAAGGCCCTATCGTTGCTTTTTCTGGCCATATTGATGTAGTACCAGCTGCAGAAGGGGATTGGCGAGTTGATCCATTTAGCGCTGAGATAGTCGATGGCAATATCTATGGCCGTGGCGCAGCAGACATGAAAGGCGGCGTTGCTGCCATGCTTTGCGCAACAAAACGCTTTTTAGCGCAAAATAGCAATAAACGCGGCACATTTTACTGGTTAATTACCTCAGATGAAGAGGGCGAGGCTGAATACGGCTCTTTACTGATTGCTGAGCGTCTAGTCAAACAAGGTGTTGTGCTTGATGGTTGCCTAGTAGGCGAGCCGACGAGTCATTTGCAGGTTGGTGATACCATTAAAAATGGCAGAAGAGGCGCTTTGTCTGCTCGATTATCTATTCAAGGTAAAGCAGGGCATGTTGCCTATCCAGCAAACACCATAAACGCAGCGCATTTAAGTGCAGAGGTTGTGAAGCGCCTAACGGCAATTAGTTGGCACAAAGATGAAGCTAGTTCGGCTACAACACTGCAAGTGACCGGAATTAATATTGCCAATGTGGTCGATAATCTTGTTCCTGCTCAATGTGAGCTCACGTTTAACGTACGTTATAGTCATGGCTACAAAAGTAAAGACGTTAAAGAAGAAATTCAGTTTGCATTGGCAGATCTAGCATCACAGCTAACGCTTGTTTGGGAACGCCCGTGTGAATCATTTTATACCCTGCATCAGGCCAGCAATTGCTTATTGCAGCAGCTCGAACAAGCCGTGCATGAAATCACTGGCAGCTTTCCGGTGCTTAGTACTAGTGGTGGCACATCAGATGGTCGCTTTTTTGCTAATGAGCACACGCAAGTGATTGAATGTGGAGTGCGAAACCATACCATTCATCAAGTTAATGAGCATGTTCCTATCGCAGATTTAAAAACTATTGAGCAAATATATTTAGCTGCGCTTAGAAATATCTTTAATTAAAAAGAAAAAAGTCGGCGAGCGTGCCGACTTTTTTTAGCTATTTTATAACGACTATTCGCGTGTCTGTCCTAAGTATCGTTTGGCTTTACTCGCTTTCACTTTATCTAAGTCGACAAGCACTAAACCATCGATGCAGTTATTAAACTCAGGGTCGATGCTAAAACTTAAAAATTGTACGCCACCAGGTTCGCAAAGCTCGGTGTATTGTTTAAATAGGGTTGGGACTTGCGCGCCGATATTGGCAAGTACATGCTTAAGTTCAACAAAGTCTTCTTTAATATCATCCCCAGCAAATAGCTGAGCACATTGTTCTTTTTGTGATTCGGTATGGCGATATTCATTATTGGGGATAGCTAACACTTGTTTAGCACCATAATAATGCTGGTAATAATGAACGAGTAGTGATTTAGCTTGCTCGGGGAGTGCGTTAGATACGCTAACTGCGCCAAACAAATAGCGGTATTGCGGGTAGCGGTTCACAAATGCGCCAATGCCGAACCATAAATAATCTAAGCTCTTTCTGCCCCAGTACTTGGGTTGCACAAAGCTGCGACCAAGCTCAATGCCCTTTTCAAAATACGGCGTCATATCATTGCTGTAGCTAAATAGGCTATCGGTATATAAACCTTTACGGCCATGTTTTTCTATAATGTCTTGTGCGCAGGCAAGTCGGTATGCGCCGACTAGTTCAAGTTGCTTAGCATCCCACAGTACAAGGTGTTGATAATCCATGTCGTATTTATCTATATCTCGGCGTTTGCCACTGCCTTCACCGACTGCCCGAAACGCAATTTCACGCAGTCGCCCCAGTTCACGGAAAATCGGTGAGCTACCACAGTATTGATATAAGTAAATTTTCATACCATCAGAGGTTTCACCTAATAACTCACATTCTTCAATAGCTTTTTTAAGGTCTTTCGTTGCTTCTGGACTGGCAATAGGGGTTTGCGTTTTTAACGGCAGAGGTTTTTTTGTGATAAGTCGATACAACTGCTTTCTTATCAGCTGAGCTATTTCTTTGTCTTTTAAATTCTCGATTAAATATGACTCAGGTGGGATGGACGCGCCAATTTCAAACTCTAATGATTTTTGTCGTTGTTTAAACATCTCTTTGACTAACAACAAACTGGCTAAGGGTTTGTAGATCATTGAGGTGCCGTAGAATAATGGGCTGTTTTTCGCTTTGATGTAAATAGGCAAAATAGGTGCGTTGGCCTTTTTCGCCATACGTAAAAAGCCAGTATTCCATTTACAGTCTTTAATGCCCGTTGGACTTAAACGTGACACCTCTCCTGCAGGAAAGATTAATAACGCACCGTCTGATTTTAAATGCTGTTGGATATTAGCAAGCTCTTTCTTTTTGCTTGTACCAGAGAGGTTGTCAACGGGAAGAAGTAATGAATGCATCGGAGTGATTGACATCAGCATGCGGTTTGCAACGACTTTTAAGTCAGGGCGAACACTTGATAAGACTTTTATTAGCGCTAATGCATCAAGAGAACCGATAGGGTGGTTAGCGACAATAACGACATTACCTTCACTAGGAATATGTTCCATCTGCTTTGGCTTGTAGCGCGTGTCAAAGTCTAGCTCATCAAGTACTTGCTCTACAAACTCAAGTCCTTGTAAGTGTGGGTATGCATCACCAAAGGCAACAAACTCTTGCTCGTGTAATAAATAACCCAAACCTTTCTTTACTAAGCCTTTTACTTTTGGTGAATTTTCTAACTGTGGTAAATTTGCTTCTATTACTTTATCAACACTGATCATACAAACCTCAAACATAAACGCATTCAGCGATGAGGTTAGGGTAAGAGTTCGCTGTGACAGTTAGGTTGCAGTTGTGTGACTTTTTAAAGAGCGCTTCGAGTACGAGGCAAAATGGAGAAGACAATGATTTTACTTGTAGCTGTAACTGGCCGAGATTGCAGCCAATTAATTGCCCGATTACAAGCGTTATTACCAGAGGTTGACGTGCAGCTTTGGTCTGAATGCACTGATTACCAAGCCGTGGAGTTTGTATTGGCTTGGAATGCCCCTGCTGATTTATGGCCTAAGCTGGTAAATTTAAAAGCGGTTTCTTCATTTGGGGCTGGCGTTGATAGCATCGACTTAACGAAGATAGCGGCGCACGTCCCCGTTGTTAGAATTGTTGATGATAATCTTGCGAATGATATGGCAGAGTACGTGTTGACCCATGTGTTGGCACACAAGCTGAGACTCAAAGAATATTATTTAAAACAATCAGCCAGTACTTGGAAGCCAAAGCGAGCGTATTCACATCAACATGTGGGTATTTTGGGTTATGGTGAACTCGGTAAAGCCTGTGCTAAGCGTTTACTCGCAAATGGCTTTAGAGTGAGTGCTTGGTCTAATAGTGAAAAACACGATGCTGAAGTAAGTACCTATTACACACAGCAGGGATTAGATGACATGCTTGGTCAAATTGATTATCTCGTGTGCTTGTTGCCACTTAACCAACACACTCAGGGTATCATTAACAAATCACTGCTAAGTAAATTGCAAAATCATGCGGTGCTTATTAATGTTGCCAGAGGCAAGCATGTTGTCGATGAAGATTTGCTTGAAGCACTTGATAGTGAGCAATTACGCGGCGCTACCCTTGATGTGTTTAGCGAAGAGCCTTTACCTAAGTCGCATGCTTACTGGTCTCATGAAAAGGTGACCTTAACACCTCACTGTGCTGCATTGTCAGATTTAGAGACTGTGACTTTGCAAATTGCGGGTAATGTCAAAAGATTAATTGAAGGTAAAAACCTAATAAATCAGGTTGATAGAACAAAAGGTTATTGACACATTACAAATTAGTTTAATGTACACCTTGTTAACATCTGTAACTTTGCTATTCTGTTGTTGCTCAATAAAAAAACAACAATAAAAAAGAGGCGTTATGAAATCTAATCAAGGTGGAGCTAAATTTAGTCTAGTCGTAGTGTCAGTAATCGTTCTTGGTGTTTCAGCATGGTTTAATCAAGCGAATGCGTCGGAGCAGCCAGCTCAGGCTATTGAAGTAAGCCAATCATAACCAACCAATCACAGTTAATATGTGCAGCATGTTTTTATGCTGCACTTCAATCACTTATTCTATTAACTTCTTTTTGAATGGATTTCTCTGTTCTCGTGTTTCTTCTCGTCTGACTTTTTAATCATCACATACGTCGCACCGCTACCACCATGATGCTTAAGGGCGCTATGAAAGGCTAAAACCGCTGGAATTTCTTGCAGCCACTTATTGGTATAGCTCTTTAAAATACCCGGCTGTGATTTATTTTTGATACCAATACCATGGCGAATTAGTACGACACGAATATTTCGTTTATGGCAGTCATCAATAAAATTAAAAAGCGTACTGCGCGCTCGTTGAAGAGGCTGGCCATGCAAATCAAGCGTGGCATCGAGTTGATATTTAGCTAAGCGCAGGTTTTTATATACTTGGCCTTGTACGCCATCTTTTTTAAATGCCAATATGGCATGAGGATCTAATAGCTCAACGAATTCAGTACGTAAATAGTTTTCATCAATTGCTAAATCACACTCAGCTGCTTTACGTTTTTCTTGTTGCGCTAAAGAAGGGCCCTGTTTCGTAGAATCAAATTGAACAGTGTCATGCTTAAGAGGTTTTACGTCTTCCATTGATGAGAGAAATAAGTCGAAGTCGTTTAATGACATAAGGTACCTCCAAATTATTTATATACGCCATTAATGGTATCTCAGTTCAATCATTTTGTAAGTAAAAAAAAACCCAAGCAGAGGACTGCTTGGGCATAAAAGCTGATAGATGGGATAGCCTATTCTATCAATTTATCTTAGGAGAAGATTAACCTTGATTGATATTCAATTGGCCAAATGTGTAGACCTTGAATAAATAAAATGTGTTGATCAACACCAAGCTCATATTTGAGATAACGCTTGATGACATCAGATCTAAACTAAACGATAAAAATAATAAACTACACGCGCTAATCGCTGCAAAACGCAGTAATGTAAGCTGGTTAATAAAAAATGCACCTAGTCCTAGTGCAAGTAACGTTAAGTTTAAAAGCCAATCTAGCTCGTTTAGCATGGTCGTATCTGATCGTGTCTGTGTTGAAAAAGGAGCGCCATTATGGTGATCTTTTACACAGCTTTCAACCAAGTAATTTTAAATTTTCGGATTAGATTTTTTAATCCATTATTAGCTTTTTCATGGCAGCAAAAAAACCACTTTGCTCTGTCACGCGATATTTCTGGCAGGTATCTGGTTTGCGCTTATCCTGGCACAGGTAAATAATGTTGCGGCTTAGGTCTGCACGGGGGCTGAGGGTTGAATCAAATAAGTTTGCACCATAACCAAAAACCCCTGGCCAAAATACACTTTGCGAGACCATACCTAGCTTTTCATAAGTGATTAACACAGGTTTGGGCGTAATTAGCAGAATTAATACAACTGCTGCGAGCGCGTACCACCGTGTTTTACTTTTTTTAAGTTCGACTTCAGGAACGCTTTGCTGCGCAGCTTGTGCACGCGCTTGTTGCTGGGGGGCTGGTCTTTGGCGCTTTGCTTGTGTTGGTTTTTTTCGTGCAGGTGTTTTACCAAGCAAAGATTGTTTTTTTATTTTATTAGACATAAAGCTTATCTGGCCTTTTAAACATAGGTCTCTATAATGAGATTATAACGAAGTTTTTGATATAATAGTCAAATTCAAATCACTTATAGCTTAAATGCGTTACACTCTACAGTGCAATGAGTGTTTATCTTCATAGTTTAAGAGGAATAGTATGGATACGCAGCTTTCAATTCTTATTGTGGACGACGTAGGCACAGTTCGCAGTTTTTTAAATCAAACATTAATGCACCTAGGTATCGATAATGTGCGTGAGGCTTCTACGGCCGCGCAGTGTTTAAGCGCATGTAAAGAAAAAGAGTTCAATATTATCTTTTTAGATATTGAATTACCCGATGGTGACGGCAAAGAGATTATCTCGCAAATCAACGAAATTTCGCCTGAAGCAAACGTAGTAATGGTTTCAGCCCATTCAACAGTAGAAAACGTTAAAGAAGCGATTGAGAAGGGCGCTAAAGGGTTTGTAGTAAAACCTTTCACACCTAAGAAGATTGCCGCTATGCTGAAAAAGTTTTATCCAGAGCTCGAAATTGTCTAGTTAACAACTTTAATAAGGCATATAGAACACGTGCCTTTTATACCAACCCGCAATAATACTTAATCATTTTGAGGGATTAAACCTGTCGCTAACTGCGTTATAAATTTCTCTTTTAGAACAACTAAATAACGAAATTTTTGCCTTTTTATCAACGAGGTTTTATTGCCTCAAAATAGACTACTTAATTAAGCGGATTGGTATTAAATTACAGATAAAAAAAAACCGGCAAAAGCCGGTTTTTTCATATTCATCAAAAACAAATTATAGCGCTTTGATTTTAGCTGCTAAACGGCTCTTATGACGAGCTGCTTTGTTCTTGTGGATTAGACCTTTAGTTGCGTAACGGTCTAGGATAGGTGTTGCAACAGCGAATGCCGCTTGTGCAGCTTCTTTGTCGCCCGCTTCAATAGCAGTAACTACTTTTTTGAAGTAAGTACGCATCATTGAACGACGGCTTGCGTTATGTTGACGATTTTTTTCGCTCGTAATAGCGCGTTTTTTTGCAGACTTGATGTTAGCCAAGGTTTGCTCCTAACAATCTTAAAATAAGCTTAATTTAAAGGCCGTGGAATATGCCTGTTTTTATCATGAATGTCAACGAAATTTTGACATCTCAAGAAAAACTGCTCCTTATAACGAACATCAATTTGCCGCTTTAGCAGTTAATATCGCCATTGTAACAAAGGGTCGGGTTCGAGCCTAGTGCTTTAAAGATATTTTAGGCATAATCGCCCATCTTAGAAGTTTTTTGATAATGGGTTTAAGGTGGCAAAAGGATTATTTCGTTCTGGGATGATTGTTAGTGCAATGACGATGATCTCGCGTATTTTAGGGTTAGTACGAGATGCTGTTGTGGCAAATCTGCTAGGTGCCAGTGCTGCTGCGGATGTGTTTTTATTTGCCAATCGAATTCCTAACTTTTTAAGACGTTTGTTTGCCGAAGGTGCCTTTGCTCAAGCTTTTGTGCCGGTTTTATCTGAGATAAAAGAACAACAAGGCGATGATAAAGTGAGGCTGTTTGTAGCTCAAGCAGCCGGTACCCTAGGTACTATTTTATTAATTGTTACTTTGTTTGGGGTTGTTGCCTCTCCTGTGATAGCGGCCTTATTTGGTACTGGCTGGTTTATCGATTGGTGGCAAGGAGGCGAAAATGCAGAAAAGTTCGTACTGGCTAGTGCACTGTTAAAGCTGACTTTCCCTTATTTATTTTTTGTGAGTCTGGTTGCCTTAAGTGGTGCGGTTATGAACGTATATAATCGTTTTGCTGTTGCGGCATTTACCCCTGTGCTGTTAAATGTATCAATTATCACGTGTGCTGTTTTTCTACACGATAAATTTTCGGTGGGGGCATACGCGCTTGCCATCGGCGTGTTTGTAGGGGGCTTAGTACAGTTATTATTCCAGTTGCCATTTTTGTATCGTGCCCGCATGTTGAGCCGCCCTAAATGGGGCTGGCAAGATGAAAACGTTAAGAAAGTCCGAAAACTCATGCTACCAGCCTTGTTTGGCGTGTCTATCAGTCAAATAAACCTGTTACTCGACACTATGATCGCCTCGATGTTGATGACCGGCTCTATCGCGTGGCTCTACTACTCAGACCGTTTAATTGAGTTTCCTCTTGGCTTATTCGGTATCGGTATCGCGACGGTCATATTGCCTGCATTGTCTAAGTTACATAGCACCAATAGCACAAAAGATTTTCAACTAACCCTCGACTGGGGGGTGAGGTTTGTTATTTTCTTAGGCTTGCCAGCCATGTTTGGCTTAATGGTGATAAGCCCGCTCATTATTACGGTTTTATTTGATCATGGTGCGTTTCAAAACGGTGAAATTGATCATGTAAAAGCGGTAAGTTACGGTGTGATGGCCTACTCAGTGGGACTGGTTAGCTTTATGTTAATCAAGGTGTTAGCTCCGGGTTTTTATTCACGTCAAGATACTAAAACTCCGGTAAAAATAGGCATTAAAACACTGGTGTTAAATATGGTGTTTAACATTATGCTAGCTCCATTTATTGGCTATTTGGGGTTAGCGTTAGCAACCGCGATGTCGGCCAGTTGTAATGCCTATTTGTTGTATCATCAACTACGTAAAGAAGGCGTTTATCAGTTTTCTGCGATGAGCCTTGGTTTCACCTTTAAGTGTTTGTTTTCAAGTTTATTAATGGCTGCTGCAGTGTGGTATGTTGGCCAGCAATTTGCGTGGAAAACATGGTACTTTACTGAACAAGTGCTGCTGTTGAGTGGGTTATTAGTGCTGGCGGTTTTTGTTTACTTTGCGGCCTTATTCATTTTAGGTGTGCGACTAAATACGATAAAAAGTGTTGCAACTACTGAATCAAACTAAAAAAAAGATTATAATCGGCGCTTCAAGCCCGATATCAATGTTTTGGGCTCGCTGATAAAGGCAAAAAGGTGGCATGGAGTTAATTAGAGGTATTCACAATATTCGCGCGCAGCATTATGGCTGTGTGTTGACCATTGGTAATTTTGATGGCGTGCACTTAGGTCATGCAGAAGTGATTAAAGGCTTGCTGCAAGACGCAGAAAAGCATCAATTGCCAAGTACCGTGATGTTATTTGAGCCTCAGCCACAAGAGTTTTTTGCTAAAGATAATGCTCCCGCGCGTTTAACTCGACTACGTGATAAGCTCAGTTTGCTTGCTAAATTAGGCGTGGAGCGAGTGATTTGCATTAGCTTTAATCAGCAATTTGCCAACATGGAAGCAGAACAGTTTGTCAGCCAAGTACTGGTTGAAAAACTAGGCGTTAAGGCATTAACTGTTGGTGATGACTTTTGTTTTGGCAAACGTCGTCGTGGTGATTTTGCATTACTAAAAACCATGGGCACTGAGCTGAACATGGATGTGAAAAGTACTGCAAGTTTTCGCAGACTCAATGATAGAGTTAGTAGTACCCTTATTCGCCATGCGCTTGCTGCAGGGCAATTAGAAGATGCAAAAACCATGTTAGGTCATGGTTATGCGATTTCTGGACGTGTTATTCATGGCTGGGCGAAAGGTCGTGAATTAGGGTTCAGAACTGCCAACATAGCACTAAAACGCCAAGTATGCCCTGTAAATGGGGTATTTGCGGTACGAGCTAAAGTTGGTGATAAAGAATTATATGGGGTTGCAAATATTGGCAACAAACCCACATTTAATGGAACACGCGCATTGTTAGAAGTCCATCTTTTCGACTTTGCGCAAGACATTTACGGACAATTTATGCACGTGGAGCTTATTAAAAAGCTTCGCGATGAGAAAAAATTCGAGACATTAACACAACTGACGGCGCAGATTGCAGATGATGTAACCGCCGCTAAGCAGTGTTTTGGTTTAAATTAGGTAGCCGATACGGAAAGTAGGATTAATGAGCGACTACAAACATACTTTGAATTTACCGGAAACAGCGTTTCCAATGCGCGGCAATTTGGCACAACGTGAACCAAAGATGCTTAAGACATGGTATGAAGACGATCTTTACGGTCAAATTCGCAGCGCTAAAAAAGGTAAAAAAACCTTCATTTTGCATGACGGTCCTCCGTATGCAAACGGTGATATCCATTTAGGCCACTCGGTAAACAAAATTCTTAAAGATATTATTGTTAAGTCAAAAACTTTGTCTGACTTCGACGCACCTTACGTGCCGGGTTGGGACTGTCACGGTTTACCAATTGAATTAATGGTTGAAAAGAAAGTAGGCAAGCCAGGCGTGAAGGTGTCTGCTGCTGAGTTCCGTGAAAAATGTCGCGCATACGCAAAAAAACAAGTCGAAGGTCAAAAAACAGACTTTAAACGTCTTGGTGTATTTGGTGACTGGGACAAGCCTTACTTAACAATGAACTTTGACTTTGAAGCGAATGCAATTCGTGTACTTGGTCGCATCATTAAAAATGGTCACTTACACAAAGGTGCTAAGCCTGTTCACTGGTGTACAGATTGTGGTTCAGCACTTGCTGAAGCGGAAGTTGAATACCAAGATAAACAGTCTCCAGCAATCGATGTGCGTTTTCAGTTTGCTGATCAAGATGCTGTAATTAATGCGTTTGAACTTGCTGAAGGCCATGAAGGTACAGGTGCAGTTAGTACAGTGATCTGGACGACAACACCTTGGACATTACCAGCTAACCGTGCAGTAGCGGTTCACGAAAAGCTTGAATATGCTCTTGTTCAAATTGATGATGAAGGTGCACAGCAACGTCTAATTTTAGGTTCTGAGCTAGTTAAAGATGCTATGGACCGTTATGGCTTCAAACATTACCACGTACTCGGTTATGTAAAAGGTGCTGCACTTGAGAACTTACAAGTTGCTCACCCATTCTATGACTTCACAGTGCCTGTGATTGTTGCTGATCACGTAACGACTGATTCTGGTACTGGTGTTGTTCATACCGCACCTGGTCATGGTCAAGAGGATTTCGCGGCAGGTCTTGCTTATGGTTTAGAAGTAGCTAATCCGGTTGGTGCTAACGGTGTTTACTTACCTGACACACCAATGTTTGCAGGCCAGCACGTATTTAAAGCGAATACGAGCGTTATTGACGTATTAACTGAAAACAATGCGTTATTGCATCATCATGCGCTTACGCACAGCTATCCACATTGCTGGCGTCATAAAACACCTATTATCTTCCGAGCTACGCCACAGTGGTTCGTAAGTATGGACCAAGCTAACCTTCGTCAAGATTCATTAAGCGAAATCAAAAAGACTGAGTGGTTACCTGAGTGGGGCGAGAGCCGCATTGCAAACATGGTTGAAGGCCGTCCTGATTGGTGTATTTCACGTCAACGTACATGGGGTGTGCCAATTGCATTATTCGTTGATAAAGACACTGGTGTGCTTCATCCGAATACCGAAGAGCTAATTGAAGAAGCTGCGAAATTGGTTGAAAAATCAGGTATTCAAGCTTGGTATGACTTAGATCCAGCAACCTTACTTGGCGATGACGCTGAGCAATACATGAAAGTACAAGATACGCTAGATGTATGGTTTGACTCAGGTGTGACTCACGCATGTGTGGTTGATGCACGTGAAGATTTAACCGGTCCTGCTGATCTTTACTTAGAAGGTTCTGATCAACACCGTGGTTGGTTTATGTCGTCAATGATGACATCGGTTGCTATTAATGGTCATGCGCCATATAAGCAAGTGCTAACACATGGTTTCACGGTTGATGAAAATGGCCGCAAGATGTCTAAATCATTAGGCAACGTAATTTCGCCACAAAACGTGATGAACAAACTAGGTGCTGACATCTTACGTTTATGGGTTGCATCAACTGATTTTACAGCTGAAATGACTGTATCTGATGAAATCTTTAAGCGTTCAGCAGACCGTTATCGTCGTATTCGTAACACGAGCCGTTACTTACTTGCGAACTTAAATGGTTTTGATCCAAAAACTGATCAAGTTGCTATTGAAGACATGGTTGAGCTTGACCGTTGGATTGTGGGCCGTGCAGCTGAACTTCAAGATGAAATCTTAGCGGCTTACGACAAGTATCAAATGCTACTTGTAACGCAAAAGCTAATGAACTTCTGTACTGGTGAGCTTGGTTCGTTCTACCTAGACGTAATCAAAGATCGTCAATACACAGCGAAAAGCGACAGCCACGCGCGTCGTTCATGTCAAACTGCGCTTTACCATATTGCTGAAGCAATGACGCGTTGGATGGCACCGATCTTAAGCTTCACCGCGCAAGAAATCTGGGAAGCATTACCAGGTGAGCGTGACAAATTTGTATTCACTTCAGTGTGGTACGATGGCTTGCAAGCCTCTTCACAAGGTAAATTCAGCAACGAGGATTGGTTAACAATCCTTAACGTGCGTGATGAAGTAAACCGTGTACTAGAAGCAGCTCGTAAAGAAGAAGTTATTGGTGCAACTCTACAAGCAAACGTAAACATTTATGCAGGTGAAGAGCTAAGCGCGAAATTAGCTGCATTAGGTGATGAACTGCGCTTTGTACTATTAACTTCAGGCGTAACCGTTGAAACTGTGACAGCACAGCCAGAAGATACACAAGCTACAGAAATTGATGGCTTATACATTAAAGTTGCTGCAACAACCGCTGAAAAATGTGAGCGTTGTTGGCATTACTGTGATGATGTAGGTGCTGATCCTGCTCACCCTGAGATCTGTGGCCGTTGTGTAAGCAATGTTGATGGCGATGGTGAACAGCGTCAGTTCGCATAGGAGTTGTTTGTGAGCAAACTAGCCGGAAAAAGTGGCTTGGTTTGGTTATGGCTTAGTCTATTACTTTTGGTAGTAGACTATGCGACAAAATCACTTGTCGTTAGTACCATGGCCTACGAAGAGTCGATTGATATTCTGCCGTTTTTTAATTTCACTTATGTACATAATTATGGTGCAGCCTTCAGCTTTTTAAGTGATTCAGGTGGCTGGCAGCGTTGGTTCTTTAGTTTGATTGCAGTGTCGATCAGTGTGCTTTTAGTGTGGTGGCTGAAACGCTTACCAGCGTCTAATAAAGTATTATGTTCTGCTTATGCGTTAGTATTAGCCGGTGCGATTGGCAACTTATACGACCGCATCGCTTATGGCTATGTCATTGACTTCCTGCATGTATATTACGAAAACTGGCACTTTCCTGTTTTTAATATTGCCGATTGTGCAATTTGTATCGGTGCCGCATTACTTTTATTTGATGCCTTCACAGGCGAAAGTCCTAAGGAGCAACAAGCATGAGCCAAGCTGTAATTGGTGAAAACTCTGAAGTGATCTTTCATTTCTCAATTAAGTTAGAAGATGGCTCAGCAGCCGATTCAACTAAGGTACATAATAAACCTGCAAAATTGCGAATGGGTGATGGTAGCCTGACAGCAAACTTTGAAAAGTGTTTACTCGGTTTAGCGGCTGGTGACAGTAAGTCATTTGCATTAGAGCCAGAAGATGCATTTGGTCAGCCAAATCCAGATAACATTTATTATGTTGATCGCAGCAAGTTTGGTTCAGACACTCCTGCTGAAGTAGGTAATATCATTGCCTTTACTCAGCCTGATGGCACTGAGCTTCCGGGTCTTGTTCGTGAAGTTCAAGGTGACTCAGTCACGATTGACTTTAACCACCCTCTTGCAGGGCAGCGCTTAACCTTTGAAGTTGATATTTTAGAGGTAACAGGTTAATGGACATTTTATTAGCGAATCCACGTGGCTTTTGTGCAGGTGTAGACCGTGCAATTAGCATTGTGGAGCGTGCACTGGATATCTTTGAAAAGCCAATTTATGTGCGCCATGAAGTCGTTCACAACCGATATGTTGTTGATGGCTTAAAAAATCGCGGTGCTGTGTTTGTTGAAGAGCTAGATCAGGTTCCTGACGACAGCATTGTTATCTTCAGTGCGCATGGTGTATCGCAGGCAGTACGTAGTGAAGCAAAACGCCGCGACCTTAAAGTGTTCGATGCCACTTGCCCGCTTGTGACAAAAGTACATATGGAAGTAACACGCGCAAGTCGTAAAGGCACTGAATGCGTGTTAATTGGTCACCATGGTCATCCTGAAGTAGAAGGCACAATGGGGCAGTACGACAACGAAGCGGGTGGTATTTACTTAGTAGAAACCCCTGAAGATGTTGCTGGCCTAACGGTTAAAAACCCTGAAAACCTGTTTTACTGTAGCCAAACGACGTTATCTGTAGATGATACGGCAGATGTGATTGATGCACTTCGTACTAAGTTTCCGGCAATTGATGGCCCGCGTAAAGATGACATTTGTTATGCTACGCAAAACCGTCAAGATGCAGTCCGTGACTTAGCAGATAAAGTGGATGTGCTGCTTGTAGTAGGGGCTAAAAATAGCTCTAACTCAAATCGTTTACGTGAACTTGCTGACAAAATGGGCACCACTGCTTATTTAATTGATGATGCGAGTAATGTTGAAGCGGATTGGTTCAACAGTGTCAATACAGTGGGTGTGACTGCGGGTGCATCTGCACCAGAAGTTTTAGTTCAACAAGTAATTGCTCGTCTAAAAGAATTGGGTGGCAATCAAGTTGTTGAAAATCCTGGTGAAGAAGAGAACATAGTATTTGCCGTTCCTGTTGAGCTACGCTAATCTAAGCAAATAGTAGTCAACAATTAAAAGAGGAGCCCATGAGCAAACAGCCTAATTCTAACGGCTTGCTGATTGCGGCTCTTTTTCAATCTCGCGGTGTCCTTGCCACACTGATCGTCAGCCAAGTCATCGCTATTTTGCTCGCCTTCTCACCCATGAGTTTAGGTGATGTTTGGTCACGCCTTGCTATATTTAGCTGCTTTTTACATCTAATTTTTCTATCAAGCTTGTCGTTACTGTATGTGTGCCGGGCCTTACTTACAAAGCTGTCACATTCAAAGCAGCTATTCATTCTGATATTCACGTTACTGGCATTAACGTATGTTTTTAGCTGGCTGTTTTTGTCAGTGTTTTCAGATGTGTTCCCTATGGAGTCGAGGGCTAGCTTTATTGTCAGCAATTTACTGATCATATTTTTGGTAACGGCGCTATTCAGCCAATTTTTGCTTATTCATAATCAAAAAGAGCAACAAACGAAAGCGTTAGCGCAGGCTGAACTTGATGCATTACAAGCAAGAATACGCCCTCACTTTTTGTTTAATAGTTTAAACACTGCTGCTGAGCTTACCCATTACGATGCTGACGCGGCTGAACAAGCAATTTTAGCGCTGGCGGCGCTGTCACAGGCCGCAATGCGCAGCGGTAAAGCCATAAAGCTTGCTGATGAAATCACTTTGTGCCAGCAGTATGTGGCACTTGAACGTTGGCGCTATGGCGAACGCCTAGCATTAAGCTGGCAATTACCTGACGAGTTGCCAGACATTGATATTCCGTGTTTAACAATACAGCCGATTATTGAAAATGCGGTATTTTATGGCGTCGAGCCAGCAGAACAAGGCAATATTTCTGTTGAAATGCATCAGTCGGATAAAGCTTATACCTTTATTATAACGAATCCTGTAGCTGCAGAAGTGAATAACTCACGAACAGGAAATGGGATGGCACTGGATAATATTCGCCAACGTTTGGCACTTTTCTATCAACAAAAAGCACAGCTGACGACCACAATTCGTGATGATGTATTTAGAGTGAAGCTGGTAATACCAAAGCAGAGGGATGCATGATAAAAGTTTTGATTGCTGATGATGAACCACTAGCAAGGGCACGTATAAAACGTTTATTAGCTGCAAACGAGGGTTGCACTATTGTTGGTGAAGCAAGTAATGGTGAGCAAGCAATTGAACTTTGTAAGCAACTACAGCCCGATTTAGTGATGCTTGATATTAATATGCCTAAGCAGTCTGGCCTTGAAGTGGCCGCAGAGCTAAAACAGTTTTCGATCCCGCCTGCAGTTATGTTTTTAACGGCCCATTCAGAACATGCTCTAACTGCATTTGAGCTCGCTGTTGATGGCTATTTAGTTAAACCTGTGTCTGAGCAGGCATTAACCAAAGCAATGACGCAACTGAGTAAATTAAACCGTACTCAAGTAACCGCCCCCGAAAATAACTACATTAGTTATCAACTTGCAGGTGTAATACGACGAGTCAATGTAGATGATGTGGTTTGCTGTATCGCAGAGCAAAAATATACCCGAGTAGTGTTTTTTGAAGGTGAGGCACTTGTTGAGCAAAGTTTAAAGCAACTAGAGCAAACCTATCCGCTGCAGCTACTTAGAATTCACCGAAATACACTTGTGAATAAGCAACATATTGTTAGCCTTAATAGCCCATCTTCAGGTAGGCATACAGTTACGATGAAGCAGTTTGAGGAGCCTTTGGCAGTTAGTCGCCGAGAGCTTAAAAATGTTAAAGCTGTAATGGGTAAATAATAAAAATTCTCAATACAGCAGCTTATCTCCTAAAGTCCCAGCTTCTTTATTATTCGCGACTTGGTTCTGAAGAAAGTTAAAGTGCCGTTTATCGCGCATTATGACCGCTTGTCCATATACAGGTTGTTATTTATTTGTGTCGTAATACTCTTACGGTATGTAAAAGTATCATTGAACTTCACCATGATTAAACATTCTGAGCAGAACGGCTTTACGCTTATTGAAGTGCTTATTGCTTTTGTTATTTTGAGTTTTGGTTTATTGGGTGCCGTGGCCTTACAAGCTAAAGCAAAACAAGCTAGCTTTGATTCAATGCAGCGTGCAGCTGCTGTGGCACTTGGTAATGACATTATCCAGCGTATGCGAGCGAATGACTCACCTGGCTTTGCTGCGTTATACAATGGCACTTTCGATAGTGATACAGCTCTAAACACGAGTTTGAGTTGCTATAACTCAGCATGTAGTGCTCAGCAATTGGCAGAATTAGATAAACAACAGTGGGTGCGTGCAATTCAGGCTCGTGAAAACACCGGCGCTTTAGACGATGCAACTGTGTGCATTAATAGTACTCCCGTTGCTGCAGGCAATGCTAACGAATTTAATATTGAGGTTGTGATCAGTTGGCAAGGCCGTCAAGAACTTAGTGCTAATAAAGATACAGCTGCAATTGATTGTGGTTCTAAAGGCGATAAGCGACGTTTGATTGTTCTACAAAGCTATATTTATTTAAGGTCTTGATATGAAAAAGCATAATGGATTTACTCTCGTCGAGATGATGGTTGCTTTATTCATCGGAGGTGTGGTGCTCGGCGGGGTGATGTTTACCTATATAAGCATGAAATCAACAACTCGTGACACGATGACAATTGGTGAGCTACAAGAAACTGGCAGACTGGCTATGAATATCATGCAACGTGATATTGAACAGATTGGTTTTTGGGGCACGTTTTATGAAGACTCTTTCTCAGATGCAAATACAAACAGTTTAGGAAATCCTGGCAATGATTGTTCAGAAGGCCTTAATAATGGCAGCTTTCCAGATACAGCTGCAACCAGTAACTTTCGCTCTGTTTATGCAGTGCAAACAACCACTAGCACGGCACTTGGCTGTATTACTAATGTTGAAAAAAACACAGATGTTTTACAAATTAAGTTTTTAGAAGGGCTACAGATAAGGCCAAATCAAACCAATAATAAGTATTACTATTTTATCGCCGAGCAAGAGCTTGCTGAGTTTCAGCGCGGCCCAATCGCGGCAGCAGCTGTAAATGTTAATGCAACGATTTGGCGCTATCGACATCATGTTTATTACATAACAAAGCAAACCTACCCCATTAATGATCAAAGAGTGTCTGTTCCTTTACTTAGACGTAAACGCTTGACTCCTTCTGGGGGCATGACAACTGAAACGGTTATGGAAGGGGTAGAAAATATGCACTTTGTGTTTGGTCTTGATACTACAAATAACAGTCGTGTTGATACATATAAAAGTATCAGCCAGATGACCAACACTGATTGGGAAAATCGCCGTGGTATTTTGACAGTGCAAGTATTCTTACTTGTGAGATCGCTTTTACCAGATTCAAACCTTAAGTCAAAAAATCAAACTTATACATTGGGTGAAGACGCAAATAGCCGCGTTCTTACATTTGACGATAACTACCGACGCGCACTATTTACGACCACTATCCGCTTGAACAATGTTGGAGCAAATTTATGGCGCATTTAACCTTGCAAAAGAAACAACAAGGGGTGGTGTTAATCGTTGCTTTGATTATGGTGGTAGCTGTTACAGGTATTGCCGTTTCTTTGATGAGTAGTAGTAGCATAGATATTAAAATTACTAATGCAGCCCAAGAGCGAGAAACAGCAGAAAATGAATTAATAGGAACTGTTCAGCAAGTTATTGCAAACGAAGCTGCCGCGGGTGGCGACAGTGCATTTTTAATGAAAGCGGCAGAAATTCCTGATGGTGGCTATGCAATGGGAAAGGTTGGCGACGCAACCAATACGATGACAAATTTAAATAACGGTGTTCTTGATTTACCTTGTCCGCGTAAATTTAACTTCACTGCAGGTATCTCCTGCAACATGGTTCAAGTTGATACCACCATTACCTATGGCACTAAAAGTAAGCATACTTTGACGATTACAACAGGGGTTGCCCAGGAAATGGCGAGCCTGAATACGGGTGGTTGATAAGAAGGTCGCTATGAAAAGTCTAAATTTATTACTTTGTCTTTCAGTCGCTTGCTCTCTATTTTTGGATAGCAAAAGCTATGCCGATGATATAGAGCTGTATGTTAATTACGATAAAGACCTTACAGAAAAAGGTCGTGTAATATTTATTTTAGATACATCTGGAAGCATGATGCAATCTGCTAATACAGGAGACAAATGTTTTCACCCGACCGATCGTTATTGGTTTCCATGTCCTGACAGCCGGATGAAGGTAGCAAAAGATACAATCATAAAAACAATAAATAATAACCCAGACCTTGATTACGGGTTTGTGAGGTTTGCGCATAATCAAGGCGGGTATTTTAGAGCCAAAGTTGGCACAGAGCATAAAAAGTTAAAATCAATTATAAGCGATACGTTTGCTGGTGGTTCCACGCCTATTACTGAAACATTGTGGGAAACATACATGTACCTAACTGGGCAAAATGTTGATTTTGCAAGCGTTATAGATCCTTCGTTGCGCGATACTTCGGCAGAAATTGGTAAAAAATATCTTTCTCCTTTTGACTCTAGACTCACAAAAGATGAACGTTGTGATAACAGTGTGAATGTTTTAATTATTACCGATGGTTCCCCTTACTTTGATGATGCTAGAAATAATGAAATAGATTTGTTGCACCGGCAATTTTTTGGAAAGCCCGCAACGCCTATCCTTGATGATTACAATGCAAACAGCTACTTAGCAGCCCTTGCTAAAGTTATGCATGGCACAGATGATGTGGACATAGACATATTTCCAAAAACGGCGAAGATTAAAGACAAGGTATTTATCAATACAATAGGTTTTGGTAATGGGCTTTTAGAAAGAGGTGAAGCATTACTAAAAAAGGCCGCGAATGAAGGGGGGGGAAGCTACTTCAAAGCAGAAAACCCAAAAGAATTAGCTGATTCTTTAGAGCAAACATTTAATGGTCTTAGGGCTGAAGTTGGAACTTTTACGTCCCCTTCGGTGGCTTCGAATAACGCTGATCAAACACGTAGTAGAGATTCATTATACTACACAATGTTTTACCCAAGTACCAGCGCACGCTGGCGCGGCAATCTGAAAAAATTAAAAGTATCGGGTGATACTATCGTTGATTTTAAAGGTAATCTAGCACTAGATGAAAATGGGCAAATAAACAAAGATGCTCACACCTTTTGGCCAGACGGTAGTAGTGAAGCTGACGGCAATGCTGTTGAATATGGAGGAGTCAATTCATATTTATCTCAACAATCAAGCATACCGAATAAAGACAGGAAGGTTTTGACAAATGTCTCTGGTGGTCGAATGCTTCCATTCACTGACTATAGGGTCATTATCCATTACGGAAATCGTTTTAAAGCTGCAGAGGATTTTGAGTCTGATCCAGATGAAGTGTTTGATCTTATTGACTGGTCTAGAGGCCGCGATGTGGATGATGAAAATAGTGATGGTTCAACCGATGATACCCGTCCAAATATCTTTGGAGATCCGCTTCACTCAAAGCCAACAACAATCGATTATGGCAACGATGACGTACGTATTTTGATTGGGACCAATGCAGGCTATTTGCATATGTTTCAGGATAAAAATGATGTACTCAAGGAAAGCTGGGCCTTTATACCCCGAAGCTTGTATAAAATTATTAAACCTCTTCGAGATAATAAAGAAGGGGTTAAAGTTTACGGTATAGATGGGTCTATGTCGGTTTTCTTTGATGATGGAAATAATGATGGTGTTGTAAATGGCGCTGACAGAGTTTGGGTGTTTTTTGGTCTAAGACGAGGTGGAACTGAGTATTATGGCTTGGATATTACAAAGCCAAATTCACCTAAATTGATGTGGAAAGGGCCAATAGTTGGTGGGCAGGGAGACTTTAAAGAGTTAGCACAAACTTGGTCTAAGCCTTCAGTAACGTATATTGACATAAAAGGTTATAGAGATCGCCCACTGTTAGTTTTTGGTGCAGGTTATGACCAAAATAAAGATAACTCGAATCGTAGTAACGATACTAAAGGGCGGGGCATTTATATCGTTGATGCTGAAACGGGTAATAAAGTGTGGGCTTTAACGCCATCAGAAAATGGATTCAAGGGTAAACACAGTATTGCCTCAGATATCAGTCTGTTAGATTCAGATTATGATGGCTTTATTGACAGGTTATACGCTACTGACACTGGAGGAGATGTTTGGCGTGTTGACTTGCCATCTGACAACCCGAAGGATGCAAAGCAACCTTGGACCCACTTTAAATTTGCGAGCCTAGGTGGTGAGGGTAAGAGCCAAGATAGACGTTTCTTTTATAACTCAACTATTGCAAGAAGTGTGTTTAGCAAAGTCTCAAAAACAAAGATTAATGGTAAAGTAATTACGGCACGTGTAGATACTCCTTTTGATGCAGTGTTAATTGGTAGTGGTAACCGAGCAAAACCGACATCTTTAGAAACTAACGATCAATTATTTATGATTCGAGATGAAAACACTGTTACACAGTCTTTCATCGGTAATGCACCTGATCATATTACACAAGCTGATTTAATGAATGTTAATTCAGACCCTTTCGGGAAAGTACTTGATAAGGTTGATGAATTTGTCAAACTTGAGGTTGAGTTAGCCCAGTTTAAAGGCTGGTATTACAACCTTCAGTCTGCAGGTGAAAAGTCTCTGGCAGCTAGTACTGTGATTGGTGGGGTTGCTTATTTTACAAGTTATACTCCTCCTTCATTAGAAGATAAGGTAAATGAATGTGAGGTTGTAAGTGGTGTCGGAAGCCTATACGCATTTCACCTTCATTACGGTACAAAAATATATGATAACTTGAAGTTTAAGACAGGCACAGATGTACCAGACACCCCAAAACTCTTTTTTGGCGAAACTGACAGCTGTAAAGATACAAACGGCAATGGTTATTGTGATGACTACGAAGGTGAAATTGAGCAAATAAAGATAAGCCAATTTATGACTGTTGGACCCAAAATCGTAGGTGAAGAAAGCCCATTTAAAGTCAAAGGGGTAAATGGACCCGGTTTAACTATTGAAAATGGAGAGATAAAATTAG
Organism: Pseudoalteromonas sp. UCD-33C; assembly: GCF_001306895.1. Classification (NCBI taxonomy): domain Bacteria; kingdom Pseudomonadati; phylum Pseudomonadota; class Gammaproteobacteria; order Alteromonadales; family Pseudoalteromonadaceae; genus Pseudoalteromonas; species Pseudoalteromonas sp. UCD-33C. The sequence goes on along the minus strand of NZ_LJTB01000002.1, from coordinate 964,113 downwards.
TGAGTGATGAACCTCTTGGTTTTAAAGTTCAACAAACTTACATATATAAAAAAGAAAAGAACGACAGAAGTCACTAGATTAAATAACATCCTTTTTTGAACACTGGTTTTATGAGTTTTTGAGTATTTATTTTCTCAGTCACCCGTTTTATAAGCTTAACTTGGGTGAACTCATTGTCAGTGTTTTTTCTATATTAAGTTAATATTTTCATTCTCTATTAAGTTGCTGTTTATTTTATACTTTTATTTTTATTTCCACTGTTTTACCAACCCATTCAGGATTATTTTTCCGGTCGTTTTTTCTTATTTCTATTTTATGCTCTAATTATTTTTTTTATTATTAATTTAGATAAGAAAAGTGTGGAATAGTAGTAGCTTTTTATTATAATAATTATAGTGTGTTTGAATTTTATAAAATGCTTTTTAGCCTTTYTTATGGTTCTGTATAAGTATTGCAGCAACTCAAACATAAGGGTGTTGTAATTTATCGCACTGTTAAGGTTTTCAACTGCTGCAGAAAATCACAAAGCAGAAGTTCGGCAATAACAAAGCTAATCGCTAAATTAATAGCATTAAGGTGACGGGAGAAGTAATGAAAATTAGTAAAACAGTAAACAGGATACTTCTTTGTGCCTTTGCTGCGGTTAGCTTTTCTAGTTCAGCAGAAGATATAGAGCTTTATGTAAATCATAATGTTGATCTCGATGAGAAACCTCGCGTATTAATTGTATTCGATACTTCTGGAAGTATGGCTTTTTCGACTAGTTCCGGTAACAGTTGTGGCTACTCAGGTGGTTATATTTTATGTAGAGATAGCCGTTTAGGCGTTGCACAAGATGCAATCACTAAACTGGTTGATGGTAACGATGACATTGATTTTGGCTTAATGCGTTTTAACAGCACCAATGGTGGCTATGTACTTGCAGGCATTGGTTCAGATATATCAGCCTTAAAGTCCACAATTGCAGGGCTTCCAGCCGATGGCGGGACACCACTGACCGAAACGCTTTGGGAAGCCTATCTTTACATTACTGGGCAAAGCCTTTTCTACGGCGAAAAAGTTAATGCCGCACTACGTGATACCACAATAGAAAGAGGAACGCCTTATACGACATCAGTTAAGGTGTGCTCAGGTAAGGGGCGGAGAAGAGTTTGTTGGTACGAGCCTCGCATTGAATATACCTATTCATACATTTCACCGTTTGATAATACTGAAGAAGTAAAACGCTGTGATAACTCAGTTAACATTATCTATATGACAGACGGTGACCCATCAGCTGGCTCTGATAATGAACAAGACTCTAATATTAGTGCTTTACACAAATCGTATTTTGGTAGTTATTTAAGTGATAGCGATAAAATTGCCGGGGTGTACTTACACAAGCTTGCAAAAATCATTCACGGTACTGATGATGTAGAGGTAGATTTAAGGCCAACGACGACAGACATCCATGAAACAGGTCGTGTCTATACCATAGGTTTTGGTTCTGGTATGAGTGATAATGGTAAACGTTTACTTTCTGAAACGGCAGCTGAAGGTGGCGGTAAGTACCTACATGCCAATACTGCAGAGCAACTTTCTGAAGCCCTTAAAAATACGATTACTCAAATTCGAGAAGTGAACGATACGTTCACGGCGCCATCTATAGCAAGTAATAATGTTGACCAAACACGCAGCCGCGAATCAATTTATTATGCGATGTTTTATCCTAAAACAGGGGCTCGTTGGCGCGGAAATCTGAAAAAGCTAAAAGTATCTGGCGATCAAATTATCGATAGAGATGGTAAGCCTGCTTTAAATGAAGATGGTTTAATCGATAAAGATGCGAAAACCTTTTGGTTACCGAGCGGTGAAAGCGCTGATGGTAATTCAGTTGAGTTAGGTGGTGTAAATCTGTATTTGTCTAACTCTTCTAGCGTGCCGAATGAGGGGCGTAAAGTGCTAACAAATGTCAACGGTCGCATGCTTAACTTTACCCGTTATCGAGTTGTATTCCATTACGGGACTATAGACAAGGCTGCCGTTGATTTTGAAGCTGATGCGGATGAAGTTGAAGATCTTATTAATTGGTCAAGAGGTCTTGATGTTTATGATGAAGACGAAGATGGATCGACAACGGATTCACGTAAAGACATATTTGGTGATCCGCTGCATTCAAAACCTGTAACAATTGATTATGGTAATGATGATATCCGAGTTTTAATAGGCACTAATGCCGGTTACTTGCACATGTTCCAAGATAAAAATGATGTGCTAAGTGAAAGCTGGGCGTTTATCCCTAGAAGCTTGTATAAAATAATAAAGCCACTTCGTGATAACCAAGCAGATACCAAGGTTTATGGTGTTGACGGGCCAATCTCAGTATTCTTTGATGATAAAAATAGTGATGGAGTAGTAAATGGCTCTGACCGAGTTTGGGCATTCTTTGGCTTAAGACGCGGTGGAAATTACTACTACGGACTCGACATAACTAACCCAGACTCGCCAAGTTTACTGTGGGATCAACCAATTGTAGGTGGCACTGGTGACTTTAAAGAATTAGGGCAAACTTGGTCTAAACCTTCTGTTACTTATGTGAATCTCGATGGTTATAAAGATAGACCAGTGCTTATTTTTGGCGCGGGTTATGATACAAACAAAGACAATGTTATTCGTACAGACGATACTCATGGACGTGGTATTTTTATTGTTGACGCGCAAACGGGCAAAAAAGTGTGGGCATTAACGCCGAGTGAGAATGGCTTTTTAGGTAAGCATAGTATTGCGTCAGATATTAGTATCTTAGATTCTGACTATGATGGTTATATTGACAGGCTGTATGCAACTGATACAGGCGGTGATGTGTGGCGTGTTGATATGCCTTCTGACAGCCCCACAAATTCAGAAAACCCATGGACACATTTTAAATTAGCAAGTTTAGGTAGCGCACTTTCAACCCAAGATCGCCGCTTTTTCTATAAGCCTTTAATTGCACGAACTATGTTTAGCAAAGTATCAGAAACATCTGTTAATGGTGAAACAGTAACTACACGAATTGATACGCCATTTGATGCTGTGCTAATAGGTAGTGGTAACCGCTCTAAACCAACGGGCACTGTTACCAATGATCAACTATTCATGATCCGTGATATCAATACGGTAACTCAGCCATTCCTTGGTAGTGATGTACCCGTAGCAATTACACAAGCAGACTTGATGAATATGGATTCTGATCCATTTGGAAATGCACTGGACGACGTGGATAAATTTACTGACTTAGAAATTGAGTTAGGTGAGTATAACGGTTGGTATTACAATTTAGCTTCTGCAGGTGAAAAATCCCTTGCAGCAAGTACAGTTATCGGTGGTGTCGCTTATTTCACAACCTATACACCAGCTTCATCTACAGAAGCAGCGAATCAGTGTTCACTAACTGGTGGTTCAGGAAGTTTATACGCTTTCCACTTACATTACGGTACAAAAGTTTATGATAGCTTGAAATTTACTACTTCGAATGACGTGCCAGATACTCCTCAACTTTATTTTGGTGTAGGTGACAGTTGTGTGGATGGTAATAGCGATGGTTACTGTGATGACAACACAGATGAAAAGGTTAAAGAGCAAAGCCAGTTTTTAACCATTGGTCCAGGTATCAAAGGTGAGCAAAATCCACTGAAAGTACAGGAGATCCAAGGTCCAGGTTTAGTTATCGAAGATGGTAAAATTAAACTTGTAAGTGATGCAGTGCCTATTGGCTTTGGCTTTAAAACACAACAAACTTTCATTTATAAGCAAGAGCGAAACGATAATAGCCAATAAAGCACTAAGTGACTGCTCTGCCTTACATGTTAAGGCAGAGCATGTGGTCGCTATTTGAATACTCGCCTTAATTGCATAATTATTGTTAGCCATCTAAGATAAGAAGAAATAGAGGTAATTCCTCTAAAAAACAATTATATAGGTTTTTAAAATATGAACTTTATAAGAACAAAGAGTCATAATGGTTTTACGCTAATCGAGCTGATGATTACTGTAGCTATCTTGGGGATCATCGCTAGCATTGCTATTCCTAGTTATTTTGAGCACGTAAAACGTACCGCTCGAACTGAGGCAATTACTTCGTTATTAGATGCAGCTAATAAACAAGAGCAATACTTTGTCGATAACCGTGAATATACAAGCACTATTGCTGATTTAGGTGTTTCTACGACAACAGAAAGTAACTTTTATACCATTAGTGTTAAGGTAGATAATGATGCAGGTACATTTACATTTAAGGCAACACCTAAATCTGGCCCACCATTACAAGATTCTGAATGTGCAACATTGTCTATTTCTGATACAGGTTTAAAAACGTCAACAGGTTCTGCTGACTCAAGTACCTGTTGGGGTAAATAAGCTTTATCAATTATCAGTTTGACATTTATCTGTATCAATTAATCTAACTCGGCCTATCGGGCTGACCCTAATTGCAAGCCCTTTGAGGCTTGCTTTTATGTATTCTGGGCAGTAGATAAAAGTGCCATTGCCTAATCCCATCGGCATACCCGCTGGGCTAAACGTAACTGCATGACGTGGGTATGTTAGCATGTCAAACTTACTTATTGCTTCGATTTCCATTAGTTTAGTATCACCACTTTCAAATATACCTAGTTCGCCTTTGTCTACAAAAACGGTTAACGATTTGTGCCATATAGCTTTGTTGCATCTGTTGTTTTTTAAGGCGCAGAAGGTGACATAGGCATCATTTGTTTGCGCTTTTAGGCGAGTAAACTGCAGTGCTCTTTTCACCGTTTGCATGTTGCTTTCTAAACGGTTTGTAGCCAGAAGTGGCTTAAATTCAAATAAGGCGATATGCAGCAGGAGTGATAAAATTGATAGCACTACGAGGCTTTCAATTAACGTTGCCCCATTGAGGCTGCGCAGAGTTGTAAGTGCCTTCATCCTTGAAGACTCCAAAATTGCGACTATTTATTTAACTGTAATAGGTGCTCGATGTTTGTCAATTAGATAGGACTAATCACATGTTTTTGTTGTTTTTCCTTCATACATTGCGGTGCCAGATTTTGAAATAGATAAGGCTTTATTGTTATCATTGCTACTCTTTGAAGGGCAATAAACAAATGTGCCTGGGTCAGTTCTAATCATACCGCTAGTTTCAAATCTTATAACTCTAGATTCAGAAAAACGAAGTGAGCTGTTGTCAGGTATCTCTTCCATAACGCGCAAAATGATATCGCCTCTACCAGGGTTAAAAGTACCATTTGGGCTCTTATCTACAAATACAAAAACACTTCCTTGGCTCCAGTCCCTTGAACAAAATACATATTTATTTTGTTCAATTGCTTTTGTATCACCTGCGCACACTATAACTAATTCGTCACTACTCGTCGCCTTTGCCCTCGCAAAACTTAAAGTACGTTTTAATTCTAATAAGTAGCTCTCAGCTCGGTCATTTTCAAGCATATCTGAGCTATCCCATAGTGCTATCAGTGCAACGATACCCACAATAGCAAGCGTGACCATCAGCTCTAATAATGTAAAACCCCGTTGTAATGATTTCATTGTTGTCTCTATTTTGAATCACTTTGTTTAATAATATCATGATCGCTGATTTAATCACCGTAATTCATAGCTTTGTTTGCCATCAGCAATGGGATTGTCTAAAATCGAGGCAATCGAGAAATAATAAGTAACCCGAAAATGAAAAAAATCGAAGCAATTATTAAACCATTTAAGCTTGATGATGTACGCGAAGCATTATCAGATGTGGGCATCACAGGTATGACGGTAAGTGAAGTAAAAGGCTTTGGCCGTCAAAAAGGACATACCGAGCTTTATCGCGGTGCTGAGTACATGGTGGACTTTTTACCTAAGGTAAAACTAGATATCGTATTAAGCGACGAAGATGTTGACCGTGCTATCGATGTTATCGTTAAAACATCGCAAACTGGTAAAATTGGTGACGGTAAAATCTTTGTCACTGACGTTGAGCGTGTAGTACGTATTCGTACCGCTGAAGAAGATGAAGATGCGATTTAATACAAATTTAAATTAACCGCAAACATTAAAAAAGGCGCCTAAGGCGCCTTTTTTGCTTTTAGTCTATTTTAACGCTTGTTAGCTTCTCGCGTCGCTTTAGCGTGTTCGCTCAACTCAGGTAAACCCAGCTTGTTGTAGCTTTTTTCCATGATCTCTAGTGCTTGATCAAGGTAGCTGCTTTGTGAGTAGTGCTCAACCACATATTTACCACGGTTTGCTGCAGCAAGGTATGCCTCACGCTCATAGTAGTATTCAGCAACTTTTAACTCGTAGCGTGCCATTTTATTCAGTAGCCATACTAAACGTTTTTTCGCTTCTGGTGCGTAGGCACTGTTAGGAAAACGCTTTAAAAGTGTTGATAAATCAGTAAATGCGACACGAGTACGATTTGCGTCTCTGTCGGCACGGTCTACACCAAAATATTCTTGGAATGCGTTTTCATCCGCTTTGATGTTTACCAAGCCACGCATGTAATACATGTAGTCTAAATCTTTGTGGTTTGGGTTTAAACGAATGAAACGGTCGATAGTTGCTAGTGCTTGCTCAGTATTACCTGCTTGATAATGCGCAAATACTAAGTCCATTTGTACTTGTTTTGATAAAGGACCAAAAGGATAGCGAGAATCAATAGCACTTAATAGCTCAATTGCACGAGCATACAAACCAGAATCTAATGTTTGTTTTGCATCTTCATATAAAGCTTGCGCAGATTTATTAGGAACGCGTTGGATATCTTCTTGGTCTGGTGCTGATGAACAGGCACCTAAGCCAAGTACAGATACTGAAAAAACTATGGCGAACGCACGTTTCCCTATTTTATTTATCATTTTATTTCTTACCTTCGATGTCTTCGGCTAGGCCAAGTGAGGAAAACCGAGTAAACTATACGTATTATATTAAAGCGATTCTAACCCAGTCGAGCACAGCTTGCACTGGTAAATTGGGTAAAGTTACTAATGTCAGAGCAAATTTCTCTCCAAGCCGAGGTTCCAATTGACCTTGGCGGTAAACGTCTAGACCAAGTATTAGCGCAATTGTTCCCTGATTATTCTCGTTCACGCATAAAAACGTGGATTTTGGATGATAAAATCACAGTAAACGGCGAAATATTAAACACACCGCGCGAAAAACTACTCGGTGGCGAAACGGTGAGTGTTGAAACAACCATCGAAGCCCCTCGTGAATACGAGGCACAAAATATCAAATTAAACATCGTTTATGAAGACGATGATATTTTGGTGATCAATAAACCTATGGGGTTAGTAGTACATCCAGGGGCGGGTAACCCAGATGGCACGGTATTAAATGCTTTGCTACATCATTACCCTGACATCATTAATGTGCCTCGTGCAGGTATTGTGCATCGTCTAGATAAAGACACCACCGGTTTAATGGTGGTGGCGAAAACAATTCCGGCACAAACACATCTAGTATCTGCATTACAAAAGCGTGAAAACTTCACCCGTGAATACGAAGCAATTTGTAATGGCACAATGACAGCAGGTGGCATGGTTGAAAAACCAATTGGTCGCCATGCAACAAAACGTACTCATATGGCCGTGCACGAAATGGGCAAACCAGCAGTTACGCATTATCGTGTTGCAGAAAAGTTCCGTGCACATACACGCTTACGTTTACGCCTAGAAACAGGCCGTACTCACCAAATTCGTGTACATATGGCTTATTTAAACCATCCACTAGTTGGCGACCAACTGTATGGTGGTCGTCCGCGTCCGCCAAAAGGCGCGACACCAGAGCTGTTTCAAATGCTACGCGACTTTAAACGCCAAGCATTACATGCTGTTAAGCTATCAATTGCGCACCCAATCACTGGTGAGCTGATGACTTGGCAAGCGCCAATTCCAGATGATATGGAAGCTATGACAGAAGCTTTGCGCGCTGATACTAAAGCAAACCCAAATATCGAGTTTTAAGCGTTATGATCACACCAGCATGGACTGCACCAAACTCTGTTAGCGCGCTGAGTACCACCCGACAGGGTGGTGTTTCGGTTGCACCCTTTGATAGTTTTAATGTGGGTTTACATGTTGGTGATGATGAGCAAGCCGTGCTTGCAAATCGTGCCTTACTTGCAAATCAGCTGCCTAATCCTGCTGTGTGGTTAAACCAAACACATAGCAGCGATGTAGTCGTGATTGATGAAGAGTCTGACTTAAGCCAAGTACGCTCTGCTGATGCGCTCTACACCCGTTTAGTAAAGCAGCCGCTTGCTATAATGACAGCAGACTGTTTACCAGTATTGCTTTGCTCGAGTTCTGGGGATGAAGTCGCTGCTGTACATGGTGGCTGGCGTGGTTTAGCGCAAGGTATATTGGCAAACACGGTTTCGCATTTTCAAGCGCCAGCAAGCGATATTATTGCTTGGTTAGGCCCAGCTATTGGTCCTTTACAATTTGAAGTCGGGCAAGAAGTAAGAGAGTGTTTTTGCTCACAAAACCCAGAGCATCAACAAGCTTTTACAGCCAAACATGAAAAATACATGGCTGATATCTATTTATTAGCACGTCAGCAATTAGCACAATTAGGTGTGGTCAAAATGTATGGTGGTGAGCACTGTACTGTTACTGAAGAATCACAGTTTTTCTCTTATCGCCGTGACGGACAAACAGGCCGTATGGCGAGCTTGATCTGGCGCAATTAATACGCCTTTTTTGCGATTAAATTTTCTTCTTTTACTTGAACAAATCACTAAGCATACCCATTAATTAAGCAATTAGATTTTTTAATAGGTAAACCCTTATGCGTTTAGATAGATTTACAAGTAAATTTCAATCTGCGCTTTCAGATGCGCAGTCATTAGCACTTGGGCGCGATCATCAATTTATTGAGCCTGTGCATTTAATGTATTCATTGCTTCAGCAAAATGGTTCAAGTGTGCGTGCGTTACTTGCACAAGCAGGTGTGAGTGCTGATGAGTTAAACACCAAGTTATCCCAAGAAATCGAGAAACTGTTTAAAGTTGAAGGTATTGGTGGCGATGTTCAGCTGTCAAATAACCTGATTTCATTAATTAACTTATGCGATAAATATGCTCAAAAACGAAAAGATAAATTCATTTCGAGTGAGTTGTTTGTTCTTGCCGCGTGTGATGATAAAGGTCCATTAGGTGACATTTTTAAAGCGCTGAATATTACTTCTAGCAAGATCGAATCTGCAATTGAAGCCATTCGTGGTGGCCAAAAAGTAGAAGACCCAAATGCTGAAGAAACTCGTCAGGCATTAAAAAAATTCACCATCGATTTAACTGAGCGAGCAGAGCAAGGTAAGCTTGATCCTGTTATTGGTCGTGATGACGAAATTCGTCGTACTATCCAAGTTTTACAGCGCCGAACTAAAAATAATCCGGTGTTAATTGGTGAGCCAGGTGTAGGTAAAACAGCGATCGCTGAGGGCCTTGCACAACGTATTATCAATGGTGAAGTACCTGAAGGCCTAAAAAACAAGCGAGTGTTATCGCTCGACTTAGGTGCTTTGGTTGCTGGCGCTAAATACCGTGGTGAGTTTGAAGAACGTTTAAAATCAGTATTGAATGAACTTGCCAAAGAAGAAGGCCAAGTCATCCTCTTTATTGATGAAATTCATACCATGGTAGGCGCAGGTAAAACAGACGGTGCAATGGATGCGGGTAATATGTTGAAGCCTGCACTTGCCCGTGGTGAGTTACATTGCGTGGGTGCCACAACCCTTGATGAGTATCGTCAATACATCGAAAAAGATGCGGCACTTGAGCGTCGTTTCCAAAAGGTATTTGTTGATGAACCATCGGTTGAAGACACCATTGCGATTTTACGTGGTTTAAAAGAGCGTTATGAGCTGCATCACTCAGTTGATATTACCGATCCGGCCATTGTTGCCGCGGCGCAGTTATCGCATCGTTATATCAGCGATCGGCAATTACCAGATAAGGCAATAGATTTAATTGACGAAGCAGGTTCTTCAATTCGTTTGCAAATTGACTCAAAACCAGAGTCTTTAGATAAGCTAGAACGTCGTATTATTCAGTTAAAACTGGAAGATAATGCACTGGCGAAAGAAAAAGACGAAGCAAGTCAAAAGCGCCGCACCGAAATGCAAGAGCTGATCACTGAACTTGAAGCGCAATACCGCGAACTAGATGAAGTGTGGAATGCTGAGAAGGCCTCACTGCAAGGCACGCAAGTAATCAAAGCAGAACTTGAGCAGGCACGCCTTGATTTAGACGTGGCGCGTCGTGCCAGCGATTTACAGCGTATGTCTGAACTTCAATATGGTCGTATCCCTGAACTTGAGCGCAAACTCGACCTTGCTTCACAAGCTGAAATGCAAGAAATGAGCTTGCTTAAAAACCAAGTAGGTGAAGACGAAATCGCTGAGATTTTATCGCGTTGGACAGGTATTCCGGTATCGAAAATGCTGCAAGGCGAACGTGAAAAGCTACTGCAAATGGAAGATCAATTACACCACAAAGTGATTGGTCAAGATGAAGCTGTTGTAGCTGTTGCAAATGCAATTCGTCGTTCTCGCGCAGGGCTTGCTGATCCAAATCGCCCAATCGGCTCATTCTTATTCTTAGGCCCAACAGGGGTGGGTAAAACTGAGCTGACCAAAGCACTAGCCAGCTTCATGTTTGACACTGAAGATGCCATGGTGCGCATTGATATGTCGGAGTTTATGGAGAAACATTCGGTGGCACGTTTAGTCGGTGCACCTCCGGGTTATGTTGGCTATGAAGAGGGTGGCTATTTAACTGAAGCGGTACGCCGTCGTCCGTATTCCGTCATTTTATTGGATGAAGTCGAAAAAGCGCACCCTGATGTATTTAACATCTTACTGCAAGTTCTTGATGATGGGCGATTAACGGATGGTCAGGGCCGTACCGTTGATTTTAAAAATACGGTGATTATCATGACCTCTAACTTGGGTTCAGATATTATCCAAGAGCAAGCAGGTTCAAATGATTATGCCGGGTTAAAAGAAAAAGTGATGGGCGTATTAGTTAGTCAGTTCCGCCCTGAGTTTATTAACCGAATCGACGAAACCGTGGTATTCCATCCACTTGCTAATGAGCACATTAAGGAAATTGCAGATATTCAGTTAAGTAAGCTACGTGAGCGATTAACTGAAAAAGGCTACATTCTTGAAGTTACGGATGCAGCTTTAGACCGCATCGCTGAAAGTGGTTTTGATCCTGTGTATGGGGCAAGGCCTTTAAAACGTGCTATTCAACATACCATTGAAAACCCATTAGCACAGCGCCTGCTCGGAGGGGATTACCAACCAGGTGCCATCATCCATATTGATGCTGATGAGAATGGACTTGTTTTCTCGAGTCGTTAATTAGCCCTAAAAACAAAAGCCGCATCAATTATGATGCGGCTTTTTTGTATCAGTTAAGTTTAAACTTTAAAGGTTAACAGCATATCGTTAACTTTGCGTGAGCCTTCAACAAGCCCCGCTGCATCTTTAGCCACGTTGTAGCTAAGCTTTAAGTTCTCTTCGCTGTGTCCTTTAATGCTTTCTACATTTTCGCGTATATCGGTGCTGACAACTTGTTGTTCCTCAGCAGCCGTCGAAATCTCCGTCGCAAGGCCTGATATTTCATCAATTTGTGCGAAGATGCTCGCAAGCTCAGTTTGAGTGTGAGCAGTCGTATCAACACAACTATCTGCTTGCGCTTTAGTTGATTGCATCACTTTAGACCAGCTAAATAACGTATCTTGGATCTCTTTAATTGAGCTATGAATTTGTGCCGTCGCATTTTGCGTGCGTGAAGAAAGTGCGCGTACTTCATCTGCTACAACCGCAAAACCACGGCCATGCTCACCTGCACGTGCTGCCTCAATTGCTGCATTCAGCGCTAATAAGTTTGTTTGTTCAGCAATGCCTTCAATCTCACTCATTACTTGGCCTATTTTGTCAGCTTCACTAGCAAGAGAGTTAGCGGTAGTGGCTGCTTGCTCTACCTGGTTAGCTAGATCAGTCACCATGCTGCTATTATCTTCAATATGCAGTTTGATATCGTTACAGCTTTGGTAAGTGGTTTTAACCTTATCAGCAGTGTGATGAGTATTTGCTGAAATTTCGCCAATAGTCGCACTCATTTGTGTCATTGCCGTAGCAATATCACTTAAACGCTGGCCTTGTGCAGCAATACCTTGCTCGGTTAGTGACGATTGTTTATCTAAGTTGGTAGCAATGTCTTTAAATGAGTAAGTAGAGTCTTTAACACGACCTAATACAGTTCTAAGCTTAGCGAACAGCATTTGCTGATTATAGGCAGCAATACTAAATGGGTGCGAGCCCGAATACACATAACGTGATACTGAATCAAACTCTGCACGTTGCTGCTTTAAATGTCTTGGCGTAACTACGAGTTCGTCATAATTTAAAGCAAAAAGTAGTGCTACAAGGACACATGCGGCTATAGCAATCATCCATGAGGCGGCCACAGCTAAACCAACAATGCCTGCAATTAATAAAATCGCAGACACTATTTGTCTAAGTGAAATATTCTCACGAAATGATGCGATTGATTTACCGTCATTAATTTTAGTGTAAAGGGCCATCGCACGGGTTTTTAATTGTTCAGATGGCTTGGTACGCACTGATTGATAGCCAACTAACTGGCCATGTTCATATATAGGTGTAACGAACGCATCAACCCAATAGTAGCGACCATCTTTACAGCGATTTTTTACCATGCCACGCCAAGAGTGGCCCTCTTTAAGTTTTTCCCACATCTCTTTAAATGCCGCTTTAGGCATATCAGGGTGGCGTACAATATTATGATTTTTTCCGAGAAGCTCTTCTTCGGTGTAACCTGCTATAGTACAAAATTCCTTATTTACGTATGTGATTACACCGCGTAAATCTGTGGTAGAGACAAGCTCTTGATTATCTGAGTATGTCACTTCTTGATTGACGATTTCTTGCCCACGACGCATATGAGTCCTCGAAATATACTTTTTTATGGTGTGCGGATTATAGTCTCAGAAAAATGTAAGGGAAGGGGGGACATAGTGTTAACTGTGAAACTTTTAATAATTTCATCTTCCCTTTGATCTAAAACAATATCTTGCCTGAATTATTATGTTTAGCCTCAGTCTTTTATATTAGTTAAAAGGTCTAATATCCTCAAGGAAAAAGCCTAAATTGTATTTTTAACCGTTTTAGCAACAATGAAGTGCCACCAAAGCAATTGTATATTGTGACTCACAATGGCAAGATTGAGCTTCAAGTGTATGGGTAAATAATGAAACTGATATTTCTGACTTGAGTAATTGTTTTTTGCCCCCATACACTTAGGATTACAGCCACGCGGCTCGAGGAAGCATTTTTGATAAAACATGATTTAAATAAAACGCTAGAAGCGTTAACGGCACAATTTCCTAACGCAATTAATGGGATTCAACGTGGTATCGAGCGAGAAGCATTAAGGATAAAACCAAGTGGTGTTATCTCACAGCAAGGTCATCCACAAGGCGTTGGTAGCGCTTTAACGAATGATCATGTCACCACTGATTTTTCAGAATCACTTTTAGAATTTATCACTCCGGTTAGTACATCTGCAGAGCAAACACTCGCGCAGCTAAAAGACTTGCAAAAGTTCACCTTATCGCAGATGGACGATGAGCTGTTATGGCCGATTAGTATGCCATGCTTTATTGAACATCAAGATGACATTGTACTCGCACAGTTTGGTGACTCAAACATTGGCCGCATGAAAACACTTTACCGTGAAGGCTTAAAGAACCGTTATGGCAGCATGATGCAGGCCATTGCCGGTGTGCATTTTAATATCTCTTTCCCAGAGAGCTTATGGCAAAGCCTGTATAGCTTAAACGGCAACCAAGGTACATTAGCTGAGTCTATTTCGAATGGCTATTTAGGGCTTATTCGTAACTTTAAGCGTGAGCTTTGGTTGATCAGCTTTTTATTTGGTGCATCACCAGCATTATGTAGTTCATTCTTACAAGGGCGCGCAACTGATTTACCATTCAAAAAGCTAGGTAAAGGTACTCTTTATTTAGAAGTAGGCACAGCGCTGCGTTTGGGTAACCTTGGTTACACTAACAGTGCACAATCGTCTTTACGTGTTATGTATAACTCACTCGAAGAATATGTAGCAGGCTTAAAAGAGGCGATTCATACACCATCAGATATTTATGGTCATATAGATGACTACACGAGTGCTGAGCCAAAGCAGTTAAATAAAAATATTCTGCAAATCGAAAACGAGTTTTACTCGCCAATTCGTCCTAAGCGCAATGCAGCATCGGGCGAAACACCAACCGATGCATTACTTCGCGGCGGTATAGAATACATCGAGGTACGTGCGCTTGATGTTAACCCGTTTAGTGAAACGGGTATTGATTTACAGCAAATTCGTTTCTTAGACGTATTCTTAACCTATTGTTTATTGAATGACTCGCCAGAAATGGATTGGCAAGAGCAAAAATTAAGCACTACTAACCTTGATGCGGTTGTCAATGAAGGTCGAGACCCAGAGCTAATGCTCAACAAGCAGGGGGAGATGGTGCGTCTAACTGATTGGGCCGAGACAATTTTTACTCAGCTATCTGAGGTTGCCCGTTACATGGATAATGCATATGGCGTGAGTTATTACAGCGAAACCATAGCTGAGCTTGCAACTTGGGTGAACAATCCAAGTAAAACTTTCTCTGGCAAATATGTTAGTGCGCTGGCAAAAGAGAACCAAGATAATGGTCATTTCGCTTTAGCACTTGCACAGCAGTACAAGCAAAGCCACCTTGATGCTGATTACCAATTTTATGATCAAGCATTTTTGGCAAAGCAAGCGACTGACTCTGTACTTAAAGAGCGTGAAGTTAAAGCAGCAGACAGTGTATCTTTCACTGCATTTTTAGATGACTATTTTGCTAAAGCTTAGTATTGTGAAGGCATAAAAAAACGCAGCCTAGGGAGGCTGCGTCAAAGATTCTTCAGGGATGAAACAATGCTATACTGCTGCATTCATAAGTTCAGACTGACCTGATGAGAAAAAGTTCAGCGAGATCCATAAAAAAATGAAAAAAAGTATAATTATTTTATCGCTGGCCGCATCTTTGGCTGGTTGTGCAACGGCTCCCCCTGAGCAACCTCATGATATATGTAAGATTTTTGAAGAAAAACCTGACTGGTATTACGATGCTCGTGATGCACAAGAAAAATGGGGTTCGCCAAAACATGTGCTAATGAGCATGATGTATCAAGAAAGCTCATTCCGCCATGATGCAGCGCCACCAATGGAATACTTCTTATGGGTAATTCCAATCGGACGTGCTAGCTCTGCATATGGCTACTCTCAAGCAAAAACCCCAACATGGTCAGATTACATTCGTGAAACAGGTAACAGCGGTGCAGACAGAGATGATTTTGATGATGCTATCGACTTTATGGCCTGGTTCGTTTACAAAACTCATAAAGTAAATGGTATATCGAAATGGGACGCCTACGCGCAGTACCTAAATTACCACGAAGGGTGGGGCGGCTATAAGCGAGGCACTTATAAAAGTAAAAAATGGCTAATGAGCGTTGCTAATAAAGTTAAACATCGAGCTAGCCGCTATGGCGCACAACTTAAAAAGTGTGAAGCCGATTTAGACAAAAACTGGTTTGAACGCTTGTTTAGTTAATGCATAAATAGAAAGCCCGCATCAATTAGCGGGCTTTTTGTTAGTTATTTACCAGGAAACTGGTGAATGTGAACATCCCTTTGCGGGAATGGAATCGTGATATCAGCGGCGTCAAAGGCAATTTTAACGCGTTCGTATAAGCCAAAATACACTGGCCAGTAGTTATCAGACTCAACCCACGCCCATACCAACATGCCAATATGGCTTTCACCGTGCTGGCTAACATGAACCGATGGTTTTTTATCTTCTATATCTTTTAGTATTAAATCATAGTCATTAAGCACGCTCATAAGCACATCACGGGCTTTATGGACATTATCTCCATAACTAATGCCAAATTCGATTGCAACGCGGTGTGTTGGCTCTGAAAACTTATTCTTAACGCAGCCATTTGATAGCGTGCCATTTGGGATAATGATCTTTTCATTGTCGTAAGTGAGTAAAACAGTGACAAAAATTTGTATCTCAACAACTGTACCCATGTAGCCTTGCGCTTCGATTACATCGCCAACTTTAAAAGGCTTAAAGAATAGAATAAGCACGCCACCTGCAAAGTTAGCAAGGCTACCTTGAAGAGCCATGCCGACCGCAAGGCCTGCAGCACCTAGCATTGCGATAAACGACGTGGTTTCTATGCCAATCATAGAAGCAACAGATATCAGCAACAGTACTTTTAAAATGACCGAGATAAAGGAGACTAAAAAGTGCGTAAGGCCAACTTCAAACTTGACCTTGTTCATTGATTTTTCGGCCATATTGGCAATTCTACCAATTAACCACCAACCTATAATTAAAACCAGTATTGCGAGGATAAACTTTGGCCCGTAAAGCATCAGCAATTCGATAGCTTGGTTATAGATTTTCTCGATTGATATTTCGTCCATTATTTTCCCTTTTATATCAATATATGCAAAAGAAAATAATAGTAGAGGAATTCGTGTTCGGGTGTGCGGGATAGCTAATAAAATGTGAATCTTCAGAAGTAATTCAGCTATAAGTAACAAAAAAGGAGTAGCAAGCTACTCCTTTTGTTTAGATGGTGTAGAAAATTATTCTGTACGTTTACTTGGAATAACTTTAACTAACTTAACCATATTTTCTTTTATCTCGATAACTTCAATAGGGTAGCCGGCAATACGTAAACTTAGGTTTGAGTCTGGGATGTCCTCTAAGTATTCAACGATTAAACCACTTAGCGTTTTCGGGCCATCAATCGGTAGCTCCCAACCCATTTCTTTATTTAAATCACGAATGTTAGCACCGCCATCAACAAGTACTGAGCCATCATCTTGCTCTGTTACTTCTTCACTCGGTGTACGCGTTTGCGTTGTAGTGAAATCACCCACTACTTCTTCAAGAATATCTTCAAGCGTTACTAGACCTTGAATATCACCATACTCATCGACAACTAAGCCAATACGTTCTTTTGATTGTTGAAACTTAAGTAGTTGCGTGTTCAGTGATGTGCCTTCAGGAATAAAGTAAATTTCACGTACCGCGCGTAGTAGTGATGGTTTATCAAACTGCTCTTTCGTTAATAGACGCAGTGCATCACGTGAGTGAATAAAGCCAACAGCATCATCAATTTGGTCACGATACAACAGTACACGGGTGTGCTGTGCATGAGTAAGTTGGCGGCTGATAAGCTTCCAATCGTCATTGATATCGATAGCAACAATTTCGTTGCGTGGGATCATGATATCTTCAACAGTGACTTGTTCTAAATCTAAAATTGAAGTCAGCATGCTTTGGTGGCGAGCAGGTAACAGTGCACCTGATTCGTTCACCACAGTTTTTAGTTCTTCTTTACTTAAGCTGTGCTCTTCAATTTGTGCGGTAGTAATACCAAACAAGCGTAACATGCCGTTGGTCATCCAGTTTACGATAACCACAAACGGGAAAAGGATTTTCAATAGGCCTTTGAGCACAATTGAGCTTGGAAAAGCAACCTTCTCTGGGTATAGCGCAGCAAGTGTTTTTGGCGTTACTTCGGCAAAGATTAAAACAACCAGCGTTAGCGCGCCGGTTGCAATAGCGATACCGAGATCACCATACAAACGAATACCAATAATCGTTGCAACCTGTGCTGCAGCGATATTTACAAGGTTATTACCAATTAAGATCAGACCAATGAGTCTGTCAGGGCGACTTAATAGTTTGCTGACGCGCTTCGCTGCACGATGATCTTCTTTAGCAAGATGACGCAGGCGAATACGGTTGATTGACATAATTCCAGTTTCAGAACCAGAAAAATAAGCAGAAATAAGTATCAATAATCCCAATATAATAAACAGGGTACTAGTCGATATGTCGTCCAAGGATGGATCCTTTTTTTATAAATCAGTGCATATTAAGCTAGAGACAGCTTGCTGAGTCAAGTTAAAACTTATTTAGAACCACTTCTTGGATGAAACGGCTGCCAAAATAAGCAAGTGACAAGATAAAAGCGGCTATCATGATCGAAAATACCACAGGCTTACCACGCCAGCCTTGGCGTAAATGACCTACAGTGACCACAGTGAAAATTAGCCAAGCAATTAACGATAAAACCGTTTTGTGGATAAACTCACTGGCAAACATTCCCTCTAAGAAGATGAACCCAGAAAGGAGAGCAAAAGTCAGTAAGATAGTACCCAGCGTGAGTAATTGATATAGCTGACGCTCAACCACCATTAAAGGAGGGAGGTGGCTGTGTACAATTGCCAAGTCTTTGCGTTTGAGGCGCTTATCAATAAAGTAGAACTGGACTGCATAAAGTGTTGAGATTATCAAAACGCAATAGGCTAGCAGTGATAACGATATGTGAGTAACTAAACCAAGCTCAACATCGATTGATTGCAAAATCACATGATGCGGTATAAACAAGCTGGCAAGGGTCAGTAAGGCTGCAAAACCATAAACAACTGGCAACAATAAAGTCGCGGGGAATTTGAGAGACACAGCAGTCACCGACACCACAATGACCCAACAGGTTAATAAGGCAACGTTGACGATACTTAAATCTTGGCCGTCAGCACGAAAAACTGAATTAACCAGTAATAGCATATGAGCAAGGATAGCCACAGTGCTAAGAATGACTGTGAGCTTTTGGCTTGGACCTTGTTTGTGAAAAAGGCGTGATAGCACATGTGACGTTGCTAACACATAAAACAAACTAGCAATAATAGTTAAACTAATAATCATCGTGTTTTGGCCACTTAATTTATATCGATAAATCCTTGTCTCTTTGATGCCATTGTATTTTATAGCAAGGCAAAAGCATAGAGTTTGTAAAAAGAAACTCAAACTGCACACTTGAACACTGTATTGTCGACCACCATTTACGGTATACTGCTAGGAATTAAATTTTAATATTGCCTGTATTGTCGCCAAACTTGTTTGATTTATGTACATTGCAGGTGCAACACGTTTTATCGGAACCTTTACATGTTTGAGAATCTCCAAGAACGCTTAGGTAAAACCTTAAAAAATATCAGTGGCCGCGGACGCCTAACTGAAGACAATATAAAAGATACATTACGCGAAGTCCGCATGGCATTTTTGGAAGCGGACGTTGCATTACCTGTTGTTCGTGAGTTCGTTAAGCAAGTTAAAGAACGCGCTGTAGGTGTTGAAGTAACAAAGAGCTTAAGCCCTGGCCAAGTCTTTATAAAGATTGTTCGTGAAGAACTTGAAAAAGCCATGGGTGAAGCTAACGAAGAGCTAAGCCTTAATGCACAGCCGCCAGCGGTCGTGATGATGGCGGGTTTACAAGGTGCTGGTAAAACGACCAGTGTTGGTAAACTAGCTAAATTCTTAAAAGAGCGTAAAAAGAAATCTGTATTAGTTGTGAGTGCTGACGTTTATCGTCCGGCAGCAATTAAACAGCTTGAAACACTGGCTGATGAAGTGGGGGTTGAGTTCTTCCCAAGTGACATTTCACAAAAGCCGGTTGATATCGCAAACAATGCGATTTCGCACGCGAAGAAGAAATTCATTGATGTGGTATTAGTTGATACCGCAGGTCGTTTACACGTCGATAACGACATGATGGATGAGATCAAAGCACTTCACAGTGCGATTAACCCAATCGAAACCTTGTTCGTTGTTGATGCGATGACAGGTCAAGATGCAGCAAACACTGCAAAAGCATTTGATGAGGCGCTTCCTTTAAGTGGTGTGATCTTAACCAAGACCGATGGTGATGCTCGTGGTGGTGCTGCATTATCGATTCGTCATATTACCGGTAAGCCAATTAAGTTCATGGGTGTGGGTGAGCGCACTGATGCTCTTGAACCATTCCACCCTGACCGTATTGCTTCTCGTATCCTAGGTATGGGTGATGTACTTTCATTAATCGAAGAAGTCGAAATGAAAGTAGATAAAGAGAAAGCCGCTAAAGTTGCCGAAAAAGTATTTAAAGGTGATGGTTTCACATTAGATGACTTTGCTGAGCAACTTCGTCAGATGAAGAACATGGGCGGTATGATGTCGATGCTAGATAAGCTGCCAGGCATGCAAAACCTACCAGACGCTGTAAAAGGCCAGATGGGTGATAAAACTTTCGTACAAATGGAAGCTATCATCAACTCTATGACGCCAAAAGAGCGTGCTCGCCCGGAAATCATCAAAGGCTCGCGTAAAAAACGTATTGCAGCAGGTTCTGGCACTCAGGTGCAAGAAATCAATAAACTGCTTAAGCAATTTACGCAAATGCAGAAGATGATGAAGAAGATGAAAGGCAAAGGTGGCATGAAGAAAATGATGCGCGGCATGAAAGGCATGTTACCACCAGGTATGATGGGTGGCGGCCCTAAATTTTAATAGTGCTGTTTATTAAGTGTATAAAAAGGAGCATATAGCTCCTTTTTTTGTAGATAATTTATGCGTAGTTGTTAGCTGCATGTAAGATTTAAAGCCCAGATCAGTGTTTAATCAACTAAACTTACATTTTGCAGCAGTTCTTACTTGCAATGTTGCAAAAAACTCGTACAATTCCCCAGCTTCCCGTACTGGGGAGTAAATCTTATTAATGAAAACAGTCAATCTAATGTAGAGGACGGTATGGTAACTATTCGTTTGCAACGTGGTGGCGCTAAAAAACGCCCTTTCTATCAAATTGTGGTTGCGGATAGCCGTTTCTCGCGTGACGGTCGCTTCATCGAGAAAGTAGGTTTCTTTAACCCAATCGCTTCTGGTCAGGAAGAAAAAGTACGTTTAGATTTATCTCGTGTTGATCACTGGGTAGGTCAAGGCGCATCTCTTTCAGATCGCGTAGCTAAGTTAGTTAAAGACGCTCGTAAAGCGGCTTAATAGGCGTAAGAGTAACCATGAGTCAAGAGAACACCTCGTATATTACAGTAGGAAAGCTCGGTGCCCCGTATGGTATAAAGGGCTGGCTTAAGGTGCATTCATTTACTGATGATCCCGAAGGGATCTTCGATTTCAGCCCATGGTTGATAGGGCAACAAGGTAAATGGCAGACCTTAGAAGTGGTCGACTGGCGTCGCCACAACAAAGGCTTTATCGCTAAAGTTGCGCAAGTAAACGACCGAGACGAAGCAATGGCTTTAACCAATGCAGAAATCTCAGTAGATGCAGCGCAGCTACCAGAATTACCGCAAGGTGAATTCTATTGGCGAGATCTGATCGGCATGTCTGTTGTAACTGATAAAGGTTATAACTTAGGCACTGTTGATGACCTAATGGAGACAGGGTCAAATGACGTTTTGGTTGTGAAAGCAAACAAAAAAGATGCATTTGGCCAAGCAGAGCGTTTAATTCCTTTCTTAACAGATTCTGTTATTAAAGAAGTTAAACATGATGCAAGAGAAATTACCGTAGACTGGGACCCAGGGTTTTAATGTCACAAACGAGTTCGCTATGGGTAGGGGTGATAAGCCTTTTCCCGGACATGTTTGATGCGATTACCACCCAAGGGGTAACAGGTCGCGCAGTTAAAAATGGTCTAATCGACTTTAACTGTTGGAACCCACGTGACTATGCTACTGATAAGCATAGAACTGTGGATGATCGTCCTTACGGGGGCGGTCCTGGCATGTTAATGATGGTTGAACCATTGAAACAAGCTATCCTTGACGCTAAAAAAGCGGCAGGTGATGGTGCAAAAGTAATTTATATGTCACCGCAAGGGCGCAAATTAGATCAGCAAGGTGCAAGCGAGCTTGCACAATCAGAAAAGCTGATTTTAATTGCAGGTCGCTATGAAGGTATAGATGAGCGAATTATAGAATCATACGTTGACGAAGAATGGTCAATTGGTGATTTTATTTTAAGTGGTGGTGAGCTACCCGCGATGACGCTAATTGATGCAGTAGCACGATTAGTACCAGGGGTGTTAGGTCATAACCAGTCAGCTGAGCAGGATTCATTTTCGAATGGCTTGCTTGATTGTCCTCACTATACACGGCCAGAGACATTGGATGATAAACAGGTGCCTGCTGTATTACTCAGCGGAAACCACCAAGAAATCGCTAAGTGGCGCACAAAGCAATCACTTGGTAGAACTTGGCTTCGTCGTCCTGACTTGTTGCATAACCTAGCTCTGACTGAGGAGCAAGCGGCACTCCTTGCTGAATTTCAGCAAGAGTACCAACAAGCTTGTGGCTAGAAGACAGTTACACCTAGGAAAGTGAGAAATATAATGGCAAAAGTAAACCAAAATATTATTAAAGCGCTTGAAGAAGAGCAGCTTAAAACAGACGTACCAGCATTCGGCGCT
This sequence comes from Pseudoalteromonas sp. UCD-33C, assembly GCF_001306895.1. Taxonomy (NCBI): domain Bacteria; kingdom Pseudomonadati; phylum Pseudomonadota; class Gammaproteobacteria; order Alteromonadales; family Pseudoalteromonadaceae; genus Pseudoalteromonas; species Pseudoalteromonas sp. UCD-33C. The sequence continues at coordinate 941,715 of NZ_LJTB01000002.1, read as the reverse complement.
GGTGATACAGTAGTTGTACAGGTACGTGTAAAAGAAGGTAACAAAGAGCGTCTACAGGCCTTTGAAGGTGTTGTAATCGCTAAGCGTAATCGTGGTCTTCACTCAGCATTCACAGTTCGTAAAATCTCGAGCGGTGAAGGTGTTGAGCGTGTATTCCAAACGCACAGCCCTCTTATCGATAGTATCTCAGTTAAACGTCGCGGTGCAGTTCGCCGTGCGAAACTTTACTATCTACGTGAGCGTTCTGGTAAATCTGCACGTATTAGAGAAAAACTTAACTAATACGCGCTGTTTTACAACGCAAAATAAAACGGGTTGCAGCCTTAGGTTGCAACCCGTTTTGGTTTTTATACCACAAAAAAATTTCTCTCCCCTGAGAAATACTCCCTTCTAAATTATCTGTTATCCCTTTATGAGCTATGCTACATGCACGTTAGGGCTTTGTGCTTTGGCTGTTATCCTGTTACTATAATTTGTATTAAAAGCTTTACTTTTTTGTATATAAATATTTACGTTTTAAGGGTTTGAGGTGTGGTAACGTGGTAACAGTGAATGATCTAGCTGATTTAAGAGCAGGAATAGATGAATGTGATGCGCAATTGGTGGCATTACTGGCAAAGCGTAATGGGATTACAGAAAAAATAGGCGCAATTAAGCAACAAATCGGTGCTCCATTACATGCACCTGATCGCGAGGCTGATTTACTCGCGGCACGTCGTCAAGAAGCAATCGCACAAGGGGTTAACCCTGAGTTAGTTGAGGACATCCTACGCCGTATGATGCGTGAAGCTTATCAGAATCAGCAAGGTAGCCTTGCTTGTGTTGCGCCTCAGTTATCACCTATTGTAATTGTTGGTGGTGAAGGTGCAATGGGCCAGTTGTTTGCACAACAGTTTACTCGTTCAGGTTATGAAGTGCGTATTTTAGATAAAGCACAGCAAGCACAAAGTGAAACGATATTAAAAGGGGCAAAATTGGTTCTTGTCAGTGTGCCAATTAATGCACTTGAGCAAATCGTCGCAGCATTACCAACACTTGATGATGACTGTTTGCTGGTTGATATTACCTCTGTTAAGCAAAAGCCTTTAAAAGCACTTATGGCGGCTCATAGCGGCCCAGTAGTTGGCTTACACCCCATGTTTGGCCCAGATATTTCACACTGGGTAAAGCAAACGGTCGTCGTGTGTGAAGGGCGAGATCATGAAGTGGCTAAAGGGTTAATGGCACAACTACAAGTTTGGGGCTGTCAAGTAGTTGAAATGGATGCTAAAAAACACGATGAAGCAATGCAGATCATTCAGGTTATGCGCCACTTAACAACCTTTGTATATGGCCAGTTTCTTGCCAAGCAAAGCCATACACTTGCAGAGCTTCGCAGCTGCTCATCACCCATTTATCAATTAGAGTTAATGATGGTAGGGCGCTTATTTGCCCAATCGCCAGAGCTTTACTCTGACATCATGTTAGCGCAATTCGACGATGTAGAAGCACTGCTTGCCAACTACCAAGATACTTTTGCAGACACGCTAGAAAAGCTAAAAGCTGGGGATAAAGCATCATTGATTGCCGCATTTGCTGATGCAAAAGAATACTTCTCTGATGCAACTGCACATTTCTTAACGCAAAGCCGCAGCTTACTTAATAAAGCAAACGACGCGAAAGTACTTGATTAAATGCCTCTTATTTAGCAAAAAAGAGCTCTAGCAAAAAAGCCCGCATCAAACGGGCTTTTTTGTTGCAAATAAATTGTTTTAAATAATCGTTTTAATGACCACCTAATGAGCCAGGTAACGCACCGCTGTGGTGATTGATTAATCCCCATTGATAAAGTAAGTCAGTCATATCTGAAAGGCTGAATAAAGTCATGCTCAAGCCAACAATCGTCAACACTATGGTATAAGGTAGCGCCATGTATACCATGCGTCCATAAGATAGCCTTAACACAGGGGCTAATGTTGATGTAAGCAAGAATAAGAATGCAGCTTGTCCATTTGGTGTAGCAACACTTGGCAGGTTGGTACCGGTATTAATTGCTACAGCTAACAAATCAAACTGATCACGGGTAATTTGACCTGCCTGTAACGCAGCAGCCACTTCATTGATATACACAGTACCCACGAAAACGTTATCGCTGACCATCGACAGAATACCGTTGGCAATAAAGAACATCACTAGTTGCAGCTGACCTTCAAAGGTAAGCACCCATGCGATCACAGGTGTAAATAAATGCTGGTCGATAATAACTGCGACAATTGAGAAGAATACGCAAAGTAATGCTGTGAATGGTAGGGCTTCTTCAAATGCTTTACCTAACTGGTGTTCTTCAATAATACCAGCACTGGCTGTGGCAAAAATAATTACAGACAAACCAATTAAACCAACAGTGGCTAGGTGAAGGGCTAAACCTATGATCAACCAAACAGCAATGAAAGCTTGAATCGCTAGGTTCACTTTGTCGCGTGTGGTGCGTTTTTTCTCAAGCTTTTTGGCATGATCCGATAAAATCGTGTGGATGGGGGCAGGGAGTTTTGCGCCGTAACCAAAGGCTTTGGTTTTTTCGAGTAAGAAAGTAGTAGCAATACCGGCGATCATAACGGGTAAAGTAATAGGCAACATTCGGAAGAAAAATTCGCCAAATAACCAGCCAGCACGCTCTGCAATGATCAAGTTCTGTGGCTCACCTACCATGGTACAAACACCGCCTAAGGCAGTACCAATTGATGCATGCATTAATAAGTTACGAAGAAAAGCACGAAACTCTTCAAGCTCCTGACGATTGACAGGGCGAACTTGGTTATCGTCATTAATATCATGCTCGCTGCTAGAGTCTTTTCCTGATGCAACCTTGTGGTAAATACTGTAAAAGCCCATCGCGACAGCAATAACAACGGCCATCACCGTTAACGCATCTAAGAAAGCAGATAAAAAAGCCGCAGCAATCGTGAACGACAGCGACAATACGGTTTTACTTCGCACCGAAACAACCAGCTTTGTGAAGATATACAAAAGCAAGTCTTTCATAAAATAGATGCCGGCAACCATAAAGATAAGTAACAGGATCACATCGATATTTTGCACTATTTCATGTTCAACTTGGCCGGCGGTTGTCATGCCGATAAATAAGGCCTCAATTGCTAATAAGCCTCCCGGTTGTAGCGGGTAACATTTAAGCGCCATGGCGAGTGTAAAAATAAACTCTAGCACTAACACCCATCCTGCCAGATAAGGGTTAAGTTGAAATAACACCGGGTTGATTAGTAAAAACGCAATAATGGTGTATTTATACCACTGTGGTGAAGTCCCCAAAAAATTTTTAAATATTGCTGGTAAAACGCGCTGCTGCATGGCCGTACCTTTTAATAGTGCTGGTTGTTATTGTTAATATTTGGAAATTCAATATACCGAAAGTATTGTTATTTGGTGTACTTTTAATCCAAAAGGTCATTTATTTATCGAGATTTTACAGATTTTTATGCACTGCGGAGTTAGTTTACTTGTTAGTTGCTGATCATCTGGTACAATCAGTGAGTTGAACACCAAATGCGGTAAAAGTAGTTGCTAACTCAAGTGGAAATTGGATGAGAATTTTTAAAGCGAAAAGCCCAGCAGGTTTTGCTGAAGAATACATTGTTGAATCTATTTGGAATGGTGACTTTCCGCCTGGCTCAATTCTTCCTGCTGAACGTGAATTGTCAGAGCTGATTGGTGTAACACGTACAACCTTACGTGAAGTACTTCAGCGTCTAGCCCGTGATGGCTGGCTAACGATTCAACACGGTAAACCTACCCGTGTAAATAACTTCTGGGAAACCTCGGGTCTTAACATTTTAGAGACGCTAGCACGTCTTGATGAAGACAAAATGCCAGAGCTTACAGACCAATTACTTTCTGCTCGCACTAATATCAGCGCAATTTATACCCGTGCGGCTATTAAACTTGCCCCAGAGCGTGTAATTGAAATTTTATCGCAAAGTGAAGAACTTGAAGACAGTGCTCAAGCATTTGCTGATTACGATTATAAAGTTCACCATGAATTAGCAGTAGCAGGTAATAATCGTATCTATGTGCTTATCTTAAATGGTTTTAAAGGTTTCTACTCAAAAATTGGCTGCCATTACTTCTCTGATTCACGTACTCGTGAATTAGCGCGTCAGTTTTATAAAGACCTAACAGAGCTTGCTGAGCGTCGTGAGCATGACGGTGCGATTTCTATGATGCGTAAATATGGTCATCAAACAGGTGAAATCTGGCAGCAAATCCGTGGTGATATGCCAGAAGATATCATGGACTAAGCGTCTGTATTGATATTCATTTAAGAACCCAGCTAAAAGCTGGGTTTTTTGTGTTCTGTGGGTCAATTCGCACACTAATATAGAGTTATCTCAATCCACGTTTACAGCGAATCAATTTTTCCGATTAAGCATATCGTTTTTTTCGATTGTTCATTTGTCTGTAACCTCATTAAACTATCTTGCAAATTATCAATACTTACTCTTGGTTTTTGATTTTTAGTAACCATATCTAAGTGAGTATTGCATAGGCAATTGGAAATAAACTCAAATATTTGGAGATAAAAATGGGTGTATTAGTTGGCCGTCAGGCACCAGACTTTACTGCAGCAGCTGTTCTTGGTAACGGTGAAATCGTTGAAAACTTCAACCTAAAAGAAACTATCAAAGGTAAAAAAGCAGTTATCTTCTTTTACCCGTTAGACTTCACTTTCGTTTGTCCTTCAGAGCTAATCGCTTTCGACAAGCGTTTTGAAGAGTTCCAAAAGCGTGGCGTTGAAGTAATCGGTGTTTCTATCGATTCACAATTCTCACACAATGCATGGCGTAACACTGCCGTTGCTGACGGTGGTATTGGTCAAGTTAAATATGCACTAGTTGCAGACGTTAAACACGAAATCTGTCAAGCATACGACGTTGAGCACCCAGAAGCAGGTGTTGCTTTCCGTGGTTCTTTCCTAATCGACGAAGAAGGTAACGTACGTCACCAAGTAGTTAACGACCTTCCACTAGGCCGTAACATCGACGAAATGATCCGCATGGTTGACGCGCTAGCGTTCCACAGCGAGCACGGTGAAGTATGTCCAGCTGGTTGGACTGAAGGTAAAAAAGGTATGGACGCAAGCCCTGCAGGTGTTGCTAAATTCCTTTCTGAAAACGAAGGTGACCTATAATCTAGGCCTTAGTTAAAGAATTAAAAAACCCGCCAATTGGCGGGTTTTTGTTTTTAAGCTCAACGAGATCAGTTAAAGCGCATTGTTAGCTTAGTATAGAAATAACGACCACGTGGGTTATGTACGCTTGATACATAGCCATATAAGTCGCCATCACCATCACCGATTGCAAACGGAGGATCTTCATCAAACACGTTATTCACACCCACAGAAAGTTTGATTTTCTCTGAGAAGTTATACGCAGTTTGTAAATCAACTAGCGTTTGTGAATCAACCATACGTGATGTGTTGCTATCAAAGTCTAGATTACCGTCAAAGTCGATATCTGGGGTATCTTCAAACTCGCCAGTGTAACTAACGTTTACATTAGTATTGAAGTCACCCATTTCCCAGTTTGTTGAGAAAATCCAACGGTTTTCAGGGTAACGGTACTCGCCAGTGTAATCGCGGCCATCTTTCTTAAATTCGTTTTGGTAAGCCCATTCTAAATTGAATTTTAAGAAGCCATAATCGTTCATCGCATGCGTGTAGTTAGCCGATACATCGACACCAGATACCTCTTGTGATGAAACGTTTTCAAAGGTGCTGTAAACTTTTTGGATTACACCTAAACTCTGACCATTTTGTGGTGCTAAACGCACACACACAGTGCTGTTTTGGTCATTACAGTTGTTATCGTAAATAGGGCCGAACTCTTGCTCGTCAATCTTATTATCTTGTGTAATGCTCCATACATCGATTCCAAAACCAAATTCAGCGGTAGGTGCCCAAATGAAACCCACATTCCATGACTCTGATTCTTCAGCTTCAAGGTTCGGGTTACCCGCAAATTGGATATTGTAATCAAGCGCATTACAGTCAAGTCCAGTTGCCTGACAACGGTAAGTATCTACAAAGAACTGACTCTCTTCAGATGGACCTAAACCAATTTGTGCCAGTGAAGGCGCGCGGAAACCTTGAGCCCATGAGCCACGCACAGTGATTGAATCAGTTGGTGCCCAGCGAACAGCTACTTTAGGGTTTGTTGTTGAGCCAAAATCACTGTAGTCATCGTATCGACCCGCTAATTGCAGTTCTAGGTTGTCTGCTAACGGAATTGAAAACTCAATGTAAGCTGCGTATTGGTCGCGTTCAGCAGCGGCTGAGACAGATTCAGTACCAAAGATTAAACCACGTTGGAATTGATCGTCTGGAATGTCGCTTACATCTTCTTCACGGTATTCAATACCAGCAGCCATCATCACCACATCATCGCCAAAGCTGAATGCTTCACCACTGATATTTGCATCAAATGAAGTCATATGAGACTCACCACGGCGCACTAAGCTTGTCGTGATACGGTCAATCACTGCTTGGTCATTATAGGTGCCACCAAATGGGTTATAGTTACCAGCATCGATTTCTTGTTGTAAGAAATCAGTGCGCACCCAACCTTGGCTTCTGTCACCGGTTTGCATTGATTTACTGCGACCTTTTTGAACTGCTGCTTCCCAGCTCCAGTCACTGATCTCACCTTTTAGGCCTGCAACAAAACGCAGCGTATCTGATTCAATATCCCATTGGCGAGGGCCGGCATCTACCGTTCTGTAGCGACCAATTTCGATATCTTGGCCAAACGGGTTGTTAGGATGGCTTGCTGGCACGGTAAGGCCTGCGTCTTCATCAAGAGGCGTTGGTGCACCTGCAGCTTGCGACGTATTATGTTGTACTGCAACCTCTAAGAAAGCTGAAATACCATTGTCGAAGTTATATTCAAATTGTGAGATAGCACCGACACGCTCAGATGCTGGAGTTACGTAACCATATGGGCCGTAGTCAAATAAGCAGCTGCCACTTGCAGTTGCATTTTCTGCCGGACAGGCCGGATCAATGGTTTTTTCACCATCTACATAGAAGTAGCCTGGGAAGCCACGGGATGAGCGAAAATCCATACCACCGTATGGTTCTTGGTTTGCTGTGCCTAGGCGGCCCATTTCATCAGAAGAGAGCGCGGTATTGTTAAAATAATCAATAATAATTGATGCGCTGCTTTTCTCTGTACTGGTACCCCAAACTAGGCTTGCTGTTTTTTCTTCGTAGTTAGGACCGTCAGTGCCACCATATCCAAGGTTTACCTCTAGGCCGTTAATATCTTTTTTTAAGATAATATTAACTACACCTGCAACTGCATCAGAACCATAAATAGCTGATGCGCCATCCTTTAAAATATCGATACGCTCAATCGCAGAGACAGGGATTGAGTTGATATCAACAAACGAATTAGTAATGCTTTCAGCAAAAGCGCTAATAGATACACGACGGCCATTAATAAGTACCAATGTTGCGTCTGAGCCTAAGCCTCGAAGGCTGACTGCTGCAGCACCATTAGCTGTAGAGTCTTGGTTATTACCGCGAGTAGAGAAAGTACCATTACCTGCAACTGGCATACGTTCTAATAGTTGTTGTAGGTTGTCGTAGCCCATGTTATCGATGTCTGCACGACTGATTGATTGAACCGGTGATGGCCCTTCAATATCTGAGCGCTTAATGCGAGAACCTGTAACTTCAATACGCTCGACCTTTTCAGCTCCGTCTGACTCTGCAGCCGCTGACATAAAACTTGTGCCTGCTAATGCTGCAACTGTAAATGCATAGAGAGGTCGTTGTATAAAGCGATGGGTGTTCTTCATATATTTCAATCCTTGTATAATTGTGAAAGTGTTGTGAATTAATCACGACAAAGATTGATATCATGTAAATGCAGAAGGTTGAAATAGCAAAAAAGTATGGGTTTATTAAGGGGTTAAGGTTCTTAAGTAGGGAAAGTCAGGACTGGTAAGGGGTACGAGCCTACCAAAAAGGTTAGGCTCATTTCATAAATTAAGCTTTATGTTTCATTAGGCGTTCTTTTTCACGCGCCCAATCTTTATTTTTTCCGTCTTCACGTTTGTCGTGCATCTTTTTACCTTTAGCAAGGTGGAACTCCAACTTCACCCAGCATTTTTTCCAGTACATTGCAGTCGCGATTAATGAAAAACCTTCGCGTTCTGTAGCACCGATAAGACGATCGATTTCACGCTTATTTAAAAGTAACTTACGATACCTTAAAGGATCGCAAATTACGTGAGTAGAAGCACTGTTGAGAGGCTGAATTTGACTGCCAAGTAAAAATGCTTCGCCGTTTTTAATGTGAATATAAGTCTCAGAGATGTTTACTTTACCAGCTCGGATACTTTTTACTTCCCAGCCCTGTAGTTCAACCCCTGCTTCGAACTTATCGTGTAAAAAATACTCATGACGCGCTTTTTTGTTAAGCGCGATGGTATTACTTGTCGATTTAGATGATTTTTTCTTAGCCATAGTGGCTCATATTATACGTAAAAACAGCGTTTTTACATCGCTTTTTTAAGGCTTTGCAGATATTTTCGTGTTACTAAAATTTGGGGAAATAGCCAAAGCTTGCTAAAATTCGCCGACAAAGTTGGGAGTGAATATGCCGCAAATAGAAAAAAGTGCGCTGGTAATGTACAGCAGCAAAGAAATGTTTGATTTAGTGAATGATGTTGATGCTTATCCAGAGTTTTTACCACATTGCTCAGATGCTAAAATCGTCACACAACAAGCCAGTGGCATGACGGCCAGTTTAGAGATCTCAAAAGCGGGTTTAAAAAAGTGGTTCACTACCGAAAATACCTTCATAGATGAGCAAACTGTTGCACTACGCTTAGTCGATGGCCCATTTAAAAAGCTGCAAGGTAAATGGCATTTTTTACCGCTGGACGATAAAGCATGTAAAGTTCAGCTTCACCTTGAGTTTGAATTTGCTAGTAAACTTATTGAGATGGCTTTCGGAAAAGTATTTAACGAAGTCGCTAAGAACATGGTTAATGCATTTACACAACGTGCTAAAACTGTATATGGAGTTCGCCCATGATCACTGTTGAAGTGGTTTTTGCTTTACCAACAACGGCAACCAGTTTGCTGGTAGAAGTACCAGTAGGTACTACAGCTGAGCAAGCGGTGATTAAGTCAGGTATTATTGATAAGTGCCCAGAAATAGACGCAAATAACCTAACGCTTGGGGTTTGGAATCGTACTTGTAAACTGCATCAAGAAGTAAAAGATGGCGATCGCATAGAAATCTATCGACCGCTTATTGCTGATCCAAAGGATGCACGCAGACGCCGGGCTGAAAAAGCCAAAGAAGAGGGCCGAGCCAACAAAGTGACGGGCGGTCGCCCTTTAAATAAAGCATAAAAAAGGGTAGCTTAGGCTACCCTTAATAATTTGCGCTGCTATTACTCTTGTTCAAGCGGCGTATTAAATTCGCTAGGTTGTTCATAGTCTCCCGACAACGAAACAAGCTTATCGTTTTCAAAGTTAATAGTGAGTGACTTTCGTTGCTCGTTGCTACGACCAAGGTTGAATACGTACAGGTAGTGCCAGGTATTTTTATCAAATGAGTCTTCAGCTACTGGCTTGCCTAGTACATACAGTACTTGCTCGCGAGTCATATTTACACGAAGCTTATCTACATCTGATTGCTCTAGGAAGTTACCTTGAGGAATGTTGATTCGGTAAACCCAGCTTGAACACCCTGCTGTAGCACTTAAAGTAAGGGTAAGTACTAACCAAAAAGAAAAAGTTTTAAACGACTGCATTATTTGTTTGAATCCTTATTTTTTATACACTGCATGATACCGATTAGTCACAGAAGGTAAAACCCTTTTCAGTAATTGTTTTTACTGAAATGCGATTAACAATCACGAGGCACAGATTTGACCACAGCAAACCCAGAAAGTTTACAGCAGCTTATAAAAAACAACGAAAATTCAGAGGCTCTGTGGCATTTGTATATAGTGCAGACACGTTTAGGTCATTGGTACACTGGGATCAGCACTAACGTTGAAAAGCGCTTTATGCAGCATCAAGCGGGAAAAGGGGCTAAAAACCTCAAAGGCAAAGGGCCTTTAACACTTATCTATCAACAGCAGGTAGGTAATCGTAGTGAAGCAACTAAACTTGAAATAAGCGTAAAAAAGCTCAGCAAAGCACAAAAAAGGCAGTTTGTTTTAACCTCTGAACTACCCAAATAACTAACTTGGAAGCTTCTCAATAAATAGGGCTATTTTCGCCATGGCATATTCGAACAATGTAAAGTCGATGTGCGCCGCCGTGTCGGTGCTTTGATGATGATGTTTATCGTGTCCGATGCCAAAATAAATGTATGGGATCCCGGCTTTAGCGAATGAATAATGGTCACTTGCTCTGCGCCAATCAACTTTGAGATCAAATAATCGATTCAGCCTCGCTGACGAGCTAGTTGCCATAAAGGTTAGATGCTCATCAGATAAGGTTTTAATGTCAGTTTGATATTGCGCTAATGATTGCTTATCTAAAAACGCATAGATACGCGGTTTTCGTGGGTTTACAACGAGCATATCTAAATTAATATTAAGTTTGATTTCGTCTTTATTAAGTGTCGATACCAAGTACTCGCTACCATGTAGGCCATTTTCTTCTGCATCGGTTGCAACAAAAACTAATTGATAGGGCTGGGGGCTTTGTGCAAAGTGTTTAGCTAAATAAAGTAAAGCGGCAACGCCGCTGGCATTGTCATTAGCACCAGGATAAAGCCGACTGCCTTTTTGCCCTAGGTGATCATAGTGGGCAGTAAAAATAACTTTTTTACAGTTTTCACAGCGGCTATTTTGGGACGCAATAATGTTCCGTCCTGTAGCCTTACCAAAGAATCCTGATTGATAAGTAAAACCTTGTTCATTAACCGAATAGCCAAGTGCTACAAAGCGCTCTACTATGAAGTCGGCGGCTAATTTCGCGCCCTCGGTATTCGTTTTTCGTCCTGCAAATTGAGCCGATGTTAGCGTTATGATGTCGTGTTCTAAGTCTGTATTGGCAAATGCTTGCCCAATGCTTATCAGTACAGCACTAGCGGTAATCAATAAGCTTTGCAGTATGCGAGCGAAGCGCTTGTAATTTACTCTCATAACGCTGTTTATCATGATCAAAGTCTGCTTTATTGTTAGCCATAGTTAAATACTTTTTAGCCAGCTTTAAGTCACCCAATTGATAGTAGGTTCTCGCTAAACCAAAATCAGTATCATGCAGGGTTGGGTTTAAGTCACGGGCTTTTTTGTAGTGCTTTATGGCATCTTGATAACGGGCGGTTGTATAGGCGTCGTTTCCTAAAGAAATATGGTAATACGGGTTTGCTTGGCGTTTATTATCAAGCTTGGCTAATATAGCTTGACCTTGCTCTTTACGATTGGTCAGGTTATAGAGTCTTGCTAAATTGCCTAAGGCGGTGTTGTTGTCTGGATCTAAACTAATCGCGTATTGGTAGGCTGTTTCAGCACTTTGATAGTCATTCGTTAATCTGAATAACACGCCAAGATTACCCCATGCACCTGAGTAGTTGCTATCAATATCAACTGCTGCTTTGTAATAGCTAAAAGCAGTATCATAATCATGTTTTAGCATCGCAGCTGCACCTTTATTGTTATAAAACATTGCTGTGATGCGGGCTTTATTGATGTTGCTAGTTTTAAACGCTTCTTGGCGGCTGTTAGGGTCAAAGTCTATCACTAAAGAGCGCTCTTCTGGGTAAATGACTTTTCTATTTACCACAAGTTTTTGAGCTTCACTTACTTTTAAGTTGATATGGCCTGTGAGTAAATTAAAGCCATTATCAAGTGCCCAATATTCTGGGATATGCACTTTTTGAAATTGTCCTGCAAGGCCAAGGTAGTCAGCAAGGCTATAGGCTAAAATCGATAACGATAAACAGTTGGCGTTTAAATTTGAGTAGGCTTGATTAGCGGTTAAGGTAGCACCAGATTGATAAGATAAAGACGCATCGCCATTTTGCAACAGGAACTTCAGCAAACGTTTAGTGCTTTGCAATGAACGGCTGTCTTTTGGAAAAGCATTATCAAGTTGCTCTTTAACATGTTCGCTTAATGCAAAAATCTCTTGTTGAGTTTCAACTGGGGTTTGAGTAAACGTATTACTTTGCGTCAAAGCAAGTGGTGGGGGAGCGGTGTTATTTTCTGTACTACTACACGCCGTTAATAAGCAAAAGCTTGAGGCTAAAACAATGCTAGATAATTTCATCTGACCCTCTTAAATCATGGCCTAATACCATTTAAGTATAGGCCGTGAATGAAAAAGGGTCAGGGTTAACTGTTACAAAACGTGTCAGCGTTTATCAAAAGTCGCAACAAGGTCATCAAGAGTTTGCGCACTGTTCGCTAAGTCTTTGATTGCTTGTTCACTGTCAATTTGTTCACGCATGACGTTATCACTAATGTCACTTATTTGCTCAATGTTACGACCCACATCTGCCACAACATTACTTTGCTCTTCGGTCGCAGTTGCTATTAAGGTTGCCATATCGTTTATTTCATTGGCAGCATCGTTAATGGCATTAAGTAATTCAACAGAGCTCTGCATTGCATCAACGCTTAATTGAGCTTGTGATTTCGAGTGATTGATGTGATTCACTACTAAATCAGAGGTACTGGTAAGTTCACTGATCATAGTTTGAATTTCAGTTGTTGATTGTGAAGTGCGATTTGCAAGCGCTCTTACTTCATCAGCTACAACAGCAAAGCCTCGGCCGTGCTCACCCGCACGAGCAGATTCAATCGCTGCGTTGAGTGCTAACAAGTTGGTTTGTTCAGAAATACCCCTGATAGAGTCAACAATACTGGCGATAGCTTGCGTTTTATTTGCCAACTCGTTTACTTGCTCGGTGATATTATCGATATCACATGCCAGCTCTATTATCGCTTCTTTACTTTGCGTTACCTGAGTATGGCTTTGTTCAGTGTTCTGCTTACTATTCTCAGTGAGCTTAGCCGTGTTCGCTGCGCTTGAGGCAATTTCTTGCACTGTCGCACCCATTTCATTAATTGCCGCAGCAACAGAGATTGTTTGCTCTTTTTGATTATCAAGTGCTACTGAGTTCTTTTGTGCTTGCTGAAACACATGATCAGCGCTTTGTCTGATTTCACTACTCTCTTGAGCTACTTGGCTAATTGCAGTTTCAATCTTAGAGATAAATTGGTTAAAGCCAGCAGATAAGTTAGCAAGTTCTGGCTGCTCAGAGTCAGGAAGTCTATATGCTAAGTTAGCATCACCAGAGCCTAAACGGGTGAATAACTCAGCCATTTTCGACAGCGGCGATGAAAGCGTGCGTGCAAGCACTAAACCAGCAAAACTTGCGATCAGCGCAATCACTATTGCAAAGCTGATGATTTGCCATTGTAAAACCTGAATACTCGAAAACACTTCGTGCTTAGGTACTTGGGCAATAACAAATAAATCGGTGTTTTTAATTGGACTTGCAGCCACTAAGGTTGCTTCACCATTAAGATCAATCTCTTGTAAATTGAAGTCGCTTTGCGTTAGCAGAGTACGCGTGATTCCCGTTTTATAAACGTCATCCAATTTAGCTTTAGCGACCTTATTTTCGTCTTTATGTAACTGTATGAGGCCGTTTTTATCGGCAACAAATACAAAACCGGTTTCTTCGATTTGGAAGCGCTGCAGCATAGCCTGCATATCGTCAATGCTTTTAGCAAGGCCTGCTAAACCAATGCCGTTGGTTTGCTGGTGGTTTACAAACATTTTCACATCAGTCGGTGATTCTTGATAGATACTGATAGAAAAAGGCTGTGCGGTGTTTGTAAACGCAAAAAACCAACCATCTTGTTCTTGTGTTAAAACGCGCAAGAAACCGTCTTGGTTCCAATATTGTGCCGTTTCACGATTAGCCCACGAGGCGGTTGCTAAATCGTATTGCTTAACAAGGCGGTTAAGTTCTTTTAGCAGTGTTTTATCATCAGTATTGCCTGAACGCGCCCACTCTAATACAAACTCGTTACTAGAGAGTTGCTCAGCTGCACTGATCATTTGATTTATATCGTGAGTAATATAGTTATCAATTGCTTGAAGTTTGCTAGGTAGCTCAGATTCTATCATTCGTTTTTCGATGATTTGTTTTGCACTGTATATCGCTGTTGCGCCGATTAACGCAGCAACAATGAGAGCTATAGAACTGCCAAGCAGTGTAATTTTTTTAGTAATGGTGAGTTGATTTAACGCCATGAAAGTGTCTTAGTTTACAACATTTAAGTCAGTAATTTTAGCATACACTTTACAGATGACGAATCAATGTAGGGACAAAAAAAAAGCCCAAAGCATATAAGCAATTGGGCTTGGTTTCTAACAAGCGAAACTTACTTTCCAGGGTTAAACAATTTTCTTCATTGCTGACATGTAACCACGTAGCTTGCTACCAATGATTTCAACCGGGTGCTCGCGTAGTGCTTTATTCACGGCAATCAAGGTTTGGTTATCAACTTGGTTGCTTGCACTATCAAGACCTTTACCAATCACATCTGTATCGATGCCTTTCATAAAGTCTTGTAGCAGCGGTAAACACGCGTGGTTGTATAAGTAACAGCCATACTCTGCAGTATCTGAAATAGTTCGGTTCATTTCGAAAAGCTTCTTACGAGCAATGGTGTTTGCGATAAGCGGCGTTTCGTGTAGTGATTCATAGTAAGCAGATTCAGCGATGATACCTGCCGCAGTCATGGTTTCGAAAGCAAGCTCAACACCTGCTTTAACCATGGCAACCATTAAAATACCTTGATCGAAGAATGCTTGCTCGCTGATCTCTTGGTCGGTATTTTGTTGCTTTTCGAATGCAGTTTCAGCAGTTTCTGCGCGCCATGCTAGTAATTTTGCGTCATCTTCAGCCCAGTCAGCCATCATACCGCGAGAGAATTCGCCGCTGATGATATCGTCCATATGCTTGTTATAAAGTGGACGCATAATTGTTTTAAGTTCTTCACTTAATTCAAATGCTTTCACTTTTGCTGGGTTTGATAAGCGGTCAAGCATGTTAGTTACGCCACCATACTTAAGTGCTTCAGTGATCACTTCCCAACCGTATTGGATTAGTTTTGATGCGTAACTTGCATCAATGCCTTTTTCGACCATTTTATCGAAGCAAAGTAGTGAGCCTGTTTGTAACATGCCACATAGAATCGTTTGCTCACCCATTAAGTCAGATTTAACTTCTGCAATGAATGATGATTTTAATACACCCGCACGATGACCGCCGGTACCTGCTGCATACGCTTTAGCTTGCGCTAAACCATGGCCTTGAGGGTCGTTTTCTGGGTGAACCGCAATTAATGTTGGTACACCAAAGCCACGTTTGTATTCTTCACGTACTTCTGAACCAGGGCACTTAGGTGCAACCATGATTACTGTTAAGTCTTCACGGATTTGCATGCCTTCTTCAACAATGTTGAAGCCGTGTGAATAAGCAAGTGTTGCACCTTGTTTCATTAACGGCATGATGGCAGTTATAACAGCCGTATGTTGTTTATCAGGCGTTAGGTTTAATACTACATCTGCTGTTGGGATAAGCTCTTCATAAGTGCCTACAGTAAAACCATTTTCAGATGCGTTTAAGAAAGATTGACGACGCTCAGCAATAGCTGACTCACGAAGAGTATAAGAAACATCTAAACCTGAATCACGTAAATTTAAACCTTGGTTAAGGCCTTGTGCGCCACAACCGACAATAACGAGTTTTTTCCCTTTTAAAGCGTCTACACCATCAGCAAACTCTGCTGGGTCCATAAATTCACACTGCGCTAATTGCGCTAACTGCTCTCTCAAAGGAAGAGTATTAAAATAATTCGCCATTGTTAGTGTCCTATAAATACAATTTTGTTAGAAAATCAAAGAACCGACGTGGTGTTCTTTGTATGTATTAACACTATGCAATTTTTTACCTTGCGTAAAATGATATATTTGAATTAAAGTATTTCATAAAATGAAATGGTGGCGGTATGGATCACAAACATCTTAATTACTTTTTGGCGTTAGCTAAGACGCTGCACTTTGCTAGGGCCAGTGAGCTTTGTCATATCAGTGCGCCAACATTGAGCCGCAACATCAAGCAACTTGAAGAAGAAGTTGGGGTAGTGCTGTTTAATCGGGATAATCGCACCGTCAAATTAACTCGCGAGGGTGAGTCATTTATTGAGTACGCCAATGCGACGCTGGCTAACTGGCACCGTTTTAAGGCTAACGTACAAGAGCCGCAACAGCATGTTTATGGCAATGTCAGTATTTATTGCTCAGTAACCGCCTCTTATAGCTTTTTACACCAAATACTCGAGCAACTGCGAATGCAACATCCATATATTGAAATTACCCTCAATACCGGTGATCCTGCTCTTGCCATAAACCGTGTTTTAGATGGCCATGAAGATATGGCTATTGCTGCAAAACCGATGAAGTTACCTGGGCAAATAGCCTTTACCAGCGTTGGTTACTCACCATTAGTACTGATAGCACCAAAAATAGCATGCCCGATCAGTGAAAAGCTTTCTGCCAGTGAACAAATTGATTGGTCAGATTTAGAATTTATTGTTGCTGAGCAGGGGTTATCAAGGCAACGTCTTGAGCAGTGGTGGCGTAAAAAGAATATTCATGGCCGTATATATGCGCAGGTTGCAGGTCATGAAGCTATGGTTTCTATGGTGAGCTTAGGCTTGGGTATTGCCATGGTGCCAAAAATTGTACTGGATAACAGCCCGCTCAAAGATAAAGTACAAATAGTGAGTGATGCAGAGCAGACTATTGCAGGATTTGAAATTGGTCTAGCTGTTTTAAATAAAGAGCGCCATGATCCGGCACTCAATGCAATTTGGAGTATTGCTCAATCGCTTACTCAGCAAGCAATCTAGCTTAAGATCTAGTCAATAACACTTTATTGTTAAATATATTATGTTGATACAAATGGCTTAATTTAAATTAATTATTTAGTATTGGTTTTTGTAAAAAATATTCGTGGTTTTTGCTGGTTTTACGTTTGTAAAATCCTTTTTCATTGATTTTTTTAATGGGGTTGATACCGTATTTTAAAATAATAAAACTTTCATGGCCTAGACTCATGATACTTTCAGCGCAAGCCGAACACTCTTTAAGCTACTCGAGCCACTGTCTGAAGCTCGCAATTCCTCTAATGGTTAAGTACAAAATGCCAATTACTCCGCTTAATTATGCGCTTTGGTATTGTTATGTTAGCGAAAAGAACCAAGATTTAAACAAAGAGCTTGATAGTATTATTAAAAAGCACAATACCTGTAGCCATGAGCAGGCAAAGCACCTTTTCAACAAGTATTTATCTCGGGACGACTTGGCACTATTTTATCAGCTATCTGGCGGCTTTAATGATGTTGTTGGTAAAGTGCATCAAGATATCAATGAAGCACTTAGTTACTCAGCTGAATTCAACCAGGCTTTGCAAGAATGCCGTGACACACTAACTAGTGCAGATATAAGTCAGGAAAGGGGCTTTGATGATGTACTTGATTGTGTCGAGCGCTTAAGTGACGAGTCGGCAGCTTTGCAAAGTCGTGCACAAGATTTTCAAAATCAGCTTGCGCTGGCTTACTCAGAAATTACAGAATTAAAACAAGAGCTTATCAGGTCTAGAAGTAAAGCCGAAAAAGACCCGCTTACAGGGCTTTATAACCGCGGTAAGTTTGATGAAGATATCACGCGGTTTTGTCAAACCAATGACTTAGCTGAAGTCACTGTTCTTACTATGGTTGATATCGATCACTTTAAACAATTTAACGACACTTTTGGTCATCAAAAAGGAGACCAAGTTTTGCGTGCAGTTTCAGCAAAACTACTTAAACATGTATCTAGTGTTGGTCAGGCCTATCGTTATGGTGGTGAAGAGTTTTGTTTCACCGCACAGTTTGCAAGTATCAGTGACATGACTAATTTTACTCAGCAGCTGCGTCATGCTGTCGCTAAATTACAGATTAAAGAGCCTAAATCTAATAAGGTGTTAAGCCAAGTCACTGCTAGCTTTGGTATTGCTATAAAAGCTAAAAATAGTAATCCAGAACAACTCATAGCAAAAGCCGATAAAGCACTCTATTTAGCCAAAGAGCATGGCCGAAATCGTATCGAAATCGTCGAAGAGTAACAAACTTAACCGATATATGTATCAAATTTGTGAATAGTTGTAACCTTGCAACGACAGTTTGTTCACATCTTGATATTATGCTCTTATTGCAAAACCCCTTTGGTCGTAAAATAACAATGAAATCTCAAACGATCAGGATGTGCGCAGCGGTTTATGTCTTGATAGGCATGCTAGTAAGTCAAGCAAGCGCCGATGACTCAACGCGCACTGAACGTGAAAGCCGTGTGGCAAATCAACAGATCGATACCCAGCAGTGGCACCTAAGTATTAATACGGGAGCTGGGGTGATCACGAACCCACTTCATGGTGGTGATAACTTACCATTAATTGTGCTGCCTGAAATCGCTTTTTATGGTGAAAAATGGTTCTTCGATAATGGCCGTTTAGGTTATTCATTCCAAGAAAGCGATACTCATGTTGTTAATTTCGTAACCGAGTTCAACCCTGAGACTCGCTTCTTTATAGATTTTCACCCTAGCAATGTTTTCGCACTGCAAACATCGAATAGCTTTATTGTTGAATCGACCACCAGTAATGAACTGGCAGAAAAGTCAGTATCAACAAGCGATATTAAAAAGAGACGATGGGCATTAGATGCTGGCTTAAGCTATCACTATATTCATAATAATCATGTGATTTCTTTACAGGCACTAGCCGATATTTCGGGCGTTTATAAAGGCCTTCGTAGTGCTTTACAATGGCAATCACATCACCGAATAGGAAACCTATCTGTCGCACCTAGCTTAGGGGTTTGGTACAAATCAGCCAGACTAAATGATTATTTTTATGGTTTATCGGCTAAAGAGTCCTCATATGGGGAAATAGATGTTGGCAGTAGTTGGCAACCTTATGCTAAAATCGACGCCCGTTGGCCCCTGAGTGAGGCTAACTCTCTTCGTTTTCATTTAGCATATTATGACTACTCAGCCGTGGATGACAGTCCGCTTTTTGAACACACGTACTCGATGACTGCATTTATAGGATTCAATCATATTTTTTAATATGAAGTATTTTGTTTTTAGTCTGTGTGTGTTTGTTGCTGTTATTTGGGTTACCCCAAGCCATGCGCAAGCGACTCAGTTTGATATCACGCCAAAAGTGTGTGTTGTATTACAACAGCACGAATTTTGTGATCTTGAGTTAAAAATCAGCTGGCAAACACAGCTGCCTCAAGATCTGTGTTTGTTTCAAAATAACCAACAAATTCAATGCTGGAACGACAGCAAAAAAGGGCTTTACAGCCATAAAGCGCGGGTTCAGGTTGAAACAATATACTCCTTAGTCAATCCGCACACGGGGAGCAAAATTGCGACCGCAAAAGTCGAAGTGCAAAGCACCGAAGCAAAAACAACGAGGCGTAGATTACGCTCACCGTGGAGCTTTTTTTAATTCAGGAGCAACCAATGGCAAAGATTTTACTTGTTGAAGATGATCTCGGCTTACAGCAGTTAACACGTGATTACCTTCAACATAATGGGTTGGATGTTGCGGTCCTTGAACGCGGCGACGAAGTATTTGAATACCTTGAAAACAACCCAGTTGATTTAATGATTTTAGATGTCATGTTACCGGGTAAAGATGGCTTTAGCGTTTGCCGTCAGGTACGTGATAAATTTAGCTTACCTATCTTAATGCTGACAGCTAAAGGTGAGGACTTTGACCAAGTGATTGGCCTTGAACTTGGCGCAGATGATTATGTAATTAAGCCTGCAGAACCTCGTGTATTGTTAGCACGTATCAATGCATTGTTACGTCGCGGTCAAGCTACAAACAAAGCGCCAGAAGAGCTTAGCTTTGGCGATTTAACCATTGATAAAACTAGCCGCATTGTTACACTTAAAGGCAGTGAAATTACACTGACTTCTCATGAATTTGAGCTGCTTTGGTTGCTTGCGTCAAATGCTGGTGAAGTGTTAAGTCGTGAGCATGTTCATCAACACATGATTGGTCGTCAATATGATGGTTTAGACCGAACCGTTGACGTACGTGTATCGCGTATCCGTAAGAAATTAGGTGATAACAGTGATAAACCATACCGAATTAAAACAGTTTGGGGACAGGGTTACCTTTTTGTATCTGACGCATGGGATATGTAATTTTTAATGGGGAAACTATTTGCTAGCTTATATCTTTATATAATAGTTTCTCTGTTTCTAGTTAGTGGGGTCATAGAGCAGTTATGGCCCTACGAAGAAACGCAACAGCAAATAGCCCTAGACCAAGAATTTGGTAAATCTCTGTGGTTCTTAAGCCAAACTGAAAATGGCTTAGCGACACTCCAACAAGAATTCGAAAGCGAGATAATTAATCTTACCGATCTAGCACTTCCTGAAGACCTAAAAACACAGCTCAACAATGATCATTACCTGTATTTGTTCAATCAAGAACAAGAAGTGGTTTGGTACATAGCTCTTAATGACACTCAGCTTTTACATGTAGGCCCACTTTCAGTTGAAAATCCAAACTTTAGCTCCGTTTGGCCATACTTTTTATTATTAACTGTGATTGGCCTACCAATTGGACTCTGGAGCCTATTGCTATGGCGTGACTTTAATAAATTGACGCTTGCCTGTGAAGCTGTAGGAGGATCGCAAGACTTTGAGCTTCAGGATGCCTCTAAATCATTTTTTCTGCCGATTACTGATACCCTAAACGCGATGCAAGAACGTATTCAGTATCTACTGGCTGCGCAGCAAGAGCTAACTTCTTCCGTTTCTCATGAGTTTAGAACACCCCTTGCGCGTTTAAAGTTTGCTGTTGCCATGCTCGAAGAGCAAATCGAGAATGAAAAGTCGTATGCATACATTGATAACATGCAGGCTGATATTGCAGAGCTTGAAGCACTGGTGTCAGAAATGCTTGAATACGCACGACTTGATTCACACCAACCAAGCTTAAAGCCCCGTTCCTGTGACTTAACAGCGCTTATCAATAGTGTGGTGAATAAACTCGAGTTTGCTACTGATATAGAGGTAGCATTGACTGCACCCAAGCAGCTTTACTACGAGTGTGACGAGCATTTTATGGCGCGTTGTATTCAAAACTTATTAGGCAATGCACAAAAATACGCAAACCATAAAATTCATGTAAGTCTTGAAGATTTAGGGGATTCGATACAAATAAGTGTTGAAGACGACGGCCTAGGGATCGCTAAATCTGAGTGGCAAAGTATTTTTAAGCCATTCACTCGTTTAGATAAAAGTCGTGATAAGAAAACCGGTGGTTTTGGGTTAGGTCTGGCGATTGTTGCTAAAATTGTTAGTTGGCATCAAGGGCAGTCTGAGGTGTGTGACTCACCATTAGGTGGAGCTAAATTTACTATTCATTTGTTTAAAAGTAACTCGCTTTAAATTGCAGGCATAAAAAAAGCGCCTAGGGCGCTTTTTAAAGATTAAAACCAAAAATAAACAAGTAGCAAAGTAATAGACCGCACTTAAAAATAAAAGTTCGAAAAAAGTTTAATTATTTTTCATCTAATAATGGCATTAGCATTTTTTCAAGGCCATTGAGCTTCACTTCATACATCATTGCCAGCTGTGCGCCTAACTGGGAATCAGGAAATCCTTGCTGTTTAAACCAGACTAAATAAGGCTCTGGCAGCAACAATAAAGGGCGACCAGCATACTTTCCAAATGGCATCTTAGTATTTATGGCGCGTTTGAGTTGAGCTGAATCCATCTTTATCTCAAAGAAATTTTAAAGCTAGATGATACGGTAAAAAGGAGAGAGAAAATAGGCTGTGACGGGCAAGAAACAGCCTATTTAGTGAGGGATGTAGGCCCTCAGAATAACAACCACTAATTACGGCGTATTAGTGTAGTTGGTGACGACGCTTTTTCGTAAAGCCAAGTTTATTTAGCTTAACGACAATAGCTGGGTCGTCGATTCGTTCTGGTGTTTCACCATCACGAAGAAAATGATCGCTTGGTACTTGATATACATCGAGCATCTTGTTGAATAGCACTGTTCTAATATCCATTGCAGTCATGCCATTGTTTTGTAACTCATCAAGTTGCTGCTGAATATCTGAAAGTTTCCCAGCACGTGCATCATCCGTGTTTGCTAAAAATTCGTTGGTAAACTTATTTTTCATTTAAACAACCTCAATCCATCTAACAGTGCTGAATTAAAAACAGCGGTAATACACAACACTGTTAAACTTTTTTGTGTTAAAAATAGATACTTAGCTAAGCATCTTGAAATTAATTCTACTCTTTTTTTTAGCCTGATTGCTAATCTGGATGTAAAGCTTTGTAAATAAGCTTGACCCAATAGAGGGACTGATTTGATATGTCGTGAAAACTAGTTAGCCAACTAACTGAATACAGTGAAAATAATTCTCAGTACCATGAAAAGGTACCGAGAATTATTTTTTACATTAAGAGAAAAGTTTTTGTTTTACATGCTCTGCGAAGCCGCTACCAGCTTCTAAATAGAAGTTATAAGTAGAATCGACACCCATATCCTCTAGTTCTTTTTGCTGATCTGGATAGTTTGCAATCGCTGTAACTTGACCTTCATAACCAGAAGCACGCAGTTGCTCTAAGGCAAAAATATTTTGCATGTGTTTTGGCATTGCAAGCATCACCATACCTACATGTGAGTGGTTTACCCGCTGCCAAAAGTCAGGGTCAGTGGCATCAGCAAGTAACACTCTGCGGCCTCGTTTAATATGCTTATCAACAACATCCGGCTTAATATCGATACCAGCGACAAGGTTAGGGTGAGTTTGGCTGATTGTTTCATAGGCACCTGTACCAATTCGACCCATACCAAAGATCACGATTTTAGTGTCATTTAGATTAACTGGCAGCTCTTCTGCAAGACGGCTGTTACTTTCAAATTTAAGCAACCAATGTTCAATTTTTACATACACTTCATTCGAGCGTTTATTTAAAGGTGATGCGAGTATAAAGGTGATTGACACAGCGATAGCCATGACAGCTAGCCATTCAGACGTGATTAGATTGCTGGTGGCTGCAACGGCGCAGACAATCAAACCAAATTCACTGTAGTTAGCTAAGCTAAACGCGCTTAATAGTGAAGTACGAGCACGTAATTTGAAAGCGTTTGTCAGCACATAATAAAGTGCAACTTTTACAGGCAAAACCAAAATAATAATGAGTGCAACAATCACAGCATGGCTAGTCAGCTCTGCATTCAAACCAATATTTAAGAAAAAGCCAACCAGTAACACGTCTTTTAAATTAAGCAGTGACTTTGATAATTCACCGGCTTTTTTATGGGATGCGAACATCATACCGATAATCAACGCACCTAAATCACCTTTAAGGCCTGCAAACTCGAAGGCTTGGTAACCAATAATTAGCGCAAAGAAAAAGCCAAACAGGGGCAATAACTCACCGTGTTTTGAGCGATTTAATACCCAAAACATCACAGGGCGTAAAATAGGTAAACCAACCAATAATGCCAAAGCCCAAATGTTAGGGGCTTTACCAGTGCTGATGGCTAAGAATATAACGGCAAAGATATCTTGCATAACTAAGATACCAATGGCGATTTTACCATGGAGGCTTGCCATTTCACCGCGTTCTTCAAGCACTTTTACGGCAAATACGGTGCTCGAGAAGCTAAAGGCAAAACCGACTAACAATGCACTTTGCCAACTAAGTTCGTTAAATAAAGGCAGTGCAAGGGCTCCTAGCAACAACATAAAACCACTAAAGAGCGTACTGCTTAAAACAATATGCATTGAGGCGGGCGCCCAAACTTGTGGTTTCATTAAGTTTGATACTTTGAGCTTAAGACCAATGCTAAACAATAACAAAGTAACTCCCAAGCTTGCCAACGTATTAAGCAGCTCGGTTGTCTTATATCCATATAGGTTAAGTGCAAAACCCGCTAATAAAAAGCCGATAAGAGGAGGCAGCTTTAGCTGGTAAACAGCAAAGCCACAAACGAACGCGGTAGCAAAGTAGATTAGTTCCATAGTTTTTCTTTTGACTTCATTTGCTAGAAGTGTAGCGAAATATTTGTTGTTGGAAAACAATATCAGACAGTGAGAGTTCAAAAAATAAGCACTTATACATGATTTATTGATTAATCCACCAAAAGCATCATTTTTTCGCTGACATTAGCTTTTAATTGTGGTTAAGATGCATTAACAAAGGAATTTAAGCCATAGGTTATAAGCTGGCTTAAGGAGAAAAGATGTTTAAGAAAATCCTTGCATCAGTAGGTATTGGTGCAGCAAAAGTTGACACTGTACTTGAGACAGAGCATTTACAACCGGGTCAAAAATTTAATGCCGTTATTGTTATTAAAGGCGGCGATGTTGATCAAGACATATCGGGTTTAGACTTAGCACTGATGACGCGTGTTAAAGTTGAAGGTGAAGATGGTGAGTACTTTACAAACCATGTGATTGAAAAGTGGCGAATTACAGATATCGGCACGATTGCAGCAGGTGCAGAAAAACATATTCCATTTGAAGCGCGACTGCATTCAGAAACACCGATCACCGAAATTAACGCTGGTTATAACCAATCACATGTGTGGCTTGAAACAGGCCTAGATATTGATTTAGCACTTGATCCAACTGATCGTGATGCACTTCACATTTATCCTAATGATGCCGTAAGCACGTTAATGGAAGCGATGGATAGGCTTGGTTTTAGCCTAGTGAAAGCGGATGTTGAAAAAGGCTTCTTAAGAGCACCTACATTCCAATCACATTCGGGATGTTATCAAGAGCTAGAGTATCGCCCAAATAGCCGAAGCCTATTTGGTCTACAAGAGATAGAGTTGTCGTTTGTGCCTGAAGCGCACAAAACTCATGTACTGATTGAACTTGACCGTGCCTTTAGAGGGGATGGTTATGTCGATTTAACTATAGAGCATGATCATGTCAACCTATCGCAGTTGTGTGATCAGCTAGAACGATTATTTGCTTAAAGATTAACGACTAAATAGCTAGTTAAAACCCAGCTACGGCTGGGTTTTTTGTCTTCATAAAGGAGCGTTATGTTTACTGTTAAAAGTTATAGCGAACTCAGTAAAGATGAGTTATTTGCCATTTTACGGGCGCGGGTAGATGTATTTGTGGTAGAGCAAACTTGCCCTTACCCAGAAATTGACGAAGTGGATAACAATGAACTGACCCAGCACGTGTTCTTGTTTAAAGGTCAGCAAGTGGCGGCTTATGCACGATGTTATAAAAAGAGTGAGCAATTTAGCGCATTTGGTCGTGTGCTGGTAGCAAAGCAATTTCGTGGTGAAGGTTTGGCGAGTAAGTTGGTGCAAACTGCGATAGACACATGTAAAGAGCATTGGCCTGACAAAGCGATTATGATTGGTGCTCAGTGTTATTTAACAGGGTTTTATCAGCAATTTGGTTTTGAAAATGTGGGCGATGATTACCTAGAAGATGGCATTCCACATCAAGATATGTGTTTGAAGTAGCCTAAATGGCCACTTCAAACATAAACATTTGTTAGCTTAACAGAGAGTTGGCAAATACCAGTGATATGGCTAGTGGGCAAATAAACTTGATATACCATGGCCATACTTTCCAGAAGAAGCTATTGGCAGCTTCAGGGCATCCTTGTTGAATTTCATTTAGCAGTGACGCGCGATGCCAAATCCAACCGACAAAAATACAACACATTAAGCCTAGAATTGGTTGACCAATCTTAGTGGTTAAGGTGATCACAAAGCCAAACAAGGTGCCTAAGTTAAAGACAATTGTAAAACTAATGAGCGCAATAATACCGCCAATGATCCATGTTGCTTGCACACGCTTTAACGCAAAGCGTTCAACAGCATAGGAAACTGGTGCTTCTAGCATCGAAATCGATGAGGTTAACGCTGCAATACTCATTAACGCGAAAAAAGCAAAGCCAACAAAAATACCGACATCACCCATGCTAGTGAAAAGTGCCGGAAGAACTTGGAATACTAAGGTATCTTCAGAAAGTAGTGCACCCTCGGCTGAAAAAATTTGTACGCCTTGTGCCTGTGCTACATACATTGCAGGAATAATGAGTAAACCGGCTACAAAGGCAATGAACACATCGATTAAAGTCACATAAGCGCCTAAAGATACTAAGTTCTCTTTCTTGCTGATGTATGAGCCATAGATGATCATTACGCTGGTACCAAGCGATAATGAGAAAAATGCTTGTCCTAACGCATTCACTAATAACTCAGGGTTTAAAATCGATGAAAAGTCTGGCACTAAATACGCTTTTAAGCCTTCCATTGCGCCATCTTGAGTCATTACATAGATAATTAGCATAAATAAAATGCCTAACAGGGCAGGCATTAAGCGCTTAGACCATTTTTCAATGCCGTTTTCGACGCCTTTAGAGATAATCGCAACAGTTAAAATAATAAATGCGGCAGTGAATAAAAGGTTTCTTGATAGTGACTGCTCACTAAGCCAAGTGCCAGCTTGCTCTTGCCCCGCTAATTGCGCAACGGGTTCGAGTGTCGCACTCAGCATCCAGCCTGCGACGATAGCATAGAAGCTTAAAATTAAACCCGCACAAATAATACCGCCAAAACCTACCATGAAGGCAAACTTCTTTTGCCATGCTTGATTTGTTACTTTTCGAAGTGAAGTGACGGCATTAGCTTGACCATGACGACCAATGACTAACTCAGCCATTAAAGCAGGATAAGCAAGACAAAATGCTAACACTAAATAAGCCACTAAAAATGCGGCACCGCCATTACTTGCAGTTTGTGTAGGGAAACCCCAAATATTTCCTAAGCCAACAGCAGAGCCTGCTGCAGCCATAATAAATCCAAAGCGGGAGCTGAACTCCCCACGTGATGCGCTCATATTATTGTTACTTCTCTATTTGTGACGGCGCTGACAATCTACTTGAATTAACGCTAAATAAAAAGGGTTAATCATCCGCATTTTCGTTGTTCTTCGTTATGTGCGAGCTGTCAGCGTAGATTTCGTGCAATTGCGCATTACAATACGAAACAATTAACACAAATGAAACATGTTTATTGGCTTTTATTTTGAATTGAAAGAGTAAAACACGCGCCACCTAGTTGCTTACTTTTTGATACTTCGACCGTACCATGATGCCAATCAACCACTTTCGCAACGATAGCAAGGCCAAGCCCGTAGCTTTCGCCATCCCGGTTACGATGTGTTTGTTCTTGGAAAAATGGAGTAAATACTTTTTGCCAGTTTTGTTCGCTGACACCCGGACCGTCATCTTCAATTTTTATGGTAACGGATTCACTGGTACTGGTTGCACTGAGCAAAATTTCTGATTCAGCAAAGTCGCAAGCATTACTTAATAAATTAACAATGGCCCGAGCTAACCAGTGTAAATCAGCACAAATATCACCGCCTTCAACTCGGTGATTAATGCGCAAGCTTTGTTGTTCAAGCTTAGGCTCAATTTGATGAATTAAAGTAAGAATATAGGTTTCTAGATCAGAATGATTAAAGGTCAACTGATTCGCTTTTTGCTCAAGGGTTGCAAATGCCAAGTAACTTTTTAGCATTGACTCCATTTGATCTAAGTCGTTTTCCATTCGAGCAAGATACTCAAGGCGCTTTTCGTTATTAGGGCAGTCTTGCGCTGCCTCGAGACCAAACCTTAAGCAGGCGATAGGTGTGCGAATATCGTGAGATAAACTTGATGCCATTAACTTATTTTCATCAAGAAGTTTTTCAATTTGACTCGCCATACGGTTAAATGTCAGCTCAACATCTTTGATATAGGTAAAGTGAGATAAGTGAATACGGCTTTTTAAATCACCTTTAGCAAAGCGTTGTGCCGCTTCGTTTAATACCGTTAAACGCTTGGCCAGTGGCGCAATGATAAAGCCCATAAATACGCATAACCCAGCGTAGAATAACAAGGTCAGTAATACATCGTTGCCTTGCTCGTGTGTTAAGTCTTTATCTAAACGCATTTTTAAGTGGTGTGTGCCTAAAGCTGCTTCACTGTAAAGTAAATAGTATCCTTGCTGATCTTCGAGGATAAGGCCACTAGGTTGGGTTATTTGTGTTAACAATGAATGAGGTAGCGCAAGCGACTGTGTAGGGCGATACTCTAGTTGCACAGCAAAGTTTTGGTTAATATCCGCAATAGCTTGCTCACGCTCTTTAGCATCATACTTAGCGAGTTGCTTTGCAAAGCCTTTAATCATTTGTGTTTCGCTAGAAAACACATCCTGAGGTGCTTGGGTTTGTTGGCTAAAAGCATCAATTAGCCAACCCAACACGATGATTGAAAGCAGGGCACTGCCAAGGAGTGAGATATAAAACTTTTTCACAGGCGCGAGTCGTTATTGCCAAGCGGTGGCAACAAGTAAATAGCCTTTGCCCCAGATAGTTTTAATTTTTTCAGGGTGCTGAGGGTCATCATTAAATTTTTTACGTAATGATGAAATCAGCACATCCACACTTCTGTCTAAGCCATCATATTCGCGCCCTTTCGTTGCCTTAAACACTGCATCACGTGAAACCACTTGACCTGCATTACTTGCTAAATAATGCAGTAGTAGGTACTCAGCGCTTGAGATATGAACCTCATCATTATTAAAGTAAACGGTACGTGACTCAGTATTGATTGATAACTTACCCACATTAATAAGCTCAGAGCTTGTGCTTGATTCTTGTGTATCTGATTTAGAGCGAAGTGCTGCTTTTATACGTGCTAATAAAGCGCGAGGGCGAACGGGTTTCATCATGTAATCACTGGCACCAACTTCAAGGCCAATCACTTCATCCATTTCATCATCACGTGCGGTGAGCATAATAATCGGGGCCTGATAAAACTGTCTTAAATCACGGCACACACTAATACCGTCTTGACCAGGCAGCATAATATCTAACAAAACTAAGTCAGGGTTTGTTTTACGCACCTGTTCAACCACTTGGTCGCCACGTTGGCATATTGTTGTTTGATAGCCTTGTTCAATTAAATATTCCGCAACCCAATTGGCGAGAGAAATATCATCTTCTACTAATAAGATAGTTCCGTAATGTTCCATTATTTACTCCTGCTTAGAACAGTCGCCAACGACGTTTCTTCTGACGATTTTGATAGACCCACTGTAATTGTATTTCAGTACTTGCGACAACCTTACCGTTATCACTGCTTATAAGTTCAAAACCTATGGTTTCTGCTGAATCAAATTGGTATCTAAATAAGCCCTTTTGTTGCATCAACCAGCACTGAATAATGTGCTTGCTTTGCGCATTACGTAAGCAGTAGTTACCAACTTGCTGCTGATGCCATGTTAAATCAACTTCAGCGTAGCAATTCCTACCTTCACGCAGCGCTACGCAAGTGTCGGGCAGGGCAACTAACGCATTTTCAATATCTTTCTTGCCTACAGATTGCTGCTCAGCGAGTAATGGCCCTGACAGTAATAAGGTAAAGCACAAGTAATACTTAGAAAACATAACGCACGCCTACCTTGGCTTTATGCTGATACTCTTGAGAAATAATAGGGCTTTGGTGAATATCGTTTGAAAACCAAGTCGATAACCAACCAGTTAAAAACACCCAATGTCTGTTAATTGGGTATTCTGCATGAAATTCAAAAATAAGGCTGTAAGAGGTATCTGGGTTATATACAGGGCGAGTTTCGAGCGCTTCAGCTTCTGAAATGCCAAAGTAGTAATTTGTAAAGTCTGCTGAGTAGGCACTTAAGCCAACGCCAGAGCGAAACTCCCAATTTCGCCAAGGAATGATCTGACTAAAAAACGAATTCATTACCCAGCCATTATGCGCACCTGATATATCATGCAGGTATTCAAATG
This sequence comes from Pseudoalteromonas sp. UCD-33C, assembly GCF_001306895.1. Lineage (NCBI taxonomy): Bacteria > Pseudomonadati > Pseudomonadota > Gammaproteobacteria > Alteromonadales > Pseudoalteromonadaceae > Pseudoalteromonas > Pseudoalteromonas sp. UCD-33C. Next base: position 911,736 of record NZ_LJTB01000002.1, on the reverse strand, counting down.
AAATTTGCGAGTTTTCAAAGCGACGTGATAGGCGAAGACCTACATCAAAGTCGTAGTCGCGTGTTCTGATCCCTTCAAGCTCTTTAATTACTTCGTTACCATAAATATTTAAGCCTGTTTCATCAAAGCCAGATTGAATGTTGGTGCCGACAATATCTAAGCCCCATTCAAATTTATCGATAACGCTGTAACCTAATGTTAAACCGCCACTAAGTTGGCTTTGGTCGTAATCGAGGTAAAAGCTGTCGTAAGAAACTGCGAGGTGTACATCTGGCTCTATGCCATCATTGTAAGAGTCCATGCCTACAAGGTAAGAATCTTCAATGTAGTAACCTAACCCAATGCCCCAGTCCCATGCAAAGCCTTGGCTTGGCTCTAAAGTATTGTCTGCATAATAGCGGTTACTTGCTTGGCTTGTGGTACTAAGCAAGGTTAAACATATCAATAATAGGGCACTGTAAGCTCGCAATGTTGCTTCCTTGTCTGTGAGAAAGGGTAATAGCTTATAGTATATTGTTAAGGAGTTCCTGTAATCTGTAAAAAAATGTAGTAACAGAAATTGGAAGTGTAAGAAAGTGTTGCAAATTCAAGGAGGGAAGCTGTTTGCCTATGGGCAGACAAACAGCAAAAGTTAGTTACTGAACTTTAATTTTATCGATTAAAATGCTGCTCAGGTAGTACTGCATCATAGGTGTAAGTGCACTAATTTCTGTACGGTTACACGGGCCTTGCTCTTTTTTTAAGGCGGTCATTTGCGTGATAGTTTGATAAGCAGGAATCGTCACTTCTTGATTAATTCGCGCCATGCGAGCTTGTTCCGAGTTTTGCTCGTGCACAAAGCTCGCTACTTCAAGCTCATTCTTGATTACTTGCTGTTGTACAAAGCTATAAATAAGGGGTTCACGGTGAAAGCTTGCGCTGTCAATTGATGACTTTGCAAACCACACAACATCACCGGTTTTCTTGTGAGTTAAGCGCATGCTTACTTGACCTAAAATAGTCGCACATTGCTGAACTGGAAACTGTTTTGCAACTTCATCAAATAAAGGCAGAGGCTTTTCTGGTTTGACTAATTGATATTCTGTGTCTTCAATCAGTTCAAGGTCAAGCTGGTGAATAGATAGGGTGTAATCTGCTTGAGTGCCATCTTCTACAACCTTTAATTGTTTGGCTGTAAGTGCTTCAGTCAGTTGCGTGTAAAGTGTATCTGTCACACTGGTTTTGTCGGCAACTATCACCACAGTTTGGTTTTTACTAACTGCATGTGCAGGCAACTGTACTGACTTCACTTTAGGAGCTGCATGCTCTGTTTGATACTCTACTTGAAAGCGTTGGCTTTGTAAGCTTGGTTTCTTTGGCATCGAAAGTAATGGCGCAGGTTCAGGTTTAAGGGCACAACCAGCTGAAATTAAAGTAAAAAACAAAACTACAAGTAAGCGCATAAAGATTAATCTACCCATAAATATTTAAGATTAAGCGTATTGTACGTTAGTCGAGGCAAAAGTTCATGATATTATGTTATAAGAAACTTCCTAAACAGACTTAAAAAAATAAATAATGAAGTACAGCTTATCTTTAATTCCCTTTCTTTTTTCTTTTTTACTGCTTTTTGTTAGCGGAGAAGCTGCTTCGAGTGATAAGCAATGGCAAACTTTCGTTGCTGATTATAATAAACACCTTACCCGTAAGTTAAAAAGCAAAGGGATCCCAGGTGGTTCATTGGCGATTGTAAATATTGGTCATGATGATTTTATTAATGGTATTGGTCGAACAAAAATAGAAAAAGGTCGTAAAGTCGATAAACATACCCGCTTTCGATTGGCATCAGTCTCTAAAACCTTTGCGGGCTCATTAACTGCTAAACTTGCAGCGCAAGGGGAGTTTAATATTGATGACCCAATAAGTAAGTTTATTCCTGCTTTTTCTAATACTGCTTACAAAGATGACTTAAAAATTTATCATATCCTTAGTCATTCTAGTGGCCTAGTACCTAATGCATACGATAACCTAATTGAGTCGCGTATGAGTTACCCAGATATTGTCGAGCGGCTATTGACTGTTGAGCCTATCTGCAAACCAAGCGAGTGCTACGGCTATCAAAATGTGATGTTTAGTTTGATTGACTCAGTGATTTATCAATCAACACAGATGGACTACTCACATTGGATTTCAGAATATATCTTTGCGCCTTTAAAAATGGTGGATGCCAGTGTTGGTTTTGAGGGGATGGTGAAAGACAATAACTATGCTCATCCTCATGTACGCGGAAGAAAGCGTTGGTATACATCTCGTTTAAAGAAGAATTACTATAAAGTGCCTGCAGCTGCAGGTGTGAACGCCAGCGCAAATGACATGGCTATTTGGTTGAATGCGCAGCTAGGACAATACCCAGATGTATTACCACTCGAAGCATTGATCAAACAAACCCGTCCTTATACACATACTAAAAAAGAAACTCGTCGCCGAGTTTGGCGAAGTCATGTTAAAGATGCTTACTATGGATTGGGTTGGCGTGTTTACAACTATGATGATGAAGTACTTTATTACCACAGTGGTTGGGTTCAAGGCTATCGCAGCGATATTGTAGTATTCCCGCATCTAAACATAGGGTTTAGCTTAGTTCTCAATGCAGAAACAGGGTTAATTAATGAATTAACTACCGAGTTTATTAATCGGGTTCTTAAATACACGCGAGAGCAAAAATAGCCTAGCTAAAAAGTTTAGTTACAAATTAATTCAAAATTATTTCTGCCTACAAAAAAGCCAGCATATTTGCTGGCTTTTTCTGATTCGAAATTTCACAAGGCAGGATTAACCGCGTGGTAATTGAATCTTTTTCTCTTCGCTTTGGCGATACAATACAATTGTATGGCCAATTGTTTGTAGTTTTATTGCGCCTGTCTCGCGAACAATTGCGTCAAAAATCAATGTTTTAGTTTCACGTTCATCTGTAGGAACTTTAACTTTGATTAGTTCATGAATTTCTAGGGCGCTTTCAATTTCAACTAAAACGCCTTCGGTTAATCCGTTTGCACCAAGTAATACAACAGGTTTTAAACTGTGCGCTTGGCCTTTTAAAAACTGCTTTTGTTTGTTCGATAATTTCATCATGTTACAAATTTTGCTGAATATGGCTTGAATTAAGGGTATTCTAACGCCATCTAGAGAATATTACTAATTAGTTACGTATTAATTTTATGGCAAATAAAAAACATTCAGCCAGTTCTAAGCGTTGGCTGAAAGAACATTTCGACGATCCTTATGTTCACGAAGCGCAAAAGAAAGGTTGGCGTTCTCGTGCGGTATTCAAATTAGACGAAATTCAAAACAAAGATAAATTAATCAAACCATCGATGACGGTGGTTGATTTAGGTGCTGCGCCAGGTAGTTGGTCGCAATATTTAGCAGAAAAAGTAGGGGATAAAGGTCAAGTAATTGCTTGTGATATCTTACCTATGGATTCCTTAGCAGGTGTTGACTTCTTACAGGGCGACTTTCGTGAAGAAGCGGTACTTGATGCACTATTGACCCGTATTGATGGAAAAAATGTTGATGTAGTTTTTTCTGATATGGCACCCAATATGAGCGGCAATACATCTGTTGACCAAGCTGGTAGTATGTACTTAGTTGAGTTGGCATTAGATATGTGCCACCAAGTTTTAAAGAAAAATGGTGCATTTTGTGTCAAAGTCTTCCAAGGCGAAGGATTTGATCAATACTTGCAGGAAGTACGTAATAGCTTTAAAGCGGTTAAAATTAGAAAGCCCGATGCATCACGCGCCCGTTCTCGGGAAGTTTATATAGTGGCGACAGGCTACAAACTGTAGTACAGTTGTGCTGCGTTAAGTTGAATTTAAATTAATTGGATACAAGAGGTTAACTCCTTGAGCGATATGGCGAAAAATCTAATACTCTGGCTGGTCATTGCAGTTGTGCTAATGTCAGTGTTTCAGAGCTTTAATGGTGGTGATCAGGCAGATCGCCAAACAAGTTACACTCAATTTGTTAGCGACGCTCGTAGTGGCGCTATCCAAGAAGTCTCAATTGAAAGCACCACAGGTACGATTACTGGTACTAAAACAAATGGTGAGCGCTTTCAAACCATCATGCCAATGTATGATAAAGACATCTTGAATGATCTTTTAAAAAGCAACGTTAATGTAAAAGGCGTTAAGCCAGAAGAGCAGTCATTCCTCGCCAGCATTTTAATCTCTTGGTTCCCGATGTTACTGCTTATTGGTGTGTGGATTTTCTTCATGCGTCAAATGCAAGGTGGTGGCGGTAAAGGCGCGATGTCTTTCGGTAAGAGTAAAGCGCGTCTGATGAGTGAAGACCAAGTTAAAACGACGTTTGCTGATGTTGCTGGTTGTGACGAAGCGAAAGAAGATGTAACTGAACTTGTAGACTTCTTACGTGACCCATCAAAATTCCAAAAACTAGGTGGTAGCATCCCTAAAGGCGTGTTGATGGTTGGTCCTCCTGGTACGGGTAAAACGTTACTAGCTAAAGCAGTAGCTGGTGAAGCTAAAGTGCCGTTTTTCACAATTTCAGGTTCTGATTTCGTAGAAATGTTTGTAGGTGTCGGTGCATCACGTGTACGTGACATGTTCGAGCAAGCTAAAAAAGCAGCACCTTGTATCATCTTTATTGATGAAATCGATGCAGTAGGCCGTAAGCGTGGCGCTGGTATGGGTGGTGGTCACGATGAGCGTGAGCAAACACTTAACCAAATGCTTGTTGAAATGGACGGCTTTGAAGGTAACGAAGGTATTATCGTTATCGCTGCAACGAACCGCCCAGATGTGTTAGACCCTGCGTTATTACGTCCTGGTCGTTTTGACCGTCAAGTTGTTGTTGGACTTCCTGATATTCGTGGTCGTGAACAAATTCTTAAAGTTCACATGCGTAAAGTGCCACTAGGCGACAACGTAGAAGCTGCGGTAATTGCACGTGGTACGCCTGGTTTCTCTGGTGCTGACCTTGCAAACTTAGTTAACGAAGCCGCTTTATATGCAGCTCGTGGTAACAAACGCGTTGTTAGCATGGCAGAGTTTGATGCTGCAAAAGATAAAATCATGATGGGTGCAGAGCGCAAGACCATGGTGATGAGTGAGCAGGAAAAAGAAATGACTGCTTACCATGAAGCGGGCCACGCGATTGTTGGTCGCATGGTACCTGAACATGATCCCGTTTATAAAGTGTCTATCATTCCTCGTGGTCGTGCACTTGGTGTCACTATGTACCTGCCTGAGCAAGACCGTGTGAGCCACTCTAAAGAGCTATTAGAGTCAATGATCTCTAGCCTTTACGGTGGTCGTATAGCAGAAGCACTGATCTATGGTGAAGATAAAGTGACAACCGGTGCAAGTAACGATATTGAACGTGCAACCGATATTGCTCGTAAAATGGTTACTCAATGGGGTCTAAGTGAAAAACTAGGTCCATTACTTTACGCTGAAGATCAAAACGAAATGTACATGGGTGGCGGCGGTAGCCGTGCTATGAGCATGTCTGATGAAACTGCAAAAGTGATCGACACAGAAGTTCGTTTATTCTCAGATCGTAACTACCAACGTGCAGAGCAAATCCTTAAAGATAACATTGATATCTTACATGCGATGAAAGATGCACTTATGAAGTACGAGACGATTGATGCGGGTCAAATTGATGACTTAATGGCACGTCAGCCTGTACGTGAGCCACGTGATGTTCATGACCGCCGTTCAGATGATAAAAAGCCAGCTCCTTCTGCTGCAAAAGTTGTCGAAAACGACACAAAAGAGCCAGAAGAATCATCAGAAACAAAAACAAATGTTGATGACAAAGCCGAATAGTCGGTACAATTAGACACAGAAAGGCCCCGCTAGTCGGGGCTTTTTTATTTCAAAAAATGCGCAATTTTCAAACTGTTATCTAGAATAATAAATGCGCAATTGACGCTAATTTATAGCATAGGTGTTCAATGACCGTTCTTAACTTACCTCGAGGTCGCACATTACACCTCGATTCCCCAGTGGTGATGGGGATTTTAAATGTCACTCCAGATTCATTCTCTGATGGCGGTAGTTATTGCCAGCTAGACAGCGCTGTCAAACAAGCTCATGCGTTATTAAATCAAGGCGCAAAAATAATTGATATAGGTGGTGAGTCTACCCGCCCAGGGGCACCTGATGTATCTCTTGAAGATGAGCTTGAACGCGTTATTCCTTTAGTTAAAGCGCTTAGAGCAAGCAGTGATTGTATTATTTCGATTGATACCAGCAAGAGCGAAGTAATGCGCCAAGCGATAATCGCAGGAGCTGACATCATCAATGATGTTAGAGCGTTACAAGAACCTGGTGCAATTGAGGTACTGGCACAATACCCAGAGGTGGCAATTTGCTTAATGCATATGCAAGGTCAGCCTCGCACTATGCAAAGTAACCCGCATTATAATGACTTGTTTAATGATATTAATGAGTTCTTTGCAGAGCGTTTAGCTGTGTGTGAGCAAGCGGGCATTCAGCAACAACGTATTATTTTAGACCCGGGCTTTGGCTTTGGTAAGACTTTGGCTCATAATTATCAAATACTTAAAGAGTTTAATATATTTAATAAATTCAATTTACCAGTACTAGCAGGCCTTTCTCGTAAATCGATGATTGGTAATTTATTAAATAGAGACACACATGAACGCTTAGCGGGAAGCCTTGCCGGTGCGCTGATAGCAGCACAAAATGGCGCAAAAATTATTCGTGTTCATGACGTACAAGAAACAGCTGACGTGCTAGCGGTTTGGCAAGCATGTGATCGAGGAATTTCAAATGAGTAACACAAGAAAGTATTTTGGCACAGATGGTGTTCGTGGCATGGTGGGTGAGTTTCCAATCACACCTGAATTTGCTTTAAAGTTAGGTTGGGCTGCAGGGCGTGTATTATCAAAAATTGGCACAAAAAAAGTCATTATTGGTAAAGATACCCGTATTTCTGGCTACATGCTCGAAACATCACTTGAGGCAGGTTTAATTGCTGCTGGTATTGATGTTGTTTTGTTAGGCCCAATGCCGACACCAGCTGTTGCTTATTTAACGCAAACTTTCCGTGCTGAAGCGGGTATTGTGATTAGTGCATCTCATAACCCTTACCATGATAACGGTATTAAGTTTTTCAGTGGTCGTGGTTTAAAGCTTGCAGATGAAGTAGAACTTGAAATTGAAGCCATGATGGATGAACCAATGACCTGTGTTGCTTCTGATAAGCTTGGTAAAGCGCGTCGTTTAGAAACTGCTGATGGTCGCTACATTGAATTCTGCAAAAGCCAATTCCCGCAAGGCTTATCGCTTGAAGGTTTAAAAATTGTTCTCGATTGTGCTAACGGTGCTACTTATAACATTGCACCTTCAGTAATGCGTGAACTAGGCGCGGATGTTATCTGCCATGCCTGTGAGCCAAACGGGGTAAATATCAACTTAGAGTGTGGAGCAACTCATGTTGAAACGCTTAAACGCAAGGTATTAGAACACAATGCCGATGTTGGTATTGCCTACGATGGCGATGGTGACCGAGTAATGATGGTTGACCATAATGGCCGTGTATTTGATGGCGATGACATTGTCTATATCATTGCTTGCCAAGCTGCAAATGACGATATTTTAGGTGGTGGTGTCGTTGGCACTGTCATGTCAAATATGGGTCTTGAGAATGCCTTAAAGGCTCGTGGAATCGAGTTTGCTCGCAGCAAAGTGGGTGACCGCTATGTGATGGAGCTACTTCAAGAGAAGGGTTGGAAAATCGGCGGCGAGAGCTCAGGTCACGTATTAAATCTAGATTTAATTAGCACAGGTGATGGCATTATCTCAAGCTTGCAAGTATTAGCAGCGATGGTAGCGCAGAATAAAACATTGCAAGACTTAGGGGCTGGCTTTACAAAATATCCAATGAAAATGATTAATGTGCGCTACCCACAAGGTACTGATCCAACGCAAGATCAAACGGTGATTGATGCTGTTGCACAAGTTGAAGAAAAATTAGGTGATACAGGTCGTGTATTACTTCGTAAATCAGGTACTGAACCTGTTGTGCGAGTAATGGTTGAAGCTGAACAGGAAAAAGTTGTCCTTGATAGCGCACGTAAAATAGCCGCAGTTGTCGAAACTGTGAGCAAACAAACCCAGGCATAACAATAACCTCTTGTAACTTTGGGCAAGTCGAGTTAGTATCTTGCCCGCTTTCTAATGTGGAGTGGAATAATGGCAACACGTAAGCCGATGGTCGCAGGTAATTGGAAAATGAACGGCTCTCTAGAGCTTGTTGAACAGTTATCAACTGCTATCAAAAATGTTCAATCGGATGAACTGGATATAGTGGTCTTTCCACCATTCCCATTGTTGAGTTCTTTGCAGCAACAAAACGTCACGTTTGGTTCGCAAACAGTCTCTGAAAACCAAGCTGGTGCTTTTACTGGTGAAGTTGATGCTCAGCTAGTCAAAGACCTAGGCGCAGCTTACACTTTGGTTGGTCACTCTGAACGTCGTAGTATCTACGGAGAGTCAGATGAAGTTGTTGCAGATAAGTTTGCGCGAGCGCAGCAAGTTGGCTTAACTCCTATCCTTTGTGTGGGTGAAAGTGAGCAGCAACGTGAAGCAAACGAAACTGAATTAGTGGTTGCAGCTCAAATTGATGCTGTAATTAGCAAATTAGGTGTAGCAGCACTGAAGAATTCTGTGGTAGCATACGAGCCCGTTTGGGCCATTGGCACAGGTAAGACTGCCTCTCCTGAGCAAGCGCAAGCCGTGCACAAGTTTATCCGCGAGAAGATTGCTTCTTTAGATAGCGACGTAGCACAGCAATTAACCATCTTATATGGTGGTAGCGTGAATGAAAAAAATAGCGAATTATTATTTGCACAACCAGATATAGACGGCGGCCTTATTGGTGGCGCGAGTCTTAAAGCAGATTCATTTACTGCTATCTGTGAAAGTGCAAAAGGGACCGTATAAGATGTACGAAATTTTATTAGTAGTTTATTTAATTGTTGCTTTAGCATTAGTTGGTATGGTTTTAATCCAACAAGGTAAAGGCGCAGATATGGGTTCATCATTTGGTGCTGGCGCTTCTGGTACCGTATTTGGCTCATCAGGTGCTGGTAACTTCATGACTAAAACAACAACAATCTTAGCGACGATCTTCTTCGTACTAAGTATTGTTCTAGGTAACCTTACTGCAGGTCAAATCAAAAAGACTGATGAGTGGGAAAACCTAGAAGCTGCGCCAGCTGTTGAAACTGTAACGCCAGCACAATCTGATGTGCCTGCGACAGAAGATAAAACGTCTGACGTACCTAACTAATTAGCTTTGCTAATTATCGTTAAGCAGTTTTCATTCCTCAAGTAAACGTAAAGCTTAACAACATACAGAATTGTATGCGGATGTGGTGGAATTGGTAGACACGCCATCTTGAGGGGGTGGTGGCTTCGGCCGTGGGGGTTCAAGTCCCCCCATCCGCACCAAAATTAAAAAGCTGTAACTCACAGAGTTACAGCTTTTTTCGTTTTAGTGCTTCATAAAACAAAATGCGCACCTTTATAGTGCTTTTATTCTAATGTCATTCCCGTTCACGAAATTAACTAATTGATTATTAATTGAAATAAAAATTGGAGTCTTCCTTGCTTAACTAGAGTGGATATCACTACTTTGAGGAAGCAAGATGGCCAGAATGAGTTATTTAAGTGCTATAGAACGCTATGAAGAGCAACAACAGCTTATTCATGAACTTCTTCTTTCTATACTTGCCAGTGTTCAGGCATCGTTGACTAACAAGCAAGCCTACCAACAGCTCGTCAATCAATATCCATTTCTAGAATTGCAATATTGCTTGAATGAACAAGGCATTCAGCAAGGTGACAATGTTTGCTTTAAGCGTCAGTACAAAAAGAAACTGGGTCATATTGGGGCTGGGCAGGACTTAAGTGCTCGGCCTTATTTTTTACTCGCTTCGTCAACACCCGTGCCGCATTTTACTTCGCCATATATTTCGACTGCGACTAAGCACCTTTGTATCTCAGTGATCAAAACAATCCCTTCAGGCAACGATAAACAGCAGTTTTTGGTTATCGATGTGTGTTTAACAGAACTGATTGAATTTATTATGGGAGACACCAAGCGAGCCAGAATGACACCTTACTTTAAGGTTGGTTATGGCTTGATTGTCGCTTGTTTGTTCTGCTTGGTGTTCTATCTGTTATATAAAGTATTTGCCGGAATGGTGGACTTAGTCTTAAGCGAAGACACCCAGTCAGACCCGCTTAAACCATTTACTATTATTATATTTGTTACTTTAGCGTTGGCTATTTTTGATTTAGGCAAAACAATTCTAGAAGAAGAAATCCTCATGCATAAGGATATTTTTCGGCACAGCTCAACAAGACGAACGATTACACGCTTTATCTCAACAATTTTGATTGCAGTATCGATAGAAGCCTTACTAACCATGTTTAAAGCAGCACTCGGGCAAACTGAGTATGTTATACCTGCTGTATTGATGATGTTTGCTGTGGTAGGTCTGTTGATTGCACTGGCAATTTACGTTTACCTAGGCGCCAAAGCTGAAGATGTGCTGACCCAGGTGCAACGCTTAAAAGTAAAACACTAATAAATAGGGCGCTTTGTTTAAAGCGCAGCGCCCTGAAATTGATTAAAGTGTACCGCCAATGCCAATACTTGGGTTAACGTACACAGGGCCTACTTTAAATGGCGCATTAATATCTAGGCTTGCATAGGGGGTGCAGGCATTTAAAACTAAAACTGCAGCCGCAAGAGCAGCTAAGCGAATCATTTTCTTATTCATTACATTTGCTCCTGAATTACAATACCAGCACCCGCTGGATCACGAATAATTGCGACGCTGCCACTTCGTACTTTGTCATTTGGTGCCATTAGAACTATGCCGCCTGCGGCGGTTACTTTTAATAGGGTCGCGTCAACATCGGCTACTTTAATGTAATTCACCCATGTGTTACCTATCTCGGCATCTGGTTTTTTTACAAAGCCAATCGCAGGTGTGCCATTTAAGGCTAAGTAGTTGTAATTGCCATTTTTAAGCGGTTTACTTTGTGCTGAATAATTACCAAGTGATTGGTAAAAGGCTTTGCTCTGCTCTGGGTTATCACTCCATACTTCTTGCCAAATCCAGCCGTTATCGGTTTGATGCGTTTCAGGGTCACCATTAACAGTATTGATCAGTGAAAAAACAGCCCCTTGGGGGTCTTCTAATACAGCAATAGTGCCACGGCCTTTAATTTCGGTACTGCTTACTAAGACTTTACCTCCGGCTTTGATAGTTTTTTCACTGACGGCAGCGATGTCTTTACTACTGATAAGGCTCAGCCAGTGGCTGGCATTTTGCTTATTATCAAGTTCAGCCATGCCTGCAATTAATTTTCCGTCTAAGGATGCCAGCGTATAGCTATCGTTAACGGCTTGAAACTGCCAACCAAATACACTGCCATAAAATGTTTGAGATTGTGCCAAATTGGGTGTAATCAAATCATGCCACACAACGTGACCTGAGTTTTTTGTTCCTGAATCACTGATTGCAGGTAATTCACTTGAGGTAAGCTGGCAACCTGTCAATGAGACCGCTGTGACTGCCATTAAAATTGTGGCGCGTAAGGGGGTGAGTACTTTCAAAGTTTGCTCCTTGCAAAATGGGGTCAAGTAAAAGCATAGACCATTATTTGTTTGTTATTCAATCAAAAACGATTTTCCCAAAAGGCAAAGAGTTAAATAATTATTTTGCAAAAATACTTAAAGCTTTGAGCAATGCTGTATAGCGCATGTTATAGGCGCTAGGATGGAAACAGAATTATGAGGCTGTACCAAGTTACAACTTAATTGCAATTTAGCCCGCAAGCTTATTGAGTTTGTCTATATTTCTTTCGCACCACTGCAAGGCTTTTTGTTTGTTTTTAACATTAATTTTTTGGTAAATCTTGTGCAAGTGAACTCGCACCGTCGCTTCGCTAATAAATAAAGTATCGGCGATTTGAGGGCAGGTCGCGCCAGAAGAAAGCAAGTGCAGTACTTTAGATTCTTTAAACGTTAAGTTATTTGATTGAATTTGATTTTTTTGCTCAGTTTCGAGCATTTCTCTCATCCATTTATCGCTCACTGTTCTTGGAAACCACAAGGCTCCCTTTTTAATTTCTTGTAGCCCTTGTTCAAAAATATCAGTCTTGGTGTTTTTGAAAAATAACCCTTTTAGCTTTGGCCAGTCTTTTAATGGCAGCACATCCGCTCTATCAGGCATATTAAAAATTACCAGATGATGATAGCCATGAACCTTCATAAATTCACTTATTAATTCACGGTTGGTTAAAGTGTCTAAAGAGTCGTAATTAAGCAGCAGAGTTTTATCATCATTCGCAATACAGTAGGGAAGAGTCGAAGCAGGTGACACAGAATCAGCCGCGTTTTTATTAAAAAGAAAATCCATATTCACGCCAAAAACTATCGATAAATGATAACAAGTAAATTGTGTTGCTGATTATTACGTTTAAAAAATGAAATTCCAACAGAGGAAAATTTTGCGCACATTTTTGTTTAGTTAGCTTTTGCCAACTTGGCTGCACTTAATTAAACATTACCTGAGCTAGGTACTCTTTGGAAGCTGAGAAATTTCTGAAATTTGTTTCTACTTTATTGAAAAACAACAAAAATAATGTTCACTTTTTGTTCATTTTAATTGTGTTAACAAGTAAGTTTATAGCGGTAATACAGAGCTAAACATTTATTTTTATTTACTAATTTGCAAAGAATTTAGTAGCTTATAATTCGAAAATACGGAGGTGATGTGGTTTATTTATACAGTTTTTGATAAAAATTAAAATAATTATACATATTTTCACAAAACTAACATATAATACCCCTCCAGAGGAAAGATGCTTATACCTAAGCGTCTTTTTTTATGCCTGAAATTTACGGGTAAAAATACACACACACGGTATCCTTTGGAGTTTTAATTGAAATTACGTCACCTCTCACAGTTAACTGTAGCCATTGTTGCTGCATTATCTACTTCAGCCTTTGCTGAGCAAGAAAAAACCACTGCTAAACAAGATGCTTTTGAAAAAATCGAAGTAACAGCGCGTAAGCGTACAGAAAGCATTTTTGAGTCGCCAACAGCAGTGACATCAATCGGCGAAAACCTGATTGATAAAGCGAACATGAGCAACCTTGAAGACATCGGTAAATACGTACCTAACCTAAACATCACTCGTTATGGTGTAGGTAATGCGGCCCATGCATCTGTATTTATTCGTGGTATTGGTTTACAAGACCACGTGATCACAACTGATCCGGGGGTAGGTGTTTACTTAGACGGTGTTTACCTTGGTCGCCAAATGGGCTCTAACTTATCATTACCAAATGTTGAGCGTGTAGAGGTATTACGTGGTCCACAAGGTACTTTGTACGGTCGTAACACATTAGGTGGTGCAGTAAATATTATTACTAAACAACCTGGTGATGAAGGCATTGTGACTACAAATGCAAAAGTAGGTAGCCGTGGTCGTTTAGCCGGTGACGTTTACTTTAATAACAGCCTTACTGACACTGTAAGCATGTCTGCAAGCGTGTCTTATAAGCAACGCGATGGTGTAGGTGAAGCAATTAACCTTGCAAACCCAGAAAAAGAAATTGGTGAAGAGCAAGAGTTAAGCGGTCGTATGGCGCTTAAATGGCAAGCAAACAGCGACTTATCTTTTGTGTTCTCAATTGATGGTGTTGATAACGAATCAGGCCAATCACCATACACAATTGAACTAACGGCGCCACTTGACCCGAATGACCCATTCAATGGTGATTTCCCACTACTAACAGAAGACATGTTACCAAGCGATCCTGATGATTTAGCAACAACGGTAGCGGGTATTGAATCGACGGCTTATTCAGGCTGGGGTACTTCACTAACAGCTGACTGGGATATCAATAATACGTATACGGCTAAGTTCATCACCAGCTACCGTAGCTCAGAATACGAAGGGGGTCTTGATGATGACGCTGTTGCCCTTAACTTATCTGAATTCCCTGAAGAAGGCGGCGCAGATCAATATTCATTCGAAATCCAGTTAAACGGTAGCTTCGATAACATGGACTTTGTGTCTGGCTTATATTTCTTTAATGAAGATGGCTTCACAAGTTCTGGCCCGTTTGTATTTAGCCCATTCAATACACCTGATGGTCTTCTGAATGATGGTAATACAGCGTCTTTTGGTGATTACGGTTACTTTGATATCAACCAAGAAACTAACTCATACGCAGCTTATATCAATGCAAGCTATGACCTAAGCGACGATTTAACTGTGGGCGGTGGTCTACGTTATTCGAAAGATAAAAAAGAAGCAGATGCCTTATTCCCAACGTTTGCAACACGCAAATACGTAAGTGCTGATTTTGATGCAGTAACATGGGATTTAAATGCGTCGTACCAGCTTAGCAATAACATGAACGTGTATGGCCAAATCCAAAAAGGTTATCAAACAGGTGGTTTCCCTCCGCGTCCATTTGGTGGTCCTGATCAATTTGTTTCTTTCGATGAAACAAAAGCAATTAACTATGAGCTTGGCCTAAAAGGTCAAGTACATGAAGATGTATCTATGATGCTTGCTGTGTTTGTTACTGACTACACAGACCTGGCATTACCATTCTCAGATCCAACTGCAGGTGGCGGTTTCGTTACTATCGTAGAAAATGCGGGTGAGTCTAAAGCACAAGGTATCGAGCTTGAGACAACAATTGCATTTACTGATGACTTTACGCTACGTAGCGCAATTGGTTACCTAGATTCAGAAATCACAGAAGTAGATGACGGTGTATTAGGTATTGGTAAAGGTGACTCACCAGCACTAACACCACGTTGGACTGTGATGGTCGCACCTTCTTATTTCATTGATTTAAGTAACGGTGGCACAGTGGCAGTAAACGCTAACTACTCATACCGCAGCGATATGCAAGGTCAATCAGTTTACAACCAAAGTGAACACATTGACTCGCGTGAATTAGTGGGTTTCAACATCTCTTACTTAAACCCGAACGGTGACTTTGAAGTGACTCTTTACGGTGAGAACGTGTTAAACGAAGTGTACGATGTAGGTCGTTTACAACAATCTGGTTTTGTTGGCGTTATGCGCAGCAACGACCGCAGTGAATTTGGCTTAAAATTCAAAAAAGAATTTGAGCTTTAATTACTAACAAAAAAGGGCAAGTAAATACTTGCCCTTTCTTTTTAATTATTTTTCTCTTGTTCTCGCTTTTCGCGCGCTTCTCTTAATTCTTCAGCCAGTTCTTTTGCTTTTTGCTTGGTTTTTTCAGACAGCTCACCAGCCGCTTCTTTACTCTCAATCCATGCATCTAAGGCAATTTCTTTACCGTCGTCATACATGCTTAATCCCATTTTCTTACTCTCTTCGAGTAACTCTTGCAGTGAGTCGTCGTTAAACTCGTTGGTGGCGTCTTTTACGTCGCTCCAAGCATCATTTAGGGCTTGCTTTACTTCATCTTTTGCTTCGCTGGCATCTTTCTTGGCTTGTTCTGCGTCATCACAACCCGTTAAGGCAATACAGCCTAATAAAACTAAGCTTGCTAATTTGTTCATATTTTTCTCTAATGGTTAATCAACTCTTAAGCAGTATAAGCAATAAAAAATGAATATAGCTAGAACAGCACGATTAAGTTTTCGGTTAATGGATGAAAATGATGCCGAGCTACTTTATGAGCTCGATAACGACCCTGAGGTAATGAAACATTTAACGCGTGGCAAAGTATCCAGTATGCAGACCATTAAAGAGGTGTTTATTCCACGCTTGAATGCCTATCGAAATGAGCAAAAAGGCTGGGGGCTTTGGCAGGTAAACATCACCGAGAGCAATACATTTATAGGCTGGGTATTGGTCAGGCCCATGGGCTTTTTTGAACAGCCTGATTTTAGTGATTTAGAAATTGGCTGGCGCTTTAAAAAAATGAGCTGGGGCAAAGGCTATGCGTCTGAGGCAGCACTTGCCATTGCTAAAGCCGTAAGCGAGCCAGAAGAAATAAAGTCGCTCAGTGCCACAGCACTTCAAGATAACCTAGGCTCAATAAAGGTGATGGAAAAACTAGGCCTTAAGTTTGTAAAAAACTATACCCATAAAGATGAGCAAGGTGAATTACCTGCAGTACTTTATTCATGTCCTAAAGAGCAGCTAAGCTAAGTTAACCGTAACTAATTGACCTTATGGGTTTCACATGTCTAAATGGTCAAAATAACATCAAGAAAAAGGAAGTACCATGGCAAATTTAGTCAAATACGCGGCACATCTGTTGATCGTTACCGCGATATTCTTTCATCCGTCAAGCTTTGCAAAGCAAGCGGCTGTCGCGATGCCAGATAGTTACAGCAGTGATACGGCGCGGGCTATTTTAGAGCAAGGCGGCAACGCCGTTGATGCGGCAATTGCGGCACAGTTTGTATTAGCGGTTACTTTACCAGAAGCCGGAAACATTGGTGGCGGCGGCTTTATGTTGATCCAAAAAGATGGCAAAGGTGATTTTATTGATTACCGCGAAACAGCCCCTGCTGCAGCTCATCGCGATATGTACCTTGATGATAAAGGCGATGTTATTGATAACATGTCTGTGTACGGTATTCACGCAAGTGGAGTTCCAGGCAGTGTTGCTGGTATGTGGCTTGCCCATCAAAAGCACGGAAGCTTAGAGTGGAAAACACTGCTAGAGCCTGCGGTTAAATTAGCCGAGCAGGGCTTTATTGTGCATCCTAAGCTAGCCGCAAGTATCGAGCGTTACATTGCGCGAATGGCCAAAAAATCGGTAAACATTAACTTTGCCGATTACTTTGCTGATGCCAAAGCAAATAAGGTATTTAAACAGCCGGAACTTGCCGCCACACTAAAACGTATTCGTGATCAAGGTAAAGCAGGTTTCTACGAAGGTGAGACAGCGAAGATCATTGCGACGTTTATGAAGCAACACGGCGGTATTATTACTGAGCAAGACTTAAAAGCTTATCAAGCTAAATCGCGTACACCGATTAAAGGTAATTGGCGCGGTTACGAAGTGCTCACATCGCCACCGCCAAGTTCAGGTGGTATTGCTATTTTACAATGGCTAAAAATGTACGACTTGGCAAAGCCAGAAGGAAAGCTTGAGCACAACTCGACCACCTATGTTCATATTTTGGCTGAAGTAGGTAAACGCGTATTTGCCGACAGAGCAGAATATTTAGGCGACCCAGATTTTTATGAGGTGCCAAAAATAGCTCTACTTGCAGATGATTACCTTAACAATCGTGCAAGTACAATTCGCCCAGATGCCATTTCAACTACCGAGAACATCAAACCAGGTTTACACGAAAGTGAGCAAACAACGCATTTTTCTATTCTAGATAAGTGGGGTAATGCCGTTGCTAATACCACAACCATCAACTTAAGCTTTGGCAGTGGCGTGGTTGTATCGGGCGCAGGATTTATTTTGAATGATGAAATGGATGACTTTAGTGCCAAGCCAGGTGTGATGAATGTATTTGGTGCAATTGGTGGTAAAGCTAACGAAATTCAACCTCATAAACGTATGTTGAGCTCAATGACACCGACCATTCTACTTCAGGATAATAAAGTTAAAATGGTAACTGGCTCTCCGGGTGGCACCACGATTATTAGCTCTGTGTATGAGTCTATTTTAAATGCGGTTGAATTTGATATGACTGCAGAGCAAGTGGTAGACAGCCCACGTTTTCATCACCAGCTATGGCCTAAAAATGTGATTAGATACCACACAGGTCTTGAACCAAAGGTTGTTAAAGCGCTTGAGAAGATGGGTTATACACTTGATAAACGCCATTTTGGTGATATGCATGTGATCATCAATAAAGACGGTAAGTTAGATGCAGCCTCTGAAGCATCTGGCCGTGGTAAAGCAATGGTGTTTTAATTAAGCTTTAAACCAGACACAAAAAAAGCACCCTCGGGTGCTTTTTTTGATGAGCTGTTTAACCAATCGCTGGAATAAGCCCCGCCATTTGTAAACCTTGAGCACTAATAATAAGCACACCAAACAGGGCGGCCAGTGCTAAGCCAATATTACCGCCTTTAACTTGGTAACCTGTATCAGGTTTGCTGCTTCGTTGCTTATAGACCATAGCAACCGGTAAAAACACCGCTAAAATAACCAAAGCAATGGCGGCGTAGCCAAGTGCCATAATAAACCCTTGTGGATAGAATAGCGCAAAGCCTAGCGGTGGAATAAAGGTGATCAAGGCTGTTTTGATTCGATCTTTACTGCCATCACCTTTTTTAAATGCATCAGCAAAAAAGTCGAATAAACCTAAACTCACCCCTAAGAAAGACGTTGCCAGCGCTAAATCAGCAAAAATGTTCACAGCAGTAGCAACATGTGGGCTGTGAGCAATGCTAGCAACACTGCTTACAAAACCGGGTAACCCTTGGCTTTGTAGTAAGTCGTTTTGACTCATCATACCTTGACTAAGTAACTGCCAAAAAATGTAAATGACTAAAGGCAGCGCCGCACCTGCTACCATTACTTTACGAAGTGTTTTGATATCTAAACCCACGTATTTCACAATCGATGGAATAGAGCCATGAAAACCAAATGAGGTAAACACCACCGGGATTGCAGATAAAATTAGACCTTGTTCAATCGGCATTTCAAGTAAGTGTTGACCGTGAACATAAGGCGTCAGCATATAAAATAAGCTGGCTAATACACACACTTTAATGGTGAACAGTACGCGGTTAAGTTTATCGACTTTGCTAGTACCTAGTGTCACCACAGTACCAATCACAACAGCCAGAATAACTGAGCCAACTTGCGGCGCTAAAGAAAGCGATAAACCATTGTTGAGCTTTTCTTGTAATTGCGCACCGCCACCTGCGATATAGGCAGCGCATAATGCGTAAAACAAAAACATCACCGAAAAGTTAGCGACCCATTGCCCACGTTTACCCAACCATGACTTAGCTAACGTATTGAGGGTTGCATCTCTGTCGGCATATTGATGGAGCTCTAGCATCAGCAATGCTGTGTAGGTCATTAAAACCCAAGTTAAAAAGATTAGTGATAACGCTGTTGTGAAACCAAGCCCTGCGGAGGCGATAGGCAATGCCAGCATCCCTGCACCTATGGTGGTGCCAGCAACAATTAACATGCTACCTATTGTTTTATTTTTAAGCACTTTTTGCCCCTTAAACTTCGTGAGAGGCAAGCAAGATATAACTTGTTTAACAAAACTTAAATAGTTTTGTTATAAATCAAAGAAATTAAATGTAACCTATGATTTACATGTGCAAACAGGCTGTTGAAATCAGCAAATAACTTTTTGCCAAATAGCATGAGTATTCGTGTTGACAAAATCACCATTTAGGCGGATTCTTAAGCTTCTTCAACTTACTTTATTAAATACCATGATGCAGCTAAACCAACGACCAACAAACAATTGTATGCGCCTGACCTCATCAGTCGTATGGTCTGTTATGTGCTGCGGTTAATTAAGTAAGTTTTACTAACCGCGTTCTAAGCGGTTGGTTATTTCCCTTTTAAATTCTCTTCTGCTTTTTTCGCCTTTTTAAAGGAATAAGCTTGTGCCTGTTAAAGCCTCATATTTTTTAATGGTGGTGATTTGGTCAACAACACCACTGGGTATTGTTTGGAGTAGTGAAACGGTAGCGCCGACTCTGGCTGTATTTTTACGCATGCTGGTGGGGCTGGTGTTGGCTTCGTTTGTCGTTGCTGTTGCCAATATCCGAGTGCCATGGCATCGCCGTGCTTTATTCCTTTATGGCTATTCAAGCATAGGTATTTTTGGCGGCATGTTATTAAGCTACATGGCTGCTACAACAGTGCCTTCAGGGTTAATATCATTGATGTTTGGCCTTGCGCCAATTTTATCGGGCTTACTTGCGCAAAAGATCTTGAATGAACCTAAGTTTAGCGCCATTAAGCTTGGCGCACTTGGCTGTGCTTTAATCGGTTTATTTTTAGTAAGCCAACGCCATATTCAAGGTGGGGTAGAGCAGCTTAGTGGTCTGTTATATGTATTTATGGCGGTGTGCTTTTTTAGTTTGAGCGGTGTGATGATCAAACGGGTAAGAATTGCTATTCATCCAATGGCCACCACATTTGGTGCGTTGGTTTTTGTAACCCCACTGTTTTTTATTACTTGGTTGCTTGTAGATGGCCAACTAAATAGCCAGATGTGGAGTGCAAAATCACTGTACTCAATTGTTTACTTAGGCGTGTTTGGTTCATTAATTGGTGCGCTGGCGTATTTTCATGTATTGCAGAAGTTGAACGCCAGCACGGTCGCATTAACAACCCTGATCACACCAAGTTTTGCAATCGCGATTGGTGGTTTACTTAATGATGAGCCCATTGACCAAGCACTGATTGTTGGCGCGACCATCATTATGATTAGCCTCGCATTTTTTCAGTTTGGCGATAAGTGGCTAAAGCGCTTTAAAGGCGTGAAGCCGGTAGAAATGAGTTAAGGTTAGTAGCCGCTGCAGCGGCTACATTTTTGCAATTTGAATGACTAAACGACGGTTTTTGTTTCGGTCTAAAATGTTGTCGTTGCTAGCAACATGGCGCTTTTCACCGTAACCATCGGTATCTACTTTGCTTTCATCGACCCCTAAGCTAACAATGTAATCCTTAATCGCTTTAGCGCGTTTCTTTGATAATTCGAGGTTGTTCCAGCGACCACCGTAGCTGTCGGTGTAAGATGATATTGAAATAGACTCAATATTGGTGTCGTACTTTAAGTATTCGCCAATTTTGTCTAAGCGTTTTTGTGATGATTTAGTCAGCTTGCTGGTATTAGGCTCATAGTTCATCACTGTGAACGAAATATCTTCAAAGCTGTAAGGCAGCATTGCATCTCGGCACTGTAAAAACGCCCAATAGGCTTGCTTAAAGTTGACACTCGATAAACCAACGGCAATTTTATCGGCACTGTTTTGCCAGTCTTGGTAATAAAATGTCGGTTGGTAACCTTTTTCAAGTTCGGTGAGCATTTCCCAAGCAGTTTTGTTGCCAAGCTCGCCGTCAAACTTACGTAATAGCTTCATATTTGCTAAGTCGCGAGCGGGCATACCAGCACGCCAACTAGGTGGTACGGCTTTTAGACCAGCAATACTGTAATTGTCTGGGCGTACGACCATATCAAGGTTAAAGTTTACGTCTTTATTTTTACTGGCAGTGGTGCTGAAAATTGCTTCACCATAGTAAGGAACTTCATGATTTAATTGGCATTCTAAGCGAGAAGTTTTAACCATTTGCCAGTTCGACATATCAGCATTAGCGGTATACTCACGCATGGCTGCATGCGCATTTATACTTGCAACTGAGGTTAATAGGCCTAGGCTTAAAGGAAGTAATGAAAGCTTCATCACGGTAATTCTCCAACAAATCATCAATGCCAAATAATTGGCAATTTTTGTGTTTAATTGCTTCAGCACACTAAACACAGGGCTAGCTGATTAATATAAAGCAAGTAATGTGCCTAAAAACTCAGTAAGAATCTGCGATTTCACACTATTTACTCTAGCAGAGTAGCCGTGGTTTTTGACATAATAGCCAGCTTACACTGGCAAACCAAGAAGACTATGGAAAATACTGAACAAACTCTTTTCGCAAAACGCTTTCGTGGCTTTTTTCCTGTTGTGATTGATGTTGAAACCGCAGGTTTTAACAAAGAGACCGATGCGTTATTAGAAATCGCTGCATCTGTCCTTAAAATGGATGACGACGGCGTGTTAAGTATTGATCATACTGTGCATTTTCATGTTGAGCCATTTGAAGGCGCGAATATTGAACAAGCGGCCATTGAGTTTAATGGTATTGATCCATTCTCTGCGCTGCGTGGTGCAGTGCCTGAAGAAGAAGCGATTAAAGAAATCTGTAAAGTTGTGCGCAAGGCACAAAAAGCAGCGGGTTGTCAGCGTTCAGTGGTAGTAGCACACAATGCAGCGTTTGATCACGGCTTTTTAAATGCCGCCATTGAGCGTTGTAAAATTAAGCGCACGCCATTTCATCCATTTGTTAGTTTTGATACCACATCATTGGCAGGTCTTGCACTTGGGCAAACAGTATTGGCTAAAGCGTGTAGGGCGGCAGGTATTGAGTTTGATAATAAGCAAGCTCACTCAGCATTATATGATACCGAGCGTACTGCAGAACTGTTTTGTTTAATCGTTAATCGCTGGCAACAACTCGGCGGTTGGCCATTGCCTGAAACTGAAGCAAGTGAAGAAGAGCAAGACTCAGCCGTTAAAACGACTGAGTGATCTTACCTTCAAAAAAACGCACCATGTTAGGAGGGTAAATACGTGAAAACTGTTTACTCTCTTGCGCTATCTTAAGCTCCACCCCTGGATGCATTAGTTCATTCACTTTTAAGCGGCTTGTTGCCAATAAGCGCGCAATCTTAATTTTCACTAAGTGTTTCTTTTTCCTAGTATTGGCCGTTTTAATTTTAATCTGCTGTTCGCTGGCAGTAATCTTTTTAATATAATGCGCCCGTTGAGCTGGGTCGGGTATTTTATTGGCCTTTTTGCGAGCTTGTTGTAAGGCAGCTGCTTTTGTCGCTAATAACTTTTCAAAGTCATTAATTTGCTGCTGCTTTTGGCGT
The DNA here is from genome assembly GCF_001306895.1 of Pseudoalteromonas sp. UCD-33C. NCBI lineage: Bacteria > Pseudomonadati > Pseudomonadota > Gammaproteobacteria > Alteromonadales > Pseudoalteromonadaceae > Pseudoalteromonas > Pseudoalteromonas sp. UCD-33C. The sequence continues at coordinate 889,061 of NZ_LJTB01000002.1, read as the reverse complement.
AAATCATGCCAGTACTGAGCAATGAAAACCCGTGTTTTAGTGCCTGATGGCGCACCAAGCTCGCCAGTTTCAATTCGCATCGCATCTAAAATATTGCCACCAATAATTTTGCCTCGCGGGTTATTGGCTTTGCCGACTCGAATAAGGCGGCGAGCGCTTAAATCACAATGTAAAGCTTGGCGTTCAATGAATAAATCTTGCTCTGTTTTTATATGGCAGTACTGAGCATAACCCACTGAGATAGTGCGCGAAGCCGTGATGTTACAGGTAAAGTTTTCGACGTTTTCACGTTTTCTGCCAACAGCCCCAAGCATGACGGTGACTTCACTTTTACTTTCAATTGTGGCTGATTCAACAAAGCCTAATACAGTGATATCCCCCGTGGCTTTGACGCGCATACCATCTTTTACATCACCACTGATAATAACACTGCCATCAAATTCGACATGGCCCGTACTCACATCTACATGATGAAAACACAATACGTCGTCAACGCGCATACCGCGGGGTAGGGCAACAGGCACCCCCTTCGCATCGGCAATCAACATATCGCTATTATTAGGGTCAATACGCGTTCCTTCGAATGGCTCAAGGGGTAAGTCTTTACCGGGCTTAGCTGGCATCACATCACCAAACACAGTAAAGCCATCTTCACCGGGTGTTGCAGGAACTCGTTGCATTAATGGTGTACCCGGCTTAACGGTAATAATGGCACCTAAATTACGCATGTCGACTTTACCGCCAGAGGTCGCTTGCGGGCTAAGAACGCGGTCTTGTGCTGTAGAGCATAAGCGTACAAATTTAGCATCAGTGCCTTCTTTAGGCATTCTGCCATGGGCAACAATTGCGGTGTAATGGGCGCCCGGTGGTTGCTTAAATTGTTGGCCTAAAAAGGTATCAAGGGCACGTAAACTAATGCCTTTAATCACTCCCGCCTCTGCAAGCACCTCTTGCGCCATATCCATGCTAACAATTTTACCGCCACGGGCTGTTGTTAAGCTTGCTTCAACCACCATGTTTTTAGCATCGACTTTTACTTCAAGGTGAGCATCAACGGCTTTAGCAACCACTAAAGATTGGTTTTGATATTGGCTGCTAGGTATAAACAACTTACCTATATTGGCATCAATATATTCGTAGCAGGCATAAGCAGACTGCTCAAGTAATTCAATTAGTTGAGAACTTGTAGTAGGAAAACCCGCATCTCGAGGATGCTCACACAAAGTGACATAGCCGCTTTGTTCATCGAATGAAAACATCGACATTTGAAAAGCCCTGTAAAAAACTGCCTGTTATTATAGTTATGTGTTGTTACAGGTTATTTTTGAAGAAGGGTAACAACGTTTCCTATTTCAGCACAACTTTTGTACTATGTTAAGATAATGTATGCATTAAATGTAAAAATATGTATAAAAACTGATTTTTCTTGCTTGAAAATTCAGCATTCAAAGGCACTTAGCAAAAATTTCCTGATTAATGCCTTGAGTATGAATAGGCTACTCAGTTATACTGCTTGAACACTCTGAATGAGATACCAAATTCAGGGGCTGATTAGGATTCGACGGAATTCAAGACGCCCGAGGTGCATGTCGAGGTGCGGTTGGCCTCGTAAAAAAGCCGCAATTTAAAGTAATCGCAAACGACGATAACTACGCTCTAGCGGCATAATAGCCCGCTAGCACTTCTCCGGTGTATGTCTGTGGACCCGGTTCTGAAGTGTCACCCTACACGGACTCGCTACGGAAACCCTGGCCGGGGTTGAAGGGCTAAAACTAAGCGGCCTCGCCTTTGCAGATCGTGTTCGTCCGAGCTGTATAAGGTTAACTAAAAGACGATACTAAACATGTAGTACCAAAGGTCGAGGCTTTTCGGACGGGGGTTCAAATCCCCCCAGCTCCACCAAATATGAAAAAGGCTGCTCTCAGAGCGGCCTTTTTTATTGCGCGATTTTCAAAGTATCGATTTCCTTAGCTTAAGCAATTATTAAATCTTTATCAGAAGCCGCTTTTGCTCTGTCAAAATTCCAATTTTTTCTAGCAGCATTTATTACGACTCTAATTACAAACTTTATTGCTACATATTCAGCTGCTTCAGGAATATAAGGAATATTGATTTTTTCGTTTGCTAAAATAGATAACCTATTAATTAGTCGTGTTGCTTCTTCATCTTCAATGCCATTCTCTGAGCTCCTGACTAAATCGTAAATTTCATTTGGCAGGTTGTCATATAAGAATGTATCAACCCTTAAAATGACTTTAATCAGTATTTTTTCTTCCCTTGTTTCGCTAATTAATGGAATATTTACTTTATCATTCAATTTGCTTGCTAAGTCTTTGACTTCAGCTTCTGTAAGTTTGTTTCGTGCTTTTGGTGGCGCGTAATATTCTTCTAAGAGATTCACAAATTGCGCTTCGGTTAAATCTTCTATAGTTGGCATAATGTGTTCCTTCTATTAATTAATTTTCTGACCAGTACTAAAAATCAAAACAATTTAGCATTGCTTGTAAGTCAGTATTGCGATGGTAAGTCATTAGATAAAGTTGTTTGAAAAGTACATCTTTGTGACTTGAAATGTATTCTTCAAAATTTCCGTCAACACTATTACCGCGAAGTTTTTCCAGTAACTTGGTGATTTTTATTACATCTTCATGCCTATTCTTAAAAAGTGTGCAATCGAGGGGGATTAGCCCTTTGCCAGTATCTTTGTAATTATCAACCCCAAAAACTAAACTGATGGCAATCGATATATCATCTTTTATTCTAGGGTCGTATCTTCTAATTTCGTAACCTTGTGAAGTTTGGAGGACTAAACCATCTGCCACTAATTCAGAGATTGCCCCCAAATACCCATCAGTTATGACTTGCTCAAGCTTCATTGGGGTCGCAGAGTTGCTCAGCTGTTTTAATATTACTAATTTAGTTTCTTCGAGGGATTGCCTTGAAAGCTCGCTATTAAGCGTCCATAAGACAGCCACTATGGCGATTAAACTAACCCAGTTAGGCAAATTCTCGGGTTGTAATATTTTTCTAATGTAGCTTTGCATAGTCAAAACTCTCACTGGATTCTTTTAACGTTAATAGTGATAAAACCAACGTTATTGGCCATTCTTGACTTAATGTCGTTAGCAAAAAAAGTAAGCTCACCATCTTTACTGGCTTTAAACTCGCCATTGCAGCCTATTGCTTTTGCTTGATTATCATCTCTTCCAACAGAACAGCATAAAGTAAACCAGTCAGCTGATTTAACTCGCTTTAACCTGCGAGAAAGCTTGATTGTTAGTTCCACTAAACCAAGCTGGACAGTGTCGGTATTCCAACCATCTGCATTGCATTTAATACTGCCATCGCTCCATACATCGTCTGCTTGAGTGGTAATTAAATAGACTTCATCTGTTTCTACTAAAATACCTGAGTGATTAAATAACTTTGCAGAATCAACTTCTATCTCAATTGATTCACCAACCTCCAATGCAAACCATACAGGTCTTGGGTTATTGCAGTAAGCTTTAACTCCGAAGCCGTTTATTGGCTCATTTTTAAAGGCAAAAAATACATTGTGCGAGACATTTGCTAAAGACTTAGGGCGGTAATCCTTGTCGAATGCAATTCGTTCGGTAATTGAGTTATGAATAACTGGTTTATGCTTACTCGACAGCTTATCTTTATCTATTACACAACAGACGCGATCCTCAAGAGTGAGCCAGTCAACAATTGGCCAGCGATCTTGTTGATGATTTTTACCGAGAGCAGTAGCTTCTCTTTGGAGATCATCAAGTCCAATCATGTTTTTTAACCTTAATGGTAGCGCCTTTTGAAGCGCTTTCTCTGAAGGCATTTTTAATTCAGGATCTAGCAAGTCAAACATTTTAACTTGGTATGCAATCCAATTGATCAGATAAGAAAGCGTTAAATCTGATAGGCCATCACGATAATAACCTCCGCCTACATCACTATGAGCACCTGCAAACCATAACTCTGTGATTCTGCTTTCTTCATAATTCATTAGTGTTGGTTGAAATGCTTTACGTTTATCATCTAAGCTGACGAGGTGGGTGGCTTGTTTGATTATTTTTGAAATAGTATGCCCATCTTCGAAAACAACATCATAGTCAGGGCGTTCTGCTTTACTTAAGTTAGGCAAACCAATGCTAGCCACGGTATCAAATGCTGCTAAATAAATAAAAGGTGTTGTTTGTTTATTTAATAAGGGGGATTCTTCAATAATCTTTGAGCAAAAACGGCGGGCTAAGGCTGCCCCTCTTGAAAAACCAGTAACAATAACTTGATCGCCTTTTTGATAAACTCGATTAAAGTCCTTAATCGCTTTTATCAAAATTGTTCCGACGTCTTTTTTTTCAGGAGATATACCCTGATTAATTAACCGAGACCACCAGTTGCCATATGTTCCAACACCTTGGTAATAAAAGCAGTTATCGACATTACTGTGTGTTGATAGGCCTTTATTCTCATCATCATGAAGATTACCACCTGCCATAAAATGAAACTTCAAAATGTTGGTAATATTATCGTCTTCTTTTTTGCCTTTCTTGACGATTTGTAGGGCGTCTTCTGGCTCGTTACCTGTGCCATCAAAGTTAAAAATATGAAGTGCCATAACTCCTCCTTGAGTAAATGAAACTAGCTAACAGCTTCGATACTTCATGAATAGCTATGGGTTGTATATTCAATTGGAAGTTTAGAATTAACGACTCTTAATGTAACTCAGAAATTTCTTATTATGTTTTTTAGGTATCTAATCCTCTGAAAAATTAACTTTTATTTTTGTTTCACTATAAGGTTGATAAGAGGTGAGGGCATTGGTTAAACCCCTCCAAACTTTGAAGGGGAGGTGGATTTCTAATTTCTCTAGTATCAAACAACCAACTGAACGGCATCAATAATCGGTTTGTTTTCGGTATCAATGGTGTCGATGATGTGTTTGTGTAGGCGCTTTTTGTGCTCTGCGAAAATAGCGCGTTTTTTATCGAATTGGCTGGCAAATTCGAGGGCGGTATTAAATAAAGCTTCGCTGTTTGGGCAAGCTTGTTCGATAACATGATCTGTGGCAAGTTCGCCAGCGGTAACGCGGCGGCCAGTTAGCATCATTTCGTTAAAACGATAGTCTGGAATGGCTTTTTTAATGAAAGCGAGCATGCCCGGTAAAAACGGGATCGATAAGTCCACTTCGGGGAAGCAGAAGAAACCACGGTCGCTTTGCATAAACCTAAAATCACAAGCGCACGATAAAATGGCGCCATTACCAAATGCGTGGCCATTTATCGCTGCGATTACTGGCATTGGGAAGAGTAATAGGCGTTTAAATACCGCATCCATTGAGTGCATAAAGCCACTTACTTCTGCAAATTCTTGTGCTTTTAATGCCGGCATAAGCCAATCGGTATCTATGCCCAAGCTCCATGATTTTTCGCTGCTTGAAGTGATCACCAGTGCTTTGTGTTCAGGATTACGTTCGATTTCGTCAAGGCAATTTAAAAAAGCCTCTGCAAAAGCAGGGTTATGGCGATTTTCAGCTGTTGTCATAGTTAAGATAGCAACAGATCCTTGTGTACTTACATTCATCAGTGTCATGCTGTGCCTTCATTTTTATTGTGTTGTGGGCATAGTTATAACCCATAGGTTTAACAAAATAAACCACAAGTCTGACCAGTTTTAAATTTAGGGGCACTTCTCTTTTGGTTGATATGGTCTTTTAGTCGAAAGGGTTTTTCAAATAGTCGCTAATAGTGGTGAGCCATGATAGCGTTAGCTCAAACACACTATTTAAAGCGTAACAATGGATTTGATCAGTTGGCAGTTTTTGGGTGGAGATTTATTAAGTCCGATCAGCACTATAATGCTCATTGTGGTTGCGGGCTTTACTTCAATGATTTCAGCGGCTTTTGGTGCGGGTGGCGGCTTAATGCTGCTGGTGATCATGGCATCTATGCTTCCTATGAGTGTGGTTATCCCTGTCCATGGGTTAGTGCAGTTAGGCTCTAACGCAAACCGCTTTTTGTTCACGTTTAAACATATTGATGGTGCTATGTTTGTGTACTTCTCTTTAGGGGGAGTCTTAGGTGCGCTGGTTGCCTCAACGATTGTCACATCAATTCCCCTTGAATTAATGAAAATAGTGGTCGCTGCATTTGTGCTTTATTTACTGTGGGGGGTTACGCCAAAGCTCAGAGAAACCTCAAAGTTATGGCGTGTTCTTGCTGGGCTTTGGACCACGTTCATTTCGATGTTTGTAGGGGCAAGTGGGCCATTGGTTGGCAGCTGCTTATATGTCAATAATTATAATAAGCTTAAGTTTACTGCCACATTTTCAAGCTGCATGACAGTACAACATACCTTAAAAGCGATTTTATATGGGGCTGTGGGGTTTGCATTTTGGCAGTGGTTGCCGCTGGTTATGCTCATGATATTGAGCGGTGCTTTAGGTACTTGGCTTGGCCTTAAGTTACTGCACCGCATTTCGTCAGATAAATTTAAAAAGATTTTTCGTTTAGTGTTAACGGTGCTTTCCCTGCAACTTGCGTGGCAGGGGATCATGGCTTTTAGTATTTAAACAAACCCAGTTTAGCAACGATGCCGCGTTCTAATTCATTGAGTTGGCCTATGGTGTTATCGAGGTGCTGAGCTTCTTGCGATAGGCTCTTAGCGCCTTGGTTAATAAGCTGCATGGTATTTAAGATATCAGCGGTCACACTAGTTTGCTCTTCAGAACTTGCCGCCACGCTCTCGTTCATTTGATTAATGGTATTGATTTGTTTAGCAATATCTTTAAACACCGCTTGGCTTTTTTGATTCGCTTGGCTCACTTTATCGCTGAGTGACTTACTTTGCTCCGTTGCCGTTACGCAGTCAGAGGTATTGTTGTGTAGCGATACAATAATTGATTCAATCTCAGACGTTGAATCATAGGTTTTACTAGCAAGCGCTCTTACTTCATCGGCTACCACAGCAAAGCCACGGCCTGATTCACCAGCACGAGCCGCTTCAATAGCAGCATTTAGAGCCAGTAAATTGGTTTGCTCGGCAATACTTTTTATAACATCGAGCACTTGGCTAATTTCATTACTGCTGGCGTTTAATTGTTTAACTACGTTTGATGTATGGTCGAGTTGTGCAGCTAATTCGTCAACCATGTTGCCATTGGCATTCATATTTTGTTCGCCTTGTTGGCATAAGCGATGTACGTCGGTTGTTTGCTGTGCAGTTTGATTAGCCCCTTGCGCAATCTCTTTGGTTGCTTCACTTAACTGACTAAGCGCATTGGTTGCAGAATCAGTGCGGTTATATTCAAGCTCGGCTTCGTTTTTAGAGCGCACAGATGCTTCGTTTACTGTACTGGCTATCATTTCAAGTTCACTGGCTGTGCTGCCTAGCTCTGTAATTATTTCTTGTACTTGCGCTATAAATCGATTGAAACCATCAACCAAATAGCCTATTTCATCATTAGATTGATAGCTAATACGTTTTGTAAGGTCGCCTTCACCTTTGACAATTTCATCAACAAGGCTATTTACGCTATCGATTGGTTTTATCACTAATAGCCGCACGATATAAATAATCACCGCACCCAAGGCGATAAAAGAGACCAGCAAGGTAATAAACATGGTGCGTGTCGACTCAGCAATGGTGCTATGCAGTGCTTTTTGTGAGTAACCAATTTTTATGTGGCCAATTAAATTATCTAAATAGTGCAAATCAATAGTTTTGCTAACCGATGCGTTATTGCTTTGTTTTGTAATAGCGGCCAGTGGCTTATTGCGATGATCTGTCACTGAAATGCTATGTACATGTTTGTTTTGCGAAAAGGCTTTAATAATCTGATTGATTAACGGTTCATCATAAGAGAATACCGGCTCGGCTAAAATAACCTGCATTTGCTCATTAAGAGCCGTGATGTCGTCTTGCCATTGTTGTGTTTGACTCGACTTTGCCAGCAGGTAGTTTGCACTGATCACGAAGATCACGCTCAGTAAAAGGCACAAAGACAGTGCCAAGGTCATTTTATATTTTAATGATTTCATTGTGCGCTCATTGAAATGGGTTAAACCACAAAGGGCTATTTTTATTAGGTGTGTTCGACGATAATGTTGGGTTATCTAGCTCAATAACGCGACGCGAGCTTATGTTGGCTTTTGATAAAACCGTTTGTACTTGGCTGTCTGCCAAAAACATGGCGTTAAATGTGCCATCAGCAATCATCTCGTTTAGCGCATCATTTAGCTGTTTATGAAGTGTGTGGTTGTTTTTGTTGACGAAAAAGTAAAGTGGTGCGGTGTACTTAATCACCAAATGCGGCTCTACAGTGAGGTTAAGCTCTGAGTGATTGGCAATTTCATCCCAAGGTTCATTCACCCCACGTGGGAAGTAATCAAAGCGCTCGCCTTCAAGCATTGGGAATAAATTAGGGTATTTTAATGTAGTAACAACAGGCAGTTGATTTGCTTTTAATATTTTCGTATCTGGCCAGGTTTTACCTTGCCCAGCGGTGAAACGTTTTAAATCTTGTAAGCTAGTTACCGAGCTAAACAGTTCGCGGTTTTGTGCTTTCACTATTGCTACTCGCATGCCAAGTAAGCCACGAAATAAGGGGATATAAACGGCTTTATAATCCTGTTCTAACTGAGTTGATGTCATGCTCCACATCACATCAAGCTGGTTGTTTTTTACATCGTTTAAGATACGTGCATTAGAGATATCTTTATTGGTTTCATAAGGGTGAATATACTCTAAGTCAGCACGTTCGATGGCGCTGATCAGTAATTTGTGGGGAAGGGAGGTATCGCCACTGTAGCTTTGAACTTTTACCGGTGCGGCAAAACAAACCGACGTAAAAGCAAAGCAAAAAAGTAAAGCAAAATGACGCATAAAGCACCTTTGTTATTATTATGTAAACAATAAACTAAAGTGCTTTACGCGCTTTCTCAATCTTATTTCTTATGCATACGTATTCATACCTAATCAATCGCCTAGTAGGCTGTCGATTGACTTATCACCATTAAACAATTCAAACACTTGTGGTTTTTTCGGTGTATGTTCAGCAAGGTATAGCAGGGTATCTGCCACATCTTCACGGTTGATCACCGCATCTTGGCGGGTTGCAGGCCGCGTGGTGGTTAATAGCCCTGTGGCAGCGTCATTTAATAGCGTGCCAGGTCTGACAATGCTGTAATTCAATTCGCTATTGGTTAAATGTTGATCAGCCATGTGTTTTGCAACTAAATACGGTTTGATACTACTTTCAATGTTGTCAGGGGCATCAGCACCGATTGAGCTGACCATAATAAAGTGCTTAACCTTGGCATCTACCGCATAATTAATCGCTTTAACAGCGGCCCATAGATCTATAAGTAAGGTTTTATCAGCACCCGTAGTGCCGCCGGATCCCGCGCTAAAAATCACTTGTTCAACGCCCTCGAAGGCACGACTAAAATCGTTTTCGAGGTCTTGCTCTACAATCGTTAAATGATTACTTTCAAGCGCTGTCAGTTTGCTTTTGTCTCTAACCAGAGCCACTACGTCATGGCCACTTGCCAGCATTTTTTCGGTGGTCATTTTACCTATTTGGCCCGTTGCGCCAATGATTAAGGTCTTCATATCAAACTCCTTCTAATTGCTGTGTAAGTAAAGACCTTGGGGTGTGGATTTATTTTTAAAGGGGTACAAGCAAACTTTGAATAAAAAAGTATTATTTGGCATAGTATTTAATTGGGTACAAATTCAATTAAAAGGACTTAAAGTGAAAATATATTTTAATCTTTTGATGGTGATAACATTAGCATTTTGCAACGCGGTATCTGCTAATCAATGGATATCACCTTATCCAAATAGTGACGTTGAAAAGTCGGTTAAACTCAGTGGCGAACAAACACAATTAATGAATCAGTTTGATGGCAGTAAAAAGTCATCAGAGCGATTTAGTTACACAGACTTTATTGGCGATGTAACCCACACATTGTACGAAATAAACAATGTTGCCACTCTCAAAGTATTTGAAAACTATAAACACGCTTTACTCACAGATGGCTTTAATATTGTTTATTCTTGTCAGCTAGACGCTTGCGGTGACAGCAGTGATTTTGCAGAGGAAGTCGGTTACTTTCAGCTCTATAATTATCATCGTAAGCCATATTATCTATTTGCCACTAAAGGTGAAAAGCCTGAGTTTGCTGTGTCATTATTTGTTGGCCAGTACAACAGTAAAACGCGTGTTATGAATAGCTCAATTGCGATTAAAGAGCTTGAAACAGGCCTGATAAAAGCCAATACAGCTGCTTTTGCAAAACAACAAACAAATCCCGTTACCAAAGCACCTAAAGACGATATTAGAGGCTCAAGCGATCATCCATTACTTAGCCGTTATCCTGGTAGTTTTATTGAAGACTACGAGCAAATTGATTACGAAGAATTTTCACTACCAACAGGAATATTCAACCGTAAAAACAAAGCGCTACCTGTTGAAGATGTGATAGGTGATATCACTCGTATTACTTATGAAATTAGAAAAGTATCAACCCTTAAGGTCTTTCATAACTATGTGTCTGCCTTAACAAAAGAAGGCTTCGAAACGGTTTTTAGTTGCGAACGTCAAGCATGTGGTGACGACCGAAAGGCAATACAAGCACTCGGTGATCACTTGTCGGTAAAACAAGTTTATAACTATTATCGTCAGCCGCGCTATCAGTTAATGAAAAGCACCACAGAAAATCAAACAACTTATGTCGCATTCTTTGTTGGCAATTACCAAGGCACTTCGCGAGTGCAGCTTGTTATAATTCGAACAGAGCCTTTACAAGGCGATTTAGTTAAAACCAATCCGGATCAGGTGTTAAAGCAACTAGAGCAAAAAGGTAAAGCAGCCATTTATGGTATTTATTTTGATCATGATAAATCAGACATTAAGCCAGAGTCAGCCGAGTCATTAAAAGTGATTGCGGATGTTTTAAATAAAAATAACAGCTTAAACTTGTACGTCGTTGGTCATACAGATGATAAAGGAAGCCCAGAATATAATTTAGGGCTGTCATCTAAGCGAGCTAAAGCAGTTGTTAAAGCGCTCGTGAGTCAATACGGCATAAAAGAGTCGCGTTTAATTGGTTATGGTGTAGGCCCTTATGCGCCAGCTGCCAATAATAAAAATGATTTGGGTCGTCAGCTAAACCGACGCGTAGAGCTAGTTGAGCGATTAAGTAATTAACAATCAAAAGGGGCTTTTTAGCCCCTTTAAATTTTATTACGAATTAGGTCACGAACAATAAAGCGGGCGGGGTGAATAGCCTGACTCACACGTTCGCTAAATGGTCTTGGTTCATTGTTTAAACAAGCAATTAAATTTTCAGCACAAAGGGGGGCACTGCACAGGCCTCTTGCACCAAAGCCTGTGAGTACATGCAAGCCTTGCTGAGGTTTCGTTAACGTTTGGTACTGATAACGCTTACCTAATCTTAAATTAGCAAACGCACTTACATAATCACTTTGTTCAGCCCATTCACCAGCCATAGGTAAATGGTCAATGAAGGTACACCTTACAGCTGCTTTCGCTGCAGTTATCTCACCTAAGGTCGTTGCAAACTCGCAGTTGGGGTAAAAGTTTAATAGTTGTTCGCGATTGGTGTGGTTGTCTTGCTCTTTAACTTCACGGCTTTTTGAGTTTTTTTCAAAAGTCGCGCCCATGCAATGATGGCCCTGATATTCAGGAGTAAAATAGCCCTTATGGCAAAGCACGGTCTTTAGGCGTTTTGACTGCTCGCTTGCTTGCACATGCGAGACTTGGCCGCGCACACCAACAATAGGTAGCGCTTGAGTTTGGCTAAACTGGTCACTGTGTTCACCTGCACAATTAATCACATCACTAAATGGCCCGAAAGTTTGCTCTTTGCTGTGTAGTAACCAGCCATCAGCGGTTTTCTCGAGCTTTTCAATATGGCAATTAAAGTGACTGTCCATTTTATTATTGGTAGTTGCACTTAACGAATTTGCCGCATTAAATAATGCTGTAACCAGTGCTGGTGGATTTACCCAGCCACCTTTTGCAAAGAATACACCTGAGTAACCAGTATCCACACCGGCAATTTCGTCACCTTCTTCGGCGCTTACATTACGCATTAATTCTGCTGGCCAAAGTGCTTTATCGGCAAGGTTTTGATGTTTATCAGCTAGGCCTTGTTTAACCGCGTGCTGTAATACACCACACCACTGGTGAGGGTAGTCAAAACCATCATCAAGTAATTGTTGGTATAGACGCATCGCATATAAAAAACTATGGGCGAACATTTCACTGTGTGGTGAATTTTTCGCTTGTAAATGCGGATACACAGCCCCTTGTACATTGTGAGAAGCGCCCATGGCAAGCGCTTCGTCTTGGCAAAAAAGCGTGGCTTTTAGGCCTCTTTTTACCAGTGAATACAGTACACTGCTACTGGCAATACCACCGCCAATAACAGCAACATTACTCAGTTCACTTTGCTGATGAGCAAAATAGGCAGGTCCTGACTGTTGCTCATTAGGCTCAGAGAGCTCGCCAATCAGCATTTCGCGCTTTTTACCATAGCCTTTTGCTTTACTCATGCTAAAGCCAGCTTCGATGAGTCCTCTTCTGACAAAGCCTGCGGCAGTGAAAGTGGCGAGTGTGGCATTTGCTCTTGAGATAGCACACATTTTGTTGAACAAACTCTGTTGCCACATATCTGGGTTTTTGCTCGGAGCAAAGCCATCTAAATACCACGCATCGACAACTCCTTCACTTGGGTAGCTCATGGCATCAATACTGTTTTGTACGTCACCAAAATAAAGGTCGAGTATTAGTTTGCCGCCTGCAAATTCAAGGCGATGACAGCCGGCCAAATTAATTGGGTATTGAGTAATTAGTTGCTCACTATACTTGCTTAAACTAGGCCAGGCTTTGAGAGCTTGAGCAAGGTCATCACGCTTAACAGGAAATTTTTCAAAAGAGATAAAGTGCAAGCGGGTCACGCTTTTTTTACCACTATGGTCGGGTTGATTTTGAACTTCTTGCTCTGCATGCTGCCTATCAAGGTGAGCAGCAAAGTGCTGCCATGTATTTAAAAAGTTAAGCCCGGTACCAAAGCCTGTTTCAGCAATTGCAAAGTGGTCACGGTCATGATTTTGTAATCGTTGCGGGATATGGTTTTGTTGATAAAACACATAATGTGATTCGGCTAAGCCATCGTCATTAGAGAAATAAACATCGTCAAACTGATCGGCGACAGGGGTACCAAGGTGATTAAAATGAATATGTGCGTTTTTGATCATGGTTTAACTAATTAACTACAAACTTTTTTCATTATTTTACGTGTTTTCTTTGAAATAGTCTGGCGTTATTTATAAGCTAGACATTCAGAGTACATGTGTACGCTAGAAAGCTGACCACTTCGAAAGTAATTTCAGCGTAAAATAGAACACAATTTAGTATAGAGCTAAGGTAATTACCCATGAGAAGAGCCGTTATTACGGGCATCGGTGTTGTTTCAAGCATCGGTAACAACAAAGAAGAAGTATTAGAATCATTAAAACAAGGCCGTAGTGGTATCGCGTTCAACCAAGAGTTTGCTGACTACAACCTACGTAGTAACGTATCTGGCAAAATCGATATTGATGTTAAAGAGTTTGTTGATCGTAAAGCAATGCGCTTTATGGGCGATGCTGCTGCATACGCTTATATCTCAATGTCACAAGCGATTGCAGATGCAGGCCTTAGTGAAGATCAAGTTTCAAACGAGCGCACTGGTTTATTAGTGGGTTCAGGTGGTGGTTCATCTAAATGGCAAGTTGAAGCGGCTGACATTTTACGTGAAAAAGGCGTAAAACGTGTTGGTCCTTACATGGTACCACGTACTATGGCTAGTACGACTTCGGCGTGTCTTGCAACACCATTTAAAATTAAAGGTGTTAACTACTCATTAAGCTCTGCATGTGCGACATCTGCACACTGTATCGGTCATGCGGTTGAGCAAATTCAATTAGGCAAGCAAGACGTAATCTTTGCAGGTGGTGGTGAAGAGCTTCACTGGACGCTAGCAATGGAATTCGATGCAATGGGTGCATTGTCTACTAAGTACAATGAAACACCAGAGAAAGCATCACGTACATACGATGCAAACCGTGACGGTTTCGTTATCTCTGGCGGTGGCGGTATCGTTGTTGTTGAAGAACTTGAGCATGCACTGGCTCGTGGCGCGCACATTTATGCAGAAATCACTGGTTACGGTGCAACGTCTGACGGCTACGACATGGTAGCTCCATCAGGTGAAGGCGCTGTACGTTGTATGAAGCAAGCAATGCAAGATCTTGAAGGCGGCATTGATTACTTAAATACTCACGGTACTTCAACACCTGTTGGTGATGTGAAAGAGCTTGGCGCTATTCAAGAAGTATTTGGTGGTAACTCGCCAATGATCAGTGCAACCAAAGCGATGACAGGTCACGCTCTAGGTGCGGCAGGCGTTCATGAAGCAATCTTCTCGCTATTAATGCTTGAGCATAACTTTGTTGCTCCATCTATCAACATTGATGAACTAGATGAGCAAGCTGAAGGTCTAAATATTGTAACTGAGCGTAAAGACGTTGAACTAAATACAGTTATGTCTAACAGCTTCGGTTTCGGTGGCACTAACGCCACATTAGTAATGAGCAAATATAAAGGTTAAACCTCTCCAGTATTTGCTTAAAGCCGAGCAATAGCTCGGCTTTTTCATTTGTTATAAAGTCTTAGTTGTTACCTATCCGAATACTGATAAATTCGCTACAATAGCGCCACTTTCTGCCTCTCGGACACACAAATGAAAATTCTTGCAGATCAAAATATGCCATTGGTTGAGCAGTACTTTGCCGATTTTGGTGATGTTGAGCGATTTGATGGCCGTAATCTTCAACCCGAGCAGCTAGTCGGGGTTGATATCTTGTTAACCCGCTCTGTTACCAATGTAGATAAAGCCTTACTCACTCAAGCAGATAAATTAAAATTTGTGGGCACAGCAACCATAGGTGTTGATCACATTGATACCGAGTTACTTGCTGAGCGAAATATCGCATTTAGCAGCGCACCAGGTTGTAATGCCGTGGCGGTTGCTGAATATGTTATTAGCTGCTTGTATGCCTTGAGCCAAGAAAATGCCAGTTCATTACAAGGTAAAACCATCGGCATAGTGGGTGTTGGCAGTATAGGTAGCTGTTTACGTGATAAGCTTAGCCTGCTTGGTATGAATGTATTGTTATGTGATCCACCAAAATATGAAGCCGGTGAGCTTACAGAGCATATTGAGTTAGACACATTACTAGCCCAAGCCGATATTGTGACTTTTCACGTGCCATTAGTTAAGCAAGGACCACATAAAACCTTTCACATGCTAGACGAAATACGCTTAAAAGCACTTAAGCCGGGTATGACAATTATCAATGCAAGCCGTGGTGATGTGATTGATAACCAAGCATTGCTAGCATTGTTTGAGCAAGGCACAAAATTAGATTGTGTGCTTGATGTTTGGGAAAACGAACCTAATATACTGACACCTCTGCTTGATTATGTACGTTATGCCAGTGTGCATATTGCAGGGCATACACTTGAAGGCAAAGCCCGCGGTACACAAATGCTGTATCAGCAAGTATGTGAGCTTGAAGGCATCGCAGCGCTTAAGTCTCTGGACGATTTTTTGCCAGAACCAATTAGCCACTCTGTCACGCTAGGTGAAACCTTCAACCTAGATGATATAGGTCGCTTAGTGCACTTAATTTATGATGTGCGTCGCGACGATGGCATTTTACGAAGTAAATTAGCAAGCGAAGGCTTTGATAGTTTACGCAAGAATTACCCGCCACGACGCGAATTTAGTACTTTGTCGGTGGCTGCCAACAGTGCATGTGAAGGCGCATTAGCTGCACTGGGATTTAGAATTAACGAATAAAGCCATTTGCTTTATTCAAAAGAGGAAAACACATGTCGCAAAAATTTAATGTAGCCGTATTAGGTGCCACAGGTTTAGTGGGTCGTCAGATTATCGAAACTTTAGAAGATCGTAAGTTTCCGGTAGACCAATTATTTTTACTCGCAAGCAGCCGTAGTGCTGGAGAAGAAATTCAATTTCGCGGTGAGAGCATTGAAGTAATCGATGTTGAAGAGTTTGATTTTAGCCAAGCTCACATTGGTTTATTTTCAGCAGGCGGCAGTGTCTCTGAAAAATACGCACCGATTGCGGCGGACGCAGGCTGTGTGGTAATTGATAATACCTCACACTTTCGTAATGACTACGATGTGCCACTAATTATTCCTGAAGTGAATGCATCAAGCTTAGCGGATTTCAGAAACCGCAACATCATTGCAAACCCTAATTGCTCAACGATTCAAATGCTGGTGGCACTAAAGCCAATTTATGATGCTTATGGCATTGACCGCATTAACGTATCAACTTATCAAGCTGTATCGGGTGCGGGTAAAGAAGCCGTTGATGAACTAGCTAAGCAAACAGCAAACTTAATGAATGCGCGTCCGATGGATAATGCCGTTTTCCCTAAACAAATTGCTTTTAACGTGATCCCACAAATCGACAGCTTTGAAGATAACGGTTATACCCGCGAAGAAATGAAAATGGTCAACGAAACACAAAAAATCTTAGGTGATAATAGTGTCGTGGTTAACCCTACTTGTGTTCGTGTTCCCGTGTTCTTTGGTCACAGTGAAGCGATTAATATTGAAACGCGTATGCCAGTAGATATCGAACATGTGAAGCAGCTATTAAACGATGCACCTGGTGTAGAGTTTATTGAAGACTTAGCCGATTATCCAACTGCAGTATCAGACGCAAGTGGTAACGATACTGTATACGTAGGTCGTTTACGTGCTGATATTTCGCACCCACATGGCTTAAACATGTGGGTTGTTAGCGATAACACGCGCAAAGGTGCGGCAACAAATAGTGTGCAGATTGCTGAAGAGCTTATCGCAAATTATTTATAAATCTGATGATTTAGGCTGAGCTAAATTTAAGAAAAGCGGCAATTTGCCGCTTTTTTTGTGAATTCACTGCCAAATTATTGCCGCATACGCTGTAAAAGCGTATAAACTTAACGATAACAATAAAAAAGCCTCTCAGCCGCTATTATTTAAGCTATTTACTATCAAGGTGTTGCAATAGATATTGCAAGGCAACTAAGTTATAGTTTGCAGCTGGAATAGAGCTTGCAAGAAAACATAATTAAGAATCAATTCTGCAAGAATTACTTGATGTTTAAGCAACCAAGGTTGCTGCGTTAACATTTAAAACATAAAGGATCAGCATGCGCGGTTTAGCAACACTCTTCATATTAGCGTCTGCATTGGTGGTAACACCGACATACTCTGATGAAGGCACCACACTTAAAGGCCCTAAAGGTGTCGATTACGGTGCGCAGGGGCGATCTATTGGTCCAATTAAACCGACCGATACATTATGGCGTATTGCCGCTAAAATTCGCCCTGACAACTCTGTAAGCATTTATCAGGTCATGCAAGCTCTGTATGACAAAAACCCATCGTCATTTTTAGATCAAAACCTAAATCATATGCGTGATGGCGCATACCTAAAAATTCCAACCATTGCAGAAATGCGTGCGGTCAACCCGACATTAGCAAAAGCGCGTTCTGAACAAGATGATGAGCTGTGGGAAAAAAAGAAAAATGGTACGCTGACTACAGCTGAAATTAATGAATCGCAAAAGAAAGTAACTCAAGCCCGTAAAGTTGATGTAGACGAAGCAAAACAAGAACTTAAGCAAGAAATCAACACCATTAAAACAGAGCAGGGCACGCAGCTAGTAGAGTTACAAAAGCAGTTTAAATCGTCGGTTGAAAATGTTGAAGAAATCCTAGCTGAGAACAACAAGCTCAAAAAACAACTGAGCGGTATTTCTAAAGAGCTTGAAACCGTTCGTGATCAACTTGGCCAAGACAGTGAAATTCAAAAGCAGCTGAAAGAACTGATCACTAAACAAAATGAAATCATAGAGCAGCAAAAAGCAAAAAAGATTGAAGAGGACAGTGGGTTTAGTTTTTCGAGTTTACTGAGCAACCCATTTGTTCTCGGTGCATTAATGTTTATTCCTGCTTTACTGATCATTGCAGCGGTTGTGATGTTTTTGAAAAAACGCAACAGCACCAATGATGATACAGATGCAAGCGATGACGATGAATTTTTACCTCAAAGCCCAAGTTATAATGCTGATGATGATTTAGAACCAATTATAGAAACTGATCCGCTAGTGCCAGATCCGGTTGAAGACAATGATGACTTGAGTGTGCGGTTAGATGACGACTTAGACCAAGACATGCTACCAGATGATGACATCATTTTTGACGACAGCATTGATGATAGTTTTGATGAAGACGACAGTGTTTTAAATCAAGATGAGCTAGAAGGTTTATTAAGTGATGATATCGAGTTTAATGATGAGTCTTCAAGTAGTGCTGACGATGATGATTTAGATGCATTTTTACAGCAAGATTTCGATCAAACCGATGACGATAGTTTAGGTGATGAAATTGACCTAGATAGCGAACAGCCTCCAGCAGATTCATCGGGTGATATTTTAAGTGCTGATGACATTGATGACCTATTTGATACAGATGAAGATGACTCATTAGATAACGCTAATGATGAAATGGCAGCGCTTAGTGAAGAGCTTGCAGAAGATGACGCTGAAGATGATTTTGACATTGATAGCTTAATTGATGAGCAAAACAACACGGATTCTAATCAAGATGTAAACCTAGACGATATTGATGACTTACTCGATGAAAATAATGATGCCTCAACAACTAATGTTGAAGCAGAACTCATCGATGAAGATGATTTCGATATCGACAGCTTAATTGATGAAGCGCAAACAGACGAGCCAGCAGCTGAAGCTAACGATGCATTAGAAAGCGATGATCTTGATGATGCGCTGGATGTTGATGACATTGACTCGCTGTTAGATGAAGCTCAAGAAGAAGCGCCAGCCGAAGAACCAAGCGCGGATGAGCTCATCGATGAAGATGATTTCGATATCGACAGCTTAATTGATGATGCACAAACAGAAGAGCCAGTAGCTGAAGCTAACGATGCATTAGAAAACGATGATCTTGATGATGCGCTGGATGTTGATGACATTGATTCATTATTGGATGAAGTTCAAGAAGAACCTGCAGAAGAACCTAGCGCAGACGATTTAATCGACGAAGACGAGCTCGGTGATGAACTTGATGCTGATGACATTGACTCGTTATTAGATGAGGCACAAGCAGAACAAGAGCCTCAACCGGAACTTGTTGAAGAGCTTGCAGAAGAACCTAGCGCAGACGATTTAATCGATGAAGATGAGCTTGATGATGATTTAGATGTCGATGACATTGATTCATTATTAGATGAGGCACAAGCAGAGCAAGAGCCTGAAGCGGAGCTTGTTGAGGAGCAGCCTGAAGATCTTGTTGAAGAAACTAGTGCAGACGATTTAATCGACGAAGACGAACTTGATGATGCCCTAGATGTCGATGACATCGACTCATTATTAGATGAAGCTCAAGAAGAGCCTGAATCTGAAGAGCTGGTTGAAGACTCAATTGAAGAACCTAGTGCAGACGATTTAATCGACGAAGATGAGCTTGATGATGCCCTCGATGTTGATGACATTGATTCATTATTAGATGAAGCTCAAACAGAGCAAGAACCTGCAGCGGAACTTGTTGAGGAGCAGCCTGAAGAGCTCGTAGAAGAACCTAGTGCAGACGATTTATTCGACGAAGATGAGCTTGATGATGCCCTAGATGTTGATGACATTGATTCATTACTAGATGAAGCTCAAACAGAGCAAGAGCCTGAAGCGGAGCTTGTAGAGGAGCTTGTAGAGGAGCAGCCTGAAGAGCTTATAGAAGAACCTAGTACAGACGATTTAATCGACGAAGACGAGCTTGATGACGAACTAGATGTTGATGATATTGATTCATTGCTAGATGAGGCACAATTAGAGCAAGAGCCTGAAGAGCTTGTAGAAGAACCAAGTGCAGACGATTTAATCGATGAAGATGAGCTTGATGATGCCCTAGATGTCGATGACATCGACTCACTATTAGATGAAGCTCAAGAAGAGCCTGAATCTGAAGAGCTGGTTGAAGAGTCAATCGAAGAACCTAGTGCAGACGATTTAATTGACGAAGATGAGCTTGATGATGATTTAGATGTCGATGACATCGACTCATTATTGGATGAAGCGCAGGAAGAGCCAGAACAAGAACCAGTTGAAGAGCTTACCGAAGAGCCTATTACGGATGATTTAAGCGATGAGTTTGATACTGATGAAATAGACTCACTACTTCATGAGGTTGATGCAGAGTCAGAAGAACCTGAGTTAACAGATGAAAGTAGCTCAGATATTGATGACAATGCTGAGCAAGACGACGAGCTCGATGTAGCAGATATTGACTCATTACTTGATGAAGACGCTAGTGATGAGCAGGACTCTGACGTTAATGATGAGCTCGAAGAGCTTATTCAGCAAACAAATGAGCTGAAGCAAGACACTGAAGCCCAGATCTCAGATTTAAGTCATGAACAGAGTGACAGTGCAGAGCATGATGAGAATCTACAAGAATCGCTAGAAGATTTAGCCGATGCTGATCAAGCGGTTGATGACATGAATGTTGAATCGATTGCATCAGAGTTGGTTGATGATACAGATGAAGTTGATATCGATGAAGCGCTCAATCAAGAGTTTAATGAAGATAGCGATGAGCTATTAGATGAAGATGATAGCCTTGACGAGTTTGCTGATCCGTCACTGAAAAGTGTTGATGAGTTATTAAATGAAATTGGTGAAGAAGATGACTATGTCGAAGCACCAGACTGGTCAATAGATGAACCAGAGCAAGACATAGAAGAAGTTGAAATTGATTTAGGCGATGATCCGCTAGCAGATGAAGACCTAACTGATGAATTTGATTTAACCGCCGACGAAGAGCCATTACAGCAAGATACGGTGACTCCTAGCCAAGAGTTGGAAGAGTATCCAGAGCTTGAGTTAGATGAAGCTGGTTTTGAATTGGATGAGTCTGATGAAGGCACTTCTAGTGAGTTAGATGAAGATGCACCATTACAGTTAAGTCAGGCAGAGCAAGACCTTGCTAATTCATTAGCAACGGGTAATGAGCTTGATCAGCTAGACGATGATTTTGATGATGAGATCTTGCTTGATAATGAATTTACAGAAGATGATATTCTTGATCCTGATGACGACTTATCGGATCAATCACAAAGTGAAGGCACAACAGAGTTAACGAGCGAAGCGCCAATTGACGATGAGGTGGCTGATAGCCAAGACGAATTAGAAGAGTTCCCTGAATTCGAATTGGACGATATTGAACTTGATGATGCCGTAGAAGCAGAGCAAACATTAGCTGATATCGAGTCCAATTTAGCTGACGAGGCTGATTTAAGTGAGCTGTCAGACGATGAAATCGATGATGATTTTATGGCTGACCTTACTCAAACAGACTTTGATGCGCTGTTAAATGAATTAGCAGAGCCAGATGAAGCTGATATTGCTGATGCCAGTGAGTTCGACGTTGATTTTAATGCACTATTAAATGAAGACTTACAGGGTGAAAGCGAACAGCCAGTTGAACCTGAAGTACAGGCATTAGATTCCGAGGGGCAACATACTACTTCAACGGATGAGTTTGTAGATATCGATTCATTACTTGAACAAAGTGACGATGAAGCACTCGACCACGAACCTTATGATGAGGTTGATATGGATGTAGGACTGAGTGATTTTAATGACTTACTAGCGGGTGATAACCCAACTGATGTTGATGCCGAAAGTGGTGGTTACTCAGCAAAACTGGACTTAGCTCGGGCATATATCGAAATAGACGACTTTGACTCAGCGTTGCAAGCCATTGAAGATGTTATTGCCAATGGCCCAGAGGAAGTGCAAGAAGAAGCACAATCACTTAAGGCTAAAATTAATGAGTAATAAGTAAAACTGACAATAAAAAACCGAGCAACTAGCTCGGTTTTTTATATCTAGGCGAAGGTTATTGCTTGTCTTGTAAGCGACGAGCTTTGAAATCAGACTCGGCTTTCCACTTAGGCCAATCGCCGTTATCAGCAAGTTTGGCGGCAATATCAACAATCAGTTCAATATCTTGCTCAACACCGCCCATAGACCAATCTGCTGAATAGTCGTCAGCTTCTTTATGATATTTGTGCGCGATGTAATCAGGATCTGTATCACCTAAACTCATAAATAGTAAGCTAGGAACGCCTTGTTTAGCTAGAGAGAAGTGATCAGAGCGGAAGAACAAACCATTTTGAGGACGCGGGTCCATTTTTACATGACGACCTTGTGCTTTCGCTGCATCTGCAAGGTAGTCTTCCATTTCAGACATGCCTTTACCGTATTGTAATATGTAGTCAACGCCGTCTAGCACGTTCATACCATCAATATTAAGCAGCGCGACCATTTGCTTGGTTGGTACAATCTCGCCAGTTGCGAATTGCTCTGAGCCAATAAGCCCTGTTTCTTCAGCGGTAAAGTTGGCAAAGATAATAGAGCGTTTAAATGGTTTCTTTTTATGCATTTCAGTAAGAATACGGGCTATTTCTACCGTTGCTGCGCTACCTGATGCGTTATCAACAGCACCATTGTAGATTTTCACGCCGTCATCTGTTTGCTTAGTACCAAAGTGGTCCCAGTGTGCACCAATTACAATGTACTCATTAGGGGTTTCACTACCTTTAAGGGTTGCAACAACATTATGCGATTGCGCTTGAGAGATATCACTTTTCAGTGTTAGGGCTGCTTTCGCTTTTAAGTCGACAGGTTTAAAGTCTGCTTTTAGTGCGTTGGCTTTTTCAGTTTGATAATCAAGGCCTGCTTGAGCAAAAATTTCATTTGCCGCTTGTTCATCAATCCAACCCATTACAGGGATGTCAGAAGCATTTTTATCTTGGTCGATTAAGGTATATTTACTACCCGTGTTCGAGCTTTCTACAACGCCCCAAGGGTATGCGGCAGGAGCCGTTTCGTGAACGATAAATACTGCTTTTGCACCTTGGCGAGCACCTTCTTCATATTTGTAAGTCCAACGACCGTAGTAGGTCATAGCATTACCGGTGAAAAGTGCGTCATCTTGGGTGGCAAAACCAGGATCATTAACAAGCACGATAATTGTTTTGTCTTTTACATCAATATCTGCAAAGTCATCCCAATTATATTCAGGTGCATTAATACCATAGCCAACAAAAACAACATCAGAGCCATCAATGTTGATTTCAGGGTTAATTTGTTGGGTACGGGCGGTAAAATCACTGCCAGCATTAAAGCTCAAATCACCCACTTGTAAGGTCATGTTTTGATCTGGAGTGAGTTTTGCCATAGTAACTGGTTGTAAAAACTCGCCATTAAAACTACCGCTTAAGCCGAGTTTTTTATATTCATCGGCTAAATAGTTAATAGTGAGCGTTTCGCCTTCAGTTAAAGGGCCACGGCCTAAAAATTCATCAGAGGCGAGGGTTTTAATATGTGAGCGTACATTGGCAATGTTTACGGCTTCATTGCTTTCAGCGTTTGGTTTATCAGTGCTTGTTGTTGGTTGCTCAGAGCAGCCGAATAAACCAATTGCAAGTGCCAAGCTTGCATACTTAAGGTGAGTTGTCATAGTTTTTCTGGTTGATTGTACAGGGTTTCACTATATGGGACGCGAAGGGGGGCTGTCCAGAAAGAGTCTACAAATAACTAATTATTCAGGATGAAAGGATAATAATGCACCTTTCATCCTGCCAATTTTACCACCACGTTTTATCAATCGCCGTATCTTGAATTTTAAATACCTCTCCAACTAGCGGAGTACTCAGTGATACTTGCTCTTGTCCTGCTTTTTTAGCGACACGTTTAAGTGGGTCATACCAAGCATGAAAGGCCAGATCGAATGTACCATTATGCACTGGCACCATCACATCACCTTGTAAGTCGAGGTGAGCTTGCACTGATTGTTCTGGTGTCATGTGAATGTCAGCCCAATCTTTGTCGTAAGCACCGGTTTCAATAAAAGTGATATCAAACGGCCCATAGCGATTACCAATCTCTTTAAAGCCAGCAAAATAGCCAGAGTCACCGCTAAAATAAAAGCGCTTGTCATTTACTTTAATAGCCCAAGAGCCCCAAAGAGTTTTATTGCCGTCTGTTAAGCCTCGGCCAGAAAAGTGCTGGGTTGGTGTAAATACAATTTGGCTATTTGCCATATTTTGCTCTTGCCACCAATCAAAGCTATGGACTTTTTGTTTATCAACGCCCCATTTTTTCAGGTCGTTTTCGACTCCTAATGGCACATAAAAAGAATCTGTTTTATCAACAAGCTGTTTAATTGCTGCTTTATCTAAGTGATCATAATGGTTGTGCGAAATAAACACTTTAGCAATGTTTGGTAGCTCTGCAATGCTGATAGGTGTTGGCTGAAAGCGCTTTGGCCCTATGAATGAAAAAGGCGAAGCGCGCTCTGAAAATACCGGATCAAATAGCCAGTATTCGTCATACACTTTCGCTAAAATAGAGGAGTGACCTAATTTCACAAAATGCACTGTGTCATTAGATAAACGCTCAAGCTGTGCATGAGAAACACAGTGCATAGGCAGTTCACCTTTTGGCTCTGCATCAATTTTCTTTTCTGTAATAAAGCGTTTGAAGATACCTAGCGTTTTCTTAAAGCTGGGTCTTTCTACCTCAGCAGTATTGTGGAACTTGCCATCAGATAATTGCGCAGAGTGGCTGTTATCACTCACGCCTTCAGCGGCTAATTGGTTATTCATAATAAACACTCCTATCACGATGCAGAGAGTGGCGATTGCGAGCCATTTTAGAAATTTCATATCGTCACCATAGGTAAACTACACGGTGTAGTTTTTCATGGTTTGCTATAAAAGTAAACTATCTAGTGCATTTTTTATTTTTGCGTTACACTAGTAACCCTTATCGGAGGGGTCCATGAAATTATCACAGAGAAAACGATTAGATATTTTGAATGCAGCTGAGACATTGTTTTTTCAGCAAGGTGTTGAGCATACCAGTATGGATCAGGTTGCAAGCTTAGCGGGTGCCTCAAAGCGTACCGTATATAATCACTTTGAAAATAAAGATGTGTTGTTTCAAGCCATTCTAGTGTTTATGTTTGAAAAAGTCCGCCAAGAGCAAGCGGTTGTATTTGATGCTGCTGTGCCAATTGCACAGCAGTTAACACGCATTGCTGAACAAGAAGTGGCACTTTTGACCTCTGAAGAGTTTTTAAAAGTAGCGAAAGTCGCTTTCATGCAGATGTTACAGCAGCCTGATTTAGCAAAATCATTAGCCAGTAATAACATGGGCTGTATGCAAGATCTGGTGGCGTTTTTAGAAGCGGGTGTGAAAGCACAGGTTTTAACGATTGATGATGTTGAGTTTGCAGCAAAACAGTTTGTGTATCAGTTAAAGTCTCTGATCTTTTATCCGTTGCTGTATGGCTTTGAGCGCCAAGAAGGCGACTCCGATAACAAAGTAATAAGCGAAACTGTAAAAATGTTCTTAGCGCGTTATGGGCGCTGATATTTTGGAATATAAAAAAGCCCGCTTAATGCGAGCTTTTTAAATATCTGCAAGAAGGTTTACTTCACCTCTTTACCAGCTGCTTGTTGGTCAGCATGGTAGCTTGAGCGAACAAATGGACCACAGGCCGCATGTGTAAAGCCAATTTCGTCTGCATAATCTTTTAAAGCATCAAACTCTGCTGGCGGCACATAGCGTTTGACCGGTAAGTGGTGCTTAGAAGGTTGTAGGTATTGACCTACTGTTAGCATATCAACGTTATGCTCGCGTAAGTCACGTAACACTTCTTCGATTTCGCTAATTTCTTCACCTAAACCTACCATCAAACCAGACTTAGTTTTCACATCTGGATGTGCTTCTTTGAAGCGGCGTAACAACTCAAGTGACCATTTATAGTCAGCACCTGGACGCGCTAATTTGTATAAACGCGGTGCTGTTTCTAAATTGTGGTTAAATACATCTGGCGGCGTCTCGATTAAGATATCAAGGGCTCTGTCCATACGACCACGGAAATCAGGTACTAGAATTTCAATCGTGATTTCTGGGTTGTGCTTACGAATTTCACGAATACAGTCAGCAAAGTGCTGTGCACCACCATCACGTAAATCATCACGGTCTACTGACGTGATTACAACATAGCTTAGCTTCATGTCTTTAATAGTCAGCGCTAGCTTTTCTGGCTCAGCTGCGTCTGGCTTTAATGGACGGCCATGGGCAACATCACAGAACGGACAACGACGAGTACAAATAGCACCTAAGATCATGAAAGTCGCAGTACCATGGTTGAAGCATTCAGATAGGTTAGGGCACGAAGCCTCTTCACACACTGAGTGTAAACCATGTTTACGCATCGCTTGTTTAATACCATCAATACGTTCAGTTGATTTTGGTAAGCGAATTTTAAGCCACTCTGGCTTACGCAACATTTCGTTTTTTTCAGTCGGTAAAACTTTAACTGGGATCAGTGCCATTTTTTCTGCATCACGCAGTTTTACGCCTGGTTCCATTTTGACTGGTTTATTCATTCGTTTTCAAACCCTTCAGTGTGCTTAACCACAGTAGCATTAAGCTTTTTAATCATGTGTTTTACAAGCCCTGCACCTGCTTGCTCGAGGTTTTGCGGACCGTTAAGATCGGTTGTTTGCACCATGTTCATGCCAGCATAGCCGCATGGATTAATACGTAAGAATGGACTTAGATCCATACTTACATTTAGTGCTAAACCGTGGAAAGAGCAACCGCGGCGAACGCGAAGGCCTAATGAGGCAACTTTGCTGTCGTTAACGTAAACACCGGGTGCATCCGCTTTCGCGTAGGCATCAATGTCGTAGTCTTTTAACGTATCAATAATGCACTCTTCAAGCCAGGTTACTAGCTCCCTTACACCAATGTTTAAACGACGTAAGTTGAATAGCACATACATCATTTGTTGGCCTGGTCCGTGATAGGTAACTTGACCACCACGATCCACTTGGATCACTTCGATATCACCGGTATTTAATAAGTGCTCAGCTTTGCCTGCTTGGCCTTGCGTAAATACTGGCTCGTGCTCTACAAGCCAAATTTCATCTGCTGTGTGTTCATCACGGGTGTCGGTAAAAGATTGCATTTTTTGCCAAATTGGCATGTAACGCTGACGACCTAATTGACGAACGATTAATTCTCTTTCGCTCACGAGTTACTCCGTAATCGGCCTATAGCATGTGACGTACGTCATCGATGTTGCTGATCACGTTATAAATTTCTTCGATGTGCTCTTTACTTGTAACGGTTGCTACAAGCGTTACAGATTCGTAATTACCTTTGCTGCTTGGTTTTACCTTTGGCGCATAATCGCCAGGTGCAATTGGTTGCAGCTTTTCTAGGATCTGATCTGTTAGATTTACGTTAGCTAAGCCCATGATTTTAAATGTGAATGGGCAAGGGAAATCTAAATACTCATCAAACTTAGTATTTTTTACAGGTTGAACCACGACGGTGACTCCTCAAACAGTGAGTGTGCTTAATAGAGGTGTTCTCTGCCATTTCTTGGCGTTAAGCAAACTTAGATTACGACGCACTCGACCCAGCGCGACTGATATGGGGCGCATTCTATCATTTTTCAGACAAAAAAAAACGCCTTGCGGTGCAAGGCGTTTATAAACTTTATGACCAGATTACTGAATTTGTAAACGTAGGTAATCGTAGATCTTGCTAAAGAAGCTGCCTTCTTCCACTTCTTCTAGTGTAACTAGTGGATATTGTGCAATTTCTTCACCTTCAAGCTGTAAGAATAGCGTGCCTACTTTAGTACCTTTAGCAAGCGGCGCTTCTAATGTTTTATCAAGCTCGAAGTTCGCTTTTAAGTTTTTACGCTGACCACGTGGAATAGTAATAGGTGTATCTTCTAAGATACCTAACGATACGTTTTCTTTGTTACCCATCCAAATACGTTGCTCAGCAAAGCTGTCGCCTGCTTTATATGGGGTGATTGTTTCGAAAAAGCGGAAACCGTAGTTCAATAGTTTTTTGCTTTCAACTTTACGAGCACGTTCGCTTTCTGTGCCCATTACTACCGCGATTAAACGCATGTCATCTTTAGTTGCAGAAGTTACTAAGCTATAACCCGCTTCTGATGTATGGCCAGTTTTAATACCGTCAACGTTCATGCTTTCATCCCATAACAATGAGTTACGGTTGTATTGCTTGATGCCGTTAAAAGTGAATGATTTTTTCGCGTATACTTCGTACTCATCAGGTACATCGCGAATAAGTGCAGCACCTAAGGTTGCCATATCACGTGGTGTCGTGAAGTGTTCGTTAGTATCTAAACCATGGCTATTTACGAAGTGGCTGTTAGTCATGCCAAGCTTTTCAGCGTGGGCATTCATTAAATCAGCAAATGCGCTTTCACTACCAGCAATGTGTTCTGCCATTGCTACACAGGCATCGTTACCCGATTGAATAATGATACCGTGGTTTAAGTCATCAACGCTGATCTGCTTACCGACTTCGATAAACATTTTTGATGATTCAGGGAAATTTTTTGCCCAGGCTTTTTCACTGACTGTAACCATATCAGTTGGTGCAATATTACCTGCTTTGATTTCAGTACCAATTACATAACTGGTCATCATTTTGGTTAAACTAGCCGGTGCTAATTTTGTATCTGCTTCGCCTTCGGCAATCACTTTACCTGTGGTGAAATCAACCAAGAAATAACCTTTCGCATTAACTTGAGGTGGGGCAGGGATAATTTGGGCTGTTGCAGAAAATACGCTAGCAGTGCAAACAAGGCCACAAACGCCACTTAAGATTTTATATTTTATAGATTTCATCGTACTCATTAATGGTTAAAGTTAAACATGTTGCGTTGACCTATTCTAAAGGTCTTACTCACTGTAAAGCAAGAACGCGTTCTGAAATTGGTTTTGTTTTAGCTTTTCTAAAACTGCTTGTGCTTCTGCGGCATCTTTTATTGGACCAAGACGTAATCGATAGATTCCATCTTTTTCAACAATGTTTGTTGGCACATGATATTGCTGACGAAGTTGAAACGCGAGCGCTTCAACATTAGCAAGAGTACTTCCCGCTGCAACCTGAATGTAGCTTAAACGAGGGGCAGAATTGGCAAGGGTAACAGCCTCAACCTTAACACGGGCTGTACCTTGTCGGTAATAACCTAATTTATAGGCCGCAGAATAAGATAAATCGATAATTCGGTCATCATGAAATGGGCCACGGTCGTTTACACGAACAATTACTGATTTTCCGTTATCTAAATTTGTTACTCTGGCAAAGCTCGGTAGCGGCAGTGTTTTATGAGCTGCTGTCATCGCAAACATATCGTACACTTCGCCGTTTGAGGTGTGATAATTGTGAAACTTTCGACCATACCACGAAGCAATCCCTTCTTCTGCATAGCCTGTTTCATCTAACATCGGCGTGTAGCGTTTACCACGGACTTCGTAAGGGCGACTAGCGCTTGCGCTTTTAACAACCGGGGTGACTATGGCATCTTGCATTTCAAGTTCGGTTGGTTTTCGAAGCGGGGCTGCATCATGCTCCATAGCATAACGGCCTTGCTGAGATGAAGAGCTACATGCTGCTAGCAGCACAGAAAATAACGCTATAAGTAAGTAATTGACTCGCTGTGTCATTATTTTAAAAGCATCCTTTTATCGGTGGCGATAGACATGATAATGCCAAATCCGGCCATCAAGGTCACCATTGAGGTGCCACCATAGCTTATTAGTGGTAACGGAACACCTACTACAGGCAGTAAGCCCGAAACCATGCCAATATTTACAAATACATAAACGAAGAAGGTCAGTGTTAATGCGCCGGCAAGCAGTTTACCAAACGCATCTTGTGCGTTTACCGCAATATATAAGCCACGACCAATAATAAACAAGTACATACAAAGTAATAAACAAACCCCAAACAGGCCAAACTCTTCGCTCAGTACAGAAAAGATAAAATCGGTATGACGCTCAGGTAAAAACTCCAATTGTGATTGGGTGCCTTGCAGCCAGCCTTTACCCTCAATGCCACCAGAACCTATCGCAATTTTCGATTGAATAATGTGGTAACCCGAGCCAAGCGGATCGCTTTCAGGATCTAAAAAGGTCAGTACCCGTTGTTTTTGATAATCAAGCATCACGTAATGCCAAAACGGCCATGCTGCCAAACCAACAGCAGCAGATAAAAAGCCAATAAGACGCCAACTTAGTCCAGATAAAAACAATACAAATATCCCTGAGCTGGCAATCAAAATAGAGGTGCCTAAGTCGGGTTGCTCTTTAATTAAAATGGTTGGCACCATTACAATCGCAAAGCCAATAATTAAATGGATGATTCTTGGCGGTAAATGGTTACGCCCGATATACCATGCAACCATCATTGGCACGGCAATTTTCATTAACTCTGACGGCTGGAAACGGGTCACACCTAAGTCAAGCCAGCGCTGTGCACCTTTTGAACTAACCCCAAATAACAACACCCCAACCAGCATCAAAAGCCCCACGCAGTAGAGCGGAATGACCATACTTTTTAATGTGTTAGGCGAAAACTGCGCGAGTATAAACATACCTAAGATAGCGCCAAACATACGTGTTGCGTGGCGTATCATCATCGCTGAGTCTTGGCCGCTGGCACTGTATACAATGGCAAGGCTGGCTACCATCATCGTCATCAGAGCTAGAAGCAACGGTAAGTCTAGGTGTAGGCGCTGCCAAATTGAGCGTTTTTTATTTAATGGGATCATGGCGCGTCACTTTGGGCTATTTGAATCGGATTCGCTGAGAAGTAGTAATCCATTAATTGACGCGCAATAGGCGCACCAACCGTACTACCACCACCGGTGTTTTCAACCACCACAGAGACCACAATTTGTGGGTCGTTATAGGGTGCAAAACCAACGTAGATAGCGTTATCACGTTGGCGCTCTTTAAGTGACTTAGCATCATACCGCTCACCTTGAGCAATACTCACAACCTGAGCAGTACCCGTTTTACCTGCTGGGTCGTAATTCGCCCCTTTAAATGCTTTATGTGCAGTACCTGTGACTTTATGTACGGTGTTGTGCATCGCATCTAGCGCAATTTGCCAATGATGAGGATTTTTTAATACTACAGGTGGCTTTTCATCATTATTGATTTGCGTTACTTCGTTTTCTTTTTTAGCGACTTGTACAAGGTGCGGAGGATGATCGAGCCCGCGGTTCACTAATATGTTGGTAGCATTAGCTATTTGCATTGGTGTTGCGGTCCAATAACCTTGCCCGATACCCACTGAAATGGTGTCGCCGCGCCACCATGACTCTCTAAAGCGGGCTTCTTTCCACTCTCGCGATGGCATAATGGCAGATGTTTCTTCGTGAATATCGATTCCAGAGAGCTCGCCAAAGCCAAACTGCGTCATAAAGTCACTGATTTTGGTGATCCCTAAACGGTAAGCAACATCGTAAAAATAGGTATCGCATGATTCTTCAATAGCACGATAAACATCAACATGACCATGGCCCCAACGTTTCCAGTCACGCCATTTGTGCTCCACATTAGGAATTTGGAAAAAGCCCGGATCCCAAATTTGTGTTTGCTCTGTTACCAGTCCTTCTTCAAGGGCAAGAATTGACATATGAGGTTTAACTGTAGAGGCAGGTGCATAACGCCCTTGCGTGGTACGGTTAATTAGCGGTCGGTCTGGGTTTAACAACTTTTTGTAATCTGTGCTGCTGATACCATGAACAAATAAATTCGGGTCATAACTTGGGTTAGAGTAGAGTGCTAAAACGCCGCCATCTTTAGCATCAAGCACTACAATGGCACCACGCATATCTTTTAAGGCATGTTGAGCAATTTGTTGCAGGCCAATATCCAAAGTAAGTACTAAGTCGTGACCTGGCTCAGGTGGCGTGAGGCTTAAAGTACGGATAACTCGGCCACGGTTATTCACTTCAACGCGCTGCGAACCAACCACACCATGAAGAAGTTCTTCGTAATACTTTTCGATACCCAGCTTACCAATGTCGTGCGTTGCACGGTAGTTGGTTGCTTGGTCTTCTGCTTCAAGTTTGGTGAGTTCTTTTTTGTTAAGTTTGGCAACATAACCTAAGGCATGGGTAAGGGTATCACCATAAGGGTAATAGCGAGCCAAACGTGCTTCGATACTAAAGCCTGGAAACTTATGCTGATTAACCGAGAACTTTGCAACTTCGGTTTCGTCTAAACGGGCTTTTAATACTTGGCTTTTAAAGCGGCGATTGTGCTTAATGTCATCTAGAAAGTCAGCTTTTTGTTGCTCAGTTATTTCGATAACTTTTTCAACTTCGCTCAGTGCCTCTTCAAGGTTATCAACTTCCTCGGGTATGACTTCTAAATTATAAACTGGCTTGTTTTCAGCCAGTAATACGCCATTTCTGTCGTAAATAAGCCCACGGTTAGGGGCAATTGGAATAACTTTGATGCGGTTATCGTTCGAACGTGTCTGGTAGTCTTGATGTTCGATAACTTGGATGTTGTATAGGTTAGATAACAACACACCAATTAACAGTGTAACAAACACAAAACCCACAAATGCTCGGCGAGCAAATAAGTTTGCCTCAGCCGAGTGGTCTCGAATCGTGGGTCTGTGTTTTCGCATTGGCTTTACTACTCGCGATGATAAGGGTGGTTGTTATTCAAGCTCCAGCCTCGGTATAGGCTTTCTGCAACAATAATGCGCACTAGAGGGTGCGGTAGTGTCAGGTTTGATAATGACCACTTTTGCTCAGACGCTGCAATACACTCAGGTGCTAAACCTTCTGGTCCGCCGATCAATAAGCTGACATCGCGACCATCAAGCTGCCATTTTTCCATACTTTTTGCCAACTGATGGGTATCCATTGGCTTACCGGTGACCTCTAGCGTCACAATGCGGTTGCCTTTAGGGATAGCAGCAAGGGTCTTTTCGCCTTCAAGTTGTAAAATACGTTTGATATCCGCATTTTTACCACGTTTACCTGCGGGGATTTCAATTAGCTCAAGGGGCATATCACGTGGGAAGCGACGTTGATATTCTGTGAATCCGGTTTCAACCCATGCTGGCATTTTGGTGCCAACAGCAATCAATTGTATTTTCAAAATGGTTACCTATGTCCTTGCTAAGGGTTAGCCCCAAAGTTTCTCTAGATCATAGAAGTCGCGAGATTGGTCTTGCATTACATGCACTACCACATCACCTAGGTCTACCAGCACCCATTCGCCTTCGTTTTGGCCTTCGTATCCGAGAGGCTCTTCACCTGCATGGCGTGCTTCTTTAGCAACGTGATCAGCAATCGATTGTACATGGCGTTTAGAGTTACCTGAGCACACTAACATGTAATCAGTAATGTCAGACTTACCACGAACATCAAGCTGTACCACATCACGGGCTTTCATATCGTCGACTTTATCAAGGGCAAATGCGAGTAGTTGTTTAGAATCCAAAGTGTTTTCTCAAAAATAAATAATCTTAATTTGTTATTTTATCACGCAGGCAGTATTTATTCATCTGTTTGGTAAAGATGATGCTGCGCAATGTATTGACTTACATTGGTAGGTAAAAGTTCCGCTATATCATTATTTAAATGCAGCTTTTTTCTGATTTCGCTTGAGGCGGCATTAACTTGTAAGCCATTTAAAAAGAATAACTTACCTGCAGGGGCTTGTTGTAGCTGGCTAAGTTGCTCTGTTACGGCATTCTCTTTATAAGCTGCAAGTTCACCAGATACTTGGCAGTGCTGCCCCGGGCGCTGGTACACGACGATATGACAAAGTTTGACAATCTCTTGCCATTTAAACCATTTATCTAGGCTATTGAATGAGTCCATGCCGATTAAAAACATAATCGGCGCTGCTGGGTTTTCTGCACGAAGCTCTTCTAAACTCAACAAAGAATAAGACGCACCTTCTCGGTTTAGTTCGCGGTAATCGATAGCAAAATGCGGATTGTCGGCAATCGCAAGTTTTAGCATATTAATGCGATGCTCATCACTAATTCCTGGCTTGGCTTTATGGGCAGGAATAGCGCAAGGCATGAAGTAAAGGATATCGAGTTGGCACTGCTGAACACACTGCTGGGCCATATTAATATGACCTAAGTGAATTGGATCAAAGGTGCCACCAAAAATAGCAATCATGAATTGTTACTCTTAGTCAAAGACCGGGTGGCAAGGTAAAGGTATCGCCACTGGTTGGCAAAACACTAAGCATATTTGCATTAATGCTTGGTAGGGGGCTACAAGGTTGCCTTGTTTATATGCGGCATCAAACAGAGCTAATTGTTTGGTAATTTGTTCGAGTACTTGGATGTTTAAGCGGTTTAAAGCCTGTTGCACAACAGCTTGTTGGTTTTTCCAAATATTATACTTTTTGTATAAATCAGCCATATTGGCACCATTCAAGCGCCCGTGTTGCATAGCCAGTAAGTTAGCTGCTTCTTTATTGATGGCCCAAAAAATACTCATGGCTTCAGTGTTATCGGCAGCCAGCTTAGTCATTACTTTAACCGCTTGTTCGGCGTGGCCATTTAATAAAGCATCACTCAAATCAAAAATATCAAACTTTGACTGATTTAGTAGCCCTTGCATCACAGCTTGTTGGTCAATTAGCTCACTACCATAAAGCAAAGATAGCTTTTCTAACTCTTGATGACAGGCAAGTAAATTTCCTTCAGTGGCATCAATTAAGCTTTGTTTCGCGTTGTTATGAAGGTTTAAGTTTAAACGATAGCACTGTTCATCTAACCAGCGGCTCAGGTGATTACCTGTTAATGGGTAACAAGGAACAAATAAGCCTTGCTTATCGAGGGCTTTAAACCAAGCACTGCGCTGAATATCTTGGCTGGCTTTGGCACCTTTTAAAACCAAAATAGTATCGGGATTAGCAAGCTCAACAAGCTGCTTAAAGATTTGACTGCCTTGCGTACCTGGTTTTTGCTCGTTTAAATCGAACTCAATTAAGGTACGAGCGCTGAACAGTGACATACTTTGGTATTGAGCAACAATTTCTTGCCAATCAAAACCCGGCATTAAGGTAAATTTAATGACTTCGTCAAAGCCTTGCTGTTTAGCTGCTTGACGAATTTGCAAGATGCACTGAGCAATTTGATAAGGCTCTTCACCAAACACCATGTAAAAAGGCGCGAGGCCTTTTTTTAACTGGCTAGGAAGCTGGTTTGCATAACAACGCATTACAGTTGTGATAACTCACGAACAATACGACGACTCGCTTGCTTACGAATTTCGCCTAATAGCAAATCAAGCTCTTTAGCTTTTGCAAGGGCATTGTCTGGGTCGTCTTGGTAGTTACGATACAATTCAAAGCTTTGATTAATCGCTTTTTGTCCAGGGCGCTTGAGGGTATAGCTTACGCTATAGGCAAGTTCATATTCAGCAACCTGACCATTATCAAATAATGACAAGATTTGACGCTCTAAGCGGTCTTTGTGAATCTTTAACTCAGGGTGTTTACCAACTTGGTTAAGCTCAACTTTACTCGCAATCAGTTCTTTTTCGACTAATTCGAATAAGGCTGACTTTTCATCATCACCAACAAGGGTGAGTACTTTCAAGTCGTCAGGCAAGTTAGAGGCTTTCTTTAAGTGAAAGCCACAACTTGTCAGCAGTAAACAGACTAGCGCAAGGGCTAGTCCGTTTTTCAGTGCTTGAAGCGCTGCCATCTTAGTTAGCAACCACGTTAAGTAGTTTGCCAGGTACGTAAATTACTTTACGGACAGTCGCGCCCTCAGTGAACTTAGTCACGTTTTCTTCAGCAAATGCTAATGCTTCAACTTGCTCTTTGGTTGCATCTGCAGGCACTGTTAACTTAGCACGTAGCTTACCGTTAACTTGTACAATGATTAGCTTCTCATCTTCAACAAGTGCTGACTCATCAACTGTTGGCCATGCTGCATCTAAGATGTCGCCTTCTTTGCCAAGGTCTTGCCATAACTGGTGACACATGTGCGGTGTGATAGGCGCAAGCATGATAAGTAATGCTTCAAGTGCTTCGTTAGCAATTGCCACATCTTGTTTATCAGCAAGTGGTGCTTTAAGTAACTTGTTCGAGATTTCCATGATAGCAGCGATTGCAGTGTTGAATGTTTGACGACGTTCAACGTCATCAGTCACTTTTGCAATTGCTTTATGAAGTTCACGACGAAGAACTTTTTGGTCGTTGTTTAATGCTGATTTATCAAGCGCTTGGTAGCCTACTGTTTCTACATCAACAGCGTACTTCCAAATACGTTTTAAGAAACGCATTGCACCTTCAACACCTGAATCAGACCATTCAAGAGTTTGCTCTGGTGGTGCTGTAAACATCATGAATAAACGAACTGTATCTGCACCGTACTCGGCAATAACTTGTTGTGGGTCGATACCGTTGTTTTTCGATTTCGACATTTTGCTCATGCCCGCAGAGAATACCGGCTCGCCATCTTCTTTGTGCCACGCTTTAACAACACGACCTTTGTCGTCTGTTTCAGTTTGTACATCAGTTGGTGAAATCCAGATATCACCACCTTTCTCATCTTTACGATAGAAAGTATCAGCTAGTACCATGCCTTGACATAATAAGCGCTCAAATGGCTCATCTGAGTTTACTAAACCAAAGTCGCGTAATAGTTTGTGGAAGAAACGCGAGTAAAGTAAGTGCAAGATCGCATGCTCAATACCACCAATGTATTGGTTTACTGGTAACCAGTAATTTGCAGCACCTGGCTCGATCATGCCTTCGTCAAAACGTGGGCTACAGTAACGAGCGTAGTACCAAGACGATTCCATGAAGGTATCGAAGGTATCTGTTTCGTGGAATGCAGGCGCGCCATTTACTGTTGTTTTAGCCCACTCAGGATCAGCTTTGATTGGTGAAGTCACACCATTCATAACTACGTCTTCTGGTAAGCGAACTGGTAGCATGTCTTCTGTTGCTGCAAGCTCATCACCATTTTCGTCGCTAAGCATTGGAATTGGAGAACCCCAGTAACGCTGACGGCTAACCCCCCAGTCACGTAGACGGAAATTAACTTTACGCTCACCTACACCAAGCGCTTCTAGTTTGTCTGCAACGGCATTAAACGCTGCTTCAAACTCAAGACCATCGAACTCACCCGAGTTAACTAACACGCCTTTTTCTGTGTATGCTTGGTTGTCTAAATCAACTGTTTCTTCAGAACCTGCAGCTGGTGCGATAACTTGGGTAATCTCAAGGCCATAAGCTGATGCGAACTCGTAGTCACGTTGGTCATGTGCAGGAACAGCCATTACAGCGCCTGAGCCGTAATCCATTAATACAAAGTTAGCAACCCAAATTGGTACTTGCTTACCTGTTAATGGGTGAATCGCATAAAAGCCAGTTGCAATGCCTTTTTTGTCCATGGTTGCCATGTCTGCTTCAGCGATTTTCGTGTTTTTACACTCATCAACAAACATAGCTACAGCGTCGCTGTTTTTAGCGGCTTCTTGTGCAATTGGGTGACCGGCAGCAACTGCTACGTAAGTCACACCCATAAAGGTATCTGGGCGTGTTGTATAAACACTGAATGTATCTTCGTTATCAGCACGCTTAAATTCGATTTCTAAACCTTCAGAACGACCAATCCAATTGCGCTGCATGGTTTTAACTTGCTCAGGCCAGTGATCAAGTTTATCTAGATCGTCTAGTAGCTCTTGTGCGTAATCAGTGATTTTGATGAACCATTGAGGAATTTCTTTTTGCTCAACAATGGCACCTGAACGCCAACCACGACCATCAATAACTTGTTCGTTAGCAAGTACTGTTTGGTCAACTGGATCCCAGTTTACTGTTGACATCTTTTTGTATACTAAGCCTTTTTCGTAAAGCTTAGTGAAGAACCACTGTTCCCACTTGTAGTATTCTGGGTGACATGTTGCGATTTCACGATCCCAGTCGTAACCAAAGCCTAATTGCTTTAATTGGTCGCGCATGTAATCGATGTTTTCGTAAGTCCACTTAGCAGGGGCTGTGTTATTTTTGATTGCCGCATTTTCAGCAGGTAGACCAAACGCATCCCAACCCATAGGTTGCATTACATTTTTGCCTTGCAAGCGTTGGAAGCGTGATACTACGTCACCAATGGTGTAGTTACGAACGTGACCCATGTGGAGTCGGCCGCTTGGGTATGGGAACATAGATAGGCAGTAATACTTTTCTTTGCTCTCATCTTCAGTGACTTTAAATACTTGGTTTTCTTCCCAGTAGGCTTGTACTTTTGACTCAATGTCTTGCGGGTTATATTGCTCTTGCATCTACGATTCCAGACTTCTTGCAAATTAATAAAAAATTGTCGATAAGGATAACCCAAAATACATGCTAATCACAGCGACAAATAGGCGCTTTTGTTAATTTTCCAAGGAAATATATTTTCAGGGCAGGTTAACCTATACTCAACTAGAATAACGGTTGATTTTTCATCATTTTTGAAGGAGTAAACGATGGCAGATTATAAATCTTGGCTTAGCGATTTAAGTGCATGGCTTAAAGACGTAAAAGATCATGAGCTAAAAGATGCAATGGAAAAATTTGTTGAGTCAGAGCAAGCACTTAAAGACTTAGGGCAAGAAAAGCTCAATCAGTATCGTGACTATCTACAACGCGATATCGACCACATTAAAGAAAACGACAGTCACTATGATTCACTCGCATGGCTAGAGCTTAAAGAATCGCTTTGGTATGAGTTATCGCACATTGAAGATAAAACCCAGCTCGAATGGCAAGCCTTAAACCAAGATTTTCAACATAATGGTGTTTATCAAGAGGGAGAATGGATAGCCATGGGCACATTAGTATGTAAAAATTGTCAGCATAGTTACGATGTTTACCATGCTACGCAAATTACTCCTTGTACTGAATGTGGCGGTATTTATTTTCGCCGTAAGGCATTACAACCTTAATCAGTGACGCAGGCTTGTGCTGGGCGTTACCTATAATGCCCAGTCAAGACTGGGAAATAAGAAGTTAGAATGACAAAAAAATTAATCCCTCTACCTATTTCTGCGTTAGCGCCTAAAATTGCCGCAAGTCATGTTGCTACTTGTATGCAAAACCCATATCCAGAAGCGTTGCCATTTATTGGTCAACAACGTGCACAAAGTGCCCTCGACTTTTCACTCGGAATGGAATTACCGGGTTACAATGTTTATGTGATGGGTGAAGCGGCTCATGGTCGTTACACCTTAGTAAAAGACAAACTCACAGCCCATTCAAAAGACCGCCCAACGCCTAATGAGTGGTTGTATGTTAACAACTATGATGACCACCGCGAGCCAATCGCATTATTCATGCAAGCAGGTCAATCAAAGCAGTTAGCTGACGATATAGATTCATTTATCGACGAAGTACTCGATACATTCCCCGCGGCTTTTGATAACCCAGGTTATCAACGCAAGAAAAAGTCAATCGACCGTGAGTTTACCGATACTTACGATGCGGCAATTACTGCTGTTGAAATTGCCGCTCTTGAGCAAAGCGTGGCATTGATTGAAGAAAATGGTGTTGTTGGATTTGCGCCTTTAGTGAATGGTAAACAACTGAGCGACAGTGAATTTGCAGCCCTTGATGAGCCACTGCGTATCGAATTTTATGAGGTTATCGAAAAGCTTGAAGATGCGTTAATCGAAGCATTAATTGAGCTTCCTCGCTGGAAACGAGAGTCATCTGAAAAACTACGTAACCTTAAAAAATCAACTGCTGAGCTTGCCACTAAGCCACTCATTAAAGCCCTTGAACATAAATACGCTACGCACATTGGTGTATTACGTTATTTAAAAGACATTCGTGAAGAAATCATTGATGCGGTACTTGAATGGCTCGACGATGATGAAAACGACGAAAACAAAGAAGACTTTGACCGTAAAGGGATGCTCACAGACTTCTTTGCGCCAAATATTCTAGTCGAATACAAAGAGGGCGATGCAGCTCCTGTGGTGTATGAGCCGAACCCGACTTTTGGCAATATTTTCGGCAAAATTGAATATGCAACCTCACAAGGCTCGCTTATCACCAGTTACCGCTCAATTCAGCCAGGTGCACTGCATCGTGCTAATGGTGGCTACTTGATTATGGATGCTGAAAAAGTCATGGCGAATCCACAAGTGTGGGATGGCCTTAAGCTTTCTTTAAAAACGCATCAAATCAAAAACGACTTACCCTATCAAGACAGCTCTGTGGGAAGCAGCTTCACGTTACGTCCGCAGCTTATTCCTCTTGATGTAAAAATAGTGCTGCTAGGCTCTCGCGACCTTTACTACACCATAGGTGAATATGACGAAGAGTTTGCAGAGTTATTCCGTGTACTTGCCGACTTTGATTACTATTTGCCAAGTAGCGATAAACTGCAATATCAGTTCATTACCAAGGTGACTGAGTATTGTCAGCAAACACTCAGTTGCACTGTAAATGAAGCGGCAATGGCGAGGTTATTAAAGTTTAGTTATCGCCAAGCTGAGCACCACAACAAGCTCTCAGCTCGTTTTGCAGATGTATTAGAGTTAGTGGCAGAAGCCAGTTTTTATGCCAAACAAGATGGCCAAACCGTGATTGATGCTCATCACATAGATGAAGCCATTGTTGGTAAGCAATACCGTACAGGGCAAATTTCAGAAACCATGCTGAGTGATATCAAAGAAGGGCAAATTTTAATTGCAACCGAAGGTCACGCAGTGGGCAAAGTAAATGGCTTAACTGTGCTGCACATTGGCGATACCTCATTTGGTACACCAGCACGCATTACAGCCACTGTTTACGCAGGTGCGGATGGCGTAATTGACGTTGAACGAGAAGCTGAACTAGGTAAAGCCATTCACTCAAAAGGAGTGATGCTATTAACCGGTTACTTAGGAAATAAGTATGCTCAGCAATTTAGTCTAACGCTCAGTGCCAATATCGCAATAGAGCAAAGCTATGGCTATATCGACGGTGATAGCGCCTCATTAGCAGAGCTGTGCGCGCTTATATCAGCCATTACAAACTTACCTATTAGCCAATCTATTGCACTGACGGGGTCGATTAACCAGCATGGTGATGTGCAATCAATTGGTGGCGTAAACGAGAAAATAGAAGGCTTCTTCAAGCTTTGTAAAATGCGTGGCTTAACCGGTGAACAAGGGGTGATTATTCCTAAATCTAACCAAGTTAATTTAGTGCTTGATGACGAAGTACTCGATGCGGTTGAAAAAGGACGCTTTAATATTTATGCCGTTGAAACGGTTGATCAAGCACTGAGCTTATTAATGGATAAAGACGCAGGTGAAATGACCGCAGAAGGTTACCCTGAAGGCTCTATTAACGCGCTAGCCTTAGCAAGGCTTGCCAATATCGCTGATATCGTAAATGGCGACAATGATGATGAGAAGGACGCAGAATGATTAATTTAATACTTTTACTGATCATTGGTATTTTTTGTTTTTTAATCTTTAAAAATAGTAAAAAGGCGAAGCTACAAG
Source organism: Pseudoalteromonas sp. UCD-33C (assembly GCF_001306895.1). Taxonomy (NCBI): domain Bacteria; kingdom Pseudomonadati; phylum Pseudomonadota; class Gammaproteobacteria; order Alteromonadales; family Pseudoalteromonadaceae; genus Pseudoalteromonas; species Pseudoalteromonas sp. UCD-33C. Next base: position 847,483 of record NZ_LJTB01000002.1, on the reverse strand, counting down.
CCCTTGAAAATGAAAAACTCGCCGCAGACTTTTTAGCGAATAACAGTAAAGCCGACGATGTTCATGAAACCGCATCTGGGCTGCAATACAAAATTGAGCAAAGTTCAGGGAGTGACACAAAGCCAAGTGCAACTAGTAAAGTAAAGGTTCACTATCATGGCACGCTTATGGATGGCAGTGTTTTTGACAGCTCAGTGGTAAGAAACTCACCAATCAGCTTTGGTTTGAATCAAGTCATTGCAGGTTGGACCGAAGGCTTACAGCTAATGAACGAAGGGGATAAGTTTACCTTTTATATCCCGCCTCAGCTTGCTTACGGCCGTAAACGCGTCGGCAGCATTCCAGCAGGCTCGCTACTTATATTTGATGTAGAGTTGATTAAGATAGAATCTTAAAATGTTAAAAAGGCTTCATCATGAAGCCTTTTTTAATTGCCTGCTAAAGTAGTTGAACAGATTTACCTCAATGCAAACATTATTGAATGTAAAGTAGCTGAGACTTTTAAAGTAATTTGCTCTTTCGAACATGCACGTTGCAGTGTAATAACTAGTTAATCTTGCGTTGACAAAATTGCTCGGTCGCTGTACAAGTTCTATAGTACCCTTTTGGGGTATTTATTTATACTGAAGCAGTAAAGCCTCTTCTCATTTTTTAAAATGAACTTCTATAGCCCATAGAAAACCTTCAGAAAATTAGGTTGTTTCTTGTATTTTGGTTATTTTAAAGTTGCATTAATAAAAGGATTTTTGAATGTACAAACTTATATTATTGTTTATTATTTTTTCGGGAATATCCTTGCCTGCTTTCGGTCAGGCAGAAGTTGAAATCTGCAATAATTGCTCTCAAAGTCAAAAAGACAAGGTTGCAAGGCTAAGCGTTAACTCTGATACTAAAGCTGTCATTGTGGCCGATATGATTAATGAAACAGCATTAAAATATGATACTAACTACATTGAAGATCGTTATGGTGAGCCAGTAGTTAGTGTTTCTTTGTCTGAGCTTAGTAATGATGAAGCTTTTGATTTAGACCTTCTCTATGAATACCGCAAAGAGTTAGTACGTGTAATAACGCGTGCTTCTGAAAAGAGTATGCTTAAAAATGCGCAAAGTACTCAACGTAATATATCGACTCCTAAGTATACTAATTCCAATGTAAATGATAATTCTCCGATAGGAAAGGGGATTGAAGTCAAGGGAAGTCCCTATGACTTTTTGCTTGCCAGTTATTTTAGAAATGATGTTTATGACTTTTATTTTGCGGGTGAGACATTAGCTTTAACAAAAATATTATTACCAACTAAGGGAACAATTAAATTTCCGAATATGAATAAGTTAAAGCTATATGTTCGTATAAACTTTTATAGTGATGATTTGGCTAAAAGCCTAAATGGTTTTGTTAGCGTAACACTAAACCCAGTAATTAAGTCATTTAATATTTTAGGTGGGCGGGATGGATTTAAAAACTCAATTCCTTTGAACCAAGACGAAATTAGTGGTCATGATTTTATATTCGCAAATGCTAAGAACGAAGATAAAAATGAGAGCGAAAGAAATGAACACGCCAAGTTTGAAAGATACTCCAGCTCACTAGACGGAGGAGTTAGTTGCCGAGTTGTGGAAACCAAAACGAAGGGAAATAAAAAAATATACACTTATCAATGCTAGCGTTATAAGTTAGAGAGTGGAGTTACCACTCTTTAACTGTCGTCTAAACTTTTATTTGTTATTTTTAATCCTAGCAAGCACACCAACAGTACCGAGTAATATCACTACCGCCCATACTGGCCAATTGCCATATTGACTATAGATACTATCGCCTTTGATTAAAGTGATATTGGCCTCAAGTACATCAGCTTTAAATTGTGGCATAGCGAATTGTGATTTAGCGATAGGGTCGTAAACGGCGCTAATACCATTGTTGGTCACGCGGATTAGTGGGCGCTGTAACTCTAGGGCGCGCATACGCGCTATTTGCATGTGCTGATGCGGGCCATGTGAGTCACCGAACCATGCATCGTTACTCACCGTGAATAAAATATCGGAGTCACTGTGATAATTTCCACGAACCAACTCAGAAAAAGCAATTTCATAGCAAATAGCCGGTAAAATGTTTAAGCCATTTGCGCGTAAATTGTTTTGTACTTCATCACCACGGGTAAAGGATGACATAGGTAAATCAAACAGTGGAGCAATTGGGCGCAAGAAGTCCTGAAACGGCACAAATTCACCAATAGGTAATAACTGATGCTTTTGATAGCGGTTTTTACCTAAATATTGATAGTGGCCTTCACTGTCATCGTGTTCTTTTTTACCAAGCACTATTAAAGTGTTAAAAATGTTACGCGTGTCGTATTGGTAATCAACGATACCAGTAATAAGCGCGGTGTCATTAAAGGTTGCGGCACTATCAAGGCCTGTTAAATACTCGGTTGATAAAGCTTCAAGCTCCGGCACCGCAGCTTCTGGCCAAACAATTAAATCAGCATCCCAATGTAAGCGAGTCATATCTTGGTATTTGCTCATAGTCGTCCAAAACTCAGACGGCTCAAAGCGAAGATGCTGCTTAATATTGCCCTGCACCAGTACAGTTTTAATGGTTTTGTCTTGGTAGTGTAGCTGGCTGCTGCTTGCTATCGTATATAAGCCAGCTAATAAGGCTACAGAGGCGATAAGTGGTTTGCCATCTTTGTAAGCTGTGCGATATAAAGCAAACGCAATTAACATACATACAAGCGTAATCCCAAACTCGCCAATTACCGGGGCTAAAAAATTAAGTGGGCTGTCTGTTTGCGTGTAACCAAAACTCAGCCACGGAAAGCCTGTTAACAATGTGCCACGTAAGTATTCTGTGGTTGCGATAGCGGCGAGTAACCAACATATAAAGCTATATGGGCCTTTAGCAAGGCGTGTTGCCAGCCAAGTAGCTAATGCAGGATAAAGGGCTAAATAAGCACAAAGCAGCACCATTAACGAAAGTGATGCGATTAATGGCATGCCACCAAAGGTCGCTATTGATACATGCACCCAGCTTATACCTGCACCAAACCAACCTAAACCAAATATAAAGCCATATTTAGCACTTTGTTTAGCGGCTAATTTACCGTTTGCGAGAGGGTTAATGCAGTAGAGTAGAGCACCAAGGGAAAGAAAAGTTATAAACCATAGGTTATAGGGTGCGTAACTTAAGGTTAAAAAGAGGCCCGCAATAAGTGCGAGCCAGGCTTTTTTATCTTTTGCAAGGTGACTTAGGTTAGTTAGCAGTTTCTTCACTGTCGTTATCATCAGCCTTTGGAATGGTGACTTGCAATTGTAAGATACGGCGGTTATCTGCGTTAGTGACTTTAAATTGTAAGCCTTCTACCTCGATTGTTTCACCACGGCTTGGCATGTGGCCAAATGCATGTAAAACAATACCACCTATGGTGTCAGCATCTGAGGTGCTGTAACCAGTTTTAAAATACTCATTAAAGTCATCAACTTCAGTCAGCGCTTGCACAGCGTAAACGTGTTTTGCAACTTGGCGAATATCTTGTAGGTCTTCACTTTCATCGTGCTCGTCTTCGATTTCACCCACGATGATTTCAAGGATATCTTCGATAGTGACAAGACCAGACACACCACCATACTCATCAATAACAATCGCCATGTGGTAGCGTTGTTGACGGAACTCATTAAGCAGCGTGTCTACACGTTTACTTTCAGGCACTACAACTGCAGGACGCAAATATTCACGTAAAGAAGGCAGTTGCTCATCTTTGTTGATGATCAGTGGTAATAAATCTTTTGCTAATAAAATACCTTCAACATGGTCTTTGTCTTCACATACCACAGGAAAACGTGAATGTGTTGAATCAACCATCATAGGTAATAGCTCTTCTAATGGTGTATCAACCTCTAAGGTTACCATTTGCGAGCGTGGGATCATGATGTCCCGCACTTTTAGCTCTGATACACCTAGCACCCCTTCAATCATATCTTTGGTTTCAGGGTCGATAAGGTCGCGTTCTTGCGCATCGGCAATTACTTCTACCAGCTCTTCTCTATTCTGGGGTTCCCCTTGCAACATTTGGGCTATGCGGCCCAGCCACGTTTTGCCAGAAGAACCCTGGCTAGTTTGCGAGTTGTCGTCGCTCATTGCGTCTAATTGCTCCGTTAATTTAAATATCGTCTCGATATGGGTCAGCGATGTTCAGATCGGCAAGTAATTGCTTTTCAATGCTTTCCATTTCAAGTGCATCTTCGTCCTTTATATGGTCAAATCCAAGTAAATGCAAGCATCCATGGATAACCATATGGGCAAAATGGTCGTGAAAGGTTTTTTCTTGCTCAATTGATTCGGCTAAAACAATAGCCGGACAAATGATTAAATCACCTACTAAAGGTAACTCAATGCCCGGTGGTGCTTCAAATGGAAAAGATAAGACATTAGTCGGTTTATCTTTGCCGCGGTAATCATTGTTGAGCTGCTGGCTTTGTGCTTCATCGCTGACCACTATAGTCAGCTCTGCATCTTCACGGTAGTTGCTAAGGGCTTTGTCAGCCCATAGCTGGAATTGTTCAAAGCTTGGTAAGTCGTCAAACTCACAGGCTATTTGTAAATCTAATTCGGTCACGAGTTTGCTTCTTGTTGGTTTGCTTGCGCTTCTTTTGCACGTTGCTTCTCTGCACGTTTTAAACGTTCTGCTTCATCGTTTCGCTCATAAGCTTCAACGATACGAGCAACAACCGGGTGGCGAACCACATCGTGTGATTGGAAGAAGTTAAAGCTAATTTCATCGACACCGTTTAATACTTCGATGGCATGACGTAGGCCTGAGCGGGCACCGCGCGGTAAATCGACTTGTGTAATATCACCCGTGATCACCGCCTTTGAATTAAAACCAATACGAGTTAAGAACATTTTCATTTGTTCTGCTGTGGTATTTTGGCTTTCATCGAGAATAATAAACGCGTCATTTAGCGTACGACCACGCATGTAGGCAAGGGGCGCGACTTCAATCACGTTTTTCTCAATTAGCTTTTCAACTCGTTCAAAACCCAGCATTTCAAATAATGCATCATATAAAGGGCGTAAATACGGGTCGATTTTTTGGCTTAAGTCACCCGGTAAAAAGCCTAGCTTTTCACCTGCTTCAACCGCAGGACGAGTTAACAAAATACGGCGAATTTCTTGACGCTCTAAGGCATCAACGGCTGCAGCAACCGCTAAATAAGTTTTACCTGTACCAGCAGGGCCAATACCAAAGGTAATATCGTGATGCAAAATATTTGCAACATACACGCCTTGATTATCATTGCGCGGTTTAATAACGCCACGGCGAGTTTTAATCACCATGTCTTTGCCATATACACCTGGGTTTTCATCTTGCTCTAGCGCATTTGATTCGCTAATTGCCAAATGTACGGCTTCAGGTTCAATCTCGCCAATCAGGCCGCGAATAGGTTGAGTTTCAATATAGAGGTTTTTTAGTATCTCAACAGCCGCAGCTGCAAGGTGCAGTTTACCGGTTACTCTGAAGAAATTATCACGGTGTGCAATCTCAACACCAAGGCGGCGTTCAATTTGCTTAATGTTTTCGTCAAACGGACCACATAAAGATGAAAGGCGTTTGTTGTCGGCGGGTTCTAAATAAATCTCTAATGTTTTTAACTGATTACTCAAAATTGCTTCCTATTGATGGGTGCAGGCTGTGCCTGCACCAAGTGTCACCCTAAGGTACGAAAGTAGCAACGCCAATTTCGTTAGGGGCCGTAGCGGCCTCAGCTTCAGCAGCTTTATTTAAAATAGCTGAAGGTGCCACATCACGGCGTAAGTTCATTTCTGATTCTGTACGAATTAATTCACCACGTAAAGAGTTTGGCAATGCTTCTGTAATACGTACATCAACGAATTGACCGATCACTGAGTGAGGGCCTTCAAAGTTAACCACTCGGTTGTTCTCAGTACGGCCACGTAATTCCATTGGGTTCTTCTTAGAAGGACCTTCAACTAGGATACGCTGTTCGGTATCAAACATTTGGCGGCTGATTTGCTGCGCCATTTGCGTGATACGGTTTTGCAGAATGTATAAACGTTCTTTTTTCTCTTGCTCTGTTACGTCATCTGGTAAATCAGCAGCTGGTGTACCAGGGCGCGCACTGTAGATGAAACTAAAGCTCATATCAAAACCAATATCATTGATAAGGTTCATAGTTGCTTCAAAGTCCGCTTTGCTTTCGCCAGGGAAACCAATGATGAAGTCTGAAGACATGCTTAGGTTAGGGCGAATTTTACGTAACTTACGAATCGTAGATTTGTACTCGAGTGCAGTGTGACCACGTTTCATAAGGTTAAGAACACGGTCTGAACCACTTTGCACTGGTAAGTGTAGGTGGTCAACAAGCTCAGGTACGTCTGCATACGCATCAATGATATCTGGCGTAAATTCTACTGGGTGCGATGTGGTATAACGAATGCGGTCAATACCGTCAATCGCAGCGACATAACGTAATAGATCAGAGAAGTAACAAATTTCACCATCGTGAGTTTCACCACGATACGCATTTACGTTTTGACCAAGTAGGTTTACTTCGCGAACACCTTGCTCTGCAAGTTGGGCAACTTCAAGTAAGACGTCATCAAGTGGGCGGCTTACTTCTTCACCACGCGTGTAAGGTACTACGCAGAATGTACAGTATTTAGAGCAACCTTCCATAATTGATACAAACGCAGTAGGCCCTTCCGCTTTTGGCTCAGGTAAACGGTCGAACTTTTCAATCTCAGGGAATGAAACGTCAACTACCGAGCTGCTGTCGCCACTTTGCACTTGCTTAATCATTTCAGGTAAGCGGTGTAATGTTTGCGGGCCAAAGATTACATCAACAAACGGCGCACGTTGACGAATTGAGTCACCTTCTTGCGATGCAACACAGCCACCAACACCAATGATTAACTCAGGTTTGTCGTCTTTTAATAGTTTCCAACGGCCAAGCTGATGGAATACTTTCTCTTGTGCCTTTTCACGGATTGAACAGGTATTGAGTAAGATCACGTCAGCGTCTTCAGCTTCTTCAGTTAACTGATAGCCGTTAGTCGCATCTAGTAGATCAGCCATTTTCTGAGAGTCGTACTCGTTCATCTGACAACCCCAGGTTTTAATATGCAGCTTTTTACTCATTGAAATATAGCCTCGTTTTCAATTCGGTAGTGACACAAAAATGTGTTAGAAACAGGATTAAGTGGCAAGTATGCCGACTTAAAGGACGCGTATTTTAGCTGGATACCCGCACAGATCCAAGTATAGTTTTTATCTTTGTGGTGTGAAATCAAACAAGTCACTGTTTTGAAATTCATAAGCTGTAAATGCACTGACACGCAATATTGAATTACGTTACAATTTATTCCGTATTTAAATAGCCAAATGAGCGAATATTAAATGAATAAAAATAAGGTAATTGTTGTCGGTGGCGGAATGGTAGGTGCTGCCACTGCTGTAAAATTGGCCAAGCAGGGTAGGGATGTCACCGTTATTGAAAAGCACCTTATCGATGCTGAACACATTTTAAACTCAGATAAGGTAGATATTCGCATTTCGGCTATTAATCGTTTTTCAGAGAATTTACTTGATGAGCTTGATGCCATGCCATTACTAAGACAAAATCGTATTGCGCCTTATCAACAACTAGAGGCCTACCAGCAGCAAGGCGAGAATTTATTGTTTGATTGCCATGAGATTGGCGAAACGCATTTAGGTCATTTAATCGAAAATAATTTAATTCAAGCAAGTCTTTGGCAGCAATTCGCCAAGTACAACATCGAAGTGATAGAGCAGTTATCTGCCATCACGGATATTACTCAAACGGCTGATTCAATCACCTTACATTATGGCGATACTCAATATACCGCTGATTTAGTTGTTGCTGCAGATGGTGGACAGTCACAATTGCGAACTAAAGCTGGTTTAGGTGTAACGGGTTGGCAATATGGCCAGCATTGCATGGGCGTGTTAATCAAATTAGATGCCCCACAGCAGGTAAAAACGTGGCAACAATTTACGCCAACCGGGCCTGTGGCGTTTCTACCGATGCAGGCGCCTTATGCTAATTTAATTTGTTATCACGAGGCTGCAGTTTTAAAGCAGTGGCAAAAATTGTCGAATGAGCAACTTAAAGCAAAACTCATTGACCATTTTCCTGAATTACCGGGCGACTTTGAATTACTTGAGCATGCTGTTTTTCCACTTGCACGCCAACATGCCAATGATTACTCGCACGGACGTTTAGTTTTAGTGGGTGATTCGGCGCACACAATTAACCCGCTCGCTGGGCAAGGTGTGAACCTAGGGTTTCAAGATGTTGTAGCACTGGCAGATATTTTGGCAGATCAACCTGATGTTGGTCAGCAAGCGTTATTAAAACGCTACGAGAAAAAACGCCGCCACGCTAATTTACTAATGATGAGTATGATGGATGCATGTTATTTTGGTTTTTCAAACGAGATTAAACCACTGAGCTGGGTGCGCAGTAAGTTTTTAAAGCTTGCTAATAACACAGGCCCTGCAAAGAACTGGGTTATAAAGTATGCGCTTAGCGGGACATTAAGTTAATCGTAAAAAATTAATTGTACAAAAGATAAAGAAGCGGGGTAATGAAAATTAGCCCGTTTTTTTGTGCTAATACCAATCCGCAGTAATACTTAATCATTTTGAGGGATCAAACCTGTCGCTACCTGCGTTAAAAATTTCTGATTTAGAACAACTAAATAACGAAATTTTTGCCTTGTTATCAACGAGGTTTTATTGCCTCAAAATAGACTACTTAATTAAGCGAATTGGTATAAAAATTACCGAATATACTTTGAGAAACTTGAAACTTGAAACTTGAAACTTGAAACTTGAAACTTGAAACTTGAAACTTGAAACTTGAAACTTGAAAGGGAAGTAAGTAGTTGGCTGGGATACCAGGATTTGAACCTGGGAATGGCAGGATCAAAACCTGCTGCCTTACCGCTTGGCGATATCCCAACGCTAAACTTGAAGAGTTTTAGTTCTACTTAAGAACATGGTGCGGAAGGAGAGACTTGAACTCTCACAACCGAAGTTACTGGAACCTAAATCCAGCGCGTCTACCAATTCCGCCACTCCCGCACATTCTGTGATGCAAGTGTATAGTAATGGAACCTAAATCCAGCGTCTAATCAAGACACCAGCCAATTCCGCCACTCCCGCATCATAATTTTTGCTAATTTAAACTCTTAGCGTGAGTTTTCTTATTCACTCTCTTGGTAGAGAAAGTGGCTGGGATACCAGTTCACTCTCTTGGTAGAGAAAGTGGCTGGGATACCAGGATTTGAACCTGGGAATGGCAGGATCAAAACCTGCTGCCTTACCGCTTGGCGATATCCCAACAAAGAATAAGTTGATAGTTTTGGTTCTTATCAAGAACATGGTGCGGAAGGAGAGACTTGAACTCTCACAACCGAAGTTACTGGAACCTAAATCCAGCGCGTCTACCAATTCCGCCACTCCCGCATCAAAGGGTTTGCTAATTTAAACTCTTAGCGTGAGTTATCTTATTCACTCTCTTGGTAGAGAAAGTGGCTGGGATACCAGGATTTGAACCTGGGAATGGCAGGATCAAAACCTGCTGCCTTACCGCTTGGCGATATCCCAACAAAGAATAAATTGATAGTTTTGGTTCTTATCAAGAACATGGTGCGGAAGGAGAGACTTGAACTCTCACAACCGAAGTTACTGGAACCTAAATCCAGCGCGTCTACCAATTCCGCCACTCCCGCATCATTCGTACTAAAAGTACTGGTAGTTATTTTAAACTCTTCATTGAGTGCAGCTTTAACTCCTGCAGAGCCATTCTAAAAGAAGAATGGTGGCTAAGACGGGATTTGAACCTGTGACCCCATCATTATGAGTGATGTGCTCTAACCAACTGAGCTACTTAGCCATCGTGGCTGGGATACCAGGATTTGAACCTGGGAATGGCAGGATCAAAACCTGCTGCCTTACCGCTTGGCGATATCCCAACAAAAGCTTGATAGTTTGAGTTCTTATCAAGAACATGGTGCGGAAGGAGAGACTTGAACTCTCACAACCGAAGTTACTGGAACCTAAATCCAGCGCGTCTACCAATTCCGCCACTCCCGCATCATTCGTACTTAAAGTACTGGTAGTTATTTTAAACTCTTCATTGAGCAACAAAAAGAATGGTGGCTAAGACGGGATTTGAACCTGTGACCCCATCATTATGAGTGATGTGCTCTAACCAACTGAGCTACTTAGCCATCTTTTTTGTTAGCACTTCATCGCTGAGTGCGGGGCGTATTATGCTGATATGACCTAAATCCGTCAACACCTTTTTTGCAAAAAAATGCTTATCAGTGTTTGTTTGCATTAAAATTAAGCTAAGTGGCGAAATTTCATTTAAATTGCTGTTTTTTTGACTGCAATTTATTAGTTTAATTCCCAAATGCATAATAAGAGTTTTAAAACGCACATTTAAAGTTGCTTGATTTTCATACAAAAATCAAGTTTCAAAATTAGTAAGTGTGTTTTTTTAACGTGTTTAACTGCAAAAAATGAAAAGCGAATGATTTTATACAGGCAAATTTGCGATTAATCGGCCTAGTTTTTACTTCTAAAATACCCACAATTTGCTAATCGAGCAGTCAATAGGTCGCAAAATTGCTAGCGAGTTTTTAAATCCCCTCTAATTGACAGTTGTTATCACTCATTTGCTTTCGACGTATTTATTAATACGATTTACTGTTAAGCATAAATAACACCGTACATCACTAAAAAGAACAAGCAGAGGTATTACTCACCATGCTTTAATGTTTTAGGAATATTTAGGCAATAAAAAAGGCTCGTAATAACGAGCCTTTTGTAATCGAATGAACGAATATGCTTACACGTTAAATAAGAAGTTCATCACATCGCCGTCCTTAACGATGTATTCTTTACCTTCTTGACGCATCTTACCAGCTTCTTTAGCACCGCTTTCGCCTTTAAACTCAATGTAGTCGTCAAATGCGATAGTTTGTGCACGGATAAAGCCACGCTCAAAGTCAGTGTGGATTTTACCCGCAGCTTGTGGTGCAGTCGCACCTACTGGGATTGTCCATGCACGTACTTCTTTAACGCCAGCAGTGAAGTAGGTTTGTAATTTAAGTAACTCGTAACCACCACGGATCACTAAGTTAAGACCTGGTTCTTCTAAACCTAGGTCAGCCATAAATTCTAGTTTATCTTCTTCTTCAAGTTCAGATAACTCAGATTCAATCGCTGCACATACTGGAATAACAACTGCGTCTTCTGCAGCGGCAATTTCACGTACTTTGTCTAGGTAAGGGTTATTTTCAAAACCATCTTCTGCCACGTTCGCAATGTACATGGTAGGTTTGATTGTTAAGAAGTTAAGTGGCTTAATTGCTGCTTTTTCTTCTTTTGTTAGTTCTAAAGAACGTAACGTTAAACCTTCATCTAAGTGTACTTTTACTTTTTCTAAAACAGCATTTTGCTCTTTAGCGTCTTTGTCGCCGCCTTTTGCTTTTTTAGCATTACGAACAATCGCTTTATCAGCACTGTCCATATCAGCAAGTACTAATTCAGTGTTAATTACTTCGATATCATCAGCAGGGTCAATTGTGCCAGCAACGTGAACAATGTTTTCGTCTTCAAAACAACGAACAACGTGACCAATCGCATCTGTTTCACGAATGTTTGCTAGGAATTGGTTACCTAAACCTTCACCTTTCGATGCGCCTTTTACTAGACCGGCAATATCAACGAATTCCATCGTCGTTGGTAAAATACGCTGAGGATTTACGATAGCGGCTAAATCATTCAAGCGCGCATCAGGAACCGGTACCACACCCGTGTTAGGCTCAATGGTACAGAAAGGGAAGTTAGCGGCTTCAATACCCGCTTTAGTTAGTGCATTAAATAGAGTTGATTTACCAACGTTTGGCAAACCAACGATGCCACATTTAAAACCCATAGTAAGATACCTTGTGTAATTTCATTAAAACGGATTAAGGTTTAAATGAATGTAGTCTGTTTTGTGCTTTTAACACACCATCTTTTGCAAGTATTTCCATACAACGAACTGCTTCGTCAACGGCGGCGTCCATTTTTTCTTGATCGTCTTTCGCGGCTTTACCTAGCACCCAGCCAGTTACCAATTCTCGGTGGCCTGGATGACCAATGCCTATGCGAAGGCGCATGAAATCTTTTTGGTTTGCCATTTTCGCAATAATATCTTTTAAACCATTGTGACCGCCGTGGCCGCCACCTTTTTTAAGTTTTGCAATCCCAGGATCTAAGTCCATTTCGTCATGAGCAACGAGAATGTTCTCAACAGGGATTTTAAAGAAATTAGCGAGACTACTCACCGCCTTACCACTTAAATTCATATAAGTTGTAGGGATCAGTAATTTAAATTCTTGGCCTTGAATAATCACTTTGCCGGTGAGGCCGTGATATTTAGGATCATGTTTGAGTGTGCAGTTATAACGTGCAGCCAGTTCTTCGATGAACCAAGCACCTGCATTATGGCGTGTGTTTGCGTATTCGGGGCCTGGATTAGCCAGGCCCACAAGCATTTGAATAGAATTCAAGGTGTTTACACCTTAAAAATTATTCTGCAGCGTCTTCTGAAGCTTCTTCTTCAGCTGGAGCTGCTTTGTTAGCTTTAACAGTAACAACTGACTGATCGTGATCAGCGCCTTTAGTTAGCTCAACAGATGAAACACCTGAAGGAAGTTTAAGGTCAGAAAGGTGGATTGAATCACCAGCTACTAAATCTGAAACGTTAACTTCAACGAACTCAGGAAGTGCTTTAGGAAGACACGTGATTTCGATTTCAGTTAATTGGTGAACAACAGTGTTACCAGCTTTAGTTACTTTCTCTTCACCGATGAAGTGTACAGGCACTTTAGTGTGAAGTTTGTGAGTAGCATCTACACGTTGGAAGTCTAAGTGAGTGATCTTAGGCTTGTACGGGTGACGTTGAATATCTTTAAGGATAGCTTCAACTGACTCGCCACCGATGTTTAAAGTAAGGATGTGCGTGTAGAAACCTTCGTCTTCTTGCGCTTTGATCATATCTTTGTGTGCAAGAACGATTGATGCAGCTTCTTTGTCAGCACCGTAAAGGATTGCAGGAACTTTATCTTCACGGCGTAGGCGGCGGCTCGCACCAGTACCTGTTTCTGTACGTAATTCTGCATTGTATGTGTAAGTTGACATAATGTCTCCAATAATTAATAGTCTTAGGGCCTTTGCGACCAAGGTCCCCAGCCAAAAGGCGCGCTATCATACCACCCCTTTCAGGGAAAATAAATAACGACTACAAAAAAAGCACCTAGACGGTGCTTTTTTTAGTATTGCAGTAATGTTGATTAGTGTTCAAACATCGCTGAAATAGATTCTTCGTTGCTGATACGACGGATTGTTTCAGCAAGCATATCTGCAAGTGTAAGCACTTTGATTTTATCAATTGCTTTAAGCTCATCAGATAGTGTGATTGAGTCAGTTACGATAACTTCGTCAATGACTGAGTTACGAATGTTCTCAGCTGCATTACCTGAAAGTACTGGGTGAGTAGCGTAAGCAAATACGCGTTTTGCACCGTGTTCTTTAAGCGCTGCTGCTGCTTTACATAAAGTGCCACCGGTATCGATCATGTCATCAACGATGATACAGTCACGACCTTCAACGTCACCAATAATGTGCATTACTTGTGAAACGTTTGCTTGTGGACGACGCTTGTCGATAATTGCAAGGTCTGTGTCGTTTAATAGCTTAGCGATTGCACGAGCACGAACAACACCACCGATATCAGGAGAAACAACAACAACGTCATCGAAGTCGCGTTCTTTCATATCTTCAAGTAGAACTGGGCTACCAAATACGTTATCAACTGGTACGTCGAAGAAACCTTGGATTTGTTCAGCGTGTAAATCAACCGTTAGAACGCGGTCAACACCAACACTTGAAAGGAAATCTGCAACTACTTTAGCTGTAATTGGTACACGAGCAGAACGCACGCGGCGGTCTTGACGTGAATAACCAAAGTAAGGGATAACGGCTGTAATACGTCCGGCAGACGCACGACGTAGGGCATCAACCATAACGATAAGCTCCATTAAGTTATCGTTAGTAGGGTTACAGGTTGATTGGACAATGAAAACGTCAGAGCCACGAACATTTTCATTAATTTGAACACTGATCTCACCGTCACTAAAACGGCCAACAACAGCATCGCCTAATTCAATATACAAACGTTTTGCAACTTTTTGAGCTAGCTCAGGTGTTGCGTTACCAGCGAAGAGCTTCATGTCAGGCACGGTAGGGTTCCTCAGGCACTGAATTTTGGGACTAACAGGCTATGGTAGGCACCAAAGCAGGTTAACATTTACTTGTACGTTACTTCATTTCAAAGTGAGCATTTAATGCTGTATGAGCAGGAGAAAGTGTAGCACTACTTGCAACAAAACCTGTCCATTTTTCTGGTAATTGAGCTAAAACTTGTTGTGCTTGTGCCTCGGTTGAAAACTCAGCAAAGCAGCAAGCGCCTGTACCAGTCATCTTTGACGGGGCGTATTTTAGCAACCACTGCAGGGCTTTTTCAACCTCGGGGCAGAGCTTTTTAACTAAAGCCTCACAATCATTGCCTAAATTTTCTGTTTGCCAGTCTGCTTTTAGCTTAGGTGTGTCGCGCTTTAAATCTGGGTGGGTAAAAATTTTCGCGGTGCTCACATGCTGCCCTGGATGCACCACACAGAACCAACTTTGCGGTAATTCAACATTTTCTAGTTGCTCGCCAATCCCATGCGCAATGGCAGTGTGACCATTTATAAATACTGGTACATCAGCGCCTAATTTCACCCCAAGCTCTGCTAATTCTGTAAGTGATAAATCACAACCCCATAGTTTATTAAGAGCAAGTAGGGTAGTGGCTGCATCAGATGAGCCGCCGCCAACACCGCCGCCCATAGGCAAACGTTTTAATAGCTTTATTGAAGCGCCTTGTTGGCAATTACAGTGTTGTTGTAATAAACGGGCTGCTTTATATATAAGGTTATCTGCAAGCTCAATACCGTTTGTATCACCGGTTACAGAAATACCTGGCTCGTTGTTGACAGTAAATGTTAAGTCATCACCAAACTCTAAAAAGGTAAATAAGGTTTCGAGTTCATGGTAGCCATCTTCACGGCGACCATTTATATGAAGGAATAAATTAAGTTTTGCAGGTGCTATTAAAGTTAGCGGGGCGGTTGAAGCGTGTGTCATGATTAATTTAACTGCCAATCATTAAGTTGAATTTTAATACGAATTTTATTGTTTTTAAGGCTTAGCTTAACAGGAAGCCAATAACCATCTTGTTTGATGTAGTCTGAATAGGTTATTTGCCACTGTTGACCATTGTGAGCTTGCCAAATAAGACTTTTTAAACGGCCTTGCTCATCATAGCTTGCTTGGTCGTTCTCGACGGTGCCTTTTAGCCACTTTGCGGCATTATCTAATGGGATTGAAAAGCCGGTTAAACGATATAACAACATTGAGGCATCACGGTCGGTATATACATTGTCGTCATACTCAAGTTCAGCACCTTGTGCATTTTGTTTTAAAGACAAAATGCGGGTACCAATAAAACTGGTAAGTACCATGTCACTGTATTGCTCATCATGTTGCCAATTTAAATTGGCTGACTGGCGCTGCTCTGTACTAATAAATGCCATTTTGCCTTGCACTTGCCATTGAGCTTGTTGTTCTAATCGGCTTTTCCAGTCAGGATAAATGTAATCAACAGTTGAAATTTTTTGCGCACAACCGCCGATAAATAAAAAAAACATGAATAAAATCAAATATTGTTTAATCAAATGTCGTTCCTTACTTTCCATATTCCGCTGATTTTTGGTAAAATTAATGCCTTTACAGCTGGGCTTAGCAATATTTGGTACATATGACCATCGTAGCACTTGGTATAAATCACAAAACCGCATCCGTAGAATTACGCGAAAAAGTCGCGTTTTCGCCTGAGCAAATGTCTGAGGCGTTACAGCAATTAAGTGGTCATGCGCATTTTAATGAAGCGGTTATTGTTTCGACCTGCAACCGAACTGAAATCTATTGTAGCCTTGCCGAGCGTAATTCCCAAACCTTGTTGCGCTGGTTAGCCAGTTTCCATGGTTTGGATGAACAAGAACTGAGCAACAATATCTATTATCATGAAGATCACGAAGCAATTAATCACTTAATGCGGGTGTCTTGTGGTCTAGATTCGTTAGTACTCGGCGAGCCGCAAATTTTAGGGCAAATAAAACAAGCCTACCATAATGCAAAAACTCACGATGCCATTGGTGTAACCTTTGACCGCTTGTTTCAAAAAACATTTTCTGTGGCAAAACAAGTTCGTACCGAAACTGACATTGGTGCTAGCGCAGTATCTGTTGCTTATGCTGCGGTAAATCTTGCGAAACATATTTACGGTAAACTAGATAAAACCAATGTACTGCTAATTGGTGCAGGTGAGACGATTGAATTAGTTGCTAAGCACTTATACCAAAACGATCCGCAAAAAATAACGGTGGCAAACCGTACTATTGAACGCGCTAAAACCTTAGCCAGTGAGGTTAACGCGGATGTGATTGCACTTGCCCAGTTACCTGAGCGTTTACACGACGCCGATATTGTTATTAGTTCAACCGCCAGTACCTTGCCTATTATTGGTAAAGGGGTGGTAGAACAGGCGTTGAAAAAGCGCCGCCACAAACCAATGTTATTTATCGATATTGCGGTACCGCGTGATATCGAAAGCCAAGTAGGCGAATTAGATGCTGCCTATTTGTATTCAGTTGATGACTTACAAGCCATAGTAAGCGAGAATATCGCCGCTCGTGAGCAGGCTGCGGAGCAAGCGCAAGCTATTATTCGCTCACGTACCGATGAATTTGCTATGTGGTTGCGTTCACTCGATTCGGTGGATCTTATTCGCCATTATCGCAACGATGTACAAGATATAAAGTCAGAACTTGTCGAAAAAGCCCTTGGCCAGCTACAAGCAGGTAAAGAGGCAGAAAAAGTAATACTCGAGTTGGCAAACAAACTGACCAACCGCTTGATGCACGCACCTACCCGTGCCATTCAAGATGCTGCTAAAAAAGGTGAAGCAGCGGAGTTAAGCCAATTAAAGAAAATGTTAGGTATTGATCAGGAATAGTCGTTAAATGAAAGAGTCTGTTTATAGAAAATTAGAAACCTTAGTTGAGCGTTATGAGGAAGTGCAAGCGCTACTAAGCGACCCCTCTGTGATCAGCGACCAAAATCGCTTTCGTGCCTTATCTAAAGAATACTCAGAATTAGAAGAAATCGTAAAAGCATTTTTAGCGTACCAACAAGCACAAGATGATGTTGCTACAGCTGAAGAAATGTTAAAAGACTCTGATCCTGATATGCGTGAAATGGCGCAAGAAGAATACAAAGAAGCAAAAGCACAAATTATTGCATTAGAAGATGAAATCCAAATTCTAATGTTACCAAAAGACCCTAAAGACAATAATAACGTTTATTTAGAGGTTCGTGCCGGTACCGGTGGTGATGAAGCTGCTATTTTCGCAGGTGACTTATTCCGTATGTACAGCCGCTACGCTGAAACTAAAAAGTGGAAAGTAGAAGTAGTAAGTACTAACGAAGGTGAGCACGGCGGTTATAAAGAAGTTATTGCGCATATCTCTGGAGAAGGCGTATATGGTCAGCTTAAGTTTGAATCAGGAGCGCACCGTGTACAACGTGTTCCAGAGACAGAATCGCAAGGCCGTGTTCATACCTCAGCTTGTACTGTAGCCGTTATGGCAGAAATTCCTGAAGCGGAAGCAATTGAAATTAACCCTGCTGATATTAAAGTCGATACCTTCCGTGCATCGGGTGCCGGTGGTCAGCACGTAAATAAAACTGACTCAGCAATCCGTATTACACATATTCCAACGGGTGTGGTTGTAGAGTGTCAGGATGAGCGTTCACAGCATAAAAACCGTGCCAAAGCGATGTCTGTACTAGGTGCACGTTTACAACAAGCTGAAGATGAAAAGCGTCAAGCGGCTGAAGCGTCAGAACGTCGTAACCTAGTAGGTAGTGGTGACCGCTCTGAGCGTATTCGTACTTATAACTACCCGCAAGGTCGTATTACCGATCACCGTATTAATTTAACACTTTATCGTTTGAATGAAGTGGTTGCCGGTGATTTAGGAAGTGTTATCGAACCTCTAATGCAAGAACACCAAGCTGACTTACTTGCTGCGATGGGCGATGAATAATCGTGCCACAAAGCATTGAACAAGCAATTGTTGCTGCAACGGCGTTATTAACGCCTAGCAGCGACAGTGCTAAGTTAGACGCACAAGTCCTGTTATTATCCATTCTTGATAAACCTCGCAGTTATTTATTTACCTGGCCCGAAAAACAACTTACCGAACAGCAACAACTTGACTTTGAACAAGCATGTCAGCGTCGTTTAAATGGTGAACCAGTTGCTCATATTGTTGGTTTTCGTGAATTTTGGAGTCTTCCTTTAAAGGTTAATCCAACAACTCTGATCCCAAGACCTGATACCGAAACATTAGTTGAATATGCTTTAGGCCTTGAGCTTCCTACTGCTGCAAACGTGCTTGACTTAGGCACTGGCACAGGGGCAATTGCCTTGGCATTAGCCAGGGAAATGCCTAATTGGCAGGTGACAGGGGTTGATAGAGTGGCTGATGCAGTTGAGCTTGCCGAAGAGAACAAACAACGACTCAATATTAACAACGCCACTTTTGCGTTAAGCAATTGGTTTAGTGCAGTAAGTACACAAAAGTTTGACCTAATTGTTAGCAACCCACCGTATATTGAACATGATGATGAGCACTTAAGCCAAGGTGATGTTCGCTTTGAACCGCTCTCTGCATTAGTTGCAGATGACGACGGTATGGCTGATATTAAACAAATTATTACTATCGCACGTGACTATTTAGCAACAAATGGCTATCTTTTAATTGAACATGGCTACAAACAAAGTGTGAAGGTACAAGAATTTTTTGCACAAATGTCGTATAGCCATATACTTACAATTAAAGATCTTGGCGGTAATGACCGTGTAACGTTAGCACAATGGCCTAAATAACAATTAAGTGCACTGTGCGTACATAGCCTTTGAGGATCCCATAGAATGGATGATTTTTTGTTTTCGGATGAAGCACTTGATGAAGTAAATGAGGTGGTTCAGGGTAGTTGGAAAGTCATCGTCGTTGATGACGAGCCAGAAGTACATGCCGTAACAAAGCTTGCGTTGAGTGACTTTGAATTTCAAGATAAACGTTTAGAGTTTATCAGCGCCTATTCGGGTGAAGAAGCCAAGCAGGTTATTCAACAGCACCCAGATGCTGCTATCGTACTACTCGATGTGGTTATGGAAACCGATGATGCAGGTCTCAAAGTCGCTAAGTTTATTCGCGAAACTGCAAAAAATAATCACATTCGTATCATTCTTCGTACAGGTCAGCCTGGGCAAGCGCCAGAGCGTCAAGTTATCGTTAATTACGATATTAATGACTACAAATCAAAAACTGAACTAACAGCACAAAAACTATTCACTGTGGTGATGTCGAGCTTACGCTCTTACCGTGACATTTTATCGATTGAGCAATCTCGCCAAGGCCTTGAAAAAATTATTAAAGCATCTCGTAATATTTTCTCGACTCATTCACTAGAAAGCTTTATTGAAGGGGTGATGCAGCAACTTACCTCATTGCTAGGTACTGTTGATCAAGCTATGTATGCAACAAGTTTAGTTGCCAGTAACCCGCAAGATAACCAAAAGAAGCTTGTGGTATTTTCAGGGCGAGGTGAGTTTGAACGCAGTGAAGGCAAGGCGATTGAAGAAGTGCTTGATGAGGAGCAGTTACAAGCCTGCCAACAAGCACTGAGCGAAAAAACCATCGTCTACCGTGAAAACTATTTATTTGCTTATTGCTGTAGTGAATGTAATCACAACTCGATGTTATTTATTTCCGGTATCCCTAAGCATTTAACCGACACTCAGCGTCATTTGATTGAAATTTTCTCGCAAAATGTACAGCTGGCGTATGAAAATGTGCAGCTACAATCTGAAATTGAAGCAACACAGCAAGAGTTAGTATTTAGACTTAGTGAAGCATTAGAGCAACGTTCAACAGAAACCGGTAATCATGTAAAACGTGTATCGCACATTTGTTATGAACTTGCCATGGGCTATGGTCTATCAAAACGCGAAGCAGAGCTTATTCGCTTAGCAGCGCCACTGCATGATGTGGGTAAAGTGGGTATTCCTGATGCCATTTTAAATAAGCCTGGGCCACTTACCGACGAAGAGTGGGCCATCATGCAACAGCATGCTGAAAAAGGTCATTTAATTTTAAAAGGCTCAAATCGTGACATTGTTAATACTGGGGCGATTATTGCGTTATCGCACCATGAGCGTTGGGATGGTTCAGGCTATCCGAAAGGTTTAAAAGGTGATGACATTCCAATTGCTGGTCGCATTGTGGCTTTAGCTGATGTGTTTGATGCACTGCGCCATAAGCGTTGTTATAAAGAGCCGTGGTCACTAGACGATGTTGTGAAAGAAATTAATGCGCAACAGGGTAAACAATTTGATCCTAAGCTAATCGAAGTGTTTAATCAGCGTGTTAAAGAAATAGAAGACGTACTTGTACGTTATCCAGATTAATTAAAATAAAATTAGGGGCATATGGATTATTTAGCAGTAAAACATACTCACATGTTGTTTGCCGTGTTGAGTATTATCTTATTTTACGTTCGTTCTTTTTCACGCTTAAAGACGGGCGCTCTGGCAAAAAATAAAGTGGTGTTTATTGGCAGCCACAGTATCGACACCTTATTACTTGTTTCTGCCGTGGCATTGATTGTAATGGCAGGTTTTAACCCACTTGAACAATCTTGGTTATTAGAAAAGATAATCTTAGTGGTTGCTTATATTGTGCTAGGTATTGTTGCAGCTAAGCAAAGTGCACAAGGCGCGAAGGTTGTATTACTTGCTATAACCACGCTTATTTTATTAGCAATTGGTTATTTAGCGTCTGCTAAAACAGCACTTCTTTTATAACAAATCTCTAGGCGGTATTTGATGGCATAGGCTGTTGTACCGCTTTTTTATATCTCATCGCTCAGTATTGGTAACTTAGGGCAAAAGTAGGTAAACTAGCTGTTCGTTTTTGAAAGAGATGTAGCAGTATAAATGACCACCCCTTGGTTTGAAGATCAAAATGAATCCTATCAAGATGAGGCCTTTGACGCATTTTCTTCTAAAGTGCTTTATCGTTGTATCGACGCCGAATTAAAGTGGGATCAACAAGCTGATTTAACAGCCTGTTATGACACCCTTAATGAGCTTGAAAATACGGTAACAGCTCTTTGCGCTGAATTAAAAGAGCCACATGAGCGTCTCGATAAGTTACTTGATACCTTTTATCAGCAATGGCTGTTTAGCTCATCAAGCTTAAAAGTGCCTGAGTATACGTTAAATAGTTTTAGCTACACCATTACCATGCGCAGTGGCACACAAACCACGCTGGCAATTTTACTTTGCCATTTATTACAGCATGCTGAACTTGATGCCACAGTCACGCTTAGTCAGGGAGACGTGCATGTTCACGTTGGGATGAGTGATGAAGAGGGTTATTTAATTGAGCCAAGCACAGGTCAGCAGAGTTGGTACATAACACCAGAGAATGCTTGTGAAGAAAATGGCGATGAGCAAGAACCGCTGGAACTGATTTTTGAAGAAGAGCTTTATAAGCTGTATCTAGCTCAACAAAAATGGTCGTTTATCAGCGAGAGTAAATTTGGCCATGCTTTGCATTGTGTGGAAATGCTGATGGAATTACTTGGTGATGACCCGTATGAGCGTCGTGACCGCGGCTATTTACTTAATCAGCTAGATTGCCCAAAAATGGCACGGGATGATTTGCAGTACTTTGTCAATGAGTGCCCAGATGATCCTGCTATCGAAGTTATTCAGCATCAAATTGCTGAAATAGAAGACAACAATAATACACACCACTAATTTAAAGGAACATTTATGACTGACGCCCACAGTGCGCTAATTACCAATGACGCAGTCGTACTTGGTTTGCTTGCCGTTATTTTGGGGTTTATTTTTAAAACCTCGCACAGTAATAATGCTGCCTGCCAAAAATTTTATAAATATGTACCGGCATTATTGCTTTGCTACTTTTTACCATCATTACTCAATACCTTTGGGATTGTTGATGGTCATTCTTCAAATGTATATTTTGTGGCGTCGCGCTATTTACTGCCAGCTTGCTTAATATTGCTTACAATTAGTATTGATTTAAAAGCGATTTTAAACCTTGGGCCAAAAGCATTAATCATGTTTTTAACAGGCACCATGGGTATTGTTATCGGTGGCCCACTGGCTATATTAGTAATGAGTGCTGTTTACCCAGAGGCTGTGGGTGGTCATGGCCCTGACGCTGTTTGGCGTGGTATGACGACCATTGCCGGCAGCTGGATTGGTGGCGGCGCAAACCAAGCTTCAATGAAAGAAATGTTTGAAGTAGGCGGCGATATCTTCTCTGCAATGGTGACTGTTGATGTGATAGTAGCTAACTTATGGATGGCTGTACTGTTATTAATGGCAGCAAACCATAAGGCGATTGATGCTAAAACAGGCGCAGATACGCGTGCAATTGAAGATTTAAAAGAGCGCGTAGAAAAGTATCACGCTGAGCATGCGCGCATGCCAACTCTAAATGATTATATGACGATTATTGCTATTGCCTTTGGTATTACAGGCCTTGCACATTTTTGTGCAGACTTTTTAGGTCCGTTTTTTGGGGCTAACTTCCCATGGGCACAAGAGTATAGTTTAAACAGTAAATTCTTCTGGTTAATTGTTATCTCTACCACAATTGGTATTAGTTTATCGTTTACTAAAGTTCGCCATATTGAAGCTTTTGGTGCGTCAAAAGTAGCATCAAGCTTTTTATATATCCTTGTTGCTTCAATTGGCTTACACATGAATATTACCGCGATTTTTGACTCGCCAATGTACTTTGTACTCGGTGCGATTTGGATGATTACCCATGCAAGCTTAATGCTTATTGTGGCGAAATTAATTAAAGCTCCACTGTTTTACATGGCAGTAGGCTCTCAAGCCAATGTAGGCGGCGCGGCATCAGCACCTGTTGTTGCATCAGCTTTCCACCCATCGCTTGCGCCAGTAGGTGTTTTACTTGCTGTTTTAGGCTATGGTGTTGGTACCTACATGGCTTATATTTGTGGATTAATGCTACAAGCTGTTGCACCTTAAGGAATAGAAATGAACAACCAGTTAATTAAAATTAACGAGATTGAATTAGCCAACGACAAACCATTTGTATTGTTTGGTGGTATGAACGTACTTGAATCACGTGATTTAGCGATGCGTATTGCGGAGCATTACGTAGAAGTAACATCAAAGCTAAACATTCCATACGTTTTTAAAGCCTCTTTTGATAAAGCTAATCGCTCTTCAATTAACTCATACCGAGGCCCGGGCATGGAAGAAGGTTTAAAAATCTTTGAAGAAATTAAATCTACTTTTAATGTGCCACTTATCACCGACGTACATGAGCCGCATCAAGCTGCTCCTGTAGCTGAAGTGGTTGATGTAATTCAGTTACCGGCATTCCTAGCTCGTCAAACTGACCTAGTTGTTGCTATGGCAAAAACGGGTGCCATCATCAACGTGAAAAAACCACAGTTTTTAGCACCACACGAAATGCGTCATATCATTAAAAAGTTTAATGAAGCGGGCAACAACAATGTTGCACTGTGTGAGCGTGGTACTAGCTTTGGTTATAACAACCTTGTGGTTGATATGCTTGGTATGGATGATATGAAACCTATGGCGCCGGTAATCTTTGATGCAACTCACGCATTACAACGCCCAGGTGGCCGAGCTGACTCTGCGGATGGTCGTCGTGCTCAAGCTGCAGAACTTGCTCGCAGTGGTATGGCATTAGGCATTGCAGGTTTATTTATTGAAGCGCACCCTAATCCGAATGAAGCAAAATGTGATGGTCCATGTGCACTTGCACTAAGCAAGCTAGAAGGTTATTTATCGCAAATGAAAGCGGTTGATGACTTAGTTAAAAGCTTTGCACCACTCGATACCAGCGCAAGCGATTTATAATTTAAGTATATAAGTATGAATAAGGCGACCATGGTCGCCTTTTTTTATTTGTATCGCTATAATCGATGCATAAGAAAAACTAATTCTAAGTTTGGTGTTTATGTCTCGTCGTTTACCTCCTTTAAATGCACTAAAAGCATTCGAAGCCGCTGCCCGCCATTTGAGCTTTACCAAAGCAGCAGAAGAGCTATATGTAACGCAGGCCGCGGTGAGCCACCAAATTAAAACCCTTGAAGAGCATTTAGGTTTAAAGCTATTTTTACGAAAGAATCGTTCTTTGCTGTTAACCGAAGAAGGGCAAGGCTACTTTTTAGATATTAAAGAGATCTTTACCCAGCTGATAGATGCCACAGAAAAACTGCTAGCCCGAGGTGCGAAAGGTTCACTCACGGTAAGTTTAACGCCAAGCTTTGCGATTCAATGGTTAGTACCCAGACTTAGTTTATTTAATGAATTACATCCAGAAATCGACGTGCGAATTAAGGCGCAAGATCAGGATGAAAATTCACTTTCTGACGATGTTGATATTGCTATTTACTACGGCCGTGGTCACTGGAGTGGGGTGCAGACATATAAGCTGCACACTGAATACTTAGTGCCATTATGTAGCCCATTGTTGTTAACGGGCCCTAAGCCGCTTAATCAACCCAGTGATTTAGCAAATCATACCTTATTGCATGATACCACCCGTAAAAATTGGAAAACGTGGATGAAAACGGCAGGTGTACGTAATGTACAAGTTAACCAAGGGCCGATTTTTAGTCACTCATCGATGGTATTGCAAGCCGCGGTTCATGGGCAGGGGGTTGCAATTGGTAATAGCGTTTTAGCAAAACCTGATATTGATGCGGGCCGACTCGTCATTCCATTTAGTCACTCATTAGAAAGTAAAAATGCCTACTATTTAGTGATCCGCGAATCTCAAACAGAGCTTGGTAAAATAGTCTCTTTCAAAGACTGGATGCTGAGTTTAGTTGAGCAAGAACAAGAGTATTAACATGTTACAGTGGTTTAAAAGTGCAACGGGCAAGGCGCGTGCACAATTTATATTTGCCCATGGTGCAGGGGCAGGTAGTGATTCTGAGTTTATGCAAACAATGGCTAACTTGATTAGTCAGCATGAGATTGATGTAGCCTTGTTTGATTTTCAGTATATGCAAATTGCAAAAGAAACAGGCAAGCGTAGGCCACCCGAGCGTGCTCCTAAGTTACTTGGCTACTTTAGTGAAGTTTTAGCCGAGCGCCAGCCAGATTTACCGCTATTTATTGGGGGGAAATCTATGGGTGGGCGTATGGCTTCTATGCTTTGTACTGAGCAAGACCAAGCTCAAATTGCTGGCGTGGTGGCTTTTGGCTATCCGTTTCATCCACCGGGTAAACCCGAAAAACTGCGTATAGAGCATTTTGTTGATATGCCATGCCCTTTTTTAGTCCTGCAAGGTGAGCGTGATACATTTGGTAATCAGCAAGAACTCGCTGAGCTTGAAATGGTTAATCCGCCAGAGATTAAATTTCTCAAAGATGGTGACCACTCATTAAAACCTCGCAAAAAAAGTGGCATTACAGAACAAGAAAACTTACAGCAAGCTGCAGATTATGCAGCGCAGTTTATTATGAATTTAGCGGCTGGAGATGCGCAATGATAAAACTATATTTAATGATTGGTAGCTTATTTTGCATGCTTTCGGTAATGCTTGGCGCATTTGCTGCTCATGGTTTAAAAAGCCGTGTTTCTGAGTATGCGATTGGAATTTTTAAAACCGCTGCTGAATACCAAATGGTGCATGGCCTTGCATTGATAGCAATTGCTATCTTAATTAAGTGGGGCATGAACTTAAGCTGGGCTGGTGGATTTTTTATCGCAGGGACCGTGTTATTTAGCGGTAGTTTGTATTTACTCGCACTAACGGGCATGAAGTGGCTTGGGCCTATCACCCCAATTGGCGGTGTTTGTTTTATTATTGGTTGGGCTATTTTGTTAGTTCAAGCAGCACGATATAAGTTTTAAGGGTTATCTATGTCGAGTGTAGTTATTTATTGTCGCAGTGGTTTTGAAAGTGATGCCGCTGCTGAAATTACTTTTCAGGCTGCTGAACAAGGCTTTGCTGGTTACGTAAAAACAAAACCAAATACAGGTATTGTTGTTTACGAATGTTTTGATGCAAGCCACGGTGAAGAAATCATCAAAAAAGTAGATTTCAAGAATATGGTATTTGCTCGCCAATGGTTTACTGGCACCTTAGTCGATAACATGCCACTTGAAGACCGTGTAAGTGCTATTGTTGAAGCTGCCGCTGAGTTTCCTGAATGTGGTGACCTACGTGTAGAAACGCCAGACACCAATGAAGGTAAAGAGCTTAGTAAGTTCTGCAAGAAGATTTCGACGCCACTGAAAAAATCGCTTGAAAAGCGCTCGAAGGTAACACGCGAGCTTGCCGAGAAAAAACCCGTTATGCATGTGTTATTTTTAGCAAACGACAGTGCTTATGTTGGCTACTCATACACATTTAATAATTCGCCTTTCTTTATGGGCATTCCGCGTTTACGTATGCCTAATGATGCGCCGAGCCGCTCAACATTGAAACTTGATGAAGCCTTTAACGTATTTATTCCACCCCATGAAGCTGAAGAGCGTATGCAACCTGGCATGCGAGGGGTTGATTTAGGCGCTTGCCCTGGTGGTTGGACTTATCAGTTGGTGCGCCGTGGAATGTTTGTAAGCGCAATCGATAATGGCCCTATGAATGATGACTTGATGGAAACTGGTCAGGTTAAGCACTTTAGAGTAGATGGTTTTAAATACCGCCCAGAAAAGCGCAATATTCAATGGTTAGTGTGTGACATGGTAGAAAAGCCGGCTAAAGTGACCAATCTAATGATAGATTGGGCGGTGAATGCCTACGCAAAAGAGCTTATTTTTAATCTTAAACTACCGATGAAAAAACGTTTTGATAGCGTTTACGAGTGTTTAAAAATGATTAAAGAAGAGCTTGAAAAGTATGGTGTAAGTTACGAATTACAAGCCAAGCATTTATATCATGACCGTGAAGAAGTCACCGTACATTTAAATGTAACCAAGGTGCCACAGAGCCTTTACAGTTAACCTTAATTTGAAATTAAAAAGGCCAATAGTGTGAGCTATTGGCCTTTTTAATAGGTATCTGAAAACCTAATTTTTAACGGTATTTACTACGATAATTATCGACCCATAAACGAGTACCACCGCACACAGCAACAGGCATGACAATTAAGTTTACGAATGGAATTGCAGTTAAAATCATTACCGCTAATCCAAAACCATAAGAAAGTGTTTGCTTTTGCTTTAAGTCATTTTTCATTTCGTTAAAGCTAATTTTATGGTTATCGAACGCGTAGTCTTCGTATTGCACTGCATACATCCAACAGGTGAATAACACCCATAAAATTTGCCCGATCACAGGTAAAATCCACAACAAAATAAAAAAGCCAATAGCACGTGGTAGGTAATAGCACAGTTTTGTCCATTCTCGGCCGAGCATACGTGGCACATCTTTCATTGTATCGAAAAGGCTGTCGTCATTAATTTTTTGCCCTGTTAAGAAAAGCTCAACTTTTTCACTGAGTAGGCCGTTAAATGGGGCTGCTATAAAATTAGTGATTACCGTAAAGAGCATGCTGTAACTAAATAAAATCACCAGCACGGCAATCGGCCACATTAGCCATTCGAGCCAGCTAAGCCATTCGGGTAATAACGAGTTCATGTAAGCAAAGCCATCGGTAAGCCAGCCATATAAAAAAAACAGCGAACTACCAAAAAGCAGGATATTGATTGTTAAAGGAATAAGTACAAAACGTTTCAACCCCTTTTGGCTAATTAACTTAAAGCCAGAAAAGAAGTATTCCATACCTTGAGTGAACTGCACGAGAAAACCTCATCTTTTTTCTTGTTGTTTGCAGTATATGGTTTTAACGATATTTGAACAGCTTTTTTCCGTAACAAAGTGTTTAACTCTTTACGTGGACAGTCACTTCAAGCCCAGTACTCAGCTTTAATTGAGAGGAATAAATTTAAATGGACAGTCACTACATTTTAGTGCTCTTGCAGCACAAAAGATCTTGTCTACACTTAAGTTACAGCTAATGCATTTCAAATTATCAGTTCAAGGAGTGGACGATGGCTTTAGCAAGGAAGCGGCAAATCTGTTTGTCGAGCACCAAATATTATCATTGTGTATCCCGTTGCGTCAGACGTGCCTATCTTTGTGGGGAAGATGTACTCACAGGTAAATCATATGAACACCGCCGAGGGTGGGTCGAAGAGCGCCTGCTTTTTCTTGCAAAGGTATTTTGCATTGATGTATGTGCTTATGCGGTGATGAGCAATCATACTCATGTTGTGCTTTATGTTGATGATAAGAAAGCAAATAGGTTAACCGACAAGGCCATCCTTTTACGCTGGTTTAAGCTCAGTAAAATGACCCCGTTAGGCCAAAAGTTTCTCTATGGTGAGCCGTTAAGTGACGGCCAACAAGTCTTCTTAAATAAAGAGGTTGCAGAATACAGATCGCGTCTTTCGAGCATTAGTTGGTTCATGAGGATGCTTAATGAATATATTGCCAGGCGTGCAAATAAAGAAGACGAGTGTACGGGTCACTTTTGGGAAGGACGCTTTAAGAGCCAAGCATTGCTTGATGAATCAGCGCTTTTAGCATGTATGGCCTATGTTGACTTAAACCCTGTTCGTGCTAAAGCAGCGAGCACGCCGGAGCAATCGGACTATACCAGTTTTAAAAAGCGATGCCAGAGCATGAAGGAGTCAAAGCAACCTAAAGTACTAGCTCGTTTTATTGGTGGTATGAGTAAGTATAAATCAAAGGGAATACCTTTTGAGTTAAAGTCATACCTGCTACTGGTAGAGCAAACTGGGCGTTGTATTTGTACTAATAAGCCCGGATTTATAGAACATCATTTACCTCCTATTCTTGAAAGGCTGAATTTCGAACCGGAAAAATGGTTAACACTAACAACCCACTTTGAAAACTTATTTCATGGAGCTGTAGGTCGAGTAGGTGCAATTGAAAATTATTGTAGTAAAACTGCTCGCAGGCGACGAAGTAACAGTACTAATAGTCGATTATTGTTTGCTAGCTAATTTCTATGTGATTTTTGTAAGGAGGATTTAAGTTCACCGCTTTAGTATGTCTAGAGGTTCTCATACATATTGAAATAGGTCCCAAAATTTAAGAATAAATCAGTACTTTCTAAATAAGTGGTTCTGCGAAGTCATTTTCAACTGAAACTAAGATGAATTTCATTTCAACTCTAAGGCTTTTATTTTTAAGTGACTGTCTTGTTAAAATTTGTCAGCAGAAAGCATTAATCCTAAATAGGGTGGTGTAGGTTGGACTTTAATTTTTATCAACTGGGCGTTTTTTCAGTTACATACCGTTGAACTAAGCGATAGTATGGCGGTCTGAACAGTACCTATAAAAATGAATATTGAAAACAAGAGTAGAGGATCAGACTAATATCCGATATTATTGTTAACATCATTAACAAAAACGACATATAAAAATGGGAGTTTTATGCAGTTAGTCGATTTAAATCCACATGATCCTGAAGTAGTTAACGTGTTTTCTGATATAGACCGACTCATAAACTCATTATACCCCGTTGCTACAGCCCAATCTTTAAGCCTTGAAGAGCTAGCTGAGCCTAATGTTTATGCTATAGGCTTAAAAAATGAAGATGGTATCGTTGCATGTGGCGCAATCGTGATGCAAGAAGGCAACCCTCCATACGGTGAAATCCGCCGTCTATATGTAAAACCAAGTTACCGTGGTAAAGGCTTATCACGTCGAATTATGCAAATACTATTGCATCACGCTGGTGAGCAGCAAATTCCACTAATTCGATTAGAAACAGGTCCTAAGCAAACAGAATCTATTAGCTTATACGAAAACTTAGGTTTCAATCGTTGTGGTCCGTTTGGTAACTACAGTGAAAATCCACAAAGTTTATTTATGGAGTTAGGGCTTAACCAGTAATTTAAGTATCAAGCTATGTTTTAGTGAGGCCACCTTAATTTATAAATACTTGTTACAATTGATGTGTTTTGTTACTGCTTTGCTGATTGTTGCCTGTGGTGATAAATCACAGGAAACCATTACTACTCAGCGTAAGCAAGCCGACCTTACTGTTGGTAGTACTAAGTTTTACTTAAACTCCTGTCATTCCCTCACTGGTGTCTTCAATCATAATGACACTATAAAAACAAAAGTAATTCTCACATTTCCTACACGCCCTTTGAGTGTTTGCACTGATAAGCAATCACAACTGAATTTTGATGGTACTTACCTTACTGTAAAAATTTGCCGTACTGCTTTTGGTGCTGGTGGCTGTGGGGTTGAAAAGTATCGCACAAAAGACTTCGAGAATTGGCAGGAATACATTGGTATTACTTGGCATGGCAATAAGCAATATGAAGCGTGGAGGCAACTAGGGTCAAACTCTTCAAAAGCTGATGAAATCACAAAAGTAGTGCCTGTCCATTGAAATGAAGATGGATTTCACAAACACATATTTTCTAACATATATTTTTGCAGTGACTGTCTTTTTAAAAATTGCTCATTTGCCATATTAAGTGCCTGTCCATCTAAAGGAATTTTAAAATCTAACAACTAAATTAAACCCTAATAATATTGAGGGTTTATCGATTAGTTTTTCACATCAAAAATCACTCGTTACGAGTAAAAATTCTTGTTGGACTTGAATCACTATTTTTCTTTTAATGCGCGGCAACAACCCTTGCCGATTTCGGCACTACTAAAATAAAAGAGAAAGATAGATGAAAGAGACAACATCACTAGAACAAGCTCGCACGAGTTATAATGTTCGTCATTGGAGCCAAGGTTTCTTTGGTATTAATGATCAAGGTGATGTGTATGTTGCGCCAAAGGCCCATGCCCCAGAGCAAACCATTGCACTAATCGATATCGCACAGCAGTTACAAGATAAAGGCTTAAGCTTGCCTGCGTTAGTTCGTTTTCCACAAATTTTACATCATCGTGTACATAGCTTATGTCAGGCATTTAACACGGCGATTGAAAATTATGGTTACCCGAAAGACTATTTGCTTGTTTACCCAATTAAAGTAAACCAACAGCGTGAAGTTGTTGAAGAAATTGTTGCAAGCCAAGCTGATATTGAAAAGAAACAATTGGGCCTAGAAGCGGGCAGTAAACCCGAGCTATTGACTGTATTAGCGATGGCTGAAAAAACCAGTGCTGTAATTGTATGTAATGGCTACAAAGACCAAGAATACATTCGTTTAGCATTGATTGGCGAAAAGCTAGGACACAAGGTTTACATTGTTCTTGAAAAACTGTCTGAGCTAGACATGGTGCTTAGCCAAGCTAAAGAGTTAAACGTAAAGCCACGCATTGGTATTCGCGTACGTTTAGCATCGCAAGGTAAGGGCAAATGGCAAGCAAGTGGTGGCGAAAAATCAAAATTTGGTTTGTCGGCATCGCAAGTACTCAGTGTGGTTAATCGCTTAAAAGCGTCTGATCAACTCGATCTGATCCAACTTGTACACTTTCACTTAGGCTCGCAAATGGCAAACATTCGCGATGTTCGTTTAGGTGTGAGTGAAGCTGCGCGTTTTTACTGTGAGTTACGCAAGTTAGGTGCACAAATTGATTGCTTAGATGTGGGTGGCGGTTTAGCGGTAGATTATGACGGTACTCGTAGCCAGTCACATAACTCAATGAACTACAGCCTAAGTGAATACGCTAATAACATCGTATACACCATTGGTGATACCTGTAAGTTATATGAGCAGCCAATGCCGCGCATTATTTCTGAATCAGGTCGTGCGTTAACAGCGCACCATGCTGTGTTGATTTCGAATGTTATTGGTACCGAAAGCTATGTACCAGAAGACATTCAAGCGCCAGCAGCAGATGCACCCCTATTGTTAAAGAATATGTGGACATCATGGCAACAGTTAAGTGGTGACAATGATGACCGTGCATTAATCGAAATTTATCACGATAGCCAAGGTGATTTAGCCGAAGCACATAATCAATTTGCACTTGGTTTGTTAGATTTAACAGAGCGAGCATGGGCGGAGCAAGTTAACTTACGTGTATGTTATGAACTTAACAAACATATGGATAACAAAAACCGTTTTCATCGCCCGATTATTGATGAATTAAATGCGCGTTTAGCAGATAAGTTTTTTGTGAACTTTTCATTATTCCAGTCATTACCGGATGCATGGGGTATTGACCAAGTGTTTCCTGTTCTACCATTAAGTGGTTTAACAGAAGCACCACAAAAACGCGCTGTGTTACTTGATATCACTTGCGACTCAGATGGTGCTATGGAGCATTATGTAGACGGTCAAGGTATTGAAAGTACATTGCCTGTGCCAGCTTTTAGCGAAGAAAAACCTTACTTAATGGGCTTTTTCTTAGTGGGTGCTTATCAGGAGATTTTAGGTGATATGCACAACTTATTTGGCGACACACACAGTGCAATTATAAAAATGGATGAGCAAGGTCAGGCGCAAATCACTGAAGTTAACGAAGGTGATACCGTAGCAGACATGATGCGTTACGTACATTTAGATGTAGAAAGCTTCCAGCAATCTTACGCCCAGCTGGTAGCAGCTAAATTGCCAGAAACTGAGCAGCAAAGCGTATTAGATGAGCTGCAAACTGGCTTAAACGGTTACACTTATTTAGAAGAGTTATAAGCAATGTCGACATTGTTTGACCACACAGATCATTCATTGTACTCAAACGGCATGACGTTTTTACGTCAGCCGATGGTGCAAAACATCACAGCAATCGATGCCGATGTAGTGGTGTTAGGTTTACCCTTTGATTTGGCGACCTCAGGTCGCCCTGGTGCACGTTTAGGACCTGACGCAATTCGTCGTGCCTCAGTGCACCTCGCATGGGAAGAAACCAAGTACCCGTGGGCGTTTCCGTTGTTTGAGCGTTTAAAATTAGCTGATGCGGGGGATTTTACTTACCCAGTAGGCGACCCAGAATATTTTACCGCGCAGTTAGAATTAGCCGCTGAGCAAATTCTTCGCCAAGGTAAAACATTATTAGGTTTAGGTGGCGACCACTTTGTGACTTTGCCGCTACTGCGTGCCCATGCAAAACAACACGGTAAAATGGCATTAGTGCATTTTGATGCCCACACAGATACTTACAGCAATGGCTCTCGCTATGATCACGGCACTATGTTTTATCATGCGCCGATGGAAGGGCTTATTGATGTTGATCACAG
This sequence comes from Pseudoalteromonas sp. UCD-33C, assembly GCF_001306895.1. Lineage (NCBI taxonomy): Bacteria > Pseudomonadati > Pseudomonadota > Gammaproteobacteria > Alteromonadales > Pseudoalteromonadaceae > Pseudoalteromonas > Pseudoalteromonas sp. UCD-33C. The sequence continues at coordinate 813,970 of NZ_LJTB01000002.1, read as the reverse complement.
TATTCAAATTGGTATTCGTACTGATTTTGATCAAAGCAAACATGAGTTTGCGGTGATAGACGCAATGGCAGCCAATGATTTGCCAGCGCAAGATATCGCAGAGCAAATCAAAGCGCGCATCGGTGACTTACCTGTGTACTTAACCTTTGATATTGACTGCCTTGATCCCGCATTCGCTCCAGGGACAGGCACGCCAGTATGTGGTGGCTTAACCAGCGATAAAGTACTCAAAGTACTTCGTGCATTGAAAGGCATTAATATGGTCGGTATGGATGTGGTTGAAGTGTCGCCATCCTATGACCAAAGTGAATTAACGGCGATTGCCGCAGCGACTATTGCCAATGAGTTATTACACTTATGGGCTTTGAAGCATAAATACTAAATGAGAGAGACAAAGAGCGCCATTAGGCGCTCTTTTTTTGATATTGGATGAAGCAATTAAGCGCTTCGAACATCAACCTTTAATTTAAGCTTTTGCCCAGGTTGAATGTATTTTTGCCCAGCTAATGAGTTCCATTTAATAATATCTTCTACAGACACATTAAACTTAGCAGCAATGCGCGCTAACGAGTCACCACGACGAACTTTATAGGTAATGGTGCGCTCTTTGATTTGTGTAGCAGCAAGTTGTGATTTTTCTTGCTTATACACAGTTAGCTTTTGACCAACACGCAGTACAGCGTCTTTTTTTAGCTTATTCCATGTTGCAAGTTCAGCTATGGTCACATCGTACTCACGGCTGATATCCCACAGTGTATCGCCACTGGCCACTTTATGGCTTAGCTTTTTACGTGTTGCTTTATTAGCCGCCATACGCACTGATTTTGGTAAATGCTGGCTATTAATCTCACCATCGCTCAGTGGCACAAGTAATTGCTGACCAACACGAATTGTATTCGATGAAAGCTTATTCAGGGTTTTAATCGCGTTTGTGCTTGTCGAAAACTTCTTCGCAATCACAGATAAACTGTCACCGCGTGCTACCACATATTGCTGCCAGCGTAGGCGGTCTTTTTGCTCTGTTTTTGCAAGCTTGTCAGTAAACGCTTCAACTTTATCAGACGGTAATAATAAAAAGTGTGGGCCATTTGGATCCGTCGCCCAGCGATTGAAGCCAGGGTTTAAACGATAAAGCTCTGTTAAGCTAATACCTGCCATGTCAGCGGCAAGTGCTAAGTCAATTTGACTCCCTACATTAACTGCTTCAACGACTTGAGCATTAATAATTGGTTGCCACTTAACACCAAATTCGTCACTGCGTTTTACCAGATCAGACAGCGCTAATAGCTTAGGTACGTAGGCTGTGGTTTCTCTTGGTAAATCAAGTGACCAAAAATCCGTTGGTAAATGCTTTTTACGGTTCTTTTTAATGGCACGCAGTAAACGACCTTCACCTGAGTTATAGGCTGCAATGGCATTTAGCCAATCGCCTTCTAAGGTTTTGTGTAAATATGATAAGTAATCTAGCGCTGCACGGGTCGATTGTACAATGTCACGGCGACCGTCATACCACCAGTTTTGTTTTAAATCGAAACGCTCACCAGTCTGTGGCATAAATTGCCAAATGCCAGAAGCACTGCGATGTGAATAACCAAATGGGTCAAACGCACTTTCTACAATAGGTAAAAGCGCAATTTCGATTGGCATTTGACGCTTTTCGACTTCTTCTACAATAAAGTATAAGTAAGGCTCAGCGCGTTTAGAGATTCGATCTAAATAGGCCTGATGACGTGCATAATAGTTACGCTCTGCAACAACTGGGCGGTTTTGTGGCACATCAATCGAAAGCTGATAACGAATACGTTCCCATACATCATCAAATACAGGAGGCGGCTCATCAATATCGGTTAATTGTTGATATTGAGCGTTGATCATCAATGCATCATTGATGTCGCTCGGACTTGCGCCGTCTAATTGTTGCTCAACATTATTGCTTGCAACATCTGTACTTGCTGAATCAGAAGCTGTTAATTGACAGCCACTTAAAATAAGCGCAAGTGATAAAACTAAAGGAGACTTATACATATATACCCATACATCAGGTAAAAAAACTCGGCGAATATTACCTGCTCTGAGAACATATTGCCACTTTATGACCAGTTTATGTCAGCTTATTATTGCAAGATGCTGATCTAAATATACAAAATTGTAACTACCGGTGTTTACGTTTTTTTAAAAGTTATCTTTCCAGGCTCTGAGACCTGCAAAGCGTTGCCAAGGTTCATTCAGATCCAAATTAATTTTTAGCTCATCAGGCAGCTCATCAGTGATTGTTGCTATATTGCTACGTAAAAATGGATTTATTTGTTTTTCCACGCCTAACAGGGTTGGCAAGCTTATTTCGTCTTTGGCACGCAGCGCATCAACTTCATCACTGTAGCTGAGTAAGTACTCATTGTTTGGTTCTACAGCTTTTGCGAAAGCTAAGTTGGCTTGCGTGTATTCATGGGTGCAGTAAATTTTACACTCATCTGGCAGGGCTCTTAGTTTACATAACGAGTGCCACATTTGTTCTGCGCTGCCTTCAAATAATCGTCCGCAGCCAGCACTAAATAAGGTGTCGCCAGTAAAACTTAATTCGTCATTAATGTAACAAACATGGTCTAGGGTATGACCAGGTGTCGCAAGCACGGTAAAGGTGTAATCATAAACAGTGACTTTATCCGCTTCTGATACGCAATGAGTAATACCTTTAAAAGGGCTATGTCTTGGCCCATAAACCGGAATATCACGAAATTCCTTAACCAGTGCAGCCACGCCATCGGTATGGTCATAATGGTGGTGAGTAATCAAAATACCGCTAAGTGTTAAGTTATGCTCGCTCAGATAGTTTAAAACAGGCTCTGCTTGACCTGGGTCGACGACCCAGGCTGTTTGCTCAGCTTCATTGCTGATGCACCAAATGTAATTATCAGAAAAGGCTTTAATTGCTTTAACTTGCACCATGTTTAATTGCTCTATAAAGTGACAGTTAACACACAGTATAACGAGCTCAGAAAATGAAACCAGCCCTTAGTTTTCAAGAAGGTCCTAAGCCATACTCTTGGCAGCAGTTCCCTCATGGCGACTATTTACGTGCTGAAATTGAACGTAAGCTAACGCCATGGTTGCCACGCATGTTTGGCTATCACATGCTCAAACTTGGTAATTTAAGTGGCGAGCTGGCAACCAGTGAAAGTCCTATTAAGCATCAAGTTTGTGTAGCAGAGCAGGGGTTATTTACAGGTGTTATTGCTGATGTAGACGAGCTGCCTTTTTATGAGCACAGTGTTGATGCTTGTATATTATCGCATTGCTTAGAATATCATTCTGATCCACACCACATCTTACGTGAAGCACATCGTACTTTAATTCCCGGTGGCTATCTGGTGATCACGGGCTTTAACCCGTTTAGCTTGTGTGGCTTGGCGCAGCTTTTACCTTTTAGTCGCCAAAAGTTACCTTGGACAGGGCGCTTTTTTACGCCATCACGAGTAAAAGACTGGTTGAATCTATTAGGCTTTGAGATTATTTCCGACGAGCGATTTATCCATTCATCGCTTGCAAGAGGCAACCGTTTGTCGCGTTTTGCTGCGTGGCGCAGTTTTGGTCAACAATATTTAAAGCCAATGGGCAGTGTTTATATGCTGGTGGCTCGAAAACGTGTGGCCCCGCTTACACCAATTAAACCTAAATGGCATGCAAGGCCGCAATTTTCGCCGGTAAAAGGAGCAGGGCTCAGGCAAACATCAAAGCAGCACTGTGAGCGGGATAGCTAAATAGTGTTGTTGCGTGTCTGTTTTACTTGGGTACTGGCCTGCACGAATATTTAATTGAATAGAAGGGTGCAACAGCTTTGGTACAGCCAAGGTTGCATCACGGCCTTCCCGAGTCGCAATAAAGCTTTGTTTATCCCCTTTTAAATGAATGTTTTGCTCACGCTGTTCTTTCACAGTGGTTTTGTTCGCAAGAGGGCGGCCATCTGGTTGATAGTCATGACACATCCAAAGTACGGTATCGTCAGGAAAAGCTAAAATTCGCTGTAGTGAGTCATATAACTCACCGGCACTGCCTCCTGGGAAATCACAGCGGGCTGTGCCACTGTCTGGCATAAAGAAGGTGTCGCCAACAAATACATTGCCATTAATGTGAAAACACACGCTGTCAGGTGTATGGCCTGGTGTGGCAATCACATCTACTGTGTAATCACCTAACTGAAATTGTGCTTTATCAGCAAATAAAGCATCAAAAGGTTCACCATTACATGGCATATCAAGATTATAAAGTTGGCTAAAGTGTTGTTGCACTTGTGTGATCCCTTCACCCGTGCCGAGTTTACAAGGGTGTGTGTCTTGTAATTGCTGCTTTATGTAACTTGCTGCAGTGATATGGTCAGCATGGGCATGAGTTTCAAGGAGCCATTGTAGTGTCAACTGCTCAGTCTTTATATAGTTAATGATCTCATTGGCGGTGGTAAAACTTAATTCGCCACTTGGCATATCAAAATCAGCTGGCGCATCAATTAGCAAGCACTGTTTAGTGCTTTCGCAACTGACTAAGTAACAGAGAGTGGCGCTTTGTTGATGAAAAAAAGAGTGAATGCGCAGAGTCATAATGAATCCTTTATATTTCGTTATAGCCAAATCTTATAACATATAACAAAAATATAAAACGACCTGCGCCAAGTTTATTTCAAGGGGCTTTAATTACCGTCGTAACCTGTGTCTTCAAGTAATTGATCGCTGCCAGCTGCTTCGCGGGCTAGATCGTCAACAATCTCATTGTATTTATTGCCGCTATGGCCTTTTACCCAACGCCACTCTACCTCGTGTTGTTGGCAGGCAGCATCGAGTCGTTTCCATAAATCGACATTCTTAACTGGTTTTTTAGCAGCGGTTTTCCAGCCGCGCTTTTTCCAATTTTCAACCCATGACTCAATGCCTTGTTTCACATATTGGCTATCGGTCGTCAGAATGACGTGACAAGAGCGGGTGAGGGTTTCTAGTGCAACGATAGCTGCGAGCATTTCCATCCGATTATTTGTTGTTAGGGTGTAGCCTTGACTTAACTGCTTTTCGTGGCCGTTGTATCGCATCACGATGCCATACCCTCCAGGCCCTGGATTTCCTAAACATGATCCATCGGTGTAAATCTCTACGGTTTTCTGCACTGTTTTACCTTGATATTGTGTACAATAAAGTGAATATAGAAAGATACCAGAGTCAGGCTTAAGACGATATGGCACATAGACAAATAGTTTTAGATACAGAAACCACGGGTATTGACCCAAAGCAAGGCCACCGCATTATTGAAATCGGTTGTGTTGAACTTGTAAATCGCCGTCTTACTGGCAACAACTTTCATGTGTATATCAATCCACAACGTGAAATAGAAGAAGAAGCAATAGACGTTCACGGTATCACCAATGAATTTTTGCGTGATAAACCCCTGTACCACCAAATTGCCCATGAGTTTTTAGAGTATATTCGTGGCGCTGAGCTTGTTATTCATAACGCAGCGTTCGATATCGGCCACATGGATAATGAGTTTGCATTGTTAAATCAAGGTTTTCCGAATACTGCCGATGTATGTACTGTACTTGATACTTTAAAAATGGCGCGTGACTTGCACCCAGGTCAAAAGAATAACCTTGATGCACTTTGCCGTCGTTACGATATTGATAACTCAAAGCGTACGTTACACGGCGCTTTACTGGATTCTGAGATCTTAGCCGATGTTTACCTGTCGATGACGGGTGGGCAAGTAAAGCTGAATCTTAATCAAAATAAAGATGAAGGCTCAACTCAACAAGCTGGTGGTATTCGCCGACTAAGTGCTGATAGAGCACCGCTTGTGGTATTAAGAGCAACAGAACAAGAGCACGCCGCTCACGAAGAGCGTTTAGACTTGGTTGCAAAGGGTGGCCAATGCCTATGGCGTGCAGAATAAGGTAATAAAATGAGAAAACAACTACTAGCAGGATTAGTGTGTTTAATTCCCTTAGCGGGATTTGCCAACGAGCAAGATAAAATAACCCCATTAGAACGTGATGGGGTGCAAAATGAAATTCCCCTGCTAGAGAACCGTTTTCGTATTGACCATAAAGTCGATAAAGTAACCTTACTCTTCTTTCGTAAACGCGGTGCTCCTGCCGTTGTTTTAGTACGTCCTGACGGCACTAAGTATTACGCTACTGACTCAGTAAACAATGATGACCTCGACTGGCATGATGAACTGAGCTATGACCTGATCACCATTAGCAACCCTATGCCTGGCCCTTGGCAAGTGGTCGGCAGTATCTTGCCAGATAGCCGTATTATGGTGCTAGGTGAAATAGAGCTTAATGTTGATCCACTCCCGCCTATGCTGTTTCGTGGTGAAACAGTAAAGCTGACTGGCCGCGTATTAAATGATGGTGAACCAATAGAAGTTGGCCAGTTTCGCGATGTGATAAGTTTGCACGTTGATTTTGTTAGCACTAATAATAGTGATTACGCAAACTTTGGTGCGGGCACGCAAAGTGTTACCGATTTTAGAGATGATGGCCGTGGCTTTGATGAGCGTCCGCTTGATGGTGTGTTTACCGGTGAGTTTAAACTGGTCTTTCCGGCAGGAGAGTGGCAACCAGAGCTATATATAGAAACGCCTATACTAAAGCGTACCGTGGTGCAAAAACCAATAGTCGTGCATGAGCCGCCTTTTGATTATGAAGTAGCACTTGCTGAGCAAGATGAAGATGACCACATTTTAACGATCTCGCTAAATCCTGAAATCGTTAAACCAGAAACTGTACTTATTCAAGGAAAAATATATTACCCCAATAATGAAGAGCAAATGTTCTCTTTAGATGCTGATAAATCGCAAACACGAGAGCTTGCAATTAAAAATTATGATTGGGGACGATACAGTGTTGAGCTCTCTGTATTTGGTAGCAACATAAATGACCGTGAATTTATGGCGACGTTACCTACTTATAAATTTGAAATTGAGCGACCAATTGAAGCTGTACCAGAAATTGTTCGCCCTGAAATCGATTTAGAAGCGCAAGCAGAGCAACAACGAATTCTTGAAGAAGAACAAAAAGCGTCCACCATGCTCATGGTGACCTTAATTGTTGTTGGAAATTTAACCGTCCTTTTATTAGGTTGGCTGGCAATTAGAATTTTTGTTCAGAAGAAACCGCTGAAATTTAAAATTTCTTTACCGTTTTTAAAGAAAAAAAATCAAACCGAAAATGATGAGCAAGCAACGAATGAAAATGAAGTTGGCAAAAATGGCTCAAAAAATGATAAATCAGGTGAAATTTTAAACCTTTCGATGTCAGATGACTAAAAAACCTGTAAAAATACAAAAAACCCCTTGACGAACCAGAGGGTGATTCGTATTATTCACGCCGCTGTCAGGGGAGACTCAGTCAGCAACGAAAATGTGGAGTGGTAGTTCAGTTGGTTAGAATACCGGCCTGTCACGCCGGGGGTCGCGGGTTCGAGTCCCGTCCACTCCGCCAATTTTCGACAATTTGTAAGTATGCGCTGGAGTGGTAGTTCAGTTGGTTAGAATACCGGCCTGTCACGCCGGGGGTCGCGGGTTCGAGTCCCGTCCACTCCGCCAATTACTTACACAACTTATGGTTGTAAAACATTTTCCTTTGCGGAGTGGTAGTTCAGTTGGTTAGAATACCGGCCTGTCACGCCGGGGGTCGCGGGTTCGAGTCCCGTCCACTCCGCCAATAGGAAAAATAAATAGCATTAGATACTGCGGAGTGGTAGTTCAGTTGGTTAGAATACCGGCCTGTCACGCCGGGGGTCGCGGGTTCGAGTCCCGTCCACTCCGCCACTATTTAAACGCTATTTTATTACAAAATTTGTATCGCGGAGTGGTAGTTCAGTTGGTTAGAATACCGGCCTGTCACGCCGGGGGTCGCGGGTTCGAGTCCCGTCCACTCCGCCAACAAATTAAGTAATAACAATGATATCTCTGCGGAGTGGTAGTTCAGTTGGTTAGAATACCGGCCTGTCACGCCGGGGGTCGCGGGTTCGAGTCCCGTCCACTCCGCCATTTGATATCATAAACAAATTAAGTGCATTACCCCATGCACATACCACTGCGGAGTGGTAGTTCAGTTGGTTAGAATACCGGCCTGTCACGCCGGGGGTCGCGGGTTCGAGTCCCTCGTATCTCTTATCTCGTATCTCGTATCTCGTATCTCGTATCTCGTATCTCGTATCTCGTATCTCGTATCTCGTATCTCGTATCTCGTATCTCGTATCTCGTATCTCGTATCTCGTATCTCGTATCTCGTATCTCGTATCTCGTATCTCGTATCTCGTATCTTTCATCCTATCTTGCTAATATTCTTCATTATTCCTATTTATTCAGCTTTTTATATCTGCATGAATAGCAAAGAATGGCGGCTCCACAACAAAAAGGAAATGCGTTATGAGTACATTCGGAACACAACTAAAACACTATCGCAGTGAGCTAAAACTGAGCCAACCAGAATTTGCAGAGCAAGTTGGAATAGAACAAAGTTACCTTTCAAAACTTGAGAACGATAAATCAGTGCCTTCGAATGACACATTTCGTTCAATATTAACGGCGCTCAATCTAACAATTTGCGACTTTATGGAGCCATTAAAACATTCTGTAGATAAAGCTCGGTTGATTAATGTGCCTGACATTGAAGCTTGGTATAAGCAACAAAGTAATAAGCAATTCATTAAACAGCGTTCACTCGTCTATATTGCCATACTGTTAAGTGCGCTAGGCTGTGCCATGTTTTATTTAGGGCATCAAGAAAAGCTATTCAATACAAAGTTCTATGAGTACAAATCATATGGTGTAGTGAAAGATAATGAACCAGATGGCATTTTTCATGATTGGCGAACGCTACTCGTAGAACAAAGCAGCGAGAAAATAGATGCAAAACGTCGAGAAATGATCAGCAGGCATGATTTTAAGTTTATTATTTCAGCGGACTATAAAGGTATTTCGTTTGTAGAATCTGGCGAGCAAGGCAGGCGTTTATATAGCCTTACTTCAAAAACACCTATTATCAAGCCCCATAAAGGCCATGTGTTGCTTGAGTTTATAGGTATCTTATTGTTTGTAGTTAGTGCAGGTCTCATAACATTTGAGAGTAAACTGACAAGACAGCATTAATGAGTTGTAGAACCTGACGCGTGTTAGCTTGCGTCAGGATCTCGAGGAATTAAATGTGCAAATTGCTGCTGGTGGATTTGTTCATATAGGGTAGCTGCATAGCTTTGCGCATCATGTAATCTGCGCGTACTGATGTGTTTTCTAAGATCATCAAGTGCAGCCGTTGCAGGTTCATAACCTTGGCTACTTGCCAGACTTAACCACACCGCGCCATGAAAAACACTGTGCGGTACACCTTGCCCTTTGATGAAAAACAGCCCCATATAAAATTGCGCCCTATGGTTACCTGCCATAGCTGCTAAGCGCATCCATTTTGCAGCAAGGGGAGGCTGTTCATTTTTTAAATAATACAAAGCTTTGTTTAGTACGTTTTCAACAGATTGAGTACTTTTATTTGGCGCCGACCCTTTATCGGGTTGGGTAATAAAGGCAAGTACATTATCAAGCTGTTGCTCTAAATCTAAGCCTACTGGCGAATTATCAGACATAGTTTAGTTATTTTCTTGAAATAAAAGACCTTATTAGTTTAGAACATTGCAAGGTAAAATGTCCTCTTATTGAGATAAAATATGATAAAATTAGCCAATTAATCTCAACTTAAAGTTCAACATGTTCGAAAGACTTTTCAAAATCACTGAAAACAACACTTCTGTGCGCCGCGAGACTATTGCTGGCATCACAACATTCATTACCATGGTTTACATTGTATTTGTTAACCCTGCCATGCTTGCAGAAGCGGGAATGGATCAAGGTGCGGCATTCGTAGCAACCTGTATTGCTGCTGCAATTGGCTGTTTTATCATGGGTTTATGGGCAAACTACCCATTAGCACTGGCTCCGGGTATGGGCTTAAACGCCTTCTTCACTTATGGTGTTGTTTTGGGCATGGGCTACACTTGGCAAGCTGCATTAGGTGCAGTTTTTATGTCTGGCTGTATCTTCTTATTCTTAAGCCTATTTAAGGTGAGAGAGTGGATCATTGATGCTATTCCTCTGGTGTTAAAACGTGCCATTGCCACAGGTATCGGTGCTTTCTTAGCCCTTATTGCACTGAAAAACGCCGGTATTATCGTAGCAAGCCCTGCAACCTTAGTGCAGTTAGGCGATATCACAGCCCCAGGCCCACTACTTGCGATTTTTAGCTTCTTTGTTATTGCAGCACTGTTATACCGCGATATGAAAAGCGGCGTACTTATCAGTATTTTATTAGTAACAGCAATTGCGCTTGGTTTAGACCTTGTGGAGTATCAAGGAATTATTTCAATGCCGCCTTCAATTGCACCAACCTTTATGCAATTGGATTTTGCAGCAGCATTCGAAATCTCAATGCTAACAGTGGTTTTTGCGTTCTTATTTGTTGATTTGTTTGACACTTCAGGCACTTTAGTTGCTGTAACGCAAAAAGCAGGTATTGCTGATGAACAAGGTAAAATGCCTCGTTTAGGTCGTGCTTTAAGTGCTGACAGCACAGCTACTATTGCAGGCTCAATGCTTGGTACGTCAACAACAACGTCTTACATTGAATCAGTAGCAGGTGTGTCTGTGGGCGGCCGTACAGGTCTTACCGCTGTGGTTGTAGGTATTTGTTTCTTGTTAATGATGTTCTTTGCGCCACTTGCTGGCATGATCCCAGCTTATGCAACGGCAGGTGCAATTTTATATGTTGCTGTGTTAATGATGCAAAACTTAAAGCTGGTAAATTGGGATGATATGACAGATGCCATTCCAGTGAGTGTGGTATTATTGATGACGCCGTTAACTTTCTCGATTGCGCACGGTATCGCCCTTGGTTTTATCTCGTATACTGCCGTGAAGTTGGTATGTGGTAAAAAAGATGAAATCAGTATTAGTGTGTGGGTATTAACAGCGCTGTTTATTGTTAAGTTTGCGTTTTTATCTTAATTTGCACAAAGCAAAGAAAAAGTGGTTTACCACTTTTTCTTTGGTGCGAATAATACGTCTAAATCGTCCTGCTCTTGTTCTGCTTTCTTCTTTAGTGACGTTGCATTTGATGCTTTCAACTCAGAGCTAATCGTTTCTAAATAGCCTTCAACTTCTTGTCTTTTCGAGTTTACATATTCATCGCTATAGCTAACTGAGGTCAGTGTTGCTAGTGCTTTTTCAAAATACTGTCTGGCAGAGCCCACCATATTTGCTGAGCGAGCTGAAATCCCGCGCTTAATTTGGCTTTCTACATTGATTCTTAACTGCAATTTTTCAAGGCGTTTATCTTCAGCAACAAATACTTGGCTATCTACCTTGCCTTTACCATGCTCTGAGCGAAGTACTGCTCGTAATTTCTTTATACCTTGAATTAGAGCTATTAATTGTTTGTCGTTATCTGGTAGTGCTAATGCATCGCTATTACTTGCTTCGATAGGAGAGGCTAGGCGTTCTTTAGATTCTTTTAGTCTGTTTTTTAATTCTTTTGAGCTTGGAGAAAGCTCGACCATTGAAACAAGTGCATCATAAATACGGCGTTGAATAATACGCAGAATATTTTCAGACATGGGGATATTGGCACTGTTAAGCAGTACATCTTCTGCCTCTTCAATGATTTTTTTTTGTTTTGTAAGCTCTTTACGGCGCTCTGCTTCTTGTTTTTCTTTATGTTGCTGCACAGCGCTGACCCATAAAGCGATCACGATTAATGCAACAATGAGCATGATGATGATAGAAACAATCATTACTAAATCTCAGTTTTAACTATCTAATTTTTTTATCTTACCTTAAAAAGATTAGATCTGAACAGTTTTGCGGTAGTTATCTCGAATAAACTTATTACGATTACTACTTTATAACGAGTATAGCGCTAAACTAGCACCTTTATTGAATATTTTGCGAGTAAACACGGCTACCGAGCAGTAATTTAATGTGTTAGCCTTAGAAACAATCGATATAAATGTATAGCGCGATGAAATATCGCTTGGCATTGCGCTTTGCAGCCTTTATAAATAAACAATAACAACGTTTACAATGCAGCCATGAAACTACAACAACTCAGATATATAGTCGAAGTCCAAAATCATAAACTGAATGTCTCTGCGACAGCCGAAAGTTTATTTACCTCGCAACCGGGGATCTCGAAACAAGTTCGTATGCTTGAAGACGAACTGGGTGTACAGATCTTTGGCCGTAGTGGCAAACACCTTACCCATGTAACCAGTGCCGGTAACGAAATTATTAATATTTCACGAGAAATATTGTCGAAAGTTGAAGGTATTAAAGCGGTTGCCAATGAACATACCTTGCCTGATCAAGGTAAACTAAACATTGCCACCACTCATACTCAGGCGCGTTACGCATTACCGAATGTTATTCAAGGCTTTATGAAAAAGTACCCGGCAGTGTCTTTGCACATGCATCAGGGTACGCCACAGCAGATTTCTGATGCGGCAGCACGCGGTGATGCTGACTTTGCCATTGCGACTGAGGCGCTGCATTTATATTCTGATTTAGTTATGTTGCCGTGCTATCACTGGAATCGTAGTATTGTTGTGGCAAAAACACACCCGCTTGCGCAAAAGGCTGATAATTTAACGGTTGCCGATGTGGCTAAATACCCACTTATTACTTATGTGTTTGGTTTTACTGGTCGTTCTGAGTTAGATAAGGCCTTCAATGCACATGGACTTGAGCCGCATATTGTTTTTACTGCAACAGATGCTGATGTAATCAAAACTTATGTTCGTTTAGGTCTAGGTGTAGGTGTTGTAGCATCTATGGCGATTGATCAAATAACCGATACTGATTTAGTCTGTATTGATGCAAGCCACTTATTTGAAGCGAGCACCACTAAAATTGGTTTTAGAAAGGGCAGCTTTTTACGCAGTTACATGTATGATTTTATTGAGCGTTTTGCACCGCACTTAACGAAAGAACTGGTTGAGCGAGCAAGCTTATTACGTAACCAAGAAGATGTTGATAAGCTCTTCGAAAACATTGAGTTACCAGTAAAATAGAGATAAAAAAGCCGCTTAAAAGCGGCTTTTTTATGCTGAAAGCGTGCTGTATATTAACACTCGATGATATTAACTGCTAAGCCACCGCGAGCGGTTTCTTTGTATTTCGTTTTCATATCATTACCTGTGTCGAGCATGGTTTTAATTACCTTATCAAGGGTCACTTTTTGCTCGCCAGAACCACGCATTGCAAGGCGTGACGCATTAATTGCTTTAATTGAGCCCATCGCATTACGTTCAATACACGGTACTTGTACAAGGCCGCCAACCGGGTCACAGGTTAGGCCTAGGTTGTGCTCCATGCCGATTTCAGCGGCGTTTTCAACCTGTACTACATTGCCACCCATGATTTCAGTAAGTGCACCTGCTGCCATTGAGCAAGCAACGCCCACTTCACCTTGGCAACCTACTTCAGCACCCGAAATTGACGCGTTCTTTTTATATAAAATACCAATTGCTGCCGCCGTTAATAAGTAACGTGTTGCGATATCACGGTCTACTTCTTTAATGAAAGTGTGATAATACATTAATACCGCTGGCAAAATACCTGCTGCACCATTGGTAGGTGCGGTAACAACACGGCCGCCGGCAGCGTTCTCTTCGTTTACTGCAAGGGCAAATAAATCAACCCAATCCATAGCACGTAATGGGTCGTTGTTTACCTCAATATTTAACTTAAGGTGTAAACTAGGGGCACGACGTTTTACTTTTAAACCACCTGGTAAGATACCTTCTGTACGCATACCACGCTCAATACAGGCTTTCATTACTTGCCAAATATTAAACAGCTCATCTTTGATGTCTTTTTCGCTGCGCAGGGTTTTTTCGTTGTGCATCATAAGCGTTGATACACTAAAACCTGACTCACGGCACAGTTCTAACAGCTCTTTTGCCGTGTTAAACGGATAAGGCGCTGGGTTTTCTTCGCGGATTTCGAGTGCTTTTTGTTTTTCGTTCTCGAACTCTTCATCACTGACGATAAAGCCGCCACCGATTGAGTAATACACTTTACTGAATAACTTTTCGCCATTTTGGCTGGCAATGATTTCCATTGCATTTGAATGTTTTGGTAATGTTTTACGACGATGAAATACAATCGCACCTTGTTTAGGGAAATTGGCTTTATGGCTTTGGTTTAAATAAATAACCTGCTCTTTTTCGATTTTCGCGAGGATATCGTCGACTAAGTCAGCATCAATGGTTTCTGGATCATAACCGGCAAGGCCTAAGATCACAGCTTTACCAGAGCCGTGGCCAATACCTGTTTGGCCGAGTGAGCCAAATAGCTCAACTTTAATATCGGTGACGTTTGCAAGTAAGTTTTTTTCTTCTAGTTCGTTTACAAATAAACGCGAAGCGCGCATTGGGCCAACAGTGTGAGATGACGATGGGCCAATACCAATACTAAACATATCGAATGCACTGATCATAATTTGCTACTCATTTTTCTATTAACGGCATACTACCTGCCTTTGAACGGTGCCACATGATAACGTTTAAACGTGCCTGTGTAACCCTAAAAGCAGGATAATTAAACTGGTAGGGCGAGCTGTTTTATAAAGTTATTAATTATGCTCGCTGTTGCTCCCCAAAGCAGTCCATGGGGGGTCATCAAACCTTGCAAAGTAATGGTTTTACCATTTCGCTCAAAGGGGAGGGGTTGCCAATTTTGTTGATTACTCAAATAAGATAAGGGCATTAAAAAGCTGGCAGCAACTTCGTTGGGATCTGCTTGCCACGTTGTGCCTTCGCTAACTACACACACAAAAGGCTCAATAGTGAAACCGGTTAGGGTCGCGTACTGATGTAATTTACCGTGGACAGTCACTTGGTGTGTCGCAATGTTAAGCTCTTCATTAAGCTCTCGAAGAGCGGTGTGCATTAACGTGTCATCTTGTTCTTCATACTTGCCACCCGGTAAGCAAATCTCCCCCGGGTGATGAAGTAAATAACTAGGTCGCTTGCACAGCAACAAATGCGCTTCGTCGTTAACATCAAGCAGAGGTAACATTACGGCACTGGCACGCTTTTCGGCATTAAAGCGAATGGTTGCTGGGCGCTCTGTGGTTTGACTTAAACTAAAACGGGCAATTATTTGCTGGCTATTCAAGGTAGTTACTTCAACTTTTACTTTAATAAAGGCAGTATTTTATTTACTTTATCGTAAGTTTCTTGGTACTCCAAGTCGACCTTTGAATCAGCCACAATGCCACCGCCAGCCCAGCAATAGATTGCACCTTTGTGGCACACTAAAGTACGAATTGTGATACTGGTATCCATGTTGCCACAGGCACTTAAATAGCCAATTGAGCCGCAGTACACACTACGGCGATGCGGCTCGAGCTCTTCTATGATTTCCATAGCGCGAATTTTCGGCGCTCCGGTAATTGAACCACCTGGGAAAGCGGCATGAATTTGGTCAACGGCATCTTTGCCATCTGCTAACTCTGCGCGCACTGTACTTACTAAATGATGCACAGCCGGAAAGCTTTCAATTGCAAATAACGAGGGGACGGTGACACTACCTGGGCGAGCCACTTTGCCTAAATCGTTGCGCAGCAGATCAACAATCATGACATTTTCTGCGCGGTCTTTTTCTGATTGCTGTAAACGAGTTGCTTGCGCTTGGTCTTGTTCAGAGTCAGCCAAACGAGGGAGCGTTCCTTTAATTGGCTTGGTTTCTATTTGGCCCTGATTAATCGAAATAAAACGCTCTGGTGAAATAGATAAAATAGCGCCATCAGGGTGATTTATATAGCTTGAAAATGGTGCTTTATTGGCTTCTCGAAGTTGTTTATATGCTTGCCATGTTGAACCTGAAAATTCAGCTTTAAAACGCTGTGCAAGGTTGATCTGGTAGCAGTCACCACTTTTTAAATAAGCTTGAATTTTCTCGAACTTTTCGCTGTAGCTGGCTTGACTCATGTTTGATTGCCAGTCGCTTTGTAGCGCGAACTCTGCACTTGCTGGTTTTTCGTTTAGGTGCTGCTGGTATAGCGCTAAGCGATTATGATTTGGCTGACAGACGTAAAACCAGCTTTGTTGTTGCTTATCATAAATAAGAGCATCTGGATAAAGGCCTACAGCCATTTGTGGCATGTTAATGTCGTTTTCGGCAGTACTTGGCATGCTTTCAATCACACGACCTAGGTCATAACCAAAATAGCCAAGCCACCCACCTGTAAAGGGTAGGTTATTAGGGTTAGCTGTGTGATTAAATTCCTGAAGACCTTCTTTCATCAAGCTAAAACAATCACTTGATTGTGTTTTGCCGTCGACAAAGCATGTATTTTCGCGCACTTCTAATTGCTTTAATGGTGCAATAGCAATGATATCGAAGCGGCTATTTACATGCTCGCTATTGGCTGAATCGAGCAACACAGCATGAGGCAAATGAGCAAAATGACTAAATAGCGCGATGCAATCACCACTTAAATTTAATTTAATGCACAAATTTTCATCGTTTATCATCTACATTGCCCTGAATAACTAGCCCGAAACGGGCGAGGAGGGTATCATAAGTTAAATTTGATTGGCAGCGTTATGATTTCCTTTATAGTGATGCCATGACTAACCCGTAGAGTAAATCTTCGTCACCGGTTTACTCAGGATCACGTACAGCGCTACGCGATAAAAACTTAAGGAACCCGTAATGAGTACAATTCGTCAGCAAGACTTCATTGATAGCATTGAAGATGCATTGCAATACATTTCTTTTTATCACCCTCTCGATTTCGTACAAGCCTTAGAAAAAGCTTACAACAAAGAGCAAAGCAAAGCGGCAAAAGATGCCATTGCGCAAATTTTAATTAACTCTCGTATGTCTGCTGAAGGTAAACGTCCACTGTGCCAAGATACAGGTATCATTACTTGTTTCGTAAAAGTAGGTATGGATGTTAAGTGGGATAAAACAGACATGACTGTTCAGCAAATGGTTGATGAAGGTACACGTCGCGCATACTTAAACCCAGATAACCCATTACGTGCATCAATTGTTGCAGACCCTGCTGGCACGCGTAAAAACACCAAAGACAATACTCCATCAGTTGTTCATATCGACTTAGTGCCAGGCGCTGAAGTAGAAGTAATGGTGGCAGCGAAGGGCGGCGGCTCAGAAAATAAAACGAAAATGGTTATGCTTAACCCATCTGATGATGTGGCTGCATGGGTTGAAAAAACATTACCAACAATGGGTGCGGGCTGGTGTCCACCTGGCATGCTAGGTATAGGTATTGGTGGTACTGCAGAAAAAGCTGCGGTACTTGCTAAAGAATCATTAATGGATCCGGTTGATATTCACGAGCTTATTGAGCGCGGCGCAGAAACAACTGAAGAAAAAATGCGTATCGATATCTTCGAACGTGCTAATAAATTAGGTATTGGTGCACAAGGCCTAGGTGGTTTAACAACCGTAGTTGATGTGAAAGTTAAAACGGCACCGACCCACGCAGCATCAAAACCAGTGGTTATGATCCCGAACTGTGCGGCAACTCGTCACGTTCACTTCACATTAGATGGTTCAGGCCCAGCTGATCTTAAAGCGCCTAAACTTGAAGATTGGCCAGAAGTTACATTTGAAGTAGGTGAAGGTACACGTCGTGTTGATTTAAACACACTGACTAAAGAAGACACGCAAGAATGGAAGATGGGTGAAACGGTTCTTCTGTCTGGTACTATCTTAACGGGTCGTGATGCCGCGCATAAACGTTTACAAGATATGATCCAATCAGGTGAAGGTTTACCTGAAGGCGTTGATTTTGATAACAAGTTTATCTACTACGTTGGCCCTGTAGATGCAGTGGGTGATGAAGCGGTAGGTCCTGCTGGCCCTACAACTGCGACTCGTATGGATAAATTCACTGATATGATGTTAGAAAAAACGGGCATCATTGGTATGATTGGTAAAGCAGAGCGTGGTCCTGCAACAGTTGAATCAATCAAAAACAATAAATCTATCTACTTAATGGCAGTAGGTGGTGCAGCTTACCTTGTATCTAAAGCAATCAAGAAAGCACGTGTTGTTGCGTTCGAAGATTTAGGTATGGAAGCAATCTACGAGTTTGAAGTAGAAGATATGCCAGTAACGGTTGCTGTTGATAGTGAAGGCGCCAATGCGCATACGCAAGGTCCTGCTATTTGGAAAGCAAAAATCGAAGAACTTGATGGCAAATTAAAGTAACCATCTTGCAACTCTCTTGAAAAAACGGCGCACCTGCGCCGTTTTTTTTCAGCTCTGACCAGTCTCAGCTATTTCTCTAACATCTCTTTAAAAGCCGATTTTAATTGGCTTTATCGGCACATTCTTCTTGTCACTTTTTCTTTACGCTATACTTTACCTTTACGTTCACGTAATAAAGTTTGTAATGTTAATATTTTGTTTTGAATTAACAATGCTTAATGCGTACATTGATTGGTATATTTTTTCCATAAAGTGTTAGTTTTTGAGTTGTTATTTCGGTCTGAGAACTTTGCTTAGTTTTATCATCTCATTTAGTGGCAAGGGAGCAAACGAAGTGATAAAGTCTCGGCACTTTCAGCGCTCACACCCCTTAGGGTAAGAAAATTTCGGAGTATTTAACTGTGGCTGTATTTAATAAAGTCGACTTTGATAACCACGAGCAAGTGGTGTTTTGTTCAGATAAAGAATCAGGCCTAAAAGCTATTATCGCGGTTCACAATACCAAGTTAGGTCCAGCGGTTGGTGGTTGCAGAATGTGGAACTACACAACTGATGAAGATGCTGTTACTGATGCACTTCGTTTATCAAAAGGTATGACCTACAAAAATGCTGTGGCACGTTTACCATTTGGTGGCGGTAAGTCAGTGATCATCGGTAATGCTAAAGAAATTAAATCAGAGCAACTTTTCCGTGCATTTGGTCGCCAGTTAGAGCGTTTAAGCGGTAGCTACTATTCAGCTGAAGATGTAAACATCACTTGTGATGATGTGGCAATCATGAATAAAGAAACTAACTATGTATTAGGCCTTGAAGGTAAAAGTGGTAACCCTTCACCGTTCACAGCATATGGTACATTCTTAGGTATTAAAGCCGCTTTACAACATCAACGAGGTCATCAAGATCTTGCTGGTATCAAAGTAGCCGTGCAAGGTTTAGGTGCAGTAGCATATGGCCTTTGTAAACACCTACATGAAGCGGGCGCAACATTATTTGTAACAGATATCAACGAACAAGCTGTTGAGCGTGTTGTAAATGACTTCAATGCAACGGCTGTGGGTATTGATGAAATCTACGACTTAGATGTTGATGTGTATGCACCATGTGCACTTGGCGCAACGGTAAATGACACGACTATCCCGCGTTTAAAAGCAACAATTATTGCAGGTTGTGCGAACAACCAATTAGCAGAGTCTCGTCACGGTGAGATCATCCGCGAAAAAGGTATCTTATATGCACCAGATTACGTAATTAACGCAGGTGGTATCATCAACGTTTATTACGAAACGGCACCAGAAGGTTATAGTGCAGAAGCATCAACGAAACACGTTGAAGGCATTTTTGATACGCTAACAGAAATCTTTGCTCGCTCTGAAAAAGAGCAGAAGTCGACGCATTTAATTGCCGATGAACTAGCATTAGAAATCATCGAAAACGGCTTATAATTTAGTAAATCGATAAATTTACAGGTAAAAAGGTGCGCAAGTCGCACCTTTTTTGTCTCTGTTATTTATCGCATCAAGGTGACGAAGTCACGCAGGCTAGGTAAACTCGGCTTTTAAATCTCGAGGGCACCTAATGAAAACTCCATCTTGTGAAATCACACCTATCGATCTAGCTACTTGGCCTCGCAAACAGCATTTCGCTTTTTTCAAAGAATTTTCTCTGCCATATTTTAATGTATGTGTTTCACTCGATATGGCGGCTCTATATAACAAGTGCAAAGCTGAACCGTATTCCTTCTTTCACAGCTATGTTTACCTAACACTTGAAGCATGTCATGACTATGCACCAATGCGCCAACGTATTATTGATTCGTTGCCGGTACAACTGTCATCGGTAAGAGGAAGTGTGGTCGAGCTTGCAGAAGATGAAACATTTCGCTTTAGTTATTTTGAAAAACAAGCGTCGATGGCAGACTTTTCAAAACACGCTATTGCTGTGGGTAAAACAAGTAAAGCAAAACCATTTTTCTCTGATGCATTTGCTGCAACAGAAGGGCAGCCTGACCTTATTCATATCTCAGTACTTCCATGGTTAAACTTTAGCGGCTTCTCGCATGCTGTAAGTGAGGGGCATGGTCTTGGTATTCCTAAGTTTGTGTTTGGTCAATATGATTCACAAACTGGCAAGATGCCGCTTTCAATCGATGTGCATCATGCTTTGATGGATGGCTTGCATGTGGCGCGATTTGTGAAAATACTGCAAGAAAAAATTACGAATTTTTGTAATTGATTGTTGCTAAATGTCATTAAAGTGAGTAAAAATTGCAACTAATGTAGTATTATCTGAAGTTAGGGATGACTTTGGCTTCACAGAGCTACATCACTGAATAGAACGATAATAAATATCAGGGTTTTAGTTTTATGGTGCGGGTAGTTAGTTGTATTTTTCTTTTATTGAGTTTCAGCGTTTTTGCTGATTCTGCACGCCTCTCTTTAAGTGATTATTTTACAGAGACTTGGAGCACTCGCGCCGGCCTTCCTCACAATAGCATTAATGGCGTAACGCAAACCAAAGATGGTTACATTTGGATAGCGACTTGGGAAGGGCTTGCCCGTTTTAATGGTCGTGAGTTTAAACTTTTTACTCGAACAGAAATTCCTGGCTTACCTGATTCTGGCTTACGTAGCCTGATCCCGATGGAGAATGGCGATTTATATATCGTGGGTGCTCGTGGCGGTATTGCGCTTCGTTCACAAGGGGGGTGGCGAGCATTACCAAGTTCATCAGCCATGGTTAACCATGCACTTGTTACTGAACAAGGTGAGCTATGGCTGGCACTTGAAGGGCAAGGCATTGTTTACCGCGCTTCTGAAACTGCCACTGAGCAAAAACTGCTTGATAAGCTAAGCGCATACCGTCTTTTACAAGACAACACAGGCGTGATTTGGGCTGCGACCAGTGATGGTCTTTATCAAATAAAGAATAAGCAAGTTAGTAAGGTCAGTGAAAACTCTGGGCTCCCTAATGCCTCTGTGTTTACCTTATTACTAACTGAGTCAGGCACTTTAATTGTCGGCACTGAAAAAGGGGCATGGCAAAAGCAAAACGATAAGTTTGTTGCTATTAATCCTGTCCTAAACAACGAATCAATTGCCAGCTTACTCGAAGATGCGCAGGGCGATTTGTGGTTTGGCACCATCAATAAAGGGGTGTTCAGACTCAGCAGTTTAGGCCTTGAAAACTTAGCGGCAGATGATGGCTTACCCAACAACCGTATTTTATCTTTACTGCAAGACCGCGAAAAAAGTATTTGGGTTGGCACTAATGCCGGGTTATTCCGCTTGCGTGAAGCACCATTTACTAATTGGAGTCAAAGCCGTGGGCTTGCATCTGACTATGTGCGTACCGTGTTATCGCATTCTGATGGCAGCTTATGGGTGGGCAGTAGTAATGGCTTAAACCGTATTGAAAATGGCAAGCTCACCACCCTTATTCAAGCTTATGAAAAAGATCCGCTATCCGTATTAAGTTTAACTGAAGATAAGCAGGGCGGAGTATGGGTTGGTACTTACACTGCCGGTTTAATGAAAGTGGTCAATGGGCAAATTTATCCCGTAAAAAACCGCAGTAATGGCCTGATCAGCAACGAAGTTCGCGCTGTGTTTTTTGATAAAGCTGATAACTTATGGATTGGCACCGCCGGTGGTTTAACCAAAATAGACCCTGCTGGGCAAACTGAATTATTCACCACCGAAGATGGCTTAATTGGTGATTTTATTATGGCCCTTGTTGAGGATGACCATGGCAGGTTATGGGTCGGCACGGGAGTGGGTGTGTCCATTTATGACCCAGCGACAAAGCAGTTTAAAACACTCGAGTTTCCAAAGCAGTTCAGCACTGAATATGCATTCGGCTTTTACTTAAATGGCGATAAAATGTGGCTTGCGACCGATAGAGGTCTCGTTCGTTACAATCTCAGTACAGATAAAATGAGTTTGTTTGGTCGAGACCAAGGTTTACCGGTCGATAAGCTATTCCAAGTCATAGAGCAAGGTGATTCATTGTGGCTGACCAGTAACCGCGGTGTTATTCAAGTGAACAAAGCTCAGCTAGTTGCACTTTTAGATAACCCTGAAAAAGTTCAACCAATGAGCGTTTCGATGCAGCTTTATGATGAAGGCGATGGCATGCTAAGCGCGCAAGCGAATGGCGGTTCAAACCCTGCTGCTGTACTTCATTCAGATGGTCAAGTATGGGTTGCAACAGCCAAAGGCGTCGCTATTGCGACACCAGAGCGCTTAAAAGAAGCCAGTAAACGACGATTATCGACGGTTATTGAAAGCTTTGAAGTCGATGGCAAACCCATGACTTTACCTGTTGGTAATGAGGTTTTGAGCTTACCTGCTGGTGTTTCTCGTGTTTCGTTTAACTACGCTGGGCTAAGTTTTATCATGCCTGGGCGGTTAAATTACCAAACTCAACTAAGTGGTTACAATCAACAATGGGTAGACAGGGGGCGCTTGGCCATTACCGAGTACACCAATTTACCACCAGGTAAATATACCTTTAAAGTGCGTGCAGGTTACCCAAATAGTGACTGGCAAAATAATGAGCAAGTTCTGCGTTTTAAAATTGCCCCTTATTTTTGGCAAAAAACCAGCTTTAAGTTATTTGTCTTAGTTGCTGTGCTTTTTGCTGCTTATGCCATTTATAAATACCGCTTATATCATTACAAGCGCATTGAAATTGAGTTAACGGAAAAAGTTGAACAGCAAATGCATGATTTGCAAACGCAAGCCGATGCCTTTGCTCATTTAGCGAATCATGACCAATTAACGCAATTACCGAATAGACGTGCTTTCGATATGTGGCTGTCTGAAAACTTTAGTCAGTTCCAACGTGATAATAAAACGCTCAGTATTGCGATTATGGATATTGATCACTTCAAACTGATTAATGACAATTTCTCGCACTTAATTGGTGATAAAGTGATTTGTGAAATTGCTCGTTTACTGCGTATGAATTTCCCTGATGAAGGCTATGCGGCGCGTTGGGGTGGTGAAGAATTTACCCTGTTGTTCCCATACAAAAATGCTGAAGAAGCCGCAAGATTGTGTGAAATTATCCGTTTAGAGATAGCGGGTTACGATTTCTCAGAATTAGCAGATAGTCTTTCTGTCACGGTAAGTTTTGGTGTAGCAGATAACGCGCAAGTTGTTGATTATGACCGCTTGCTATCACATGCCGATAACGCTTTATACAATGCGAAGAATAACGGTCGAAACCAAATTTTTATTTATAATCAAGGCTGTATTACGCTCGATTAATCAGCTTTTCAAATAAAAATGTGTGTAAACAATTGATCTTTTTTTGTTTGCACACATTAAAGTATCAAGATTGTTTTTTAGGCGATAGTAATGCTTAACCTGGTTTTGATACTTTTTTTAATAATTTTTGTTGTGTGTTACTGGCGCTGGGACGATATCCGTAACCACTTTTGGCAGAAAAAATACCTTAATAACTCCCTCAATGTTCAGCAAAAAAATCTGCTGTTAAAATATATGCCTATCTACCGAAAGATGACGGATGCCGATCGTGAAAAGCTGGAGCGTCACATCGTTTGGTTTTTAAATGAAAAACGCTTTATTGGTTGTGATGGTCTTAAGCTTAATGATGCAATGAAGCTGATTGTAGCGGCAGATGCCTGTGTTTTAGTGCTTAATAAACCGTGGCCATTGTATCGTAATGTAAAAGAGATCCTTTTATACCCAAGCGCGTATTATGCCCCGCAAACTTCTCGTGATAATGCTGGGCTTGTCAGTTATCACAATACCGTGCGTCAAGGTGAATCATGGCCTGGTGGAACCTTGGTATTGAGTTGGCATGATGTCCTTGAGGGGAACCGCTTACCAAGTGATGGTCATAATTTGGTATTTCATGAATTTGCCCATCAGCTCGACCAAGAAACCGGTAAAACCACGGGTACACCACTGCTTTCGAGTAACGAAGATTACCAAAAGTGGGCAAAAGTATTTAGCCGCGCGTTTAATCAACTCAAAACCCATTTAGCTTATGGCATGCCTCATGTTATTCATAGCTATGGCGCGACCAATGAGGCAGAGTTTTTTGCTGTTATCACCGAAACCTTCTTAGAAAAACCCGCTGAACTCAGACAGTTTGACCCAGAAATTTATCATTTACTGGTTGGCTTTTATCAGTTTGATCCGATTGCGTGGCATTAGTCGACTATTTACGTCTGTTTAACACGAATCACTGGAATCTTGCTATGCTATTTGGTGCAATCTTAAAAGTGTGCATATAAGCAAAACAATAAAAAGTGAGATTTCAATGAAGAAAATGCTTCATACAGCGCTCGCTGTATCTATTTCACTTGCTCTAACTGGGCAAGTGGCGGCAGCTGAGCAATCAAATGACGACAAATGGCAGGTGGACGCACCAAAAGGCCAATTCCTAGACGCTAAAATTAGTGTTGAGCAGGGCACGTGGATGAACGTAGATATTAGCCCTGATGGTAAAACAGTGGTGTTTGACCTACTCGGCGATATTTATACCATGCCAATGTCAGGTGGCACAGCAACGCAATTAACCAGTGATATTGCATGGCAAATGCAACCACGTTTTAGCCCTGATGGTAAGCACATTGCGTTTACTTCAGACCAAGGAGGTGGCGATAACATTTGGGTGATGGATTTAAATGGTGAAAACCAAAAAGCCGTAACGAACGAAACATTTCGTTTGTTAAACAGCCCAGCTTGGAGCCCAGATGGTGACTACTTAGTTGCGCGTAAGCACTTTACTGCAAGCCGCTCTTTAGGGGCTGGTGAAGTATGGCTCTACCACAAAGCGGGTGGTAAAGGTGTACAGCTAACCGCACGCGAAAACGACCAAAAAGACTTAGGCGAGCCAATGTTCTCACCAGATGGTCGTTATGTTTATTTCTCTCATGATGCAACGCCGGGTAAAACATTCCATTACTCTAAAGATTCTGTAGCGGGTATTTATAAAATTAAACGCTATGACCGTGAAACCGGCGAAATTGAAACAATTATAGATGGTATGGGTGGGGCTATTCGACCAACACCTTCACCAGATGGTAAAAAGCTTGCGTATATCAAGCGCGATGATTTCCAAACAAGCTTGTACTTATATGATCTTCACACCGGTGAGCATACCAAGCTGTATGGCGAGCTTGAGCGTGATATGCAAGAGACATGGGCAATTCATGGCGTATACCCAACAATTGCTTGGACACCAGATAACGAACAGCTGGTCTTTTGGGCGGGTGGTACCATTCACAAGCTAGATGTAGATGATAAGTCTGTCTCGACTATTCCATTTAAAGTTGAGACCAATAAGCAAATTCAAAAAGCGGTGCGTTTTACACAAAACATCGATAGCGATAATTTTGATGTGAAAATGCTGCGCAATGTACAAATTTCACCGGATGGTGAAACGGCTATTTTTGAAGCGCTAGGTCATATTTATAAACGTGATTTAGAGTCTGGCAAAGTAAAGCGCCTGACTAAGCAAGACGACCACTTTGAATTATTCCCGCAGTTCTCTCGTGATGGTAAGAAGGTTGTTTACACCACATGGGATGATAACGAACAGGGCTCAGTACGTGTTGTATCTGCGCGCAGTGGCCGTGGCGATACCATTACTAAAGAGCCGGGTAAATATGTAGAGCCAACTTTCAGCCCTGATGGCAAAACAGTTGTTTACCGTAAAGCGTCTGGCGGCAGTATCCTTAACCCAACATGGTCATTAGAGCCAGGCATTTACTCAGTAAGTGCTAAAGGTGGTAAAGCGACGCTAATCACTAAATCAGGATATCAGCCACAATTTGGTGCAGCGAATGACCGTATTTATGTGATGAGCCCTTGGCCGAAACCAACATTAAGTGTTGTTGAGCTTGAATCAAAGCAAGTTCGTAAACTTTACGAATCAGAACATGCTACAGAGTTTAGAGTATCACCAGATGGCCAATACTTAGCGTTTGCAGAGCGTTTTAAAGTATTTGTTACGCCATTTGTTGAGCGTGGCAAAACCATTAATATTGGCCCGAAAGATAGCCAATTCCCAATTGAGCAGCTTTCTGTTCGCGCGGGTGAAAACATCAGCTGGAGTGGCACAAGCGATAAACTTTATTGGAGCTTAGGCCCAGAGTTATATCATGCAAGCTTAGCGGGTTTATTTGATATTAACCAAAATGCAGAGACTGACTTTAAAGTTAAAAGCGGCGATAACATAGGTTTTACAAAAACCATGGCGGAGCCTAAATCAATCTTTGCGTTAACTGGTGCGCGTATTATCACCATGAACGGTGAGCAGGTCATTGAAAACGGCGTTATTGTTACTGATGGTAAGCATATTAAAGCGGTTGGTAGTAAAGACAGTGTTGCTATTCCTAAAGGCGCAGAAGTAATTGATGTAACTGGCAAGACAATTATGCCGGGTATTGTTGATGCGCATGCGCACGGCTCACAAGGCAGCGATGAGATCATTCCACAGCAAAACTGGAAGAACTTAGCGGGCTTAGCGTTAGGCGTGACAACGATTCACGATCCATCAAACGACACCACAGAGATTTTTGCTGCAAGCGAAATGCAAAAAGCAGGCATGATTGTCGGCCCTCGTATTTTCTCAACGGGTACCATTTTATATGGTGCAAATATGCCAGGTTATACATCGCATATTGACTCGTTAGAAGATGCTAAATTCCACCTTGAGCGTTTAAAGAAAGTAGGTGCGTTTAGTGTTAAATCATATAACCAACCTCGTCGTGAACAGCGCCAGCAAGTTATTGAAGCAGGTCGTGAACTTGAAATGATGGTTGTGCCAGAAGGCGGTTCATTGCTGCAGCACAACTTAACTATGGTAGTTGATGGTCATACGGGTATTGAACACTCAATTCCTGTTGCCAATATTTACGATGATATTCGCCAGCTTTGGTCTCAAAGCGATGTGGGTTATACGCCGACACTGGGTGTAGCTTACGGTGGTATTTGGGGTGAAAATTATTGGTACGACAAGACAGATGTGTGGAATCACCCACGCTTAAGTAAGTTTGTACCAAAGAATCAGCTTTTACCTCGCTCAATGCGTCGTGTTAAGGCGCCCGATCATCACTATAACCACTTTAACAACGCCCGTGTTGCTAAAGAGCTGCAAGACTTAGGTGTTTTAGTAAACCTTGGTGCTCACGGTCAACGTGAAGGTTTAGCGGCACATTGGGAAATTTGGATGTTTGCGCAAGGTGGTATGACACCACTTGAAGCTATTCGTGCAGCAACCTTAGATCCTGCTAAATACATTGGCCTTGATAACAACATCGGTTCTCTTGAGCCGGGTAAACTTGCCGATTTAATTGTTATTGACGGGAACCCGCTAACTAACATTCGTGATACAGATAAAATCGATTACACCATGATCAATGGTCGACTATTTGATGCTGTCACCATGAATGAAGTGGGTGAGAAAAAACGCGAAAAGTTATATTTTGAAAAAATCTAACATAGCGTAAATCTAAACTGAAAGCGGCCATTGTGCCGCTTTTTTATTGTTTTAAATGAGGAAAATGTTTAATTCCAACTAGTTTTGCTTGGCAGATCATGCCCTCTACAAGCGTCATCAAATAGTGGCTGTGCGAGTCTAGCTGCGAACTTTCCATGTTATTACACGCTGATAAACGCTGTTTAATTAACTGCTGGACTGCCATTTTATGCTCTTTGCAGGCTTGATTTATCGGGCTTGTAGGATCAGCAAACTCAGCGGCAGTGTTAATAAATAAACAGCCATTAAAATCACCTAACTCAGTCACTTCAGAATTAAACCAAGCTTCATGGCAGCTGATCAAAGCGACTTTAAATTCTTCAACAGTAGTTAGCTTGCTGGTGGCATGCGTTAACCAATTTAAAAACCTGTTATGTCGCTCACTAAGGCACGCTAATAATAACTCATCTTTACTTGCGAAATGATGGTACATGGTTTTTTTGGCGACACCCGCCACACTAATAATTTCGTTTATTCCCACACTATGAATGCCTTTTTGATAAAAAAGTGACAGGGCGGTCAAAATAATATGTGTTCGTTTATCCATAACAAGGTCTCATTAGGTGACTAATGATAGCTTGACAGAAGTAGACCAACTTGTCTACCATTTGCTGGTAGACAAATCGGTCTACCTATTGGAGGTTTTATGGAGAATAAAGTAAGCAAGGCGGCCATTGCGGGTATATTTGCTTGTATGGCAATTTTTGTATTGGCCTATTTACAGCAATTAGGAAGTTATGGGGTGTGGTTGATGGCCCCATTAGGGGCAACTGCGGTGCTGGTATTTGGTGTGCCACACAGCCCTTTAGCTAAAGCGAAGAATGTTATTGGTGGGCACTTTTTAACTGCACTAATCGGCGTTGTTTTTGTAAATTATGTCGGAGTAGGGCCTGTTGAAATTGCTATAGCTACAGGGTTGGCAATTAGCCTAATGATGTTGACAGATACCGTACATCCCGCAGCAGGCGCAAACCCAATTTTGATAATGCAATCTATGCAAAGCTGGGACTTTTTAGTGATGCCTGTATTGATTGGAACCGTATTTATAGTGTTGTTTGGCCATGTTAGCCAATGGGTTATAACTAGCCAAATGAACAGCCATAAAAAAACCGCTAACGAGTAGCGGTTTTTAAAATTGCTAAGTGTAATTTGATTACACAACACCACGCGGTAAACGACAATCGTGGTCTTTTTCAGCTAGGTTAACAATCCAAAGCTCTTCAGCTTTGTAACCGTCATCGTTTGCTGTAACAACAGTGAACGATGCTTTCTTAGCTGTTTTAGCCGGTGCAGCGGTTTTAGTTTTGGTTTTTTTCGCTGGTGCTTTAGGTGCTTCTTCTGCTTTAGGCTCAGCTGTTTTACCAGAAGTGAGCTCTTCAGTCAGCGCTGCAACATCAGCAAGGCGCATATTTTTGCCACCGTCGATGCTATACCAACCAGGTTTTGTTGTGATTTCAGGTTTCTTACCATTCGCTGCTTCGTATGCTGCTTCGAAGGCATTTAACACTTCTGTTTTGTCTAGTTTGCTCATCAGAGACCCTATACGTTGTAAACACAGATTAAGAATATATATTTATACCTATTTTCAGCTTACTTTTCAATTTTTTGCGATTTTCCTTCCATTTTTCACTCATAAACGCCAAAATTTGCACAAAATAGAGGGTTGAAGGACGATTTTTATATGCAACGCAAACAATTTACTCAATTATTAAACGACATTCTTAAACCTGATTCTATCGCTGACTTTTGCCCAAATGGCTTACAAGTTGAAGGTGCGAGCGAAGTAAAAAAGATAGTGACGGGTGTCACCGCTAGCCAAGCATTGATTGATGCCGCTATTGCAGAAAATGCAGATACTATTTTGGTACACCATGGTTATTTCTGGAAAGGGGAATCGCAGCCAATCACGGGCATGAAAAAGCGCCGTATTGCAGCGCTTTTAAATAATGATATTAACTTATATGGCTATCATTTACCGCTAGATATACACCCTGAAATTGGTAATAACGCGCAACTGGCTAAGTTACTCGATATTGAGTTCACAGGTGGGCTTGAATCTGGCCCAAATAGTGTGCCGGTAAAAGGCCGTTTAAAAACACCTTTAAGTGGTGAAGAATTTACCGCCAAAATAACCCAAGTACTTGACCGTGCACCATTAACTAGTTTGGTAAGAAAAGAGAAAATCGAAACCATCGCTTGGTGCACAGGTGGCGGACAAGGGTATATTGATTTAGCGGCAGCTCAAGGTATTGATGCTTATCTTACAGGTGAAGCCTCTGAGCAAACGATTCATAGTTCACACGAGCAAAGTATCGACTTTTTTGCAGCAGGGCACCATGCGACTGAGCGTTATGGTATTAAAGCCTTAGGCGAGCTTTTAGCTCAGCAGCATGGTTTTGATGTAACGTTTATCGATATCGACAATCCAGTCTGATGTTCTACAGCGCCTCTGGATCAATCCAGCGGCGCACACTCACCCATGCACTGCCAATTTTCTCATGCGCTACTCTGGTCACTGCAACAAGTACTGCAATGTTAGGTATAAACTGTTTGTACGTTGGATACTGACTAAAATCTTGAAAGTCGGTTGCCGCTGGGATCACATCAATGCCTTGTGCATTAAATAAGTCTTTCGCTCGCGGCATGTGGCTCGCTGAGGTGACTAAGGCAGTTTTTTTATCGACTAAATAAATGGCAAGTCGTTTCGCCTCTTCTGCGGTGTCCATGGCGAGGGGGTTTTGTTTAATTCTCGTTGCAGAAATACCTAACGCTTTTGCTGTCTCAAACATGAGCTGGCTATTGGTGGTATTAGCAAAGCCGCCTCCTGATACATAAAGGGTGGCATTTGGATAGTGATGGGCAAGCTTAACACCTTCAAGTAATCGAGCAAGCGCGCAATCGCCTAACTGGTGGTTTGCTTGAAGGCGCGAGTTGGGCATTATTGAGCAGCCAAGTACTACAATGTTATCGAGTTTAGGGTGTTTCGCTTGGTTAAATTGCCAAGCTGGGTTATTGCTTGCAGCTATCAGTGATTGACCAATAAATGGCGTGCTTATCAGCATTAAAGTTAAAATACTAACAAAGCCAAAATAGAGTGCTTTGCGTTTGTGTGCAATGGCTAAAAATACCATCACTAAAGTAAGAAGCCCGAGCAAAGGCAGGGGCATTAATAATGAGCCAATGATCTTTTTAATTTCAAACATGTATCAACACTATTGTTTGTAACAGGTGCAGCTATGTTAGTTATTTTGCCTAGCTTTAGCGACCGTTATTTTGCTTACATGTATTTAAAAAGTGGCGATAAACTGGGTTATCTTTCATATTCTTTTTCATCGCTAAATACATAGGGCGAGTAAGGCCTAGTGCACCTAACGGAATAGACTTAATGAGCCCTTGGCTTTCATAAGGGGTGACTAGCCAGTCTGGTAATGCTGCAACCCCCATACCTGCACTCACTAATTGAAATATCAATAAGCCTTGGTCAACCGTTTTAAGCGTGCCATCAAAGCGTGCATTTTGAATAAAATGTTTAAAGATGTCTTGGCGCTCACGGGGAATAGGGTACGAAATAATTGTTTCGTTCTTTAAATCAAGGGCGGTGACATAGGCTTTTTTAGCCAACTCATGATCCGGTGCAACGATTAGTTTCAATTTAAAATCAAACAGGTGAGCATACTCAAGTTGATCGGGTTCACGAATATCAGAAGTCAGCACTAGATCTAATTCATCATTAATTAAATCTGGAATGGCGTCGTAACTAAAGCCGCGCTCGTAATCAATTTTAATATCAGGCCAAAAATTATTAAATTCTTTGATGGTTGGGAGCAACCAATGAAAGCAGGCATGACACTCAACGCTTAAACGTAAATTTGAGATTGGCTGGTTAAGGCTTTCTTTTAACCGACATTTTGTTGCCTCAACACGAGGTAATACTTCATTAGCAAGCTCCAGAAGTAGCATACCTTGCGGAGTAAAACGCACAGGCTGTGTTTTACGTTCGAACAGCTGGCAATCTAACTTATTCTCGAGATCTTTAATTTGATGCGATAAAGCCGATTGAGTTAAAAACAACTCACGGGCGGTATTGACCAAAGAGCCTGTTTCTTTAAGGGTCGCTATGGTTTTTAGGTGCTTTATATCAATCATCTTTAAAAAATCTCATGGAAAATGTGAGTCTAACTCAGATTACGAACATACTACGCCTTAGAATTTATTTTTTCAACGTCTAGACGTCTAAAATGTGCGGTTATTTTAACTGCTTTTTTACAATACGCCTTTTCATAAATAATTGACAGCGTTGTCATGTGTTTTTTTGTAGTTTAACTATGAAATTCCATGAATTTACCTCAAGTTGAAACTTGCAGTTTAAATCGTGATACAGCTTGCGATTAGTAATTTGATTTTTAATTAAAATTACTGAGAGTAGGGTTTAGTTATTTGCTAAGATATTATTTTTTAAGGTGTTATTATCTTCTATTAGGTGTAATGTGATTTTTTAAAGGAATGTTTGTGATACGTACCGTACTTTTACTCTGTGCATGCTGGGTTTTGCCTGTTTGCGCTGGCACTATTTACAGCCAGTTTCCAACAGAGATTGACCCGCATGGTCACTATGTTTTTTATTCACATGGTTTTATCGTCGAAGGGACAAACCCTAAGCCTGTTCACAAAACCTTTGGTGTTTATGACTTTATTGCAGTAAAAGAAGCACTAACAGATGAGAGCTATCATTTAATTGCCTATCACAGGCCAGAGGGCACTGAGCCATTTACGTTTGCGAAAAAGCTCGCTGTAGATGTTGAAGCATTGATCAGTGCCGGTGTTGCTGAGTCGAACATTAGTTTGGTTGGTTTTTCACGGGGCGGGGCATTGTCGATCATAGTAGCCAATGAACTTAAACGTACACATATCAACTTAATTATATTGGCAGGTTGTGCAGGCCTTATAAAAAATCACACATCAGTTAAGGCTTATGGCAAGGTGTATTCTATCTTTGAGCGCTCAGATAAGGTTGGCTCTTGCCAATTTTTAATTGATAGAAGTGACGTAACCAAGTTCGAAGAATTAAGCATTAATACAGGGCTCTCCCATGGCGCATTTTATAAACCAAAAGATGAGTGGCTGTTACCAATTAAGAAGTGGTTAAAGGATTAACTATGCCTTATATATTGCTCGTTTTGGTGATCAGTGTTTTGGGCGTGAGCTCCGTAAGCTATGCTGAGCCGTTTACTTTGCCACATACTAATACTGTGTTACTTAAAGATAAACATACCGAAAACGAATACCCCATTACGATTAAATTGCCACGCAGCTACCAAAAGCAAAACCAGAAGCGCTACCCAGTTGTTTACCTGTTAGATGCAAACTACAGTTTGCCAATTACCTCTGGTGCTAGTCGCTTTATGATGAATTCGGGGACTATAGAAGAGGTAATTATCGTTGCAGTAGGATATCAAAAAGGTGTATCAGGGCTTGATAGCCGTATTTATGACTATACGCCATTTGAAGATAAAAATTGGCAGCGTAAAACTGGCGGAGCAAGTCAGTATCTAAACTACCTAAAACATACTGTATTGCCTTATATTGAGGCCGACTTCAGAACAACCCAAAAAAGTACGTTAGTCGGTAACTCACTTGGCGGTTTATTTGCGGCTTATACCTTATTCACTGAGCCTTCGCTTTTTTCAAATTATATTATCGGCAGCCCTTCAGTGTGGTTTAAAGAAAACTCAATATTAGCTATGGCTGTAAAACCAGCTGCCAACACAACAAAAGTTTACATCGCAGTGGGAGAACTTGAAGAAAGCGAAGGTGAAAAAATGGTGTCGGGCGCAAGGCAATTAGCAGCTAAAATTAATAAACATAGCGGCGCGCTGGTTACAACAAATTTATTTGTTATCCCTCAGGCACGCCATGCAACTGCATTCCCAACAACGATTACCCAAGCCTTAGACTGGATTTACCAGGTTAATGGCAATTAAAGAGCGTGACACTTTTTATATTTTTTGCCGCTCCCACAAGGGCACTCGTCGTTACGGCCAATTTTAATATCTGCAACTGGCATTATATCACCATCTAAGTAACGCCATAGGCCATCTTCTTTAATAAAACGCGACTTTTCGTGTAACTCACAATACAAGTTTTGGTAAAAGTAATTAGCTTTAAATTCGACAAAACCTTCTTGATCATTATGTTCAGTATCTAAAACACTTAGCTTGGTAAAACGGCAGCTATTAGCAAAATCTTTAATTTCGCGAACAGGGTTAGCGGCTTGTTGGCTTTGTGCATAGGTACTGAATACATATTTCGCATCTTTCAGCGCGTAAGCACTAAAACGAGAACGCATAAGTTGCTCTGGGGTATCAGCTTGGCTTGCACCTGTATGAAAAGGCTGGCAGCAAAGCTCGTAAGTCGATTCGCTGCCACAAGGACAAAGGGAGTGTGTGAGTGATGTCATAACAACTTACCTAAAACTATAAATTGTTATTTTAACAAGCCTATTGTGGCTGCGGTACTAAATTGTTTAATTGAGCGCTTTTTGTAAAACAATAAAACTTAGCAGATGCCTGCTCAAGGTTTAAGTTCATCGAATCAAGTTGATGATTGTTTACAATATCTGTCCATGTGATCACAGCAGCAAAATTACCGTTATGTAATGCTGAACTAAGAACATACTCAAGATTAACTAAATGTTTTTGTCTGATCACAAGTAGTTTGCTGGTATCAATCGAACATGAATCTAGTAAGGCTTTACTAGGAACATGATCAGGAGCAATTAATAGTGTCCATCCATTTTGGCTATTGTAATGATGCAATACTTTTAATAGCTCAAAGGTTGCTGATATTTCGTCTTCAATTTGAATTAAATTAACAGACGCTTTGTCGTTATCTTGTTGGTAGCTTTTAACTGTTCTTAAGGTAATTGGCTGTAACATAACTTTCACTCACTGGTTGTTTATACAGTATGTGTATACAGTAGTTTATACAGTGTTTTTGCGCAAGTACTTTTTTGCTATTTTTTAACCAATTATTCAGTTTTATTTTAGTTAATATTATTTAATTGTTATTAAACAGTTGCTTATGGTTTTATTTTGAAGGTTGGAAAAGGTGAAAAATTTACCATTAAATCCATACAGTATTTTATACAGTACTGTGTAAACTGTTAAATTTTGATTCTATACAGGTGTTTTGCATAAAAAAGCCGGCATAATACCGGCTCTTTATCTTTGCAATTTTGCTATTTATCTAAGTAGGTATTTAAGAACTCAAGGTATGCATTTGAGGCTTTTATGCGGTTTTCTTTTTTAGTAAAACCATGGCCTTCATCATCGAATAATACATATTCAACAGGCACACCATTTGCCTTTACAGCGGCAACAAGTTCATCGCTTTCAACTTGTAAAACGCGTGGGTCGTTAGCACCTTGGATCACCATTAATGGCTTGGTGATGTTTTTAGCATGAAATAGTGGCGAAATGGCACGGTGACGTTCACCGTCTGTCGCTGGGTCGCCCATTTCATCATACAGTGCCTTTTTAAAGCTTTCCCACCATGGTGGAATCGAGTTTAAGGTTCTAACCCAGTTTGTTACACCAAATATATTAATACCTACTTTGAACTCTTCTGGTTCAAAGGCAAGTGCTGCGGCGGTCATAAAGCCACCGTAGCTGCCCCCCATAATGCCAATTTTATCTGCATCAACCCAATCTAGGCTTTGTAGGTGTTTTTTACCGTAAACAATATCTTGTAAATCGTCAGTGCCATGTTTTTTATCATCTAAATGGAAGAACGTTTTACCATAGCCTGAGCTGCCACGGTTATTAACTGCAAAAATGGCATAACCATGATTGACTAGATGCTGCTGCATTGCACTATATCCTGTGCGACTTTGGCCGCCAGGACCGCCGTGCACCCAAACTAAAGCTGGTACTTTGTTGTTGCTATTAGCTTGCTTAGGCTTATATAAAACCCCAGGGATCTCTAAACCATCAAAGCTTTTAAAGCGCACAATTGTGCTTTCAACCAAGTCATTTTGATCAATTGCTTCACTTAATGTGTTGGTTAATTGTTTAGCTTTTGATTCACCGAGTTGCCACACAAATAGGTTACTTGGCGAGGTATCTGAATTTAAATAAAACGCCATGGTCTTTTCATCAGCTGAAAAGTTCACACCACGTAAGTTACCAGCAGGCAGCGATGGCATGGCAATACCTTTACCTGTGGTGGTATCAATTATCGACACTTTAGTGCTTGCGTCAGCATTAACACCGCTTACTTGATAACGGCCAGATTTAGAGAAGTAAATAAAACTCACATCCCACTCATCTTTGAGGGCAGGGCTGTGCTCGCCGGTCGTTAAGTCATAGCGCCACACCTCTGCAAATTCACCTTTGGCATCGGTTGAGTAATATAATGATTTACTGTCTCTTGAGAAGGTTTCAGGGCCATATTTTGCGTCGTCATCATGACGGGTAATGAGTTCTGGTTTCAGTGTTTTCTTACGCGTATCGAGAATAAAAACATCGCTGTCTTTGTTCGAATTGTTTTTCGATAAAGCAATAAAGCGGCCGTCAGGGCTGATTACGCCGACATCTAGCCCCATAGTATTTTGGTAAACAGGCGTTACTTCATAGCTGTTAGCATCAACACGATATAGGTCCATAAACTTAGCATCACGCTGATTGCTGGTTATAAAAAAGTGTTTACCGTCTTCTGTGAAGCCTGCAAATCCTGCACGGGTTTCTTCACCTGGCGTAAGATCTTTAACTGTGCCATCTGTTTCGCGAACATAGATGTGATAACGCTCGTTACCGCCTGAGTCTTTAGTAAATAGTACGCGCTCATCTTTAGGAAAATAAGCCACAGCATAAGTACTGTCTTCAAAGTCTGTTAAGCGGGTTTTTTGGGCGGTTTTTATATCTACTTCATAAAGGCTATAAATGCCGCTTTCGTCACTGCTAACGAGTATTTTGTCGCCTTTCGGTGAAAAGCTGCTGCCCATAATTGAGGTTGTATCAAAAAAGGTTTCAGCGTCGTACTGTTTAACAGTTTGGCTTTGTTGCACGCTTTCGGTGCTACTTGTTGATGGGGTTGATTGAGAACATCCTGCCAGTGCAAGGCTAAGCGCGCATGCAACGGCAGCTAGTTGAAAACTCGGTTTCATTGTAATTATTCCTTGTTAATTTTTCGTTATCAAGTGTTGCCTGTTCATAATCTAAACGCAAGTTTTACCCGTTCGATATTTGTTACAAATCATGTAAATAAATAGGGACATGAGTGTGCTACTATTTTTTCATTATTAAAGGAATAAACATGATTGAAATTAATAACCTCAATAAGCGCTTTGCTTCAGCCTACGTTTTTAAAAACTACAGTAAGCTATTACAAAGTAAACGAGTTTGTTTACAGGCAGCGAATGGCAAAGGAAAAACAACATTACTGATGATGCTAGCTGGCCTTGAAAAGCCACAATCAGGGCAGGTTCTATATAATAATGAAGCATTAAAATCGCCGCAAAGTGATGTTTCAATTGCTAGCGATCGTATTGCTCTGCCAGATTTTTTAACTGCGCGGCAAATTATTGAACTTAGTTGCAAGGCGTTAAAGAAGGATATGCCAGAGCAACTCATTACTGGATTTAACTTTACAGAGCACCTTAATACTCGTTTTAGTGCTTTGTCGAGTGGCAATCAAAAGAAGTGCCAGCTTATAACTGCTTTTTTAAAGCAAGCTCCATTTTTGCTATTAGATGAACCAAGTGCTGCGCTTGATCAAATAAGTATAAAATTTTTGCTGACCTTACTTGATGGCTACTTAGATGATAAACCTAATGGGCAAATCATCATTACAAGCCACGAACCTGAGGTGTTTGTACAGCATGGTTTTGAGTGTGCATCACTATGATAAATTCCCTTGCTAGTTACTTTTCATTCCTTTCTTTTCGATACCTAGCATACACGACCATTCTCAAAAGCATGCTATCTCAGTTAAAGAGTTTTAGCTTGCTGCTCGCGCTGGTTCTGGGCCCAGCTTTCCTTGGAATGGTTTTATTGTTGTTTTTAGGG
Source organism: Pseudoalteromonas sp. UCD-33C (assembly GCF_001306895.1). NCBI lineage: Bacteria > Pseudomonadati > Pseudomonadota > Gammaproteobacteria > Alteromonadales > Pseudoalteromonadaceae > Pseudoalteromonas > Pseudoalteromonas sp. UCD-33C. The sequence continues at coordinate 776,108 of NZ_LJTB01000002.1, read as the reverse complement.
CTTGGAAAAATAGTCGATAGCCATGCAGCACCTTCTTACGGTGCAAAATTAGCAGTGGTTTATCTTTTACTTGAATCGGTGATGTTATGGGCCATGGCGCCAGCCATTAAAAATGAGCAAAATAGGGCGTTTCAGCGAAGCCTTTATAAATCCTCCTGGCGAGTATGTGTTGACTACAAGTTACTACTTTTAAGTAATGTTTGGCTTATTGCCAGTTCATTAATCGCAATAGATCTATCGTTAAAGCAGTGGCTACAAGTACCTCATTTTATGCTGTTTATGTTGTTGCAGTGGCTATGTGGAGTATTTGTTCTTTATAGGCCACGTGCACTTTTTTATAGTTTATTGCTCAGTTCTGTATTGGTATTACAGCCTGTTAGTTTATCTCCGCTGCAATACTATCTAAGTTTTGTTGCTATTTTCGGCTGTTCGATTTTACTCCCACCTGTAAGAATAAGTCATAAGTTAAAAGTACACTCGCTTGCTTTATTCTGGCTTAGTTACTTTATACAGCACAGTTGGAGCTTAATATGGCGTGGGGCAATACTGGTTGCATGTTTGTTTGCTTTATCACAACTAATTGCAGTTCGTAATGACTTTAGTGACTTGATACAAGCTGTGGTTTTTTCAGTATGTGTGTTGCTAACAAGTTCGCTGCAGTTCGATTGCTTGGCTGTTTTTAAAAAATATCGGCTGTTCTTTCAAAGCAATAACCAAGATAAGCCGTTTTATATAAGCCAGTTTTTACCGAGCCTTATATTTTTTGCTGTGGCTTTAATTGTCGTTATAAGCATGCTTGGCATTAACTTGATTTACATCCCCATTGGGGCAGTGTGGTGTGTATTGCAGCAATATTTAGCGCAAAAAAAACCAGCGCAATTTGCGCTGGTTTGGTTTTTCATAACAATTGGATTTGTTTTGCTAGCTTAAGCGGCGTCTGCTTTTTTATCGCTCTCGCCGCGGGCAACATTACCTGCAACTAAGTCTGCTGGGTCAAAGTCGTCAACGTTAATTACGTCAAGACGGGCTTTTTCAACAGCAGCTAGTTTGTCGGCTTCAGCTTGGCTTAAAATGCCTGCTTCTAGGCCCATTTGCGCTACTTTATCAAGCTGGAAGAAAGGCAGTTTTACGCCTTTTTCACGGCATACCTTGTCAAACAGAGGCTCAACTTCAAGAATGTCTTTAAGCGTTTGCTCTTGACGACCAACAAGGTTAAGTGGCTCGTTTTTAAGGTAAATGTAGTTAGCTAAACGGTTACGAGTTTCGCTCGGTACTTGTAATAAGTGTGCAAGTTTGTGCTCAAGCTTATCAGTAGGTTTACGTACTGGACGACCGAATGGGAATAACATGATTTTTAGCATTGCACGTAGTGGTGCAGATGGCATGTTATTGATTAAGTCAGCGAGTGCACGTTGGCAGTGGTAAAGGTGATCTTGGCAGCTCCATTGAACAAGCGCAAAATCTTCTTTTTTACGGCCTTCGTCGTTGTAACGTTTAAGTGTTGCAGATACAAGGTATAAGTAGCTTAGTAAGTCACCTAAACGTGCAGAGATACGCTCTTTACGTTTTAATGAACCACCAAATACCGCCATGCTGATATCTGACATTAGTGCTAATGATGCACTGAAACGTGACGCAACACGATAAAACTCAGCTGTTTCGTCTTTGTACGGTGTACTTGTGAAGCGAGCATTGGTTAATGCTAACCACTTAGTACGAACAAGGTTCGAAATAGTAAAGCCAACGTGACCCATTAATGCTTTATCGAATACTGCTAGCGCTTCTTCACGGTCTTCAATAGCACAAGCACCTAGCTCAGTTAACACGAATGGATGACAACGAATTGCACCTTGACCATAAATGATCATGTTACGTGTTAAGATATTTGCACCTTCAACGGTAATTGCAATTGGCGCACCTTGGTAACCGCGACCTAAGTAGTTGTTTGGACCAAGCATGATGCCTTTACCACCATGAACATCCATGCCGTGAATAGTCGCTTCACGCATTTGCTCAGTTAAGTGGTATTTGATAATCGCAGAGACAACCGATGGTTTTTCACCAAGGTCAACAGCCCCTGTAGACATGCTAACAGCAGCATCAGAGCTATATGCGTAACCTGCAAGTTTTGCCATTGATTCTTCAACACCTTCCATTTGACCAATTGGTAAACGGAATTGACGACGAATACGGCTGTAAGAGCCTGTTGCAAGCGCAATTGTTTTAATGCCACCTGTAGAGTTAGACGGCAATGTAATTGCACGACCAACAGATAAACATTCAACAAGCATACGCCAGCCTTGACCTGCCATTTTCGGGCCACCAATGATGTAATCAAGTGGTACGAAGATGTCTTTACCGCGAGTAGGACCATTTTGGAATGGTACGTTTAGCGGGAAGTGACGACGGCCAATTTCGACCCCTGGAGTATCTGTAGGGATCAGCGCACAGGTAATACCAGGTTCTTTGTCATCACCTAGTAAACCGTCTGGATCTTGTAGTTTAAATGCAAGACCAAGTACAGTCGCAACAGGAGCAAGAGTAATGTAACGCTTGTTCCATGTTAGGCTAATACCAACAACTTCTTCGCCGTTCCATTGACCTTTACAAACAACACCGTAATCAGGAATTGCACTTGCGTCAGAACCAGCTTCTGGTGATGTTAAAGCAAAACATGGGATCTCTTGACCACTTGCTAAACGTGGTAAGTAATGATCTTTTTGCTCCTTAGTACCATAGTGCTGAAGTAATTCGCCCGGACCTAATGAGTTAGGTACACCTACGATAGAAGAAAGTAGCGTCGATTTACTGGTTAACTTTTGCAGTACACATGATTGTGCATAAGCAGAAAACTCTAAACCGCCGAATTCTTTTTTGATGATCATGGCAAAGAATTTATTATCTTTTAGATATTGCCAAACATCTTGCGGTAAATCAGTTAGTTCGTGAGTTGCGTGCCAGTCATCTAGCATGCTACACACTTCTTCAACAGGACCATCAATAAATGCTTGCTCTTCGATAGTCAGTTTAGGTGCTGGGTATTGGTGCAATTTGTTCCAGTCAGGACGACCACAAAACAGATCCGCTTCCCACCACGTAGTACCGGCATCGATTGCTGATTTTTCAGTATCCGACATAGTCGGGGTTACTTTTTTGAAAGCAGCGAAGATAGGTTTAATGATGTATTGTTGACGAACGCCAGTCACAGAAAGTGGCACAGCGATAAGTAAGAATAGTAGCCAACTAATTGCGCCAAACGCGCCAGCAAATGTGCCAACAAGTAAAGTCGCAACGGCAATACCTAAGCAGGTATTCCAGCTTGCTCTGTGGTAACTCGCAATACTAAGCAGCACGAGTAAACCAAGTAAAAATATGAGAGTCATTGATTATTCCTTAATAGAGGTCAGACCACCTCTTTTAGAGTAGCGCTAGAAAAGCGAATTATCAAGAGGGGAACAAGGATTAAAACGGCTTGTTTGGTGAGTTTTATTATTTTAAAAATGGCTATCAGTGCAAAAACATTTACAGCAGATGAGGAATTGTTGAGTAATTACATATAATCAGCGTCGTTATACTTACGGTTAATTGTGAATTGCTCAGATAGTTCTGAAAATCTCAGCATAGCAGTTGCCATCTTTAGCGCTATGATTAACAATGAGCGCAGGCAGGGATCAGCCCATCATGCCTTCCTTCGATTAGTTTTATAGGTTAAGAGTTCTATGTGTGAGTTGCTTGGCATGTCGGCCAATGTACCAACGGATATTTGTTTCAGTTTTTCAGGATTATTAGAGCGCGGTGGTAATACTGGCCCACATAAAGATGGCTGGGGCATCACTTTTTATGAAGGTAAAGGCTGTCGTACATTTAAAGATCCTGAGCCAAGCTGCCAGTCAGAAATTGCCAAACTCGTAAAAGCTTACCCAATAAAAAGTATTTCGGTGATAAGCCATATTCGCCAAGGTAATCGTGGTCGTGTCTGTCTTGAAAACACCCACCCATTTACTCGTGAGTTATGGGGACGCGAGATTACGTATGCCCACAATGGGCAATTATCAAATTATCATGATTTAAAACCAGACTATTACAGGCCTGTCGGTAATACCGACAGTGAACTGGCGTTTTGCTGGCTGCTCGATAAAATTCGCGAAAAATACCCTAAGCGCCCATCAAATATGGCGTCTGTATTTCGCTATGCTGCCAAGCTTGCTCACACACTGCGTGAAAAAGGCGTATTTAATATGCTACTTACCGATGGTGTTTTCGTTTTAGCTTATTGCACCAATAATCTACATTGGATCACACGCCGTGCGCCATTTGGCAAAGCGACATTAATTGATGCTGATATGGTGGTTGATTTTCAAAAAGAAACCACACCGAACGACGTGGTTACTGTGATTGCAACAAGGCCGCTCACCAATGATGAACGCTGGCAGAAAATGGAGCCCGGTGAGTTTGCACTGTTTAAAATGGGCGAAAAGATTTAAATAAAAGATGAAGCGCTACTCAGGCGCTTCATTACTCACTTCATTATTTGTTACGGCGACTGGCGTGGTCACGGTAAATGAATTAAGTTGCACTTCAAATTGCTCTACGCCTTTTTCACCTTTCCACATACGAACTAGCATGTAGTCCATTTCTGGGGCAAACCAAGCGAGTGCTTGACGCTTGTCGTTATCGTATAAACGTTTTACTTTAATCGCTTCTACATTGCCGATGGGCAATGAAATCATTTCTGTGCCGACAACTTCAAAGTTGTAGTTACGTAAATTGCCTTTTTTATCAACAAGTGGATAAGATAATTGCGTTTTGCCTTGTTTTAGCTCTTCGCGAACTTGCACTTGATAAGACAGTGAATCTTGAAATTCATCTGACCAATCAATTTTAAGAGGATATTTACTTTGGCTGCTTTGAACTTGTTTTTGCGTCGCATCAAATTTCAAGCTGTATTCTTTATCAGGCCCTGTGCCTGAGCGCTCCATGGTGTAACTCATTGGAGAAACTTTCTGATCATGATAAGTAAACATGGATGTTTCTTTTCGTGAGTCCGAAAAAATCATCCATTCGATTTCACTGTGATAGGTGATCACGTAGTTACCGTCAGCGGCTTTTTTCAGCTCGCGTACTGCTTTACCATGGGTTTCGCCTTTACGAAGTACATCGTATTTGGCTTGGTATTGAGTGAGGTCGCCAGCTAAAACACTGGTAGGAAGTAATAAAGTGCCCACACAAGCGAGTAGGGCACTTAGATTTTTATTCTGGGTAGTGCGCGCCGTGTGCAGGAAGTTTCTTTTCGTCAAAAACTGCATAATCTGCTTCCATCTTGAGTCGTTGTTCACTGAACCACTTGACCACCAATGGATAGATTATATGTTCTTGCTGATGAACACGTTGTGCGAGTGTCTCTGCGGTATCGTTTTCGAGTACCGGAACTTTGGCTTGAAGAACAACGGGACCGCCGTCTAGCTCTTCTGTGACAAAGTGAACACTAACACCATGAACGTCATCTTTTGCATCTATCGCTCGTTGGTGGGTATTCAGCCCTTGGTACTTAGGCAACAAAGAAGGGTGAATGTTCAACATTTTTCCCTTAAACTTTTGCACTAAGCTAGGTGTAAGAATACGCATAAAACCAGCTAATACAACTAGATTTGGTTCAAAATTGTCAATAATGTCCATTAACTCAGCATCATAGGCCTCGCGCGAGTCAAAATCTTTATGGCTAAGTACACGTGTTTGTATACCTGCATTTTTTGCTCGCTCAAGGCCATAGGCGTCGGCTTTATTACTAATTACAGCGGCGATTTCGGCCTTTATCTCACTACGCGCACATGCGTCGATGATGGCTTGAAGGTTTGAACCGCTACCAGAAATTAATACAACAAGACGACAAGGGGTCATTAGTCACGACCACCTAAAATTTCTACTTGCTCTTCACCTGCTTTCGCATCTTGGATCTCACCGATATGCCATGCATTTTCGCCAAGATCTTTAAGAATTGTTAAGCTTTGCTCAAGTTTGTCAGCTGGAACAACTAAAACCATGCCTACACCACAGTTAAATGTACGGTACATTTCGTGTGTTGTGATGTTGCCGTTTTCTTGTAACCAGTTGAAAACAACAGGCCATTCCCAGCTATCACCTTTGATTACTGCTTTTGCAGATTCAGGAAGTACGCGCGGGATGTTTTCCCAGAAACCACCACCCGTGATGTGAGATAACGCGTGAACGTCAACCTGCTTGAATAGCTCAAGTAGTTGTTTAACGTAGATACGAGTTGGCTCTAAAAGGTGATCGCCTAGTGTTTTGCCTTCAAGCTCTGCACTTGTGTCTGCGCCAGATACTTCAAGAACTTTACGAATTAATGAGAAGCCGTTTGAGTGAGGACCACTTGATGCAAGAGCGATTAATTGGTCGCCTGCAGCAACTTTAGTACCGTCGATAATTTTTGATTTTTCTACAACACCAGTACAGAAACCAGCCATGTCGTAGTCTTCGCCGTCGTACATACCTGGCATTTCAGCAGTTTCACCACCGATTAAAGCGCAGCCAGAAAGCTCACAGCCTTTACCAATACCTGTTACAACATCAGCCGCAGTATCTACGTCTAATTTACCAGTTGCATAGTAATCAAGGAAAAATAGTGGCTCTGCACCTTGTACAATAAGGTCGTTTACACACATAGCAACAAGGTCGATACCCACTGTGTCGTGCTTTTTAAGATCGATTGCTAAACGTAGTTTTGTACCAACACCGTCTGTGCCAGCAACCAGTACAGGCTCTTTATAGCCAGTTGGTAGTTCGCAAAGTGCGCCAAAACCACCGATACCGCCCATTACTTCAGGACGTCTGGTTTTTTTTACTACGCCTTTAATACGCTCAACAAGTGCATTACCGGCATCGATATCTACGCCCGCGTCTTTATAGCTAAGAGACTGTTTTTGTTCGCTCACAGGTTTTCCTCAAAAAAGTTGCATGTGGGTTGCTTAGAAACGCGCGTATTTTACAACAATTGCACTGGCGCGGCTAGTTGAAAAATCACTTTAACCGACTTGACAAGGACAGTTGTCCGGTTTTTTGTTTTCAAGTTCCAAGGCAAAAGTATCAGGCAAATGAACTTTTAACCTTGAAACTCGAAACTTCTCACTATTTGTTAAGCTTTCGCGGTTAAAATAGCGCGAAGAGGGGCAGGGTAACCTTCAATGGTTTTGCTGGTGTCATTTGGGTCTAAAAAGTCGACTAATGATTCGTTTTCCATCCACTGGGTTTTACGTTGTTCTTCAAGCGTTGTGATTGCGCAGTCTTTAACTTGTACATCTTTAAAGCCAACGCGCTCCATCCATAGTTTTAATGCCGCGGTGCTTGGGATAAACCATACATTACGCATTTTCGCATAGCGGTCAGTTGGCACTAAAACTGTGTGCTCATCACCTTCAACAACCAGTGTTTCAAGGACTAACTCACCACCAGGGCGAAGCTGTGCTTTTAATTGCGCTAAAAAGTCGATAGGTGAACGACGATGATATAAAACACCCATTGAAAATACCGTATCGAATGCTTTTAGCTCTGGCAGAGCTTCAACACCTAACGGCAATAAATGCACGTTTTCATCTTGGTGATAATGCTTTATCGCTTGGAATTGGCATAAGAATAAATCAGATGGATCAATGCCCACTACAAAATTAGCGCCTTCACCGCGCATGCGCCACAAGTGATAACCTGAGCCACAGCCAATATCAAGCACAGTGCGGCCTTTTAACGGTTCTATATGAGGCAGTAAACGATCCCATTTCCAATCACTGCGCCACTCAGTATCAATTTCGATACCGTGTAAGCTAAATGGCCCTTTACGCCATGGCATCATGCGCTTTAATAAATGCGTTAACTGTTTTTGCTGACCTTCAGATAGCTCATCACCGGTGCCAATTTGTACTTTATCCTGAAGATTCACATGGTTTGTGCTTACCTCAGGTAAGTTTTTCAGCACTTTTTGCCATTTCGGTAAATCACCATGGCTGGCTTCTAGTTCCCAGTGTTTTAATTGACCAGGCAAAGTTTCGAGCCAGTGGCTAAGCGGGCTTTGTGCAATCGCAGCGTAAAATTGGTTAAACCATTGAGACATGAAATACTCTTTATATCGTTGTGATGATTACTTGATTGCAATCATTGAGCAGAAGTTAAAACATTGATACCACACTTGCGTTTGGCTAAAACCAATTTCACTTAATCGGTTTAAGTGGGTAGATAAATGATCAGGGCGCATGACATTTTCGATAGCCGTACGCTTTTGGCTGATCTCAAGCTCCGAATAGCCGTTGTGACGTTTAAAATCATGGTGTAAATCAATGAGCAAATTATCGCATTGCTCATTTTCACCTCTAATTTTTTCGCTCAGCAGCAAAACACCGCCTGGTTTTAAATTTGCGTAAATCTTTTCAAGCACCGCTTGGCGCTTTTCAGGTGGAATAAACTGTAGTGTAAAGTTCATCGCGACCACAGAGGCATTCTCGATAGCTAAATCGTTGATATCACCTAGTGTAACTGTGACCGGCACGTCAGAGCGAAAACCTTGTAAATGTAATTTACAGCGCTCAACCATCGCTTCTGAATTATCAACAGCAATGATATTACAGTTATCAGTGCGAATATTGCGGCGCATACTTAACGTTACAGCACCAAGAGAACAGCCTAAGTCGTATAGGTTTGAATTGCTTTGCGCGTACTCACCAGCCAGCTTACCCATGGTGCTAACAATAGTTGCATAACCTGGCACCGAGCGCTGGATCATATCAGGGAAAACTTCTACTACATGTTGGTCAAAGCTAAAGTCTTTAACCGCTTGCTCAGTGGCATAAATACTGTCTTTTTGCGTCACTTGAACAGTCTCTTTAAAAAATAATACCGCTATTTTAGCATTTTTAACTGGATAGTCAGTGATAAATTCAGTAGCTTGGCTAGAATTATCAATAACAAGTACAAAAAAGAGAAGTTTAATGACAAAAAGCAAAGTGATCAGTACTGAAGATATCTTATCAACTCTGTGTCATTCAGTGACTGGAGTTCTGTCTTCAGCAAGCGGTAACAGTATTAGTTATTCTGCTATGGTTCAAAAAATCACCCGCACCTGTATGCGCCCAGATATTGGCTGTTTTGTATTGTTCGATGGTGGCTTTACCGGTCTTGTGGTAACAAACTTCACAGCGCAAGCAGCCATGGAAATTTACCATGACTATATGCGTAACATGGGTATGCCTGAGGACGAAATTGCACAAAGCCATTTATCAGATGATGTGGCAAACGTACTCGGCGAGCTGATGAACCAAATCGTTGGTGACTTTACGTCAAAAGTACGCGACCAGCTGCATACTTCTATCACGCAAAACCAACCTAAGATGATGGCGATTAATAAACAAGTGCAAATCTCTGTTGATACCACCATGGATAGACCACAAGCGCGCCGTGTGACCTTCACTACAGCGAAGCAAAATATCTTCTATCTAGAACTGGCAATGGATAAAACTGAGTTTATCAAACTACATGATTTTGATATTTCAGAAGCCGTTGACCCGGATGACATCATCGAAAACGAAGCTAAACAAAAAGCTGAAAAGCAAAAAGCATCATCACAAGCAGACGATGCAGATGATGATTTTATGGCAGAGCTTGGTTTGTAACCTAACGACTTGAGCTGTCAGCTATCAGCCGTCAGATAAAATAGAGGCGCGGGTCAGACCGCGCTTTTTTGTTTTTAAAAGGCTATAGCACTTAGTGTTTTATGTTGAGTTTATTTCAACGCTGAAATTCAATTGAGGGTACTAAGCCCTAAGTTTGAAATATGGTTTTGCAGCTTTCGTTAAATTAATGTTTTGGTGTGTAATACATAAATTAATCTACTGAAATAACTCAATAGGCAATTGAATTGGAATTTAATCACATATATCAAGATGTTATAGTCGATGAAGTAAAGTTAAAACGCTCTGGGAGTGAGTTTCAAGTGTTTGTGACATTCCAAACTCAATCGGAGACTTTACATGTTGTACTTAATGGAGTCCGAGAGATTGATAATATTTCTGATTTGTTAGAGGCAAAACAACTTTGGCTTGAAGATAGCGAATCTAATCAAGCTGAGTATGGAAAATTTAACCTTGGTATTTCACATGAGAGTTACACGGAAATTTGCTTTGACTCATTAGGTTAAGAGCCTTGTAAGCTACCTTGGTATAAAAAATAGTGCTTGGTAGCAATTGCTTACATTCTTAGGTTAAGGAAAATAGTGCTACAAGAATTAGAAAATTGGAGAAATTCAAAATCTAAAATTTTGACAATTGAAAATCTCAAGGTGGTTCTTTCTGCTCAATTGGGTGAGCCAACTAAAGCTCAATACATTGAAATTAAGGGCAATGGCCTTATAGCAAGGGCAACACTTTGGGAAAATGGTAACCTTGTATTAAAAGCAGTTAGTTGTCAGTCTGATAAGCAGGTAATTTTAAAACATCTGAATTCATGTAAGGCATGGCAAATTGACGATGAACTTAACTGGTTGTTGAGTCAAATTGTTATTTACGAACCTTCATAATCGATGTAGTTGAGTAACTAGTCTTGGCTCAAAACTTACAGTTTAAAGCTTTGAACTTAAAGCTCGTTTTAAAGCCTACATTCATCCAATTTATGCTTTACTCATAAAGCCTTAAATGGATTTGATGATTACATGAATTACTTAAAAAACTTTATAACTAAATTTGTTTTCATGATGCAGAAGCGGCCGGGGTTGATGGCGGTGTTGGCTTTTTGCAGTGGTGTGGCAAGCTATGTCTTTGTTGAGCGAAAAGAATCGTTTTCGCAACTTATCTCTATTTTGCTATTAGTCACTTGGTTGTGGTTGTTAATAGATAACTGGCTAAGAGATAAAGTAGAGGAGCGTTTTGGTGTGGCAGTGTCGCCCAACGTGATGCGCTTTGCGCTGCAAGTTGTGCAGCAAGAAAGTTTGTTTTTTGCTTTACCATTTTTCTTGGCGGTGACTACTTGGGACCGTGGTCAGGCCGCGTTTACCGCTTTAATTATACTTTGTGCGTTCGTTTCTGTTGTTGATCCCCTTTATTACAAAAAGCTTGCAAGGCACAGTGTCTGGTTTAGTGTGTTTCATAGCTTTTCTTTGTTTGTCGTGCTGTCGGTTACCTTGCCAATTTTATTAAAGTTAACAACCAGCCAAAGTTTTGAAATAGCGCTGATCACGGCTGTTATTTTAACGATTCCAAGTCTTGGTAATTTGATGCCCAATGCTAAATGGTGGCGTTTCCCGCTGTTGGTGTTATTGCTTTGTGCATTAGGTACCGGGCTTTGGCAATTACGTAGTTTTGTGCCACCTGCGGCACTGCGTTTAACCGATATGAGCATGTCGTATCAGCTTGATGCACAAGCACGTAAACCGCTTTCGCCAATATCAGAACTCACTGAGCAGAGCTTACATGAAAAAGGTCTATATAGTTTTATTGCGGTAAAAGCACCGCGAGGGTTAAATGAAAAAATCTTCCACGTTTGGGTGCATAATCGAAAAGAAGTTGACCGCATAGCCTTGGATATTTCTGGTGGTCGTAAAGAGGGCTATCGAGCGTGGAGCCATAAAACGAATTTCCCTGCTAATGCTGCAGGGAAATGGGTCGTTAAAGTGGTTACCGAGTCTGGGCAGCTGATAGGGCAAAGAAGGTTTGAGGTTTCAGAAGTTTAGCTATCAGCTTTCAGCCGTCAGTTTTTAGCTGATCGAGATGGGGGATAGTTATTAGAGTTTTTGAACAACAAGAGCTCAACATTCATTCCCCAGGTTTTATGTTTTTGATAGCTGATAGCTGATAGCTGATAGCTGATAGCTGATAGCTGATAGCTGATAGCTGATAGTTTTAATACGGATTTTTCCCTTCACCTACCAGCACACTGAATATTCTTAAATCTAGTTCTAGTTGATGATATTGCGGCTCCATGTGGCAGCATAGTTGATAGAAAGCTTTGTTGTGGTCTTTTTCTTTAAAATGAGCCAGCTCGTGTACGACGAGTGCTTTGAGAAGTGGCTCAGGTGCGCGAAGTAGGTCGCTATTAATGGCAAGGTCGTGTTTTCGGGTTTTACCTTGCATACGGAAAGTATGGGTGCCTAAGGCATTCGTGACCATATCGCCTTGTTTTTTGAATGCAGCACGACCAAAAGGCAGGGCATTTTTAAGGTAGCGCTTTTTCAGCTCAGTGGCGTAACTGTATAAAGCTTTATCGCTGGTAATGCTATGCGCATCAGGGTATTTGCCCTTTAGGTAGTTAGCAGCTCTGTCGCCATTAAATAGCTGTAACACTTGCTCAATGATGTGAGGCGGGTAACCTTGAAAATAACGGCTGTAATCTTTCATATTTTCTCTGATAAATCGGGCGCTAAAATAAACTGCTTTGGCTTGCTTCGCGTTCACCCATAAAAGGTGCGAGCACGGGGTGATTGTAACCTAAATCTTGGCAAAACTGTCTTGCTAAAAGTGGTGACTGGCGATTATCTGCGGTATGAAAAAACAAATAGGGTGATTTTCCTTCATCAAGCCATTGCTTTACTTTTTTCAGCCATGGCTGGTAATACGACTTGTATTCATGTTCAAGACTGGCAATCACAAAGCGCAGCATAGGCTGATTTCCTGTTGCAATGGCATGCACAGGTAAATAAGGTTTTTTCTTTTGCGCATCAATGAGTGCATCGGTATCGGCGGGTACAGCAAATAAAGCGCGGGTATCCATACTGATACGGTCTATATTATTTTCAATTAATAGCTGATTTAAACGAATTTCTGCATCATCTTTTTGAAAGAAACCGGGGTGACGTACTTCTATACCGTAACTAAGTTGTTTGGGTAGTTGTGCAATAAAATTAGCAAGCAGTGGCAGTGCATCTGGTCCAAAGGCACGGGGTAGCTGCAACATTATTTGCCCCGTTTTAGCAAAAATTGGCTCAAATAAGTTTAGCCACGCATTAAGCTCACTAGTTATATTCGTCAGTTGTAATTCGTGACTAAAACGCCGATGAAACTTAAAAGTAAATTTAAAGTCTTCGGGTACCGCATCATGCCAGCGCAATAATGACTCATGACTTGGATCAGCATAAAAACTGGTGTTGCCCTCGACTGAGTTAAAGCATTGCGCATATTCACTGAGCATGTCGGCGCTTTTACAGTGACTAGAGAGTAAATTTCCTTTCCATGCGGTGCTAGACCACTGCGGACAACCTAAATACAGCATTAAACCAACCAATAAATTTAAACTTTAGCTAGTGTATCAAAAGAAATGTTTGCTCAGAAGTCGGGGTATATATTTAGCCCCCGACAGGCACTGCTGGCACTCGCATTTTGCGATGGTTTGGGTATAATGCTCTGCCTTAAATGATTACTTTGTATAGTGGCTTTTGCTCTCAAAATAGCGAACTCTTAAGAGCAGGCGGCTATAAGTCTTTAACTGACAGGAATACTATGCGCTCTATATATTGCGGACAGCTAAACAAATCTCACGTAGATCAAGAAGTTGAACTATGTGGTTGGATCAACAAACGCCGTGACCTTGGTGGCCTTATCTTCGTCGATTTACGTGACAGAGAAGGTTTAGTACAAGTTGTTTTTGATCCTGAAGTAGAAGGATTAATGGATACTGCGAATAAACTACGTCAAGAGTTTTGTGTGCAGTTAAAAGGTGTTGTTCGCGCACGCCCTGATAGCCAAGTAAATAAAGACATGGCAACAGGTGAAGTTGAAATTTTAGGCACAAGCTTAACTATCATCAACCGTTCAGAGCCATTACCACTTGATTTTAATCAGCAAAACTCTGAAGAGCGCCGCTTAAAATACCGTTACCTAGATTTACGTCGTCTTGAAATGAGCGACCGTATCAAACTTCGTGCAAAAGCGAGCAGCTTTGTGCGTCGTTTCTTAGATGACAACGGTTTCTTAGATATCGAAACACCGGTACTAACAAAAGCAACGCCAGAAGGTGCGCGTGACTACTTAGTACCTAGCCGTGTTCACAAGGGGAGCTTCTACGCTTTACCTCAGTCACCACAGTTATTTAAACAATTATTAATGATGTCGGGCTTTGACCGTTACTATCAAATTGTTAAATGTTTCCGTGACGAAGATTTACGTGCTGACCGTCAGCCAGAATTCACACAAATCGATTTAGAGACGTCATTCATGAGCTCTGATGAAGTGCGTGCAATGACTGAGAAAATGATCCGTGAAATGTGGCAATCATTATTAGACGTTGATTTAGGCGACTTCCCAGTAATGCCATACAGCGAAGCAATGAGTTTATATGGTTCTGATAAACCAGACTTACGTAACCCAATGCAACTTGTAGACGTTGCTGATTTAGTAAAAGACGTTGAGTTTAAAGTATTCTCTGGTCCTGCTAATGACGAAAAAGGCCGTGTTGCTGTATTAACTGTACCAGGCGGTGCTGAGCTTTCTCGTAAACAAATCGACGATTACACTAAGTTCATTGGTATCTATGGCGCGAAAGGCCTAGCATGGATGAAAGTGAACGACCGTGCTGCGGGCGTTGAAGGTGTACAATCACCAATCGCTAAGTTCTTAAACGAAGAGGTGATCAACCAGTTACTTGAGCGTACTAACGCACAATCTGGCGACATCATTTTATTTGGTGCTGACAAGCGCAACGTTGTAAACGAAGCAATGGGTGCGCTACGTCTTAAGATTGGTGTTGATTTAGGCATTACTGATCTAGATAGCTGGAAACCATTATGGGTTGTTGACTTCCCTATGTTCGAAGAAGACGACGAAGGTACATTGCATGCGGTTCATCACCCATTCACTGCACCGAAAGGTATTTCTCCTGAAGAGCTTGAAGCAAACCCAGCTGGTGCACTATCAGATGCATACGACATGGTATTAAACGGCTACGAAGTTGGTGGTGGTTCGGTACGTATTCACAATGCAGAAATGCAAGAAACAGCATTCAGAATTTTAGGTATCGAAGCGCAAGAGCAACAAGACAAGTTTGGTTTCTTACTTGATGCACTTAAATACGGTACGCCACCGCATGCAGGTCTTGCGTTTGGTCTTGACCGCTTAGTTATGTTGTTATGCGGTACTGATAACATTCGTGACGTTATTGCTTTCCCTAAAACAACTCAAGCATCATGTTTATTAACAGATGCACCAAGCAAAGCAAATGCAGATGCATTAACTGAGCTTGCTATTGATGTTGTAGCGAAAGACGCTGAATAATTCATAATAACCTGAATTATAAGACTTAATGAATAATAACCCTAAGGTGTATGCCTTAGGGTTTTTTTGTGCTTAAATGAATATTTAGTATGTTCTTCAAGGAGAGAGAATGAATATCAGTGCAACTTTAATCGGGCAAATAATTGTTATTTTAATTCCTGTGTTTGCCGCTATCAGCTATTACTTAGGTAAGCGCAAAACCTCAACACCAATCGTAGTGGCCGTTATTGGTGGGTTACTAGGGCTAATTCCATTGTTTGGTCTTATTTTTATTGCAGTACTTGCGCTTAAACAAGATATTGAGACCACCGCGTGATCGCAAGCCATTCCCTTTATTTTGAACACACCTTTGAAGCAAACCTTGCAGGGCAAACATTTTCGCATTGCGAATTTGAGCAATGTGAATTTATCGACTGTGACTTTAGCAATAGTCAGTTTGAAAACTGTCGGTTCATAGAGTGTGAGTTTAAAAACTGTAATTTAGCTGCCCTTGGGCTTAGGTACACCTCGCTTGAAGAAGTAAGCTTTAAACAGTGTAAATTAACCAGTGTTCGTTTTACTGATGTTGATTGGCCGTTACTCGCCAGCCGTGCTCCAGTGAGTTTTGTTGGCTGTGAACTTAGCCACAGCAGCTTTTTTGAACTTAGTTTAAAAGCTTTAAAAATGCGTAGCTGTTTTGCCAAAGATGTTGATTTTAGACATGCAGATTTATCTTCAGCTGATTTTACTGATACGGACTTTCGTGACAGCTTGTTCCAACAAACCAACCTCAGTAAGGCTAACTTTATTGGTGCCAGCCACTTCGCCATTGATATAACAGCTAACAATATCAGTAAGGCCAAATTTGAACGTTATGCCGCTTTGGATTTATTAGCAGGGCTCGATATAGAGCTGGTGGATTAAATATTATTGCTACTTAAGGTTAAGAAAAGTTATGGATTTAAGTCCCATCACCTTAGAAGGTCAATTTGTTAAATTAGTGCCGTTAACGCTTGAGCACCGTGATGCTCTAGTTAGCGCCGCTTCAGATGGAAAGCTTTGGGAGCTTTGGTTTACCTCGGTGCCTAATGAAGAACGTGTTGACGATTATTTAAGTATGGCGTTTGAACAACAGTCACTTGGTCGCGCATTACCATTTGCTGTCATCGATAAACACACCGATGAGGTGATAGGCTCAACTCGCTTTTGTAATATCGACAGTAAAAACCGCCGTTTAGAAATTGGCTATACATGGTATGCCAAGCGTTTTCAGCGTACTGGGGTTAATACTGATTGTAAAAAACTGCTGCTGAGTTATGCATTTGAAACACTTAATGTGATTGCTGTTGAGTTTCGTACCCATTGGCATAATCAGGCTTCGCGCAATGCTATTGCTCGCTTAGGGGCGAAACAAGATGGGGTGCTTCGTAATCACCAAATAATGGCTGATGGATGCGTACGCGACACCGTGGTGTTTTCAATTATTGATGGTGAGTGGCCTATGGTTAAACGTAGCTTAGAATTCAAATTAGCATGTTAAATATTAAAAAGGCGGCGCTATTGCTCGCTTTAACGCTTTGCGGGCAAACAGCCTTTGCAAATCAAACAGAGACACTGTTTGATACTGAGCGGGCACGCCATATTCCGGTGACCATTACAGCAGCCGATAGCAAATGCACGATAAAGAAGAAATGCCCCGTGGCGTTTATTGGGGCAGGCTATGGTATGGCACATACAGACTATCAATTTGCTCAGCAGGCCTTTCATCAGCATGGTTATTTAACGGTTGAAGTTGCTCATGAGTTAAAAGGTGATCCGAGTTTAAACCCTGAGCCACCATACATGACTACCCGTATGGAAAACTGGCACCGTGGTGTGCAAACCCTTGAGTTTTTAGCCGTAGAACTTGCAAAGCGTTACCCTGCGTATGACTTTAATCAGCTCACTTTATTTGGGCACTCAAATGGGGGAGATATTGCAGCATTATATGCCGCTATTTATCCCGCTAAGGTGTCTAAGCTGATCACCCTTGATCATCGCCGTATGCTGACCCCAAGGAACAAAAATATTGCTGTACTGACACTACGCGGTAGCGATTACCCAGCAGATGACAACGTATTGCTAACGCCGCAAGAGCTCGCTGTATACCCAGTGACGCAAATTAAGCTTAAAGATTCGCGCCATAACGATATGTATGATGGTGGCCCAAAATCGCTTGTTGCACGTATGAGTGAAGAACTTAACGCGTTTTTATCTCGCTATTGATGCTCAGTTAAAACTGAGCATCAATGTCGCTGCGAAAATTAAAATAACCCATCTCGACAAGGTTGTTATACACACCCTCAATATTCAGTGGTAGCCATTGCTGGTACATTTTTAAATGGCTGTATTTAGGCAAGCTTATTTCTTTTTGTAAGGTCGCAAGGTTTTTACCTTTTAACATGCCATCGCGCACGGCAGTGTGTAAGTCTTGAATATAGTGTAAGTACGAGACAACATCATCGCGGTTGCCAGTATCTGCATGGCCACCTATAAATGCAGCAAACGCAGGTTCATTTAGCACCGCTTTGGTTGAATGCAGCATGCCGTTAATATCGTAACCAATCAGGTTTTTATATGGCATGCGGCCAAGCACAATCCAATCAACAACATAAAGTACGTTGGCAGGCATAAAGCGCATACTGACATTGCCTCGGCCATTATTAGGCCCATAATATTTCAGCTGCACGTAACTATCACCTAAATCGACTTTTAGTGTATCGGTAAATGTAAGATCAGGCAGGGCAGTAGGCACTTTATTTAATTTAAGGTCCTCAGCTGCAAATTGATGAGCAACGACCGTGGTGTTGTTATCGATTAGCTCATTACCGCCCATCGCATGGTCAACATGGCTATGGCTGTACAGCATAAATTTGATTTCGGCGTTAAAGGTTTTCTTGATATAGCTTTTTAAGTATTTTGCGGCATCGCTATTAATAGGATCAGTCACTAAGGCCTGGTTATCAACAATCATAAAAGCGCTGTGATAATGGCCAGCACTAAAGCGATATACGTTGTCTTTAATATTTTCGACTTTATAGTTTGCTTGTTCTGCACAGATGGCCTGATTGGTTACAAGTATCAGCGCACTGAAAAGTAAGATTTGCAGATTTTTGAACATTAGCGATCCTTTTGCGTTGAAATGTGTCTAATTAACCATATCAAAGTTTAGGTAATAGTACATATTATACTACTTAAGGGGTTAGTTGATCTGTATCAAAGTTAAGGAGCTAAGCAAGGTGGGGCGGACATAAGTCCTTATGTTTTTGCCTGTGTTTCTCTATCCTCGCGAAGCGCTATAATGAAGAAATGCTATGCTTAGCACAGACTTCTAGAACCTTATTCACTGGAAAAGACAAATGCAACATTTACCTACCGTTGATTATAAAGCGAGCGATGCGGCCGCTCAATTTGTTGAGTCACTAAGAAACACAGGTTTCGGTGTATTAAAAAATCACCCAATCCCTCAGTCATTAGTTGAGTCTATTTACAAAAATTGGCAAGAATTCTTTAATTCTGAGCAAAAGCACGAGTTTTTATTTTCAAAAGAAACACAAGATGGTTACTTCCCACCATCAGTGTCAGAAGTTGCAAAAGGCTTTACCGTTAAAGATATTAAAGAGTATTACCACGTTTATCCAAAAGGCCGTGTTCCAGCACAGCTAGAAGAAGAAATCCGTGAGTACTACCGTTTAGCGAATGAGTTTGCAGCAACATTATTAAGCTGGGTTCAAGCTGAAGCTCCAGAAGAGGTGCGTGCTAAGTTCTCTATCGACCTTAAAGATATGATTGCTAACTCTGAGCAAACACTCCTGCGTATTCTTCACTACCCACCAATGACAGGTGATGAAGAGCCAGGTGCAATCCGTGCGGCAGCGCATGGTGACATCAACTTATTAACTGTGTTACCTGCGGCGAATGAGCCAGGTTTACAAGTACAAAAAACAGATGGCGGTTGGTTAGACGTACCATGTGATTTTGGTAACCTGATCATCAATATTGGTGACATGCTACAAGAAGCGTCAGGTGGTTACTTCCCATCAACGATTCACCGCGTGATCAACCCAACGGGTAAAGCGTCAACGAAATCACGTATTTCGTTACCATTATTCTTACACCCGCGTCCTGATGTTGTGCTTTCTGAGCGTTACACAGCAGACAGCTACTTACAAGAGCGTTTACGCGAACTTGGTGTTAAGTAAAGATAGGTTATAAGAATAAAGCGGCATTTGAGCCGCTTTTTTTATGTCTTAAATTTGTCTGCTAAGTTCAGCATTAAGTGTTAGTTTGCAAATAATTCCATGCATTATTGACTATCCTAGGTATAATGCGCGCACTTCGCCGTATCGGCTGAATTTTTTAAAGAGAGAT
This sequence comes from Pseudoalteromonas sp. UCD-33C, assembly GCF_001306895.1. Lineage (NCBI taxonomy): Bacteria > Pseudomonadati > Pseudomonadota > Gammaproteobacteria > Alteromonadales > Pseudoalteromonadaceae > Pseudoalteromonas > Pseudoalteromonas sp. UCD-33C. The sequence goes on along the minus strand of NZ_LJTB01000002.1, from coordinate 756,465 downwards.
AGTATGAGTTTTGATGGGTTAGGTTTATCACCAGCTTTAGTAAATGCAGTTTTAGAAAAGGGCTATGAAGCACCAACGCCTATTCAATCACAAGCTATCCCTGCGATCATTGAAGGCCGCGATGTTATGGCCGCAGCGCAAACTGGCACAGGTAAAACAGCAGGTTTTACGCTGCCGTTAATTGAGCGTTTGTCAAAAGGCCCTAAAGCGGGTGGCAACAAAGTACGCGCATTAGTATTGGCACCAACCCGTGAGCTGGCTTTACAAGTAAGCGAAAATGTTGAGCAATACGCTAAACATTCAAATGTTAGCTCATTTGTTGTTTATGGCGGCGTTAAAATTAATCCGCAAATGATGCGCCTTCGTAAAGGTGTTGATATTTTAGTTGCCACACCTGGCCGTTTATTAGACCTACACAATCAAAATGCTGTTAAGTTTGATGATTTAGAAGTGCTGATCCTTGATGAAGCCGACCGTATGCTTGATATGGGCTTTATACATGACATCAAACGTATCATTGCTAAATTACCTGCTAAACGTCAAAACTTGATGTTCTCAGCGACTTTCTCAGATGAAATTCGTGAACTAGCAAAAGGGCTCATTAACGACCCCGTTGAAATTTCAGTCGCGGCAAAAAACACCACAGCTAAAACGGTTGCTCAATCTGTATATGCGGTAGATAAATCACGTAAAACAGCATTACTTAGCCATTTGATCCGTACCAATAATTGGCAACAAGTATTAGTATTTTGCCGTACCAAGCATGGTGCAAACCGTTTAGTTAAGCAGCTTGAACGCGATGATATTGTGGGTGCTGCCATTCACGGTAATAAATCGCAAGGCGCTCGCGTTAAGGCACTCGAAGGTTTTAAATCCGGTGAAGTGCGCGTATTAGTTGCAACCGATATTGTTGCCCGTGGTCTAGATATTGTTGAGCTGCCTCACGTTGTTAACTACGATTTACCAAATATTTATGAAGATTACGTACACCGTATTGGCCGTACAGGCCGAGCGGGTGCATCGGGTCATGCTATATCGTTTGTAACTGCAGATGATGCCGACGATTTGTATGGTATTGAGCGCTTTATTGGTGAGCTTATTCCACGTGCAACAGAAGCAGGCTTTGAGCCAAGCAAACCAGTTGCTGAAAAGCCACTAGATACGCGTCCAATCAAGCCGAAAAAGCCAAAGAAACCGAAAAAGCCAAAAGCACCAGCTCAAGACGGTCAAGGTGCTGCAAAACCCTCACAAAAGCCAAAACCTAAATCGCAAAAGCGACCTTCACAAGGTAAGTGGCAGGGTAAGGGTAAAGAGCAGGGCCAAAACCAAAAAGGCGCTAACAACGGGAATAAATCGAATAACACTAAACCAGCAGGTAATAAACCTGCGGGTAATCGTCAGCGTGTATCGGGACCATCTCGCCCAAGACGTAAACCCGCTGCGGATAGTTAATAACAGTAAAAACAAAAAACGCGCAATTGCGCGTTTTTGTTTTTCTAAGCGATTAAACGAGTTTAATGCAATATAAGGTGGCGACACCAATAAAGAGTGTTACGGTGACACTTAACAAAGTGCCCAGCATGACATATTCAGTGAGTTGTTTTTCGCTACTTTCTTTTAAATCACCAAATCGAAAGATCGACTTGGCCGCTAGCAGAAAGCCCACGCCGCCGTATTCACCTAGCAAAATAAAGCTCAACATTAACACTCGCTCGAGCAAGCCTATAAAATGCCCCGCAGCAGGAATACTGCCTTCATTGTTTATCTGAATATTGATTTTCTCCAGCATCATGCGAATAAACACAGAGCTTGGGTTGAGCACCAATAAATAAGCTGCAATAACAAACAAGGTTTCGAGGGCAATCAGCTTCTGCCACGCTAAGCTATAAAATTCATTCTTATCACTAAGCCAAACGCTCAGCATTACAATCACAACAAGATGTGCCAATTGGTCGAGTAAAAACGGCACTACGCCTTTATTTGAGTATGACTTTGCCAAGTCAATGACATAGTGGCTTAGCATAATCGCACCAGCTGCTAACAATACACGAGAGAACTCTTGCCAGCCGTATGTGTATTCCCACAGTGTGAGTACAGCTAAAGAGGTCACACCATGTGTCAATACGTGCAAATAGAGCTTACTGGCACGAAAGTGACGGTTGTTTCTGTCGTGTACCCAGCTCATTGGCTGCCAATAAAAGTCAGCAAGTAAGTGACCTAGTACTAACGCGGTGAGTAATAGAGCAAAACTGGTCATAACAATCCTTTGAGTGTGGTTTGGCTGTAATTTATAAAGCGCTCGATAAGTTGATAATGGGCTAGGTTGAGTAACTTAGTGACATTCTCTCGGCTAGTATTAAGCTCTTTGGCAAGCTCTGCATGGCTATTGTTCTCGGCGGTTAAATAATAAAACAGGGCATTAGCCTGCTTTTGACTCATTTTTTCAAGCAGGACTTCGACAAGCGCAATATTAAGCGCAAAGCCTTCTTCAAGGGGGTTATTTTCAATATTAAACACTAAGCGTTGCTGGCTCATGTTATCTAAACCACGGCCTGATAAGGTATAAGCACTGCCTGTGGCTGTTTTTATATCGGCGCGTGGGTTGTCGAGTGAGCCAATAGCCAAGCTTTGTCGCAGCTCATAATTGGCTGCCTTCATTTGCAAATACAACAAGATGGCTGCATGACATACAAGCTCAGGCTCTGTTAGCTGTAATTGCAATGCATCGCCACGGTAAATGGTAAAGCTTGCGTTAAAGCGCTTAGCAACAAAGCGTAAGCTTTGATCGAGCTGATAAAGCATGGCGTCGTATTCTTGTTGTGGAATTTTTTGTGATTTAATTAAATCACCGCTGATCACCGCAATCATTATGATCCCTTAGATTAAGTAACTTAATTTAGTTACATCGCGATAAGTAACCAAATTTGGTTACTTTATTTTATGTAACCAATTTAGGTTACTTTTTCGTAAATATCAACCTAGATATGCTACAGTGAACACAAATCACTAAAAACAGAAAAATTATGTCAGTAGTTGATAAGCCAAGAGTCGGTATCTTTGTAGATGTACAAAACATTTATTACACCTGTAGAGAAAGCTACAAGAAAAATTTTGACTACAATGCCTTTTGGGCGCAAATGAGCGAACGCTACCAAATCGATTGCGCCATTGCGTATGCAATTTACCGTGGGGATGAAAAGCAATCGCAGTTTCAAAATATTTTGCGCGCAATTGGCTTTGAGGTAAAACTGAAACCTTTTATTCAGCGCAAAGATGGCAGTGCGAAAGGGGATTGGGATGTTGGCATTACCATTGACATGCTAGAACATGCCAAGCAGCTTGATAAAATGGTATTACTTTCGGGTGATGGTGATTTTGCATTATTACTTGGTCACTTAGCAAATAAGTATCAGCTACCGTGTGATGTCTATGGGGCAGAGCACCTTACCGCTGATGTTTTAAAGCAAGCTGCTGCTGAATTTCATTGTATTGATGATTCACTGCTACTATCAAGGTAAAAAAATATTCCTATAAAAATAAAATGTTTAACTAAAGTATTATTTCGGCTAAGCTAACATTAGCTACACTTGATGATAAATAAAGGAATAGTCACGCACAACGCACTAAATTATGCAAAAAAGCATAAATAAAGGTGTTATAGGACATTGTTGATGTGGTTTCTAATTTTCTTGTCTGTTAAATAAAGCGTTTTAATTCAATAAATTAAAAATAAATATGAAAGTTATACGAATTTTTATAAAAAATATAATGACAACGCTGTCATTTGTTGTGTAACATTAAATCAACAAAGGTTGAGATGATTTCGCATTCTGATAAGAAAAATAATGCGATTTAGACAAAAACTAAACGAAGGCTAGGGGTCGTTAAATGATGGCGAAGAGTGTGAATGAGGACCAATTGTTTATTGGTATCGATGGTGGCGGAACGAAATGTCGAGCAACTATCTACTCTGTTAAACAAGGTGTATTAGGAACTGGCCTAGGTGGTCCTGCAAATCCATTACATGGTTTGGAACGTACTCTCGAATCAATTATGGTCTCAACACAATTAGCACTTCGTGATGCGGGTTTACCGCTTGAAACCGTTCATCAGCTTTATGCCGGCTTAGGTTTAGCAGGCGTAAACCTACCAAGCTTGTACGACAAGATTATGGAATGGGAGCATCCATTTAAACAAATGTTCCTCACCACTGACTTACATACAGCCTGTATCGGCGCCCATGAAGGGAGTGATGGTGCGGTTATCATCACAGGCACTGGCTCTTGTGGTTTTTCTTGTGTAAATGGTCGCACAACTAACTTTGGCGGTCATGGCTTTGCTCTAGGCGATAAAGGCAGTGGTGCCTGGATGGGGCTTGAAGCAATAAAAGCAACCTTGTTAGACCTTGATGGCCTAGGTGAAGTAACAAATCTGACTAAAGTGATCACCGAGCATTTTGCAGCTGACAATGCGATGGCGATTGTTGAGAAAATGTCTGGTCAGCCTTCGAGTAGTTTTGCCAAATTAGCCCGCTATGTATTTGAAGCAGCCAATAACAATGACAAAGTTGCGGTTTCGATTGTTAAAGAGGGTGCTGATTACGTTAGTAAATTAGCTCAGCGTTTATTAGAGAATAACCCGCCACGCTTATCTATGATTGGTGGCTTAGCCGAGCCATTAAATAAGTGGCTTGCAGAGGATATTGCGAAACGCGTTGAATCTCCTATTCAACCACCCGAAATGGGCGCTGTGTATTTTGCTCAGCAATCTGTGCTTGAACAAAACCAAGAGGTAAGTTTGTAATGACGATTTATCATGCAAGTTCATTGTTTACCGGTGACGAATTTTTATCTGATGTGTATTTTAGCGTCGACAATGGTGTGTTTAAGCGTGTTGAAGCAAATGCTAATGCCGTTGCATTAACGGGTTTAGTGGCACCCGGTTTTATTGATGTACAAGTGAATGGCGGTGGCGGGGCGTTTTTTAACGCTGAACAAACGCCAGATTGCTTAGATAGAATAGCCAAAGCACATGGTCAGTTTGGTTCAACAGCGATTATGCCAACCCTGATTACCGACCAAGTCGAAGTCATGGCAAAAGCGGCCGATGCCACTGCACAAGCAATTGCTGAAGGTGTTCCTGGCGTAATGGGTGTGCACTTCGAGGGGCCACACCTTTCATTGCCTAAAAAAGGCACCCACAGCGAGCAATTTATTCGACCTATTACAGAGCAAGAATTTGCAATTTATGCCCGTCAAGACTTAGGCATTAAAATGGTAACCTTAGCGCCTGAAAATGTCAGTGCTGATGATATCGCGCGCTTGGTTGAGTGTGGTGTAAAAGTATCAATTGGCCACACCAATGCAGACTTTGCGACCACCAATGCAGCACTTGCGGCAGGGGCTGATGGTTTTACCCACTTATTTAATGCTATGTCAGCATTTACATCACGAGAGCCGGGTGTTGTAGGTGCTGCACTTTGGGATGATAACAGCTGGTGCGGCTTAATTGTTGATGGTCACCATGTACACCCATCATCAGCAAAATTAGCAATTCGTAGCAAACAGCGCGGAAAAATTATGTTAGTCACAGATGCTATGCCACCTGTAGGGACTGACGATATGGAGTTTGATTTCTTTGATGGTCGTAAAGTTATTCGTACTGGCGATAGATTAAATTCAACGACCGGTGAATTAGCAGGCAGCGTACTTGATATGGCAAGTGCGGTGCGCAACACAGTGAACACATTGGATGTTAGCCTTGCTGAGAGCTTACGTATGGCATCACTTTATCCTGCACAATATTTAGGTTTACATAAAAAAGGTCGCTTACTGAGCGGGTTTGACGCTGACTTTGTGGTGTTAGACGCACAGCAAAATGTACAAGCCACCTTTATTGCTGGAAAAGCGCTATAACAAGCTTCCCTGGTAAAAACCCCGCCGTTGTATCGCGGGGCTTTTTCTATTTAAGGTAATACAATGACAACAACACAACCAACAAGAAAACGTTTGGCATCGCTGGATGCACTGCGCGGCATGGATATGTTTTGGATATTAGGCGGACAGTCACTATTCGCAGCGCTCTTCGTTTTAACTGGCTGGACTGGCTGGAAAGTTTTTGAAGCACACACCGTGCACAGCGTTTGGCATGGCTTCACATTTTACGATCTGATTTTCCCATTGTTTATATTCTTATCGGGTGTGGCGATGGGGTTAGCCCCGAAACGCATTGACCATTTACCGTTTGATGAGCGCAAAGTGTATTACCGTAAGGCGGGTAAACGTCTTTTACTATTGTGTTTATTAGGTATTTTGTATAACCACGGCTGGGGCACAGGGATGCCAATGGCGTTGGATGAAATTCGTTATGCCAGTGTGCTTGGCCGCATCGCTATTGCGTGGTTCTTCTGTGCAATGTTGGTTTGGCATACCAGTTTACGAACACAAATTATTACCGCAGCAGCTATTTTAGTGGGTTATTGGCTACTACTTTGTTTTGTTCCAGTGCCGGGTGGCAGTGCTGGCGACCTTTCAGCAGCAGGAAGTTGGAATGCATGGTTTGATGCACACTTACTACCGGGGATTAGTTATCAAAACCGTGTGGTAGACCCAGAAGGTGTATTGTCGAATATCCCAGCGATAGTTAATGCATTAATGGGTGTGTTTGCAGGTCAACTAGTGGCTCGTGCTCAGCAAATTGGCGAGTGGAAAATGACCGCCTTATTGTTCGCCGCAGGTGTGGTAAGTGTGTGTTTAGGTTGGTTATGGGATTTACAGTTCCCAGTAAATAAAGAGCTTTGGACTAGCTCATTTGTGCTTGTAACCGTTGGCTGGAGTGCCATATTGCTCGCCGTTTTTTATGCACTGGTGGATATTCTGCCAGGGCAACGCGCCGCGTATCCTTTTGTGATCATAGGTGCAAACTCTATTATTATTTACTTAGCGTCAAGTCTTGTGAATTGGGGCTATGTCAGCCAAAGCGTATTTGGTGGGGTGGTTCGAGCTGTGCCAGAGGCATGGCAACCCCTGATGGCGGTAATTGCATTATTAGCAGTACAAATGCTGGTATTGCATTGGATGTATCGCCGTAAGATCTTTGTTAGTGTTTAATAATTATTAGACACTAACAAAAAGAGTAATTTTTTATTCACTTTTACTTTACAAAGATAAAACTAGAAGTGATAATGACAGCGTTGTCATAATGGTTATAGCTACTGCATCGTATCCTGGCAGTGGTTTGATCTAAAACCCAGCTCGATTGCACGTGGGGTTGGGTTTTAGGTCCCATTTTTTTCCAACTTATAATTAGAGCTAATCGATATGCAAATAGTGATTCTTGATGATGCAGCCCAAGTTGCAGCGTATGGTGCCAACATCTTTGCGAAACAATTACTAAAAAAACCAGCCTCAGTACTTGGTCTTGCCACAGGGTCAACACCTGTTGCTTTGTATCAACAACTGATCGAAAAAAATAAAGCTGGCGATATTTCGTTTAGCCAAGCGACAACATTTAACTTAGATGAATACTTAGGTTTAACTGGCGAGCATCCACAAAGTTATCGTTACTTTATGAATGAACAGCTATTTAACCATGTTGATATCGATAAACAAAACACCCATGTACCGCCGGGTGATGCAGTAAACCCGCTTGTTGCTTGTAATGAATATGAGCAAAAAATCACAGCGGCTGGTGGTGTTGACGTACAACTACTTGGTATTGGCCGTAATGGTCATATTGGCTTTAACGAACCTTCATCTGGTTTAACATCACGCACCCGTGTTAAAACACTGACCAAAGCGACAATTGAAGACAATGCGCGATTTTTTGCTGAGGGTGAGTATCAACCGCATTTATCAATCACTATGGGTATTGGCACTATTTTAGAAGCCAAAAAAGTAGTGCTTTTAGCAACCGGTGCAAGTAAAGCTGATGCCGTTCATGCCATGGTAGAAGGCCCGTTAATGGCTAAATGCCCAGCTTCAGCACTGCAACTTCATAAAGATGCGGTGATCATCATTGATAAAGCTGCAGCGAGTCAATTAGAAGATTTAGAGTTCTATCAGCATATTGAAGCTGAGAACCAAAAACTACAAGCGCACCTAGCGACCTTGTAAAATTGTGAGAGAGAATAAAAAAGCCCAGTTTGGGCTTTTTTTATGCCTGTAATAAATTGGGTTTATCATCCGCTTATGGTAGTTTTAGCGAGTAAACTATTTTCAAGGAATGCCATGCTGAATTACTCTCAAATGCCATTGGATCGTGCATCAAATCGTCGTAAAGATCCAAAGTGGTTAAAGGCTCAAATGAATTCTCAGAGTCGCTGGTTATTGGTCAATAACAATCAAAGTTTATTTGTTAAAGACAGTCCTGAAGTGTGTTATTTACGCTTATCTCAAGTGGATCATCTCGACTTATCAAAAAGCATTTTATTGGGTTTAGACGACGATGGTGTGGCTCATTTTGCTTTAGACGTCAGCCATGTTCCAGACTCACTTATTGAGCCTATGCTTAATGGCGCTGAATTTGTAGATATTCGCAAGTTAGGCCCACAAGTTGAGTTAAAACAAGGTTCGATTGCCGCACTGGCAAGGGGCTTGTGTTTTTGGCACGCAACGCACCGGTTTTGTGGCCGTTGTGGTCATGAAAATAATATGGTTGAAGCTGGGCATTCACGATTATGTGAGAACCAAACTTGCCAGCATCAAACCTTTCCGCGAACCGATCCTGCGGTGATTATGATAGTTACTAAAACCTTTTCAGATGGGGTTGAGCGCTGCTTGTTAGGCCGTCAAGCAAGCTGGCCTGAAGGTGTTTTTTCAACTCTTGCTGGTTTTGTAGACCCAGGTGAAACACTAGAGCAGGCCGTTGCCCGCGAAGTTATGGAAGAAGCCGGTGTTGCGGTGACAGATATTCAATATATCGCTTCACAGCCTTGGCCATTTCCATCATCAATTATGTTTGGCTTTATGGCCACAGCGGTTTCAGAAGATATTCAGGTAGATAAAGACGAGTTAGACGATGCAAGATGGTTTAGCCGTGCTGAACTTAATGAATTCGGCCAATGGCATGAGCAGGGCAGTCATCTTAAACTAACCCGACAAGATTCTATTTCTCGATTTTTGGTTGAGCACTGGCGCAACCTGTAAAGCACAGCTTGGACAAATTATGACAAAGACAAAAAAAAATACCCAAATCGTCTCTGCAGGGCGTAAAAAAGCGTACACACAAGGGGTTGTGAACCCTGTGGTGCAACGTGCATCAACGGTAGTATTCGATTCAGTGGCTGATTTAAAAGCAGCGGCGAAGAAGCGAGGCGACAAAACGTTATTTTATGGCCGTCGCGGTACGACGACACACTTTGCTTTGCAAGAAGCCATTGCTGAACTTGAAGGTGGCGAAGGCTGTGCGCTATATCCATCAGGTGCGGCTGCAATAAGCAATGCGCTACTCTCGTTTGTGAAAGCGGGCGATCATATTTTAATGGTGGATACCGCTTACGAGCCGACCCGTGATTTTTGCGACAAAATACTGGCTGGATTAGGAATTGAAACAACTTATTACCCGCCGGGAATTGGTGCAGGGATTAGTGAGCTTATTAAAGGTAACACTCGCGTATTGTTTTTAGAATCACCTGGCTCAATCACCATGGAAGTGCAAGATGTGCCAGCCATGGTTGCAAAGGCAAATGAGCGCGGTGTAATGACCATGCTAGATAACACCTGGGGGAATGGTCTGCATTTTAGACCGCTTGAGCATGGCGTAGATATTAGTATTCAAGCAGCGACAAAATATATCGTTGGTCACTCAGATGTGATGATGGGGGTGGCGGTTGCCAATAAAAAGTATTGGCCAACCCTTCGCGAAAATTCATACCTACTTGGGCAATGTACCTCTGCTGATGATGCTTATTTAGCGCTACGTGGTCTGCGTACTATGGCTGTGCGTTTAAAACAGCATGAACAAGCCGCCATCGAAGTAGCTAAATGGCTTGAAACACACCCATTGGTTGATCATATTCGCCATCCTGCTTTTGCAACGTGCCCGGGTCATGAGTTCTTTAAGCGAGACTTTGATGGCAGTAACGGCTTATTTTCATTTGTAATGAAGCAGGGAAATCAACAAGCGATTGATGCGTTTTTAGATAGCTTGCACCATTTTAAAATGGGCTTTTCTTGGGGTGGTTATGAGAGTTTAGTCACAGCAAACCTGAGCATGAAAGGGCTTCGCTCTGAAACAGGTTGGTCGCAAGGTCCGGTAATAAGGCTACACATTGGTCTTGAAGATGTGGCTGATTTATTAGCCGACCTTGACCAAGCGCTTGCAGTGTACGAAAGCCACCTCTAGGTTAAAAGTTTATACTTTGTTACATAAGACCTGCTTGTCGGGTCTTTTTTTTCTGGTAATTCAAGCTGTTTCAACTTAGTGTAATTCTAATAATAAAATTCATTAAGGATTATGAGTGACGCAGTTACATCCTAAACGTCTTGCACAAATTGCCCAATTTGAGCTAGTACGACTATTTCTAACCAAACGTGGTTTGTTGGCGGTTGCCGCTTTTGCCATTTGTTGGCTACTTATTTTACGCTATCCCATTGCCCAATCTGTGACCTTGATTAGCTCACCTGATTTTGCCGACTTTGCAAGACAAGCATTTGGCGCCATTGGCATCAGTAAATTACTTGATTGGCCTGAATCTGAACTTGCTGTTTATTGGCTGATTGCTTTATTTAGTTTCCCAAGCTTCTGTTTGTTTTTATGTAGTGACCAAACAGTGGGCGATAGACAGCGAGGTACGTTACGCTTTTTATCACTTAGAGCGACTCGTTCAGAAATTATTATTGGCCGCTTTTTAGGGCAGCTACTCATTTTAGCAGCATTGTTGTTTGTTACCTTGTTGGCAACGGTTGCAATGCTTGGCTATCGTGAGCCAAGTTTGCTGCTTTCTGGCTTATCGCGAAGCTTTATGTTGTTATTTTATTTGCTTGTTGCGGTTATGCCATTTATTGCGTTGATGAGCTTTTTGAATACATTTGCCCGTTCATCGCGCCTTGCATTTGTATTGGCTATTTTGTTCTTTGCTGGCGGTAATATTGTGATTGGCTTACTAACATGGCAATGGCCTGCATTTGAGGTTTTAAATTACATATTTCCGGGCTATCAACTTGATTTAATGGCAGGTCAGCGTGCTGGTGTCACATTGGCTCTTGGTTTACCAGTTTTACAAACGGCTGTGCTACTGGTTGCTGGTGAACGAATTTTTGCGAGGAGCTCATTATGACCGTTTTAATTCAAGCACAAGGCTTGTCAAAAAACTACGGGGCTAAACGAGCGCTCGATAACGTTAGCTTTGAGATAAACAAAGGGGCACCGGTAGCGCTAGTTGGTCCTAATGGTGCGGGTAAAACAACGTTATTCAGTTTGTTATGTGGCTATAAATTACCAAGCTCAGGAAAGCTATCGGTTATGGGGCATACCCCAGGCAGTGCGGCGTTATTTGGCAAGCTAACCGCGTTACCGCAAGATGCTCAGCTTGATCCTCGTTTTAGTATTGCGCATCAACTTAACTTTTATGGTCAATTACAAGGGCTCAGTGGTGCGGTTCGTAAAAAAGAAACGGCTCGTGTTTTAGAGCTCGTTGGTTTGTCAGAAGTAGCTAAGCAGCGACCGGATGACCTTTCTCATGGTATGCGTAAGCGAGTGACGATTGCACAGGCATTAATTGGTTCACCTGAAATAGTGATGCTTGATGAAGCAACTGCAGGCCTTGATCCAATTCATGCTCGTGAGGTAAGGGAGCTGGTAAGCTCTTTAAGTAACGAGGCAACATTTATTTTAAGCTCCCATGACTTAACTGAGCTTGAGCGTTTATGCTCACAAGTTTTACACCTCGATAAAGGGGTATTAAGTGAGCATCAAGCCCGTTCTAGCACACAAGATAACAAACACTTTATTACGCTACAGTTGAATCAACAATATGATGATGTAGAAGCAAAGCTTGCAGGCCTTGCCCATGTACATCATGTTTATATGAGCCAAGCAAAAGAATATGTGATCGAGTTTGAGAAAACAGCTGAGCCTTTTGATATCAATCTTCTACACTTTTGTTATCAACAAGGTTGGCAGTATCGTCAACTGGTGAATGGTCACACACTCGAAAACCAAATTTTTCATAAGGAGAGCTAGTTATGGGTCTATTAAGTGGATTAATGGGTAACGCAAGTGAAGTCGATAACGATGATTTAGAAGAGCTGCTTGCTAATACCCTGATTGATGGTGAAACAGTACAAAAAGCCTATAAAGTCATTCGTGATATGTTCATCTTTACCAATAAAAGATTAATTATTATTGATAAACAAGGCGTTACTGGTTCTAAAGTTGAAATGCTGAGTATTGCTTACTCAAAAATTACTAAGTTTAGTAAAGAGAGTGCTGGGCATTTTGACCTTGATGCTGAACTAAAAATTTGGGTTGGTTCAGATCCAACGCCAATCAGTAAAGACTTTAAAGCAGGAGATAACATTAATGAGGTTTATAGAATTATAAGCGAGTTTGCTTTATAAGGTACTGACAAGCTTTATTTTTTCACTAAAAGTTGGTTTAGAGACGCAAGTTTCGGCCAACTTTTTCTTTACATTTGCCGACACTTTATTACAATTAATCAAGTAAAAACAAATGCTTAGTTAAGTTTCCATTCAGTTTTCTCACGTTAGCATGTGCCCAACTTAGCCATCAGGCTAGTTTTCAACAGCAATGAAACAATGTTAATAGGGAAATCTGTTTATGAAAAAGTTAGCAGTTATTATTTCGAGTATGCTTCTGTCAACTGCCGCGACTGCTGCGGATAGTTACCAATCAATCAGCCATTTAGGATACATGGACACCGATGGCAACGACACAGTAAGTGTTGATTCAACGTATTACTTCGCGCCAAAGAAAACAATGGGTCCATACGACCAGTTTGAATACATCAACAGAACAACCAACGTGTTTGGTTCGTACGCAGATGATGACTTTGGTGATGTAACTAACATCGGTGGTGAATACTTCGTACAAGATTTTGTATTTGGTGCGGGTTACAGCAACTACGATTACGGTTCAGATACTGATTTATTCAATGTGTCTGCAGGTTACTTCTTTAATCCTAACCTTCTTCTTAAAGCGACATTTATCGACGTAGAAGACGGTGATAACACTGTAATGTTCGACCTTAAATACAATCACCAGCTTAACAGCACTGATTACTTAGGTTTCACATTCACAGCAGACGATGAGTTTGATTACCGTGCAGTAAATGCAAAATACTTCATGGATCTTCAACAAGGTAACTACCTAACAATTGAAGGTACAATCTCAGATACAGACGATAGCGGTAGCTCTTGGGAACTAGGTTCTAACTACTACTTCTCTAAAGCAACGTCAGCATTTGTAACGTTTAATAAAGAAGATGACTACAGCTTTGGTGCACAGCACTTCTTTAACAAAAACATTGGTTTAAAAGCAGGTTATGCAAACAACTGGGATGACTCAGACTACGATGCATACTTTGCAAACGTAAGCTTACAGTTTTAATCATTAATTTGATGATATAAAAAAGCCCGCATTATGCGGGCTTTTTCGTTTTTATCATTACCAACCGCACTGGCGGCCTTCATTTTGCTCATCAAGGTATTTTTGTAACGGTGCAAAGTAATCTAAGATTGCTGTTGCATCCATTTCTTCTTTACCAGTGATAGTAGCAAGAGCTTCTTGCCATGGGCGGCTTGAGCCCATTTCTAACATAGCATTTAGTTTTTCACCTGCCTCAGCAGAGTTGTATACAGAACAACGGTGAATTGCTTCTTCGTTACCGGCAATTTCACATAAACTTCTGTGGAAGTCGAATTGTAAAATGTGCGCTAGGAAATAACGTGTGTAAGGCGTGTTGCCTGGTACATGATACTTAGCACCTGGATCGAAGTCTGCTTCGCTACGTGCGATAGGCGCTTGTACACCTTGGTATTTTTCACGTAATTCCCACCACGCTTTGTTGTAGTTCTCAGGTGTTACTTCACCCGAGAAAACTTTCCAGCGCCATTGGTCTACTAATAAACCAAATGGAATAAATGCTACTTTGTCTAATGCCATTTTCATTAATAGGCCAATATCTTTAGATTCATCAGGTACTTCGTCTAATAAACCAATTTCTTTTAAATAACCTGGCGTTACAGAAAGAGCAATGGTGTCACCAATCGCTTCGTGGAAACCATCGTTCGCACTTTCTTGATAATAAATAGGCTGCGTGTTGTACGCGCGTTGATAGAAGTTATGGCCTAACTCATGGTGAATAACAGAGAATTCTTCACCTGTGCGTTGAATACACATCTTAATACGTAGGTCGTCTTTGCTATCAATATTCCAAGCTGACGCATGGCACTGTACGTCACGATCTTGAGGTTTAGTGAATAGTGAGCGCTCATAGAAGGTATCTGGCAATGGCGCAAAACCCATTGAGGTGAAGAACTTCTCAGCGCCACGTACCATTTTAAGTTCGTCGTAATCGTGCTCAGCTAATAGTTCTGTTACGTCATAACCAGGATCGGCATTTTCTGGTGCAACAACATCGTAAATGTTACCCCACGTTTGTGCCCACATATTTCCTAGTAGGTGTGCAGGGATAGGCTGGTCTTGTGGTACTTTATCTTCGCCATATTTTTCACCTAGCTTGGCACGAACATGACAATGTAATGAATCATAAAGCGGTTTAACTTGGCCCCAAATACGGTCGAGTTCTTTTGCAAAATCATCGGCTGGCATGTCGTATTTACTACGCCACATAGCACCTGTATCTGCATAACCTAGCTCTTTTGCACCTTCATTGGTGAGGGCAACTTGTTGCTCATAAAGCGGGCGCATAGGTTTTGAAACTTGACGCCAACCTTGCCATAAATCAAGCAATTCATTGTAATCACGGCTCGTTGCCATTTTTGCGGTCATGTCGCCAAGGCTTAAACAGCTACCATCTTCTTTACAGTATTTACCTTTACCATAAATACCCCCTAGCTCAGCCACTAATTGTGAGAGCTTAGCTGTTTTTTCAGCATCTTGTGGTGCAGGTAAGGTAAGCGCTAGTTTAAGTTTATCGAGTTTACGACGCGCATCGTAATCTAGCTCTAAACTATCGAATTTTGCAGCTTCATTAGCAAGGCGAACAACGGCTTCGGTCATCTTGCGATTTACTTCAGCAGATAGTTCCGCAGTATCATGGGTAATGAAGTTGGCATAAATCCATTCAGCACGGCTTGCTTCTAAATAAAGCGCGCTTAATTCTTTTTCAGTAGCGGCGATAAATTTATCGGCATCTTGTGCGGTAACTTGGCTTGTTTTGACTTCAGCAGTCGTTGTTTTATTGCTCGCAGTGTCATCATTACAGCCAGTAAGTGCTAGTGCACTTGCGACCATAAGCGCGCTGATGCTGAGCTTAAATGGAGTCTTTTTCATAACGTTCCCTAGAAGTTTATTGTTATTTATTGCCCATGCATAATAGCAGTGTCTTAGTAAACAACAAACTGCCTAGTTGAAAACAACCTAAGTAAGAGCTGCTTACGTTGTATTTATGGCACGATCAGTCATACTTGAAGCAGTTAATTAAAATAAAAGGATTGCACAATGACGACCGTAATCATTCTGTTACTGGTTGCTGTGATTGTAATTTTTGCGGTGAAAGACATTCGCCTCAATCTTGTCACACGACCTACGTTTAGTATGTTTAAAAAAGTTTTGCCGCCGTTATCGCAAACAGAACGTGAAGCTATGGAAGCAGGTGATGTTTGGTGGGATGGTGAACTATTCAGTGGTAACCCTGATTGGCAAAAACTGCATCGTTTTCCTAAACCTGAACTCAGCGAAAAAGAACGCGCATTTATGAGCGAGCAAGTCGAAACCTTGTTAGCCATGCTTGATGATTATCAAATCGTGCAAAAAGATAAAGACCTACCAAAAGAAGTGTGGGACTACCTAAAAAAAGAAGGATTTTTTGCGTTAATCATTCCTGAAAAATTTGGTGGTCGCGAGTTTTCGGCGATTGCAAATTCAACCATCGTATCGAAAATTGCCACTAAGAGCTTAACCGCTGCGGTCACCGTAATGGTGCCCAATAGTTTAGGTCCAGGTGAATTACTCCTTCATTATGGTACTACCGAGCAACAAGAGCGTTGGTTGTCAAGCCTGGCTAAGGGTGATGATGTGCCTTGTTTTGCATTAACGGGTCCAGAGGCAGGCTCTGATGCAGGCAGTATTCCTGATACAGGGGTGGTTTGTAAGGGCATGCATAATGGTGAAGAAGTGATTGGTTTAAAACTTAACTGGTCAAAACGTTATATCACCCTTGCGCCAATTGCCACAGTGCTGGGTCTTGCATTTAAAATGTACGATCCTGAGGGCTTATTAGGAGATAAAAAAGAGCTTGGCATTACGTGTGCGCTTATTCCAACTGATCACGAAGGTGTACAAACAGGTGAGCGTCATTATCCGTTAAACATGGCATTTATGAATGGCACAACATACGGTAAAGATGTGTTTATTCCGCTTGATTGGATCATCGGTGGTGAAAAGGGCGCTGGTCGAGGCTGGCGTATGTTAGTTGAATGTTTAAGTGCGGGCCGCGGTATTTCGTTACCGGCACTTAGTACAGCCACTGGCCACTTGGCTTCAAGAATGACATCAGCCTATGCAACAGTTCGCCAACAATTTGGTGTGTCGATTGGCCAATTTGAGGGTGTCCAAGAGGCATTGGCACGTATTGGTGGATTAACTTACACCTTAGAATCAGCAAGGCTAATGACCGCAGGGGCGATTGACTTAAAATTGAGTCCGTCTGTGGTTACCGCTATAGCTAAGTACCATATGACTGAAATGGGTCGTACAGTAATGAATGACGCTATGGACATTCATTCGGGTAAAGGTATTCAAGTCGGGCCGAATAACTATCTAGCTCATGGCTATATGGGGATCCCGGTATCGATTACCGTTGAAGGTGCAAATATTCTTACTCGTAATTTGATGATCTTTGGTCAAGGTGCCACTCGCTGTCATCCGTTTGTTTTAAAAGAAATGGAAGCAGCAGCAATGGAAGACCATGATGTTGCCTTAAAAGAATTTGATTCATTACTACTGCAACATGTTTTATTTGCTGGCAGTAATGCAGGTATGGCATTTGTGCACGGTTTAACACGCAGTTACTTCGCTAAAGCCCCTGTATGTGGCGCAACTACTGTTTACTACAAACAGTTAAGCCGCATGAGTCGTGGTTTAGCATTTTGTACTGATGTTGCGATGCTAGTATTAGGTGGTGAGTTAAAACGCAAAGAGATGATTTCGGCGCGTTTAGGTGATGTGCTTAGCCACTTATATCTTGCTTCATGTGTACTGAAACGTTATGAAGATGAAGGACGCCAGCAAGCTGACCTGCCATTTGTGCAATATGCTGTTGAGCACTCGTTATTCTGCATTGGTCAGGCATTCGACGGCTTCTTTAAAAACTTCTCTAATCCTGTGGTTAATTTTTTACTAAAACGTATTGTGTTCCCACTTGGTAATCATTACCACCGTCCAAGCGATGAATTAGCTCAAACTATGTGTGAACACATGAGCAAACCAGGAGTCTTTAGAGATAGATTAACCCACCTTTGTTATGTCGATGAAAATGCAGGGACTGGTGTAATGGAAAATGCCTTTTTAGCCATGATTGATACTCATGAAGACTTTAAGCAGCTTCGTAAATGGCAAAAAGAAGGCACTATTGCCAAAAATCTTGAACTTGAGGGCGCAATTGCCGAAGCAAAAGAGAAAAACTTGATTAACGAAACCGTTGCAGAGCGCATGAATCAAGCCAATGAGCTACGTAAACAAGCAATAGCCGTTGATAACTTTGCACCCGGCGAGCTGTAACTTTTTGTAAAGTATAAATAAACTAAGCCTTGCATTTGCAAGGCTTTTTTATATTAGCCTTATAGGCCGTGAGTAATGACTTTTTCTGCTTCGCTGGCTGGCATGGGTTTCGCTTTTAAGAAGCCTTGACCAAACTTACATTGAGTTTGTTTTAAGATTGCCAATTGTTTTTCTGTTTCAATCCCTTCAGCAACGACATCAAGTTTCAACGATTGTGCTAATGATAAAATGGCATCAACCAAGGGGTTATGCGCTTTGTTTAAGTGGTCAATGAAACTTTTATCAATTTTCATTATGTGAATCGGTAATTGGTGTAAATAACCAAGCGCTGAGTAACCTGTACCAAAGTCATCTAAACACAGTTTCACTTCAAGAGGTTCAAGGCCCTTAATGATTTTCGTTGCCAGCTCTAAATTGCCAATAAGGCCAGACTCTGTGATTTCTAAACATAATGAGCCAAGTGGCAATTTATATTTTTTGTATAAGGAATGTATTTGCGCTACAAAATCTAGGCTCGCAAAATGACGCGATGATACATTCACGGTGATTCTGCCAAATGCTTTACCTTCAATTGTCCACTTTGCGATTTGCTTTGCAGCAAGCTCAAGCAAATGTAAATCTAGATTAATAATCTGGCCGGTGTCTTCTGCAACGGGAATAAAATCATTTGGCGAGACAAAGCCTTTACTTGGGTGGTGCCAGCGTACAAGTGCTTCAAAACCTACAACTCTTGTGTCTTGAATGGTAAAAATTGGCTGGTAGTAAAGCTCAAAATCGTCATGCTCAATACCATGCTGTAAATCATTTTCTATATCAGCATGATTTTTAAGTTTTTTACGCATGGTATTGTTGAAAAACTTAACCTTACCACGGCCAGATGACTTTGCCTCGTACATTGCTGCATCGGCATGCTGCAGTAGCTTGTATGCTTGGTCGCGACTGCTTTCACAAAAGGCAACGCCTATACTGGTAGATGCTTGCAATAGGTGGCCGTCAATATTGAGAGGCTCTGTTAGTACCTGTTGAATGCGATCTAGAGCATCATTAATTTGTTGTTTATCGGTGATGTTTTCCATAAAGATGGCAAACTCATCCCCCCCTAAACGGGCAAAGGTATCGGTATTGCGAATGGTACCTAAGATCAACTCACAGATTTTTACCAAAAAGTGGTCGCCAACCTCATGACCTAATGAGTCATTGATACTTTTAAAGCGGTCAAAGTCTAGATAGAGCAGGGCATGTTGGTGACGCTTATCGGCTCTTGCAAGGCGAAGGATCGCATGTTTAATACGTTCTATTAATAACGAGCGATTAGCAAGGCCGGTTAATTCGTCGTGAAGAGCGCGGTGCTCAAGCTCTTGTCTTGATAATTGACGATCTATTGCCATGCTAATTTGGCGGCTCACATACGTAAGTAAGGCACGGTCATGTTCGTCATAATGATAGCTTTTACTGTAACTTTGTACGGCGATAACACCACTAATGCGCTCATTTACTTTAAATGGCACACCCAGCCAAGACTCGGCCTGACGACCAACCATTTTAAAATGACCAGCATCAATATGCTGTTGAAATTCTTCTTTCGTAAAAAGTAAAGATTGGTCGATATTTAATAAGTAATAAGATGCGGTGTCTTTTAATTGTTCTTTCGATATTTTCTTATGCGCGTTAGAACGCACGCCTTCTTCGATAATGTAAACTAAATCAAGTACATCTAGTTGCTTGTCATACAGGCCAATGAAGAAGTTATCAGCCCTAAGTAAAGAGGTAATAATGCCGTGTAAAGATTCAAAGAAGCTATCTAGCTCGCTTGATTGATAGGTTAAGTTAGCAATTTGCAGCATCGAGCGTTCTAGCTTTTGCGCATCATTTAACTGCATCACGGTTTGCTGTAAGTCTTCTACGGTGCGAACTTGATTTATCTTGGCACTTAATAGATGCGCCACTGTTGATAAAATCTCTAAATGGGCGTCGTTGTAGTAATCTTTTTGCGGGTGCTCACAGTCAATGACACCCAGTACTTTTTCTTTATAAACTAATGGTACGCAAAGCTCAGAAAGAGCAGGGCGAGAGTCAGCGATATAACGAGGGTCTTCACTGACATCGCCAATCATTAACGGTTTACCAGTGCTTGCGACATACCCCGTAATACCTTGGTCAAAGCTAATTTCTGTTCGGTCGATATGGTAAGTATCGTGGCTGCTTGCTGTGCCAATAGACGCCATTTCTTTGAGGGTGCGAGTTTTGTCATCGGCTAGATAAATAACACACTCTATAAAACCTAGGCGGCTTACCACTTCTGACGTGACATACTCTAACAATTCTTCAACTGTGTCTAATTGCATCACAGATGATGAGAACTGATTAATAATATGTAGTTGGTCTGTTTTGACCTCAAGTGCAAAAGCAGCGTCTAAACTCTTAGGCATAGAATAAAAGGTAACCGAAATGTTGTATTAATTTATTACGTTAACCTACTATCAAACTATCCACAAAGTTATTTTCAAAAAAAACTGGAACTGGTGTAAACTAGGCACCTGAATATGAACTTGGGTAAATAAGCGAGATTATTTGCTCAATGTTTACGCTATCCCCCTAACTTTAGCCGTGGAAACAAGCAATGTCAGATTTAAATTCGATGCAAACTCTAACAATTACACGCCCTGATGATTGGCACATTCATTTACGTGATGGCGAGCAACTCGTTGATACCGTTCGTGATGCTAGCCGTTATATGGGTCGCGCGATCATCATGCCAAACCTTGTTCCACCGGCAACCTGCACAGACACTGCGTTATCTTACTATGAGCGAATTAAAGCTGCGGGCCCACAAGGTAACTTTGAACCATTAATGGTGCTTTACCTAACAGACAAAACTACACCAGAAGAAATCAAAAAAGCTAAAGCGACAGGTAAAATTGTTGCTGCTAAGTTGTACCCAGCTGGTGCGACGACCAACTCAGATTCGGGTGTAACATCAATCAAAAACATTTACCCTGTACTTGAGGCAATGCAAGAAGTAGGGATGTTGCTGCTAGTGCACGGTGAAGTAACCGATTCATCAATTGATATTTTTGACCGTGAGAAGGTATTCCTAGAAACAATTCTAGCGGACGTGGTTAATGACTTCCCGAGTCTTAAAATTGTGCTTGAGCACATCACCACGAAAGATGCAGTAGAGTTTGTTAATAATGCACCAGAGAATGTTGCTGCAACAATTACTGCTCATCACCTTCTTTATAACCGTAATCATATGCTAGCAGGTGGTATTCGCCCGCATTATTACTGCTTACCTATTCTAAAGCGTAACATTCACCAGCAAGCGTTAATTGGTGCTGCAACAAGCGGCAGCAAAAAATTCTTCTTAGGTACTGACTCTGCACCACATTACAAAGACAAAAAAGAAGCGGCGTGTGGTTGTGCCGGTGCATATACTGCACATGCAGCTATTGAGCTTTATGCAGAAGCGTTTGAAGAAGCGGGTGCTTTAGACAAGCTTGAAGGTTTTGCGAGTCACTTTGGCCCTGACTTCTATGGTATGCCACGAAACCAAGATACAATTACACTAGTTAAAGAGAGCTGGACAGTACCAGCAAGCTATAAACTAGGTGTTTCAGAAGTAGTGCCAATCAAAGCAGAAGCGCAAATGGATTGGCAAGTTAAGTAAGTTTTAGCAAGCTATAAATTGAGATTTAAAAGCCCATCTATTTGATGGGCTTTTTTCATTGATAATTAATTGTTTATAAATAGTACTGTCATATATTTTTGTTTAGGCAGTTGACCTTAAAATTATTTTCGATTAATAGAGCTAAAAGCAATTTAATGTGTTAGTCTTAAATTGCTTTGAGTTTTTGCGTATTGAATTTACGGATAATGTGCGGCTGTACGGTTACCGGTTTGGTTATTGGTTCTTCCTGTACTTTACCCCAAGTTTTTTGGGCATTCACTCAGGGAGGATAGAGCCATTATGGCTGAATTTTAATAATTGACTTACAGGAAAATTTGGTATGTCAAACACGGTTACTGGTAAAGTTAAGTTCTTCAACGAAGCTAAAGGCTTCGGTTTTATTGAACAAGAAAATGGCCCTGATGTATTCGTACACTTCAGCGCTATCACAGGTACAGGCTTCCGCACTCTAAGCGAAGGTCAGCAAGTATCTTTCGGCATCAAACAAGGTCAAAAAGGCCCTGAAGCTGAGAACGTAGAAGTAGCATAATTAATTATGCGAACCTAAGCATTTTGGTGAAACAGTTTCTGTTTCACCAAAAATTCATTTTTATCTCCTGCCAAACCCCGAGTTTTAACTCTCAATAAATAGTCATAAACTGTACCGAAATTATATTCCTCCAAAGGCATTGTTTAAGACTAAATTAATCAGCCAATAAGCTAGAACTTCGCATTCTATGTCCTAAAAGCTACTCTCCATAACTAAAGTATTATATGCTGTACCGATAGGATTTATTTAACATGACATCACCCGTTATGTTTAGTTTGTAGTTTTGATCGAACTCGAAAGTGAGCAGCTAAAAAAGTTTATAGTTATTTTTCACCAATCTAGAAATAACCCGCTAAACTTAAATTATCCACATGTGGAATAAATGCTGAGTAACTTATACTTGTTTGATGAAATATAATGAAGGTTTGCTAATCGATGAGCATAGGAAACAATATACTTTTGGTAGACGACCACCCGATGGTGGCAACAGCAATTAAAATGGTACTCGCTAAGTCTACACTAGTTAACGAAGTACAAGCTGTTGGAAGTCAAAAGGAAGCATTGCAGTTTTTAAAAAGTAATAATGTAGCGCTGGCAATTTTAGACATTGAGTTAGAAGACTCAGATGGCTTTAGTTTATATAAGCGCGCAGTCAGTAGTGGGTTTACTGGCAAAGTATTGTTTTTATCTGCTAAGCAAGACAAACATATTATTCGCACTGCAGCAAAGCTAGGCGCTCAAGGATTTGTTAACAAGGCCGAAAGCCTTGAAGATATCTCCTCCGCAGTTGAAATGATTTTGCGTGGCTATACTTTCTTTCCACAAGAGCACCTAATAGCGTCTGAAAAAGACATAGACGAGTTACTCACTGAACGTGAACTCGCAGTGATGAATTATCTACTACAAGGCTTATCAAACAAAGATATTGGTGAAAAACTTTTCATCAGTAATAAAACGGTAAGTACATACAAAGCGAAAATATTTGAAAAACTTGAAGTTGATTCAATTATCTCACTCGCTAAGCTAGTTAAAGACCGCGCCGTATTTTAACTCTCTCACCCGTAGCGGTGAGAGATTTCAACTCTCTCATTCTTGTGTTTAGTGTCTGATTTGGCTGCTTATTGAGCGGTTAGATGTATTGAGTGCATAAAAATTCTTCAAAACAGATTTTTTAGATGAACAAAGTGAATTTTTTTTTCATTTTTCTTCAGCACTTTCAGATTTCATAAAATGTTACATTTATGTTTAAGGTTGAACCTAATATGAATGCAATGTTCGCCAGTAAAGGGCTATAGAAGTACCACATGAATACCTCTGTTATATTTTTGTTAATTCATTGTTTTGGTTATTTTCATCTCAACGACGAGTCACCAAATTTTTCCGATGAAAGCCGAACATCAAGTTGACAGACTCTGAAGCATTTAGCATTATTGGAGAGTTGATATCTATTAAAAGATATCAGGGTTGTCCTCTTCGGAGGATAATTAAATTATAAAAGTAACATTACTTAATTGGTTGGGAACTATGTCTGTTAAAATCAGAAAGAGTCTTGTAGCATCAGCGTTGGTTGGCGCTTTTGCATTTGCAAGCAGCAATGTGATTGCAGATCCTTTGAAAGATGTGCAAGATGCAGGTCAACAAATTCAAAAGGCTGCTGTTAAGTCTCAAACTAAAATTGACAATGTATATGGTCAAACTCAAGAGCTAATCGCTGAGTACCGTAGCGTTGTTGACGAAACTGAGCTAATGAAGGTTTACAACGATCACGTAGCACGTTTGGTCGCTGACCAAAACGCTTCAATCGAATCGTTTGACCGTCAAATCGCAACTATCGATAACACGAAACAAAACGTTGTGCCTTTGATGTATCGCATGATCGATACGCTTGAGCAATTCATCAAAGCGGACGTTCCGTTCAATCTTGAAAACCGTCTTGCACGTGTTGAAAGACTTCGTGACATCATGGCGTCAGCATCAGTTACTACATCTGAAAAATTCCGCCAAGTTCTTGAAGCTTACACTGTTGAAACTGCATACAGCTCAGCTGTAACTGCTTCTCAAGGTACTCTTGAGATTGATGGTAAGAGCATCAACGTTGACTTCGGTCGTTTAGGTCGTATCACTTACGTAGCTCAGTCTTTTGACCTTAAGCACGCGTGGGTGTGGGATAACAACACTAAACAGTGGAAAGAATTAGGTGAAGAATACCTAAAACCTGTTAAAGAAGTTATCCGTATGGCGCGTAAACAAGCGACATTAGAACTTGTTAAACTACCAATTTTTGGCGCGGAGTAATCAATAATGAAGAAACTATTTAAAGGTTTTGCTGTTGCAGCAGTACTATCTGTTTCTGCAGGTACCGCGCTTAATGCACACGCAAACACTGATGCTTTAGACAAAATTCTTGAGCAAGTTAAGCAAGAACGTATCTCTGAAGGCAAATTAAATAAGCAACGTGAACAAGAGTTCCTTTCAGCTCGTGCTGACAAGCAAGCGTTACTTAACAAAGCTAAAAGCGACCTAGCTGCTGAAAAAGCACGTGGTGACCGTTTAGCTAAAGAATATGCTCAAAACGAAAATACTTTAGCTGAAAAAGAGCAAGCTCTTTTAAACGCTCAAGGTACATTAGGTGAGATGTTCGGTGTTGTACGTCGTGCAGCTGCTGATGCAATCGGTTCAATCGAAGCATCACTTGTTTCTGCTGAAAAACCAGGACGTGCTGAAGTACTTCGCTCACTAGCTGCTGCGAAAGAACTTCCAACTGTTCGTGAACTAGAAGAGCTTTGGATTTCTCTTCAAACTGAAATGACTGAGTCAGCTAAAGTTTCAACTTTCGAAACTGAAGTTGCAGGTCTTGACGGTTCATCTTCTGTGAAGAAAGTAACTCGTATCGGTAACTTCAACTTAGTAACTGACGACGGTTATTTAATCTACTCTCCAGAAACTAAAGCGATTCAACCTCTAGGTAAGCAACCTGATAGCTACATCCTAGCTGGTATCAGCGATTTAGAAGGTACTTCTGCAGATAACTATGCTGGCGTATACATCGACCCAACTCGTGGCGCGATCTTACGTATCAACACGCAGAAGAAATCACTAATGGAATACTACGAGCAAGGTGCTGAAGTAGGTTACATCATCACATTACTATTAATTGTTGGTCTACTTATCTTCATCGTTCGTTTCATTGATCTTGCGCTTACTAGCACTAAGATTAAGAGCCAGCTTAAAAACCTTTCTACTCCGAATACAAACAACCCACTGGGTCGTATTCTTAAGGTATACGCTGACAACAAGAATCAAGACGTTGAAAACCTTGAGCTTAAACTTGACGAAGCAATCCTACGTGAAACGCCTCGCATCGAAGCTGGTATCAACATCATCAAGATCTTGGCAGCAATCGCTCCATTACTAGGTCTACTAGGTACGGTAATCGGTATGATCCTTACGTTCCAAACAATCACATTGTTCGGTACAGGTGATCCGAAGATCATGGCTGGTAATATCTCTCTAGCACTTGTTACTACAGCGTTAGGTCTAATTGCAGCTCTACCACTTATCCTACTTCACTCAATTGTTGCGGGTCGTAGTAAGTCGGTTCTACATGTCCTTGATGAGCAAAGCGCTGGTATCATCGCTGCTCACGCGGAGAAGGAGAAAGCCTAATGCTAGTCCTGATGGAGATCTGGGAATCTATCAGGGATTTTGTTGGCACAGGCGGCCAGGTATTATACGTGGTCGCGATAGCACTCTTTCTTATGTGGGTTTTAATGATTGAGCGCTATTGGTTCCTACTAGCTGAGTTTCCTCGTATGACGAAGAACATTGTAGCTCAGTGGGATGCCCGCCAAGACACTACGTCTTGGTACGCACACAGAATCCGTGAAGCATGGATTTCTGAAGCGTCTGAAAAATTAGATCAGCGTATGTTGTTGATTAAGACATTAGTAGCTGTTTGTCCTTTAATCGGCTTATTAGGTACTGTAACGGGTATGATCGCGGTTTTCGAAACCATGGCTACTCAAGGTACTGGTAACGCACGTTTAATGGCATCAGGTATTTCAATGGCAACAATCCCAACAATGGCTGGAATGGTTGCGGCACTATCTGGAGTATTCTTTAGCTCACGTCTAGAAGCGAGAGCGAGAATGGCGAAAGCTAAACTTGTAGATAGCATGCCTCATCACTAGAGAGAGAATTAAATATGGCACGTAAACAACGTTTTCGTGAAGAAGAAGAAGCAGCGGTTGACATGACGCCAATGCTTGACATCGTATTTATCATGCTTATTTTCTTTATCGTAACTACATCGTTCGTTAAAGAGGCTGGTATCGAAGTCAATAAACCTAAAGCAGCTGCAGCTACGAAGCAAAAAAATGCAAACATTTTTGTTGCTATCCGCGCTGACGGTGCGATCTGGATTGATAAACAACAAGTAGACGTTGAGCGTGTATCAGCTAAGCTTGAAAGTTTATTAGCAGAACAACCTACTGAAGTTGTAATTTTGCAAGCTGATAAAGAAGCAAAACACGGCGTAGTAGTTAAAGTTATGGACCAGATCAAAGCGACGGGTGATAACCTTAAAATTTCAATAGCTGGAGATCAGTAATGATTCGTTTTCTGTTTTCACTGATTGCAGGTGGGGCAGTTACTTTCGGCTTGTTCTACTTCATGGCGTACCTCATCTCCGGTGGAGCTGATCGTGCGACTGAACAAAAAGAACAGATTGTAGTCGAAATTATGACGAATCCGCCTGAATCTAAGGTGCAGGAGAGGAAGCGTGTTCCGCCTCCGCCTCCGCCACCGCCAAAGCAGCCGCCTAAGCCGCAGCCGCCTCAGCCGGAAAACAGCAACCCGAACACTGGTGGTTTGTCATTTAATATGCCAAGCATCGATGTGGGTAGCACAGCTGGTGGCCTAAGTGGTCCAGGTGCATTTGGACGTGATGGTGACGCGACACCTATCGTTCGTATTGAACCAAAATACCCTACGCAAGCAGCGCGTGATGGTAAAGAAGGTTGGGTACAACTTTCATTCACTATCAATGAAGTGGGTGGTGTAGAAGATGTTCAAGTGATCGACGCAGATCCTAAACGTATCTTCGACCGCGAAGCTAAACGTGCGCTACGTAAGTGGAAATACCGTCCGAAAATCATCGATGGTAAACCACAGAAGCAATTTGGTCTTCAAGTACAATTAGACTTTAAACTTAACCAAGGCAACTAAGGAGGCGAGTAATGAGAAATTTATCTAAAGTAACTGCACTTGCGCTTCTTATGTCTCTATCAGGTGTAGCTTTCACTGCACCTGCTTTAGCGGCGCCAGATTACGCGAAAATTGAAGCGCGTAAAAAAGCAAAAACTAAAGTTATGGGCGAGCGCGTTGGTAAGAAAGTTATTAAAGCGTTTGACTTGTACAATGAAGATAAGCTTGATGAAGCGATTGCACTACTTAAAGAAATTGATCCTTCAGATGATTTCGATAAGGCAACAGTTGATCGTTACTTAGGTCAAATGTACGCTCAAAAAGAGCAGTACCAATTGGCTATTAAGCACATCTCAGCGGCAGTTAAGCCTGACGTTTTAAACTTTGCTGACCAAGAGCAAGGCCTAAAACTTCTAGGTGATATGTACGCGGGTACTGAGCAATATGCAAAAGCAAAAGAAGCTTATGCAGCTTGGATGGACTTCACAGGTGAGGAAGACGACAAAGTTTATACACGTATTGCGCAAGCAAACTACGAGTTAAAGCTTTACAAAGACGTACTTCCTGCTGCAGACAAAGCAATCGAATTGGCAAAAGAACCTGCTAAAGCTTCTTACCAATTAAAGCTAGCTGCCTATTTTGAACTTAAACAGTACAAAAACATGGTAGAAGTAGCTGAAGAGATTGTTCGTGTTTGGCCTGAAGACAAAAAAGCCTGGGTTGGTTTAGGTAAATACTACCTACAAACCGAAGACTTCAAGAAAGGTCTAGCGACCATGGAAGTTGCCTACAAAAATGGCTATTTTGAAAACGAAGTTGAATACAAAGTACTTTCTAACTTCTATTCGTTAAATGATATTCCTTACAAAGCAGCAGTCGTGCTTGAAAAGGCAATCAACGAAGAAAAAGTTAAGCGTAACAAGCAAAATATCAGTGCAGTGGCATCTAACTACCACCGTTCTAAAGATATTGAAAAAGCAGCTAAATACTATGAAGAAGCGGCTAAATTTGATGACGATGCAGAGCTTTATCGCAAAGCGGGTTCATTACTTTTACAATCGCAAAACTATAGTGCAGCCGTTGTTCGTTTGAACAAGGCATTAGAGTTAGGTTCTGACAAAAAAGGAACTATCTACTCTGATTTAGCTGAAGCTTACTACTACCAAGAGAAGTACAAGCAAGCTTACAACGCTATCACTAAAGCAATGGATGATCCGCGCACGCGTCGTTTCGCGAAGAGCTGGTCAACCTTCATCAAAGATAAAGCCGCTCGTAACGGTGTAAAAATCTAATTGATGTTGTTTTAAATTAAAAAGCCCCTCTGGGGCTTTTTTTATGGAATTTTAAAATGCTAAGACAGATCGTATTATTAGTTGTCGCAAGTGTGATGCTGATAGCTTGCTCTGAGCAAACATCAGGTTTCAAAACATTTCGTGAAGGGCAGCAAGCGCTGCAAACTATTAATAATTTATTATCGACTCAAGAACAGCAAAGTGAAGCTGCTAGCTGGCCTTTCTCAGAAAGTTATTTGCAAGCGCGTCATCAAGCTTATCAAGGACTAAAAGCGATTAAGTTAGATGTGTCACAACAGGCGCAATTAAATTATTTAATTATTGCTGAGCGTTATCCTGAGCGTTACTTTGTATGGCCTGTACAACGTGATGTTATTAGCCAAGCTCGTTCATTAGATGACTACTCAGTAAATGCACTAGCTAACTGGCTAGAGTTAGTTGAAACGCAGTTAATTGCAGCTGAGCAAAGCAATCTGAAATTAAATAAAATCGAATTAACGCTTTTACATAATATGGTCAAATCGCACCTTGATAATAGCGATGACAGTGTACAAGCAGCACTAAACAAACTTAATCAATATTTAACTCAGTATAAACCGCGTACAAAACTTGGTTTAGTTGGTTTGGCAAACGGTAAAGATTGGTATCAAAGTAAACTTAATTACTTTAGTGGTGAAACTAAGCCACCTTTAAATTGGTTAAGTGAGATACAGGCTTCGTTAAAGCAATCGCAGAGTGCAGATTTTGTACTACCTGTATCAGACTCTCACGCTAAACCATTAGTAATGAATTATTTTGTAGAAAATCATCAGCACACAGGCCTTGATTGGCAGCTTGATTATCTCGACCCGCTCAAAAGTAAGCGTAAATTAACACAAGGGGAGCAATACTTCTGGCAAGTTATGATGGAAACTGACTTAGGTATTCATTATCACACGTGGAGTGAACAGCAAGCACGTGTCAACTTGATGAAGCGTTTAGGTGTAGATCAGCAGCAAGCTGATTGGTTAATTGAGGATATCGTGCTTTATCCTGCGATGAGCTTTATTTTTATAAATTAGTACAGCGCTGCGCTCTATGGAGCGCAACGTCGACAGCGTTGGCTTGCAGGATCTGCAAGTAAACGTTCGTCATCAATTTTTTCTTCACAATCACAGCAATAGCCATACTGCCCAATATCGATTTGGCATAGTGCTGCTTCTAACTTTTCTATTCGAGCAATCAATATTTGATACTCAGAACCGAGATTATTTGCTGTCAGCTCTAACCAGTCTGAAGGGGGATTATCCTTGAGTTGCGATAGCAGTTGCTGATGATAGGCTTGATCAGAATTAGCCAGCATATCGAGTAAACGTTGTCTAACCTGCGCAAGTTCCGCAGATAACTTTGTTTGAATTTCAGTATTGTTCATCGCTTTTCTTCCAAGTGGGCAATACTGGTATTATCAAACAAAATCGATTTGCTAATTATGATTTGTATCAATACTCGGCGCTTTCGCGTACTTTCTTAGTACATCTGCAACTTCATCTTTGGCTTTTAGACGGCGGATCTCATCAAAAAGTGCGTTAGCTTGTGGGTATTGGCGTTTTAAATAGCCGAGCCACTGCTTAGTACGAGAAGCAAAATACTTTTCACATTTGCTCTCGTCTTGATGCATAGATGAATGAATAATGTGGTATATCACATGCTCCCATAACATCGGAGTGTAATGCTCGTTTTCTGCATGAGATTTTATTTGTTTTGCTAAATCAGGCATCGCTAATGCACCACGACCAAGCATTAAATCTTGGCAATGACTGCGCTTTTGACAAAGCATGGCATCTTCAACTTGCCAAATTTCGCCGTTAGCAACGACCGAAATATTTTTATCTTTGATCAACGGCGGGATTTTTTCCCAATATGCCGGTGGGTTGTAACCATCTCTTTTAGTTCTGGCATGAATAGCAAGACTTGAAGCACCAGCGCTAACAACAGCATCAACAATTTCTTGGCTATTACTATCATCATCAAAACCAAGCCTAATTTTTGCACTAACTTCATGGCAAGGGTCAACAGCATCACGTACGGTTTTAATAATTTCGTACATGTGTTCAGGATCTTTTAACAGTACCGCACCACCTTTACTTTTGTTCACTGTTTTAGCTGGGCAACCAAAATTTAAGTCGATACCATGCGAGCCTAGGCGTATTGCTTTGACGGCATTTGCTGCCAAAGCATCGGCAACTTGACCTAGCAACTGAATACGCACTGGCGTACCTGCACGGGTATAGCCACCTGTTTTTAGCTCAGGACAATAGCGATGAAACACGCGTTCGGGCAGTGTGTCTTCAACGACACGAACAAACTCTGTTACGCATAAATCAAATCCACCTAAATCAGTTAGGAGTTGTCGCATTTTAAAATCCACAACGCCTTCCATCGGTGCTAAAACTAGTCGCATGATACCTGTTAACTCATCAAAAATTAGGACGCGTATTCTAGCTGTTCTGGATTGTTTTATAAATCGTAATTTGCATTCTTGGCACTTTCAGAAAATAATTATAAAAATTTTGAAAGTAATTTTTAGTTCTCGGGTCTTGTTTAATAACCCTTTATAAAAAAGAGAGTCATCGAATGAACACAGTTAAGAAAAATTCAATTGCATTAACATTAGGTGCGGTTGTAGTAGGTGCGTCAAGTTTTGCAGCCACTGATGCCAGTGCAAACCCATTTGAATTTCAGCAAATGCAAGCAGGCTATCAACTAGATGCCGCAGAAGGTAAATGTGGTGAAGGTAAATGCGGCGGCGATAAAAAAGCCGAAAAAGAAGGCAAATGTGGCGAAGGTAAATGCGGCGCAGACAAAAAAGCAGCTAAAGAAGGCAAGTGCGGCGAAGGTAAATGTGGCGCAGACAAAAAAGCAGCTAAAGAAGGCAAGTGCGGCGAAGGTAAATGTGGCGCAGACAAAAAAGCAGCTAAAGAAGGCAAGTGCGGCGAAGGTAAATGCGGCGCGGACAAAAAAGCAGCTAAAGAAGGAAAGTGCGGCGAAGGTAAATGTGGCGCGGACAAAAAAGCAGCTAAAGAAGGAAAGTGCGGCGAAGGTAAATGTGGCGCAGACAAAAAGAAAGCTAAAGAAGGTAAGTGTGGTGAAGGAAAATGTGGTTCTAACCACTAAACGCTTATTTAGCTTTTAAAAGGGCCGTAAAGGCCCTTTTTAGTAGGAGGTAGTATGTTAAAAGAATCAGTAGCTGATTTTGGGCAGGTTGGTTTAGGTTTGCGCCGAGAAATGCTTGATGAAATGCTCATTGATGTTCCAAAACCCATTGAGTTTTTAGAAGTTGCACCAGAAAATTGGCTCAAGCTAGGCGGGCGTTTTGGAAAACAATTTAAACAGCTTACCGAACAACATGCCTTTGTATGCCATGGTTTATCGTTATCAATTGGCTCACCTGCAGCGCTTGATATTGACTTTGTGCAATCGCTTAAAACTTTCTTTAAAGAGCATAATATTCGTTTATTCAGCGAACATTTAAGCTACTGCTCGGGCGAAGGGCATATGTACGATTTAATGCCCATTCCGTTTACTGAAGATGCAATTAAACATGTGGCCTCTCGTATTAGGCAAGTACAAGATATTCTAGAGCAGCCAATTGCCATCGAAAATGTCTCTTACTATGGCGCGCCCGGCCAACAAATGACTGAACTTGAGTTCACTAATGCGGTGTTAGAAGAAGCGGATTGTAAACTACTGCTCGACGTGAATAACATTTATGTTAATTCGATTAATCATGGTTATGACGCAGAGCAATTCTTAGCGGCGTTACCCACAAAACGTATTGCCTATGGGCATGTTGCGGGCCACTACACTGAGGCAGAAGATTTACTGGTTGATACCCATGGTGCGCCAGTTATCGATCCTGTTTGGCAATTACTTGAAAAAGCTTATGAAGTTCATGGGGTATTTCCCACCTTGTTAGAACGAGATTTTAATATTCCGCCGATGAGTGAGTTATTAGCTGAACTGAAAACCATTGAAGCACTACAGCAAACAGCCAACAAACAAAACCAAGCAAGGGTGAAACACAGTGCCTAATCATTTTACCCAAGTGCAGCAAGCGTTTATGGCGCATATCCGCGACCCTCAGCAACATGCTAAGCCTAGTGATGTTGAAGAGCGCCGTATGGCGATTTATCGCGACTTATTTTTTAACAATGTGGATGGCTTTGTTAGCTCTGCGTATCCAGTACTAAAAAGTTTATATTCAGAGCAAGCTTGGCATGGCCTCGTTAGACAGTTTTTTAGCCAGCATGATTGTAAATCACCTTATTTTTTAGATATTGCAGGGGAGTTTTTGGCCTTCCTTGCTAATGACTATGAAGTGCAAAGCGATGATCCCGCGTTTATGTTAGAGCTAGCGCACTATGAATGGGTTGAGCTTGATGTATCGGTTGCTCAAGAGGTGGCAGAAGAAGTGAGCTTATCGGCTCATCAAGTGACAAGCTCTGCATTATTCTTAAGTTCACTTGCGCGTAACTTGAGTTACAGTTTTCCTGTTCATACCATCAGTACAGATAATCAACCAAGTGAACCGGCAGCACAACCAAGTTACTTTGTGGTTTATCGTGATAGCGATGACGAAGTACAATTTTTATCGACAAATGCGATGACCGCATTACTTCTTAATATCATAGAATCTCAGCCGGGTGCAGATTTAAATGATGTATGCCAAGCAGTTGCAGAGCATGCGCCTCAATTTAGCCAGGAGCAGCTGTATCAGGGAGCGCTCAATACCTTAAGTGCCATGGCAGAGCGCGGCATTGTGGTGACTAATACCTTGGTTTAAAAATCGGCTAAAGCTCTTTATTGATGAGGGCAGTTCGACTATTATGTGCGCCTTATTTTGTCGTGCTTAAATAAAGGTAGTAACTATGTCGAATGATAAAGACTTTAAAGATCCGTTCAATGCAACTTATTTCATTGCGTTTTTAGCTGTATTCGGTGGCATTGGCTGTCTAAACGCTATTCTTGGTTGGATCACTTCTTTATCTTAATCTGCGTAAGCAAATTTAAGACAATAGGCTGCATAATGCAGCCTTTTTTATAGTTGATATTTCTTGTTAAGTGATTAATTTCGAAACTTGCTACCGACTTTCCCCTAAGGTGATGTTATACTCTCGAGCTTTGTTAGATAAACTTTTTGAGCAGTATAATTATGACTCAAGCAACTTCAACGCTCATCAAACAGAGCATTGCAACGATCGCTGATTACCCAAAGCCGGGCATTATGTTCCGCGACGTAACAACTTTAATGGCTAATGCTGACGCATTTAAAGCAACTATCGACAGCTTTATTGCAGCATATAAAGACCAAGGTTTTACAAAAATCATCGGTACTGAATCTCGTGGCTTTATCTTTGGTGCACCACTTTCTTATGCACTAGGTATTCCATTCATTCCAGTTCGTAAACCAGGCAAACTTCCTCGCGAAGTGATTTCACAAAGTTACCAATTAGAGTATGGTGAAGATATTCTTGAGCTTCATACAGACGCAATTGTCCCTGGCGATAAAGTGTTACTGGTAGATGACTTACTAGCGACAGGTGGCACAATCGAAGCAACTGCAAAATTAGTTGCTAAACTAGGCGGTAACGCAACTGATGCCGCATTTGTTGTTTCTTTACCTGAGCTGGGTGGTGAGCAACGAGTTGCTGATATGGGCATCAAAATCTTAAAGTTGGTTGAATTCGAAGGCGAATAATTAATGAGTTATCAGGTTCTAGCAAGGAAATGGCGACCACAAACCTTTCACGAGTTAGTGGGGCAGTCTCATGTTAAACAGGCATTGGTTAATGCATTAACACAAAATAGACTCCATCATGCTTATCTCTTTACTGGAACCCGTGGGGTGGGTAAAACAACCATCGCACGTATATTCGCTAAAAGTCTCAACTGCGATAAGGGTATCTCTGCTGAGCCATGCGGACAATGTTCAAGTTGTACTGACATTGAAGCAGGCCGTTATATCGATTTGTTAGAAATCGATGCGGCATCACGTACCAAAGTAGAAGATACCCGCGAAATCCTTGATAACGTTCAATACGCACCAACACGTGGTCGTTACAAGGTATACCTAATCGATGAAGTTCACATGCTGTCAAAGCACAGTTTCAATGCATTACTAAAAACATTGGAAGAGCCGCCAGAGCATGTGAAGTTTTTATTAGCGACAACCGATCCGCAGAAACTGCCAGTGACGATTTT
This sequence comes from Pseudoalteromonas sp. UCD-33C, assembly GCF_001306895.1. NCBI lineage: Bacteria > Pseudomonadati > Pseudomonadota > Gammaproteobacteria > Alteromonadales > Pseudoalteromonadaceae > Pseudoalteromonas > Pseudoalteromonas sp. UCD-33C. The sequence goes on along the minus strand of NZ_LJTB01000002.1, from coordinate 721,586 downwards.
ATCGCGTTGCTTACAGTTTAATTTAAATGCTTTGTCGCAATCAGAAATTCATGATCAGCTTGCCCATGTTCTTAATCAAGAGCAGCTAAGTTTTGATGATAAATCATTGTCTATTTTAGCTAAGGCAGCCGATGGTAGTATGCGTGATGCACTGAGTCTTACAGACCAAGCAATTGCGCAAACCAATGGCAATATTAATCATCAGGCTGTGCAAACTATGCTTGGCTTGATGGATACTCAATATAGCCAAACCATGTTAGCAGCGTTATTGTGCCAAGATGGCGATGCATTACTTCAAGAAGTAAAAGCGGTCGTTAGCCGAAACCCTAACTTTGTAGCTTTGCTCGACGATTTAATTGCCTTGACGCATCTTATTCAGCTTGTGCAACTTGTGCCTAGTGCAGCGGCACTTGATGATACTAACCGAGATTTTATTGAGCAGGTGGCACAAACCACTGATGCACAGCAGATGCAGGTTTACTACCAATTGCTATTAAATGGTAAAAAAGATTTGCAATGGGCACCCGATGCTAAACTTGGCTTTGAAATGATCATGTTGCGACTGCTTGCATTCCAACCTACGCAATTTGCACAAAGCCAAACACCAACGAATACCCAGCAACAGGTTAAGCCAAGTGGTGCCGGTGCACTGCGCGATATTTTGAAAAAATCTACGGCGCAACGTGAACAAGCAGCTTCAGAGCAAGCACCAGTTGCACATAGCTCTGCACAGACAACTGCTGTTCCTTCAGAGCCTCAGCCAACACAAGCTGAGCCTATTCAAGCAGCCAAGGCAGAAACGGTACATAGCCATGAGCCTGCCCAGCAAGTTGAAGCAACAGCAGAAGAGCAGCCTGATGTTGGTCAACAGCCTCAGCAATCTGTTGAAACTGCAATGGCCGCTGAAGTTCAACCAGCGCCTCAACACCAAGAGCAAAGCCACTCAGAGCAAGTGCCTGCAGCTGAGTACTCATCACCAGAGTATTCTTCGCAAGATTATATGGACGATCATGATGCGCAAATGGACCCATCACTTGCTGCGCAATACGATGATGTGATGAATAGCGCCTATGATCAGGGCTTTACTGCCAATGAAGCATCTGCGCCTCAGCAACAGCAAACTGCACCTGCACAATTACAACAGCAGCAAAGTCAGGCGCAGTCGGCCATTGCTCGTATTTTACAAGACCGCAATATTTCAGGTGCCGGGCGTTTAAGTGGTGCACCAACGCAAACTCATGCTAAAGCAGAACCACAGCCTGAAGCTAAGCCCAAAGCAGAGCCGCCAGCGCAACAAAGCACAGCCACGACCAATATTCAGTCTCAGCAGCAAGCAATGGCTGCTGAAGTAAAAAAGCCCATCCCCCAGCAAACGGGGGAGAGCAGTAGTAAAGTAAAAAAAGTCGACTTTCGAGAAAAGCATCAAACAATCACCGAAAACTTAGCGCCAGAGTTACTTGAGCAGATCAATCCACAAAAAGCGCCAGAGCCAGTAGTTGAAGAAGCCAGCATTCCGATACCTGATGATTTTGAAAGCCCGATCAGCAGTATTAAATTTGCACACGAACAAGACGAATGGGCGTATTTAATTAAACGCATGGGACTGGGTGGTCGCATGCGCCAATTTGCGCTGCATTCAATCTTTACCAAGCAGAATAATCAGCTACACATTGAAGTTGATTCATCACAGCGCCATTTAGATAGCGCAGTGCTTAGACAAAAGCTCAATGCCGCATTAAGTGAAATTTACGGCCATAATGTTGAGCTTAGTATCGAGTTTGCTGATGGCGTAATTGATTCACCGTATTTGATTCAACAAAAAATTGATGCGGGACGTCATCAACAAGCGATTGATGTAATAAATAGCGATGAAAATATAGTGCAATTTCAGCAGTTATTTAGCGCTATAATCGATGAAAACAGTATTCAGGCATTGTAATTAGTTACAATAGCCCTTATCTTCATGCCAATTAAAGTAGTTTAGAAAGAGAGACAGTTATGTTTAAAGGTGGAATGGGTAACATGATGAAGCAAGCGCAGCAAATGCAAGAGCGCATGCAAAAAGCCCAAGAAGAAATCGCAAACCTTGAAGTTGTAGGTGAAGCAGGTGCAGGCCTAGTTAAAGTAACTATGCTTGGTAACCACAATGTTCGTCGTGTTGAATTAGATGACAGCCTAATGGAAGACGACAAAGACATGATCGAAGATTTATTAGCGGCAGCGTGTAATGATGCTGTTCGTCGTGTTGCTGAAGAAACTCAAGAGCGCATGAGCAAAGTAACTGGCGGTATGCAATTACCACCAGGTATGAAAATGCCATTCTAAGTGATTTTGTATGCAACTATCTCCTAGTTTAACACAGCTAATTGAAGCGTTACGATGCCAGCCGGGCATAGGTCCTAAGTCGGCACAGCGCATTGCTTTTCATTTGCTTGAGCGTGACCGTCAAGGTGGTAAACAGCTTGGTCATGCATTAACCAAGGCAATGGATGAAGTAGGGCACTGTCAATCTTGTCGTACTTTTACAGAGCAAGCTGTATGCGATATTTGTTCAAGTGTTAAACGCCAAGATAGTGGTTTATTGTGTGTGGTCGAATCACCAACCGATGTACTCGCTATTGAGCAAACTGGTCAATACCAAGGTGTTTACTTTGTTTTAATGGGTCACTTGTCGCCAATTGATGGCATAGGACCAAAAGAAATTGGCCTTGATATTCTTGAAAGCAAGTTGCAACAAGGCGGCATTAATGAGGTGATCCTCGCGACCAATCCAAGTGTTGAAGGTGAAACCACAGCCCACTACATTGCTGAGCTTTGTCATAAGTATCAGGTAGGTGCATCTCGTATTGCTCACGGTGTCCCTGTTGGTGGTGAGCTCGACTTACTCGATGGTATGACATTGATGCACGCATTTAGCGGACGACGCGCCGTAAACCAAAACTAATACCGAAAATGGTATCAAAAGCCTGCTTTAAGCAGGCTTTTTTGTGTATAGCCCCCCAATTTAGCCGTAAATTTAATTTTTTGCCTTGAAGTTCAAAAAGCCTGCCCCATATAAAGAGTCATAGTGCAGATTAGACACTTTGTTAATTGGAGATTTACACAATGACTGCAGCACAAAAAGAAACATTAGGCTTTCAAACAGAAGTCAAACAACTATTAAACCTGATGATTCATTCTCTTTACTCTAATAAAGAGATTTTCCTACGTGAGCTTGTATCAAACGCGTCAGATGCGGCAGATAAATTACGTTTCCTTGCGCTTTCTAATGGCGATTTATACGAAAACGATGCGGAACTAAAAGTACGTATCAGTGCCGATAAAGAAGCAAACACGGTCACCATTACTGATAATGGTATTGGTATGAGCCGTGAAGATGTGATCAATTCACTAGGTACAATTGCAAAATCAGGCACCGCAGAATTTTTCCAAAACCTAACAGGTGACCAAAGCAAAGATTCACAATTGATTGGTCAATTTGGTGTTGGTTTTTACTCAGCGTTTATCGTTGCTGACAAAGTAACAGTACGTACGCGTAAAGCAGGTGAAAGCCAAGGTATTGAATGGCAATCTGCAGGTGAAGGTGAGTACACATTACAAGAGATTGATAAACCATCACGTGGTACCGAAATCATTCTTCACCTTCGTGAAGACGAAACAGAGTTTGCTGATGAGTTCCGTCTACGTAGCATCGTAACTAAATATTCAGACCATATTTCTATTCCAGTTGAGATGTATAAAGCAGAAGTACCTGAATCTGAAGGTCCTGACGGCGAGAAAATTCCAGCACAGCCAGGCGAGTGGGAAGGTATTAACCGCGCAACAGCACTATGGACTCGTGATAAGTCAGAAGTAACAGACGAAGAGTACAAAGAGTTTTATAAGCACATCGGTCATGATTGGGAAGAGCCACTAAGCTGGGCACATAACAAGGTTGAAGGTAAAACTGAATACACGAGCTTGTTATACATCCCGAAAAAAGCACCTTTCGATTTATGGAACCGTGAGCGTCAATCTGGTTTAAAACTGTATGTACAACGCGTTTTCATTATGGATGACGCTGAGCAGTTCATGCCAAGCTATTTACGTTTTGTGAAAGGTTTACTTGATTCAAACGACTTGCCACTTAACGTGTCACGTGAAATTTTACAAGACAACAAAGTAACGCAAGCAATCCGTAAAGGTTGTACATCGCGTGTACTTAAAATGCTTGAGCGTATGGCGAAAAACCGCGAAGAAGATTACCAATCTTTCTGGAATGAGTTTGGTCAGGTGTTAAAAGAAGGCCCAGCTGAAGATGCGGCTAACAAAGAAGCTATTGCTAAGCTATTGCGTTTCTCTTCTACACATACTGATGAAAGCACACAAAATGTATCGCTTGAGCAATATATTGAGCGTATGAAGCCAGAGCAAGACAAAATCTACTATGTAGTTGCTGATTCATTCGCTGCAGCGAAGAACTCACCACATTTAGAGATCTTCCGTAAGAAGGGCATCGAAGTATTGCTTCTAAGCGACCGTGTTGATGAGTGGATGATGAGCTACTTAACAGAGTTCAACGAAAAATCATTCCAGTCAATTACCCGTGGTGACTTAGATTTAGGCAACATGGATGACGAAGAAACGAAAAAAGCGCAAGAAGAGTCAGAAAAAGAAGTTGCTGGCCTAGTCGAGCGTATTAAAACAGCACTAGGTGATAACGTTAAAGACGTACGCTTTACGCACCGTCTAACTGACTCGCCTGCATGTGTTGTTGCTGATGAGCACGATATGAGCTCGCAAATGCAAAAGTTAATGGAATCAGTTGGTCAAACAGTGCCTGAGCAAAAGCCAATTTTTGAGCTTAACCCAGAGCATCAACTTGTTAAACACCTAAATGTTGAACAAGACGAAGACAAGTTTGCTCAGTGGTCACAAGTACTTTTAGATCAAGCATTACTGGCTGAGCGCGGTACTTTAAAAGACCCTGCAGGCTTTGTAACTCGTTTGAACAAACTTATGCTAGATTTAAGCAAATAAGCGTTTTAGCTGAATGAGTTGGAAAAGGGAGCAAGGCTCCCTTTTTTATTGCCGCTAATATAGGCAATTGGTATAAGTTACTTGAGGTATAGCCTTAGTTGTGGAAGAATTCAGGCTCTAAAAACAAAACTCCACTGATCGACCATTTTTAAGATTAGTATCACACAGAGGACAATGATATGCGCATTATTCTTTTGGGCGCGCCGGGTGCAGGTAAAGGTACTCAAGCTCAGTTTTTGATGGACAAATACGGTATTCCACAAATTTCTACGGGCGATATGCTGCGTGCAGCAATCAAAGAAGGTACACCACTTGGTCTTGAAGCTAAAAAAGTAATGGATGCAGGTCAATTAGTATCTGACGAAATTATTATCGGTCTAGTTAAAGAGCGCATTGCTAAGCCAGATTGTGAAAAAGGTTTCTTACTAGACGGTTTCCCTCGTACTATTCCTCAAGCAGATGCAATGAAAGAGAATGGCGTGGTAGTTGATCACGTTATCGAATTTGACGTTGCTGATGAAATCATCGTTGAGCGTATGGGCGGCCGTCGCGTACACCCTGGCTCTGGTCGTGTTTATCACGTTGTTTATAATCCACCTAAAGTTGATGGTAAAGATGACATCACAGGTGAAGACCTAATCATTCGTGATGACGACACTGAAGAAACAGTACGTAAGCGTTTAGGTATTTACCACGACCAAACTAAACCATTAGTTGATTACTACCAAGCTGAAGCAAAAGCAGGCAACACTCAGTACCACAAATTAGACGGTACTCAAGCTGTTGAAGCTGTTAGCCAACAACTTGGTGAGCTTTTAGGTTAATAGCCTAATTGTTGACATAAAAAACCGCCGTTGGGCGGTTTTTTTATGTTTGTATCACTGTCTTCTGCTATTACAGTTTCTTTAATGCCGCAATAGCACTGTCGTAATCAGGCTCTTTTGATAGGTTATCGACAAGCTGCTTGTAAACGATGTTATGTTCTTTATCGAGCACAAATACGGCGCGGGTTAACAAGCCCATATCTTTGATAATCAAACCGTAGTTCTTACCAAAGTCGCGCCATACTGAGTCAGATAAAGTCACTACTTTGTCTATATTCTCCGCTTTACAAAAGCGTTTCTGTGCAAACGGTAAGTCTGCGCTTAAGGTCAGCATCGCCACACTTGGGTATTCTGAAGCTACTTTTTCATTAAAGTGTTTGGTTTGAATACTACATACGCCAGTGTCTAAACTTGGCACAACGCTTAAAAGCACTGCTTGGCCTTGATAGTTGTCTAATGTGACGGGCGTAAAGCTGCCATCTACTACTTTAAAATTAGGCGCTTTTTGACCAACTTCAACACCTTGTCCTAGTAAAGTGACTGGCTTAGACTGGGCAGAAACCTTACCAGCATCTAAACTATTTTCTGATAAATCACCTGCATAACTAAACGTGCACACTGCACTTAATGCAAATATAAGTGGACGTAACATAATAAGATTCCTTCAAATTAACGCATTTAACATCAGTGTATTATACTCATGAGGTGGCTCCAAGGATTAGTGCAATTTAAAATTGTAAATAACCAGTAGTTTGATTAACATGTGTTCGTGACCCTATTTTTTATATATAAAAATAAGAATAAAGTTGCTAGGCTAATTTGTGTCTAGTTAAAAAGTACGGATTTAGAGAGAGAGTATGTCAACATCGGTATTAGTTTGTGATGATTCAAAGTTAGCTCGTCGACAATTAGCACGCTCTTTACCCGATGATTGGGATATTAAAGTTGAGTTTGCTGAAGACGGTGTTCACTGTATTGAGCAAATCAAAAAAATTCAGCCTGAAATACTGTTTCTCGATTTAAACATGCCTGAAATGGATGGCTACGAAGTACTTCAAGCTATTCAAGAACAAGACCTTCATGTTCTCACCGTGGTTGTTTCTGGCGATATACAACCTAACGCTCACCAACGTGTGCTTGAGTTAGGCGCTATCGACTTTATTCAAAAACCTTGCTCTGCAGAAAAGCTTGCAAATATCATCGAGCACCATGGTATTAAAGATAAAGCCATGCGTGAGCGCCTTGCTAATAAGCTAGGTGAGCAAGTTGACCCTGATGTACGTGACATCTATCAAGAGCTCACAAACGTGGCTATGGGGCAAGCAGGGGACTTATTAGCGCGTCTTCTTAATGTATTCGTAAAGCTTCCTATTCCTAATGTAAATGTATTAGAGGTAAATGAGCTCGATATGGCTTTACGCTCGATTGATGCGAATGCCACTACATCTGGTGTGTGCCAAGGTTTTATCGGTGGTGGTGTATCTGGTGAAGCCTTATTACTGTTAAATGATTCAAGCTTTAAAGAAATTGCGTCACTTATGAATTACGAAGGCGAGCTTAACGATAAAGTTGAGCTTGAGCTGCTGATGGATGTCAGCAATATTCTAATTGGCGCGATTTTATCAGGGCTTTCTAAACAGCTCGATATGCGTTTTAGCCAAGGTCACCCTGTGGTGCTAGGACAACATTGTGATGTGACCGATTTAGTAAAAGCCAATAAATCTCGCTGGCAACGAACGCTGGCGATTGAGATCAGCTATGGCATCGAAAATCACAATATTAACTGTGATTTGATGTTGCTGTTCACCGAGGACTCATTAAAAACCCTTAAGTACAAAGTAGCTTATTTATTAGAAGACTAAACTATGCCTGCAGCCGATTTTAATATGAATGAACTCCATTGGTTAATGGATATGTTTAATACAGTTGATGTAGGCCTAGTGGTGCTCGATAGAGACTACAAAGTATGCATCTGGAATGGGTTTATGGAAAACCATTCCGGCTTATTGCCAAGCGCGGTAAAAGATAAAGACCTGTTTGACTTATTTCCATCAATTGATGAAAAATGGTTTCGCAGCAAATCTGAATCTGTGTTCATTCTAAATAATCGCTCGTTTACTATTTGGGAGCAGCAGCCGTATATTTTCCGTTTTAAAAATTACCGTCCGATTACCGGTAAAGCGGATCATATGTATCAAAATGCCACTTTTATTCCGCTGACGACGACCACAGGTGAAGTATCGCATATCTGTATCATTATCTATGATGTAACCGATGAAGCGGTGAATAAAAAAGAGCTAGAAGAAGCCAACAGTAAGCTTGAACAAATGAGCCGTACCGATGCACTTACTAAGCTTACTAACCGTGGTTATTGGGAAGAAAAGCTACGCAAAGAATATATGCGCATTGTGCGCAGTGGCGGATGTAGCAGTTTGTTGATGTTTGATATTGACCACTTTAAAAAGGTTAATGATGAGCATGGCCATCGTGGCGGTGATGAGGCACTGCGTCATATTGCAGACTTACTACGTAAAACTCTGCGTGAAACAGACTTAGCAGGTCGCTATGGTGGTGAAGAGTTTGCGGTAACCTTGCTTGATACTGATCATGAGGGTGCGCATATCTTTGCTGAGCGATTAAGAACACTGATTGAGAACTCATCAATTTACTTTGATGGCAAACAAATTCAACTGACGGTCAGTATTGGTTTTGCCTGCTTCGACGAGAAGTTTGATCGCTACGAAAAGTGGGTTGAAGCAGCCGATAAAGCCTTATATCACTCAAAAGAAAACGGCCGTAACAAGGTCACAGCTTATACAGATTTATAAACAAACAAGGGGCAAATAAGCCCCTTTTTGATATTTATTTGATTAAGTTTGCGGATTAAACCCCAAGTGGCGGTAGAACAAGAATATCTGTTTTAAGTAGCTTCATGACTTTTTCGGCAGTATTACCAATTAAATGACCTTTAATACCCGTATTACCTACCGACCCCATAATCACTAAGTCTGCATTTAATTTAGCTGCAACACTTGGGATCACTTGCTCAACGACACCGGCTTTGATTTTAAGCTTGTCTTTTAAGTCGTGGGCTTCGATTAAGGTACGCTGTGCTACGGGTAGCTTTTCAAAGGCGTTAATTACTTGCTCGTCTGAAAAGACAATGCCTAAATCACGTAAAAACGGCGATACATGTACGGTATAACAAGCGTAAAACTCGCTGTCGTAGTCTTTAGCATAGGCTAAGCCTGCTTTGATAATTGCTTCGTTTAAACAGTATTTAGTCGCCTTTTCGCTGCCTAAATCAAGGGCTGCCAGTACATTGGTATTGTTACGCCACTTGTTATCGGCGGCCAAATAAAGCGGTAGTGGACTAAAGCGAATAAGCTGCCAGTCTAGCTCTGTAAATTGCGTTTCTTCGTCGATGTGGCGAGTTTTAATCACCATTTCATAGTCTGACGTATCAAGCTCATTGGCTAGCCACTGTACTGGGCTTTCATGCCACAGGGTTTGCAAAGTATAGCTACCATCATCTAAATGCTCACTGATAAGTGGACCAAGTGCTGCACGGACTTTAGCGAGCTCTTTGTCTTGAATAGCGAGCGCTTCATCAGGTGGAATAGAGAATAAAATGTTATTGGTGTCTTCGTAGCTAAAAGCAACAATATCAATATGCTTCATGCCTTTGGCTTTTTGCTTTGCATGTAATATAGACGTTTTAGCATCGGCTGGAGAGTCGATGATCACCAGTATTTTTTTATTCATTTTTGGCTACTCTGTTGTGTGTCGGGTATCACTGCTTGGGCATTCACCCAATAATGAAACTTCACCTGTTGCGGTTTCTTGTTCCAGTTTTACCTTAAAGCCCCATAGCCTGTAAAGGTGTTTTAACACTTCATCTTTTGATTTAGCTAACGGAATATTGTTATGTGGTACATAACGCAGAGTGAGTGAACGATCTCCTCTAATATCAACATTATAGACTTGGATATTTGGTTCGTGATTACTTAGATTGTATTGTGCCGACAGAGTTTCACGAACCTGATGATAGCCCATTTCATCATGGATGGCACCGACATTGAGAGTCGGCTCTTTTTCATGATCAATAATGGTAAACAACTTAAAATCACGAATAATTTTTGGCGATAAAAACTGGCTAATAAAGCTCTCATCTTTAAAGTTTTGCATTGCAAAGTGCAGGGTTTCTAACCAATCACTGCCGGCATACTCCGGAAACCATTTCTTGTCTTCTTCTGTTGGGTTTTCGCAAATACGGCGAATATCAACCATCATGTTAAAGCCAAGAGCATAGGGGTTGATCCCTGAATAATAATTGCTGTTATAGGGCGGTTGATACACCACATTGGTGTGACTTTGTAAAAACTCAAGCATAAAGGCATCGGTGAGCTTACCTTCGTCGTACAGGTGGTTCAAAATGGTGTAATGCCAAAACGTAGCCCAGCCCTCATTCATCACTTGAGTTTGTTTTTGTGGGTAAAAATATTGCGAAATTTTACGAACAATTCGAATTATTTCTCGTTGCCATGACTCTAGCAGCGGCGCATTTTTTTCGATGAAGTACAAAATGTTTTCTTGTGGCTCTTCTGGAAAACGACGCTCACGCTTTTTCGACTCTTGCTGCGAAGTAGGGATTGTGCGCCACAACTCGTTGACTTGCGATTGTAGGTAGTCTTCACGTTCTTGTTGGCGTTTTTGTTCTTCAAAAAGTGAAATACGTTGCGGGCGTTTGTAGCGGTCGACACCATAGTTCATTAACGCATGGCATGAATCAATCAGGTTTTCGACCTCGGTAATACCGTATTTCTCTTCGCACTTGGCAATGTAGTTTTTGGCAAATAATAAGTAATCGATAATTGAGCTGGCATCAGTCCAGGTCTTAAATAAGTAATTGCCTTTAAAAAATGAGTTGTGACCATAGCAGGCGTGGGCCATTACCAAGGCTTGCATAGGCAGGGTGTTTTCTTCCATTAAATAGGCAATACACGGGTCTGAGTTAATAACTATTTCATAAGCAAGGCCCATTTGCCCACGTTTATAGTTTTGCTCTGTTTGAATGAATTTTTTACCATACGACCAGTGGCTATAGCCAATCGGCATACCCACACTCGAATAGGCATCCATCATTTGTTCAGCAGTGATCACCTCAATTTGATTCGGGTAGGTATCGAGTTTATAAATTTTCGCTACCCGTTCAATTTCAGTTTGATACTCTGTTAATAGATCAAATGTCCAATCAGGACCGTCGCTAATACGTTTATCGGCCATACTTTACCTCACTGGCAAGGCTATGCGGCGCCTTGCTGCTGACGATTCTTTTTAAATAATTCACGGAAAATAGGGTAAATGTCCTCAACGCCACGAATGTGTTGCATGGCAAAATTGTCGTGGGTTTGCACTATTGATTGATACTCTCGCCATAAACTTTGATGAGCACGGGCAGTAATTTCGATATAGGCGTAATAACGCACCGCCTTTAACAGTTTATTACGTAAAATTTCGCCACAGTTTGGCGAGTCATCAGCCCAGTTATCGCCATCAGAGGCTTGCGCTGCGTAAATATTCCACTCTTCAGGGTTATAACGTTCAGCGATGATTTCGTTCATCAGTTTTAATGCACTTGATACTATGGTGCCACCCGTTTCTTGAGAATAGAAAAACTCTTGCTCATCGACTTCTTTCGCTTGGGTATGATGACGAATATAGACAACCTCTATATTTTTGTAGCTACGAGTTAAAAATTGATAAAGCAGAATATAAAAGCGTTTTGCCATGTCTTTCGTTGCTTGATCCATCGAGCCAGACACATCCATTAAACAAAACATGACAGCTTTGCTTGTTGGGTGTGGTTGCTTTTCATAATTACGAAAACGTAAGTCGTAATTATCAATAAAAGGCACTGCTTTAATGCGGTTTTGCAACTCCTCAATTTGGCGTTCAAGTAAGGCAATTGCCGCCTTGTCTGGCTGCTGTTCAGCTTGTAGCAGAGCGAGCTGGCCTTCAAGCTCAGCAAGGTGACGTTTTTTGCCTGCAGTCATCGCCACTCTGCGAGCAAGCGAGCCTTGCAATGAGCGAACAATATCAATATTGCTTGGCATGCCGTCGTTACAAAAACCAGCGCGATGGGTTTTCATTTGCACCAGTTTATCGAGCTGGTTTTGTTGCAGGTTAGGCAGCTCAAGATCTTCGAACAATAAGTCTAAGTATTCATCTTTTGAAATAGAGAATACAAAGTCGTCTTGTCCTTCACCAGAGTCACTGGCTTCACCTTCGCCACTACCACCACCTTGACCGCCCCCTTGCGGGCGCTTGATTTTGTCGCCCGTAGAAAACTGGTCATTGCCTGGGTGGATTTGTTCACGGTCGCCACCACGTCCTTGATGAAAAATAGGCTCACTGATATCACGTTGCGGAATAGAGATACTCTCGCCGCTAGTGGTATCGGTTACGCTGCGCTTATTAATGGCATCAGATACCGCTTCTTTAATCTGTTTTTTATAACGCCTGATGAACCGTTGACGATTCAAGGTACTTTTGTTTTTTCCATTCAGGCGTCGGTCAATAAAATGCGCCATAACAACCCCCTTAAAACAAACGTTTTTACTGCGATTTTCTAACGCGTAAATACCATTCAGAAAGTAAACGTACTTGTTTTTGGGTATAGCCTTTCTCAACCATACGATTGACAAAGTCTTCGTGTTTTTTCTGATCTTCTGCAGAGGTTTTCGCATTGAAGGAAATAACCGGCAGCAGATCTTCGGTATTTGAGAACATTTTCTTCTCAATAACTGTGCGAAGTTTTTCGTAGCTGGTCCAAAGCGGATTCTTGCCTTGGTTGTGGGCACGCGCCCGCAGTACGAAATTAACTATCTCATTACGGAAATCTTTAGGGTTTGAAATACCCGCAGGTTTTTCAATCTTCTCAAGCTCTGCGTTAAGCGCAGCACGGTCAAATAACTGGCCAGTATCTGGGTCGCGGTATTCTTGATCTTGGATCCAGAAATCTGCATAAGTGACGTAGCGGTCAAAGATGTTTTGCCCATATTCTGAGTAAGATTCTAAATAGGCTGTTTGTAACTCTTTCCCGATAAACTCTACATACTGAGGAATGAGGTATCCTTTTAAGTGGCTTAAGTAACGCTCTTCAACATCGGCGGTAAATTGCTCTCGCTCAATTTGCTGTTCAAGAACATAGAATAAGTGCACTGGGTTGGCTGCCACTTCAGTGGTATCGAAGTTAAATACCCGCGATAGGATCTTAAACGCAAAGCGGGTAGAAAGCCCTGTCATGCCCTCATCAACACCCGCGTAATCGCGGTATTCTTGATACGACTTCGCTTTCGGATCGGTGTCTTTTAAGCTTTCGCCGTCATAGACCCGCATTTTTGAATAAATACTTGAGTTTTCTGGCTCTTTAATACGCGAAAGAGTGGTAAATTGTGCCAGTGTTTTTAATGTCCCCGGTGCACAAGGGGCATCATGTAATTCACTGTTTTCGAGTAGTTTATTGTAAATTTTAACTTCTTCAGATACACGTAAACAATAAGGCACTTTGACGATGTAAACACGGTCTAAAAATGCTTCATTGTTTTTGTTGTTCTTAAATGTTTGCCACTCAGATTCATTTGAGTGAGCTAAAATCATACCATTAAACGGCAGGGCACTAATGCCTTCTGTGCCGTTGTAATTGCCTTCTTGCGTTGCTGTAAGCAATGGGTGTAGCACCTTGATTGGCGCTTTAAACATTTCCACAAATTCCATTAAGCCTTGGTTTGCTAAACAAAGTGCACCTGAGTAGGCATACGCATCAGGGTCGTTCTGTGCAAAGTGCTCAAGCTGGCGAATATCTACCTTACCAACTAACGCTGAAATGTCTTGATTGTTTTCATCGCCGGGCTCAGTTTTCGCAATCGCAACTTGATTTAAAATAGATGGGAAGCGCTTAACCACTCTAAATTGGCTAATATCACCATTAAATTCGCTTAAGCGTTTTGCGGCCCACGGTGACATCACTGTTTTTAAATAACGCGGTTTAATGCCGTATTCTTTTTCTAAAAGCTCTGCGTCTTCATTTGGGTCAAATAAGGCTAAAGGGTGGTCGTTAACAGGCGAGCCTTTAATTGAGTAAATAGGTACCTGCTGCATTAAGTATTTTAGCTTTTCAGCAATGGATGATTTACCGCCACCTACTGGGCCAAGTAAATACAGTACTTGCTTACATTCTTCTAAGCCTTGCGCAGCATGTTTTAAATAAGAGACGATTTGCTCAATGGCATCTTCCATACCATAAAAATCGTGAAATGCAGGGTAGCGTGCGACTACGCGATTAGAAAACAGCCTGCTTAAGCGCGCATCGGTTGAAGTGTCGATAATCTCCGGCTCACCGATGGCCATTAATAGCCGCTCAGGTGCGCTGGCATAAGCTGATTTATCCTTCTTACAGATCTCGAGAAATTCCTCAATACTGTATTCTTCTTCTTGCGCTGCTTCGTATCGTGATTGGTAATGCTCAAAAATACTCATAGAGACCTCCGAAAACCCGCTAAAATGACGTGTAATTAGATTAAGAGAAAAGCAAAGGCTAATTAAAGCTTAGTCACGATTTTGAATTTTTGCGCAAGAAAATTAAGAATTTAATTGAAAAAAGCTCATCTTGATTACGCTTTTTGGCTGAGGGCTTGGCTGCGACTTAGAAGGGGCGTGCACTGGCAATAAAAAAGACGCCGAAGCGTCTTTTTTTGATTACTGCTAGTAACAGAAGATTAAGCGAAGTTAGCGTTCGCGAAGTCCCAGTTAACTAATGCCCAGAAACCTTTTAGGTAATCTGGACGAACGTTACGGTAATCGATGTAGTAAGCGTGTTCCCAAAGATCCACTGTTAGGATTGGAGTAACACCTTCATCAGTTAAAGGCGTTGCAGCATTTGATGTGTTAACGATATCAAGTGTGCCGTCAGCTAGTTTAACTAACCAAGTCCAGCTTGAACCGAAGTTGTTTACTGCTTTGTCGTTTAACGCTTCTTTGAATGCGTCGAAAGAACCCCATTTAGCGTTGATCGCGTCAGCGATTGCGCCTGTAGGCTCGCCACCGCCGTTTGGAGATAGGCTGTTCCAGTAGAACGTGTGGTTCCAGATTTGTGCAGCATTGTTAAATACGCCACCTTCTGAAGAACATACGATTTCTTCTAGAGATTTGTTTTCGAATTCTGTGCCTGGGATCAGACCGTTTAATTTCACAACGTAAGTGTTGTGGTGTTTACCGTGGTGAAACTCTAGAGTCTCTTTTGAAATATGTGGCTCTAATGCATCGATTGCGTATGGTAGTGACGGTAGTTCAAATGCCATTTTTTATCTCCATCTTCTTGGTTGATAGTCCACTCAGTTATAGGTAATAGCAAGGTAAACAGCGTACTTCCCTATACCAAGTGGTATTATAGTGTTACTATAATTGTTGAGTATTTTACTCAAGTTTTAGCAAACAGCAATGCTATTGCTAAAGACTATTTAAAATTGTGGCTACGAATGCCGATTTTAAGTTATATATCTGAGGCCACAGTGAAACTTTTTCAAGGCCAATGTAGTAAGCCAATGTCTTTTTTGAGGTTGTAAATGGAAACCATCGATAAAATTAAACAGCAAATTTCTGAAAATCCTATCCTTCTTTACATGAAAGGATCACCAAAGTTACCTAACTGTGGTTTTTCTTCACAAGCATCACAAGCACTTATGGCGTGTGGTGAGCAGTTTGCTTACGTTGACATTCTACTTAACCCAGATATCCGTGCAGAGTTACCTGCATACGCAAACTGGCCAACATTCCCACAGTTATGGGTAGAAGGCGAGCTTATCGGTGGTTGTGACATTATCATCGAAATGTTTCAACGTGGTGAATTACAGCCACTAATCACTGAAACAGCTGCAAAGTACAAAGAAAAAGACGCTGAATAATTATCTAGTGTTGAAAGAAGCCGCTGATTGCGGCTTTTTTAATACCTATTTTCTTAGTTAAGTACAACTTAAAAATAAAATGCATGTTCAATTTTCTGCTGGGTTGATTATTAAATGAAATGTGAAGCTCCACCACTTGTTGTGTCTGGTGCGCTAGTAAAACAGGAAAGTTCCTACTTTTTCAAAGGGGTGCCTTTTACGGGGGTTGCGATTTTCACTGAAAGCGGGGTTGTTGTTAGCAAAAAGCAATTTTTTAATGGCGAAATATTAGGAGATTACAATTTTCCTTATATCGATATTAAAGGGCTTGAGTTATTAGATAGTATCATTGATGAAAAATGGGATGGAAACTTACAGCTTTTTCATGAAGGTAAGCCTTTTAATGGTGTTGTTTATGAGATTGCTTATGACTGGTTGTGTGATGTACGTTGTATCATTGAAGGGTGGGAATTAGATGGTTTGTCTCAACATTTTCAAAAGCATGATTGTTACTCTGAATTAATTTATGGCGCTGGTCCTATTCAGTATGAATATATATGGAATGAGCCTTCAGTGTTGTCTTATTACAAAGTGAAGGTTCAAGCTGGGGATAAAAGAAGTTTAAAGTTATCATTTAATAAAGAGAATAAGCTTCGTGGTATATATATCTATAAGAGTATTGACGATATCTTTTCTTTGAATGCTAAGGTTGATGACTCACCGCTAAAAATCACGAGTTTTAGCGATATAAAAAAATTGCTTTCTGATAATGTTATAGAGCTTAGCTTACAAGACGTAACGGATGTAAAATTTACAGAATTATTGCCGTCGCTGTTAGAGTTCCCAGTTAATACGCTTTTAGTTTCAAATATTAGCTGGGGTGTTTTATACGAGCTGAAAAAACATGCTTGGCTGGAGCTAGAAGAACTAAGCTTTCACCATTTAGTTAATTTAACACTAGATGAGGTCATTTCTTTTCGAAATGATAATTTTAAGAAGGTAAAAATATTATACAAACTTAAGCTTTATTAATGAGTTAAGATTTATGTTTTTTCATAAGTCTTTTCTCTATGTTCTTTTAAAGTTTTATTTACCAGTTGATCAGCTTGACGTGTTGTCTCGGGAAGTCGGTATTTAGGCGTTAGCTTGAGTACCCACTCAACTGCTGTATCTAAAGATACTTTATGGCCAATAGATACATAAACAGGTTTAATGTTATCTTGTGTGCGTAACACTTTGCCAATAACTTCGTCGTTATCTAATAAATCTGCCGTTGCGCCGCGGTGTTCTGCAAGTTTATTAAACTCGCCTAATAACTTGGTTTTTCCGCAACCTATGGTGGGGATATCTAATATGACACCCAAGTGGC
Organism: Pseudoalteromonas sp. UCD-33C; assembly: GCF_001306895.1. NCBI lineage: Bacteria > Pseudomonadati > Pseudomonadota > Gammaproteobacteria > Alteromonadales > Pseudoalteromonadaceae > Pseudoalteromonas > Pseudoalteromonas sp. UCD-33C. Next base: position 704,430 of record NZ_LJTB01000002.1, on the reverse strand, counting down.
AAGCAAGACCAAAACGCCGTGGATGTGCAAGGCCATGACCATCGCAAACAATTAAATCAGGTGTTATGGCCAGTTTGTTATATGCATTTAAAAGCGGTGGCACTTCACGAAATGAAAATAGCCCTGGTATATAAGGAAAGCTGATGGGCTCAATACTAGTTTGTACTTCAAGTACTTTTAATGTATCAGCATTCAGTACCGCAATTGCGCCAACAACTTCAGATGATTGTTCGTTATAAGCAACATCGACACCAGCAATTGTCTTAACACACTGCTTTTCATCGGATGCTCTTACTTTTTTAGAGAGCGACAGCTGTGCTTCTCTTAAACTATTGATATCCATAAAATCTTAAAAATTCTAAGTATAATGTGAGATTTTATCATAATTAAAAAATGCTAGTTGTATGAAAAAAATAAAGTTTATTATTACTCCTCAAAAAAGCAGGTACATGTAAATAATGAATAAAAACTTAGAAAAATTTTTACGAAAGCGTAAGCGTGCAATCAAAGGCCCGGAAAAGTATAAAAATATTTTTGAGGATAATATTGTTAGAATTACTCACTATATTGAGCATGGTAAAACCCAGGGAGAAGAGTTTTCTAATGAGCGATTACCTTTTGCTCCTTGGGAAAAGCTTAATATTGAACTGTCAGGCCAATGTAAAATTTACGAAAATATTGCACAGGCTAGTTTAGTTAAGGACAGCGTGATTGATGCAGAGCACTTAAGTTATTATTTAAATTATGGATACTATGAATTAGCAATTGCGCATATAAAGCAAAAACGCTGTTTTATTCGTTTTGGAGTTGAAAACGAAGGAGTTATTTCACCTGGCAGTGTATTTCAATTAGCTACAGCTGTTTTATTACATCAGTATGATTATGCTCGGCAATTTTATAGATTATTCGAAAACGGTTATATGAAAAACTGGATAAACCGCTCAAAAAGTCATATTGGTGATTTTATCATCTTGTTGTTTGATAGGGCGAAAGGTGATAATACCCTAAAGCCGATTGTAGATGACTTTGCTTATCAAGCTATTTTAGATAACTGGGATAGTACAGACTTAACAAAAGTTACCGCTTATCTAAATCAGTTATGTGATGATCAAGTCGCTCAGGTTGCATCACCACCGAGTAAGATGTTTTTTGAGTTCGATAATATGAACTGGCAATTTACACCTTATGCTGCACTTATGCTGCTAACGCTAAGAGCACAACATGGCCTTGAAAACCCTGATTTTGATCACCCAGGTTTTGGCAATGTTACTTCTTTACTACTAACTCAGCCTGTAGCCCCTCAAAAAGATGAGGTGCTTGAACAACTCGTTGCCAAGTTACATGAGCAAGGTTTCAACGAAAAGGCTTTACTAGCATAGAGGTTTAAATAAGTGGTAATTTAATCAGTATGATACGGCTTAGCATTGCAAAAGCTCATATTATGTTACGGGTTTCTTTGTTAATCATGATCCATATCGAATGTGTTAAAGGCTATTAGGGCAGCATAACATGGACGCTTAATCCACCTTGCTCGCGGTTATGTAAGCTGATTTGCCCGTGGTGTGCTTCAACTATTTCCCTGCAAAGTGCTAACCCTAAGCCACTACCTGTTGCTTTGGTTGAGTAAAAGGGAATAAGTGCGTTCGCCATTACAGCTTCACTCATACCTTTGCCTTTATCACTCACTGTGATGTGTGTGCCACTTGCTTCTTGTAGAACTGTTAAGCTGACATCTTCGGGGTTTGAACCCGATTCATAGGCATTTTTTAATAAGTTTATAAGTAATTGTTCGAGCTGAGTGTGATCAGCGTCAGTTGTCACTCGCTCATCAAGTGATACTTCAACCTGCCACTGACTTTTTAATTGCTCAACCAGCGTCGGCCAGTTAATCGTTGATAGTTGAGGGGTGGGTAACTTGGCAAATTTACCATAGCCTTGCACAAACTCATTAAGGTGTTTTATGCGGTCTTCAATGGTGGTAAATACCCGTTTTAAACGTGGTTCATCGACTTCTTTCGTTAATAGTTGCGCGCTATGAAGCATCGACGACATTGGCCCTAGGGAGTTGTTAAGCTCATGGCTAATAATACGAATAACTTTTTTCCATACCTCTACTTCTTGGCGGCTTAGTTCACGGGTCAGTTGTTTAAAAACATAAAGTTGATGAAACTGATTATTAAGTAATAATCGGCCTGTTGCCATATGCCAAGTTTGTGATTCTTGATCTGCTTTGTCGAGGGTAAATAAACCATCAACGCCTTTGTGAATCGCACGCGTTAATTGCTCGCAGCTTGAATCTAATAAGTTCTCTAGCTTGGCGCCTTCAAGGGCTGATTTAGCATCAAGTAAGCTGCGGGCACTGTGGTTGCTATAAACAATAAAGCCTTGGTCGTTAGTCAAAATCACGGCTTGTGGGGAGCTTTGCAGTACTTTGTCGAGCATCAACTCACGCTGATAAATCCATTGTTTTTCTTGGCGAAGCTGTTTTGCGGTTTGGTTATAAAGCCGGCATAAATCACCTAGCTCATCACTGCCATCATAGGCCAATAATGTGGCCAGCTCACCATCTTTAAAATTAAGCAACCCGGTTTCCAGCGAGTTCATGCCATCAATGAGCGGAGCTGATAATTGCGCAGCAAAAAATCCGCTGATCAAGGCGCAAGCGAGCAGGGCTAATAAGCTGTAAAGCAAGCTTATGCCCGCAAAATAACAAACCAATATAAGCGGCAATGCAGAAGCAGCAATACACAAAGTTATGATTTTATATCGAAACGAAAAACGCATTAGTATTCAATCTTAAATTTATCAAGCCTGCGATAAAGCGCTTGGCGGCTTAAGCCAAAATGGCGAGCCACTTTAGCAATCACACCTTTGTACTCGCGCATGGCAAGTTCAATCTCTTGTTTGTTAGGCTCTGCTCTTGTTTGTGTTGGGCTGTTTGTTTCAACTTGTAAGCCAAAATCAGCAAGCTCAATCACCCCTGTGGGTTTTAAAACGCCAGCACGTTTACAGGCATTTTCAAGCTCACGAACATTACCCGGCCAGCTATGGGCGAGCAGAGCTTTTTCTGTACTAAGCGACAGTGTGCGCTCAGGTAAAAAGTGTGCGACCAAAGCTAAAATATCATCTGGGCGATGGGCAAGGCTTGGTAAATTTAACTCAATAACATTTAAGCGGTAGTAAAGGTCTTCACGAAATTGACCTGCTTTAATTGCATGGCTTAAATCTTCATTGGTTGCTGAAATCACCCGCACATTCACTTTACGTGTTTGTGTTGAACCTAAACGTTCAAATTCACCGGTTTGTAAAATGCGTAATAATTTCATTTGCCCAGAAAGTGGCAAGTTACCAATTTCGTCTAAAAATAGGGTGCCACCATCGGCCGCTTCAAAACGACCAATGCGCTGTTTAGTAATACCTGTATAGGCGCCAGCTTCGGCACCAAATAATTCAGCCTCAATAAGCTCGCTTGGTAAAGCACCGGCATTAACAGTGATAAAGGGTTTATCAGCTAATAATGAATTGGCCTGTATTATTTGCGCAATGCGTTCTTTACCACTACCGTTGGGGCCTGTGATCAGTACTGAAATATCTGATTTAGCCACTTGAATCGCAAGATTAACAATGTGCTCCATAGCGGTACTTTTATAAACCAAACCCACCAAATTTGCTTGTTGCATAGATGCGTCACGTTCTTGCTGGTGGCGGGTAAAGGTTTCGTTTTGCTGTTTTGCTTTACCCAGTTCGATTAGGTTATTTACACAAGTAAGTAGCTTTGCATCGTCCCATGGTTTTGGTAAATAATCAGCAGCCCCTGCTTTGACAAGTTCAACGGCAGTAGAAAGCTCTGTCCATGCGGTGATCAAAATAATCGGTAGGTGAGGATTAATGTCTCGTAAGGCATAAAAAAGTTCTTTGCCTTCTTCGCCTGAAGTGGTGTCGGCGGTAAAGTTCATGTCTTGAATAACAAGCGCTATGCGTTGGTATTGTACGGCTTGAATTGCCTCAAACGGGTTACTTGCTGTAACAACATCAAAACCGTGAATTTCGAGTAATAACGACAAAGCATCCAAAATGGCTGGGTTATCGTCGACGATCAGTATTTTTTCCATATTATTGTTTTAGTTATTTTCCTAATAAGGGTGCAAGATGAATGCTACACTGTAAATCCAGTGTAGCATAGGTTGGGAGAACTAAATTGTTCGAGTTGCAATGCTCGGTGAGATATTCGCAGCCCGTTTTGCAGGGGCAAGTACCGCTAATAAACTCATAACGAACACTGCCAGCGCAGTAGCAAGTACGTAGCCAATATCAAGCTGAGCAATTGAAAAGTGCTGCATCAGTAATTGCCCTAAATACACGGCAGCAATCACACCAATCACTAAACCAACTATACATATCATGGCGTTTTCAACTAAGAAGTAGCTAATGATGGCAGATTTTCTGGCGCCTAAAGCGCGGCGAGTGCCTATTTGTTTAGTACGCTTGCTAATATTGAACAGCGTTAGGCCGAAAATACCCAGGGCCGTCACCAACACTAAAATAGTAATAAGTACAATCAGCATGCGCATCATTAATGTATCTTCTGCCATGTATGACTCTTTATCGTCATCTAAGCCACGAATGCGAGAAATAACACGTTTGTTGTAGTTTTTCAGCATGGCTTCTTCAACACGGTTCATGACCGATTGACGTTGACCAGGCTCTGTTCTAACCACAAAGCGTGCATTTGTACCAGGTTTAATAAAAGGCAGCAGTGCTACGTTATCTGGGCGGCTGTCTTTAAGCCATGGGCCCTTCATAAGATCAATTACACCAATTATTTTCATTGGAATATCACCAAAATAGACAGTTTGCCCTAAACCGTTGCCGTCAGGGAACAGCTCATCGAGTAGAGTTTTAGTGACAACGGTTACTTTTGAAAGCTCATCATAGTTATCGGTGACGATCACTTCGTCTTCGGTATAGTTACGCCCAGCAATGAGTTTAACACCGTAGGTATTGATGCCATGTTCATCGATAAACATGTAAGAAGTACGGGCTGATTTACTCTCTTCAGGTGCTGGCTTTAAACTAAAATCTGACGAAGAACCACTGCCCGAAAGCGGTGTGTTACTCGAATAAGCAGCATCGACTACCCCAGGTATTTGACGAAGCATGGCTTCATCAAGCTCATATTGCTGAGACGGTGACACATCTTTGCCAAACATCATGACATTAAATACGAAAATGTCTTGTTCAGGGTAGCCGGTTTCTTGGCTTAAATAGCTAACTCTGTCTTGGATAATAAACGCCGCATTACTAACAATTGCAGTGGTGATGGCAATTTGGATCAGTAATAAAATGGCGCCAACTTTTGAGCGGCATAAGGCGTGAAAGATAGGTTTAATTTCTAACATGGGTGTCTTCCTTATTGGCTCTTAAGATAAATAGCAGGGTTGGTTTTACATACCAGCCAAGCAGGGTATAGACCCGCTATCACACAGGTGCTAATTGCAATCACCGGTGCGCTAAGTAGCATGGTTAAGTCCATTGTTGCTAAGCTTTGGTAGTAGCTATAGCTTTGACGTACGCCTAACAAACCTACTTGCGCCAATATAATACCCAAGATGCCACCTAAGAAACCTAACATGGCTACCTCAACAATATGTTGAAAGAATATTTGACGTTTACTGGCACCTAATGCACGGCGCACACCGACTTCAGGAGCACGGCGTAAGAATTTCGCTAGTAATAAACCTAAAATGTTGGCAAGGCATACCGCTAAAAACATAAAGCTAAGGCCAACCAGAATTTCGTTGTCTTCGCTAACGACATTGTTGTACTGCATCCACTCATTTACATCGCGTAAGGTGGCAGTTAATTTTTCACGGTTAAAACGACCTAGCTTTTGTTGCTCTTGCATATAGGCCATTAAAAAGTCTTGGTAAGCTTGCTTTTCTGCAGGAGTTTTTAGTTCAACCCAAAATTGTAACCACACCATTTCTGAATTGAGTTTATCGTTAAAGGTATTGGTTTTTTCGTGCTTCCAACCATTAGTATTACCCCAGTTTTCAAGCTCTCGGGCTTTCATTAGGCTAAATGGTAAAAATAGTTGCTCGGTCTTATTAAATGCACCGTTGTTCAGATCATAATATTTGGTGGTGATATCCCAATCATCAATCACGCCAATAACTTCGTAGCTGGCATCATCAAGGTACACCATTTTGCCTACTGGGTTTTCACCAGCAAAGAGCTTGTCGTTTAATTCTTTATTGATCACTACAACAGGTGCTGCGTCGGCTTCTTGTTGCGCGCTCCAAACCCCACCGTAAATAAAGGATAGGTTAAACATCTCGAAAAAATCAGGCGTGGTTAGGCGAGCTTGACCAATAAATGGTTTTACTTTGTCTGAGTCTAAATAAACCGAAAAACCCGTTCTAACCATAGTGACACGTTTACCACCTGCTTTGGCCTGGTTAAGGTTAACGGCATCTTGATAGGTTAATTGCAGTGGCATATTATCGACTGTCCACCACGTACGGCCTTCATCCATGGTTTGTAACTGCACAGAATAAAGGTCGCTACTTTTTTCAGGAATAGGGTCTGCTGACATCATGTGATACACAGATAAACTTGTCATGGTAACGCCAATACCAATAGCAATGGCCAATACCATTAAAAAGCTCACAAGTGGCGTGCGCTTAAAGCTGCGCCAGCTCAAATCTAAATAATGAAGGAACATGGTTACACTCCAGCCGCTTTAAGGTTTTGAGTGCCTTGATACAAGGTGAAGTCAGCTAGTTGGCCATCAACAACTTGGATGTTACGTGGTGCTCTGCGGGCAAGCTCTGGATCATGGGTAACCATGATGATAGTTGCGCCATCACGGTTGATTTGCTCAAGTAGCTCCATCACTTGACGCGCCATTAAACTATCTAAATTACCAGTTGGCTCATCGGCAAGTAAAAAACGCGGTTCACCAGCAAGGGCTCTGGCAATGGCCACACGTTGTTGTTGGCCACCAGAAAGTTGTTGCGGTAAGTGCTTAGCGCGTGATGCTAAACCAACTTGCTCTAGGCATTGCTCAATACGGCGCTTACGCTCGGCGGCCTTAATACCACGATAACGCAGTGGTACTTCAATATTTTCATAGAGGTTCAAATCTGGAATTAGGTTGAATCCTTGGAAAATAAAACCAATTTTTTGATTACGTAAGTCAGCACGCTGGTTGTCGTTGAGCTTACCCACATCAATACCGTCTAACATGTATTGGCCTTCGCTAAATGGTTCTAACATACCGGCGATGTTTAAAAATGTGGTTTTACCTGAGCCACTTGGGCCCGTTACGGCAATAAATTCACCTTCTTCAACTTGTAGATTAAAGTCGCGAAGGGCATGCGTTTGTACCATATCTGTTTGATACACTTTGCTGATGTTGTTCATTGTAAGCATGTTGATTATTCCTTTTATTTGTTAGCGTAAAACCAGTGTGGGTGCTTTTTTAAAGCGATCGTAGTTTGAGATAATTAACTTATCGCCAGGCTCTACACCTTCAATTATCTCGACAGCATTGATACTGCTTGCACCGGTTTTTATATCGATTAAATAAGCCATGTCACCATCAACTTTATAAGCATAGGTGCCACCTTGTTGTAAGAATGCGCCGCGTTTCACTTGCAATACATCGTCGCGATTCTCTAGTAAAATACGTGCGGTTAAGCGTTGGTTTTGGCGAATGCCAGAAATCTCATTGTCAAAGCGTACGCGGGTTGTGACCTCGCGATTATTTACTTCAGGTGATATAGCCGATAGCGTGCCTGTGACATGACGAGCACCTAAAGTAAGCTCAACTTGCATACCAAGACCCAGCTCATTGGCGTAGCTTTCTGGTACTTGCAGTTCTGCTTCAAAGTTACTTAAATCGACCAATGTCATTAATGGTTGGCTTTGTGTGACCGCTTCTTTTTGTTGCACTAATAAGTTACCCACAATGCCGCTTACACTCGCGGTAATAGTGAGTTCATTTACTTGTCTGAGTAAGTCATCCACAATTAGTTGTTGACGTGCCAGATCACGCTCTGCTGCTTTTAGCTCAAATGCGAGGGTATCTTTAGCTAAGCTGACTTCTTGCTCGGCGTGCTTATATGAAAGCTTGGCACGGGCTAAGTCATCAACGGCTTTTTCTAAATCTATTTGGCTAATTAAATGTTTCTCGATAGAGATTTTAGCTCGGCGGTTTTCTCTATCTGCGGCATTTAACTCAACTTGCGCTAAATCTAGCGCTTTAGTCAGGCTTAGTTTTTGTCTGCGCGCTTCAAGTTGTTTTCGTTGTAACTCGCCTTCTAATCGCGCTAATACTGATTGTTGCTGTTTTAGTTCGTTAGTCAGCTCAGGGCTGGTTACGGTTGCGATCACTTCATTTACTTCAACGCTATCACCGGCTTTTACTTTTAAATCGACAAAGCCGCGTTCTGGGCTGTAAACCTTTGGCGCATTAGCTGCAACGATTTTACCGCTCGCTGCCACATCTCTAGTAAGTGTCTTTTGGCTTACTTCACTAATTTGTAGGCTTGCTGCATCAACCGAAATGCTGCCATCGTTACTGGCAAACAATGCTTGAAAGCCGAGCGAACCAACAAGTATTACACCTGCAGCTATTATAAGTGGCTTTTTAATGGTGTTTTTCTTAGCCACGGTAATATCTTGGGCACTGGTATCCTTAATCATCATAACTCCTTACGATTCTCAAAACACACAATCATGAAGCCAACGGCAAGCATGGTAAGTGGAGAAGCCATAAACAAACTGATAGTGAACATTTTGAAATCCTCAATTTCGCTGATGTCTTATCTATACCAGTAGCATGCCAATTTTTAATATATTGATTTTTAATGATTTTATTTTTGAAGAATGGATTGATGTCTGTCCGCGGACAGAAAAAGTGTCCGCAGCGGACACTTTTAGATTGCTTATTGTTGACGCAAGGGTAAAGAAACTCGGTCATTGCGACTAAGGTAGTCTGCTCAGATACATAGTTTGTAACTATGCTAAAGCCAAGAGTAAATAATGATGCAGTTAGGCTAGGCGACACCCCGTAAAAAACTGCATTGATATTCATAATGTGAATAATTATTCAAAATAAAGCACAGTTTACGTTAACGTAAAGCGGCGGGTTTTTAGATTGTTTTTTTACAAGTTGTTAAATTTGACACCAGTGTCATAAAAAAATAACGGGTAAAATGCGACTAAATGTAAAAAAATAGCATAGAATTTAAAAAGTGCTTTAAGTGAGAAATATTCATGAATATGAATATGTATTCAAAACTCTATTGACTCATGAGGTATTTGGCGATAGTTTTGTTCGTCTGCTAGCACTGTCACAAAAGACTGAACCGCTAGTCGTTGTAGCAAGGGGAGGGGTCTATGTTATACGACTCAAAATTAGAAAAAGATAATTGTGGCTTTGGCTTAATAGCCCAGGTCAATGGTCAGGCGAGTCACCGCTTGATTCGAACAGCAATCACTGGCTTAGATCGCATGGAACACCGTGGTGGTATTTCTGCTGATGGTAAAACAGGTGATGGCTGTGGTTTATTAATGCAAAAACCTGATAGCTTCTTTCGTGCTATTGCCAGCGAACATGATTGGCATCTAGGAAAGAACTACGCCGTTGGCATGGTATTTTTAAATGCTGATCCTGTACTTGCGCAAACAGCTAAAGATGTGTTGAGTGAAGAACTCGAAAAAGAAACCTTGAGCATTCAAGGCTGGCGTGTAGTACCTACCGATGCATCATGTTTAGGGCCAATTGCAAAAAAACAACTACCCGGCTTTGAACAAATTTTTGTAAGCGCACCAGAAGGCTGGCGTCCAAAAGATTTAGAACGTCGTTTATATGTAGCGCGTCGTCGTGCTGAAAAGCGCCTCGTAAATGATGAACATTTTTATATTGCCAGCTTATCTGGTTTAGTTACTGTCTATAAAGGCTTAATGATGCCTGTAGACTTACCTAACTTTTATTTAGACCTAGCTGACATTCGCATGACCAGTGCGATTTGTGTATTTCACCAACGTTTCTCTACTAATACACAACCTCGTTGGCCACTGGCGCAACCATTCCGCTATTTAGCGCATAATGGTGAAATTAATACGATTCAAGGTAACCGCCAATGGGCTCGTGCCCGTGCGTATAAGTTTGCCTCACCACTTATTCCTGATTTGCAATCAGCAGCACCATTCGTTAACGAAAGCGGCTCAGACTCTTCTAGCTTAGATAATATGCTTGAGTTGTTCTTAGCCGGTGGCATGGATTTATTCCGTGCAATGCGTATGCTTGTGCCGCCAGCTTGGCAAAAAAACCGTGCTATGGATGATGACCTACGTGCATTCTACGACTTTAACTCAATGCATATGGAACCATGGGATGGCCCCGCTGGTATTGTAATGTCTGACGGTCGTTTTGCCGCTTGTAACCTTGACCGTAACGGTTTACGCCCTGCGCGCTATGTCATCACTCAAGATGGTTTTATTACCCTTGCCTCAGAAGTAGGTATTTGGGACTACGCGCCAGACGAAGTGGTTGAGAAAGGCCGTGTTGGCCCTGGTGAGTTATTAGTTATTGATACTCATCAAGGTAAAATTTGGCATTCAGATGAGATTGACCAAGATCTTAAGTCACGCCATCCATATAAAGCATGGCTTGAAGCTAACGTTAAGCGTTTAACGCCATTTGAACAGTTATCTGAAAAAGATGCGGGTAACCGTTCATTTGATGACGAAACACTGCTTAAGTATCAAAAAATGTTTGGCTACACCAACGAAGAGCTTGATAGCGTTATTCGTGTAATGGGTGAAAATGGTCAAGAAGCAACGGGTTCAATGGGTGATGACACACCATTTGCGGTACTGTCAGAAGGTCATCGTTCACTGTTCGATTACTTCCGACAAAAATTTGCGCAAGTAACTAATCCACCGATTGACCCACTTCGTGAAAATCACGTTATGTCACTGGCAACTTGTATTGGTAGTGAGCAAAACGTATTTAACGAAACAACCGGCCACGCTAAGCGTTTACAGTTTGAGACGCCGATTTTGATGTACGCTGATATGCAACAGCTGATCAATGCTGACGATGAGCATTACAGCTACTGTAAAATTGATATCACTTACACGTTGGAAGAAGGCTTAGAAAACGCAATCACACGTATTTGTGATGAAGCACAAGAAAAAGCAGCGTCAGGCTGTGTCATGCTTATTTTAAGTGACCGTAACTTTAGCGAAACTCATTTGCCGATTCCTGCGGCGATGGCGGTTGGTTCAATTCAAAAGCGTTTAGTCGATAATAACTTACGTTGTGAATCTAATATCATCATCGAATCGGGCAGTGTCCGTGATGCGCATCAATTTGCGGTATTACTTGGTTTTGGTGCAACGGCAATTTATCCGTACCTTGCTTATGAATCATTAGTTGCAATGAGCGACAAAAAGACCCTGAACAAGAGCTATTGCGAAGTAACGCTTGCTTATCGTAATGCGATTAATAAGGGTCTGTATAAAATTATGTCAAAAATGGGTATCAGTACTGTCGCTTCGTACCGCTGCTCAATGTTATTTGAGGCAGTTGGATTATCAGATGCGGTTGTAGAAACCTGTTTTAACGGTGTAGCTAGTCGTATTAAAGGGGCGTGTTTCACTGATTTTGATGATGACCAACGTAAACTTCATAAGCTGGCATTTAGTAAACGTAAGTTATTAAGTCATGGTGGCTTACTAAAATATGTTCACGGTGGTGAGTACCATGCTTATAACCCAGATGTAATTCAAACACTACAAAAAGCAGTGCGCTCTGGGGATTATAAAGACTACTTGGCATATGCTGATTTAGTAAATAACCGCCCGATCACCAATTTACGTGACATGCTGGCGGTTAAAATTCCTGATACGGGTGTGAGTGTTGACGACGTAGAGCCTGCAACTGAGCTGTACAAACGTTTTGACTCAGCCGCAATGAGTATTGGTGCATTATCGCCAGAAGCGCATGAAGCACTCGCGATTGCAATGAACCGCTTAGGTGGTTGTTCAAACTCAGGTGAAGGTGGTGAAGACAAGCTTCGCTACGGTACAGAGAAAAACTCACGTATTAAGCAAGTTGCTTCGGGCCGTTTTGGTGTTACACCACATTACTTACGCAGCGCTGATGTCATTCAGATTAAAGTGGCGCAAGGTGCAAAACCAGGTGAGGGTGGTCAATTACCGGGTGAAAAAGTAACGCCGTATATTGCAAAATTACGTTATTCAGTGCCAGGTGTGACCTTGATTTCGCCTCCGCCGCATCACGATATTTACTCGATTGAAGATTTAGCCCAGCTTATTTTCGATTTAAAACAAGTAAACCCAGATGCACTAATTTCGGTGAAACTCGTTTCTGAGCCGGGTGTAGGTACTATCGCAACAGGCGTAGCTAAAGCCTATGCAGATTTAATTACCATTGCTGGTTATGACGGTGGTACAGGTGCAAGCCCGCTTACTTCTGTTAAGTATGCAGGTAGCCCTTGGGAGCTTGGTCTTGCTGAAACCCAGCAAGCGTTGGTAGAAAATGGTTTACGTCACCGTATTCGCCTACAAACAGATGGTGGTCTGAAAACGGGTCTAGATATTATTAAGGCGGCTATTTTAGGTGCTGAAAGCTTTGGCTTTGGTACGGGCCCTATGGTGGCACTAGGTTGTAAATACTTACGTATTTGTCACTTAAATAACTGTGCGACCGGTGTTGCAACGCAAGACGATACGCTGCGCCAAAAGCATTATCATGGCCTGCCAGAAATGGCGATGAACTACTTCAAGTTTATAGCCGAAGAAGCGCGCCAAATTATGGCAAGCTTAGGTGTAACTCGTTTAACTGATTTAATTGGTCGTTTGGACTTACTTGAAGCAATTGAAGGCAACACAGAGAAACAAAAGAAAGTAGATCTGTCGTCTGTGATTGCTGTGCCTAACAACCCTACGGGTGAAACCTTGTATTGTAGTGCGCCAAATAGCTCACACTACTTAGGTCAGCTAAATGAAACCTTGCTTGAAAAAGCCAAGCAAGCAATTGACGAAAAGTCGGGTATCTCACTGGTTAACCGTATTTGCAATACTGATCGCTCAGTGGGCGCTATGTTGTCTGGCTATATCGCTTCTAAACATGGTAACCAAGGTATGGCTGCTGATCCTGTCTCTATTGAGCTTCATGGTACAGCGGGACAATCCTTTGGTGTATGGAACGCTGGCGGCCTTGAAATGACACTCGTTGGTGATGCCAATGACTATGTTGGTAAAGGCATGGCTGGCGGTAAGCTAGTAATTCGCCCACCGCTGGGTTCATCTTTTGAAAGCCACAAAGCAACCATTGCCGGTAATACCTGTTTATATGGTGCAACGGGCGGTAAATTATTTGCTGCAGGCTGCGCTGGTGAGCGTTTTGCAGTGCGTAACTCAGGCGTGCAAGCGGTTGTAGAAGGTGTTGGTGACAACGGCTGTGAATACATGACAGGTGGTGTGGTTTGCGTACTTGGCAAAGTGGGTATCAACTTTGGTGCAGGTATGACAGGTGGTTTTGCTTATATTCTTGATGAAGGCAATGACTTTGAAAAACGCATTAACCCTGAGCTTGTTGAAATTGTTACGCTTGAAGGGTTGGCGTCACACCAAGAACATTTACGCGGTCTCATTGCTGAGCATTTAGAGCTTACAGGCTCAAACCGCGCTGAGCAGATTTTAGCTAACTTCGATTTATACATGCCAATGTTTAAATTAGTTAAGCCAAAATCTAGTGATGTAAAAAGTTTACTCGGACACCGAGCGCGCAGCAGCGCAGAGCTTCGTGTTCAGGCTCAGTAAGGGGGTAGTATGAGCGAAAATGTATACCAGTTTATCGATGTACAACGTGTAGATCCGCGTAAAAAGCCAATTTCAGCACGTAAACAATCTTTCGTAGAAATCTACGAGCCGTTTTCTGAGACACAAGTTAACTCACAGGCGGATCGCTGTTTAGATTGTGGTAACCCGTACTGTGAATGGAAATGCCCAGTACATAACTATATTCCACAATGGTTAAAGCTCATTCGTACTGGCCGTATTTTAGAAGCGGCAGAGCTGTCTCACCGTACAAACAGCTTACCAGAGGTGTGTGGACGAGTTTGTCCACAAGATCGCTTGTGTGAAGGCTCGTGCACACTTGAAGAAGAGTTTGGTGCTGTCACTATCGGTAATATCGAAAAGTACATCACTGATACGGCATTTAAAATGGGCTGGAAACCAGATATGTCGTATGTGGTTTGGTCTGACAAAAAAGTGGCTATCATTGGTGCAGGCCCAGCTGGTTTAGGTTGTGCGGATATTTTAGTACGTAACGGTGTTAAGCCTGTGGTGTTTGACCGTCACCCAGAAATCGGTGGTCTTCTTACGTTTGGTATTCCTTCATTCAAACTTGAAAAAGAAGTAATGCAAAAGCGTCGTGAAATTTTCACTGAAATGGGTGTCGAGTTTCAGCTAAACACTGAAGTTGGCGTTGATATTACGCTTGATGAAATCTTAGCAGAATATGATGCCGTATTCTTAGGTGTTGGTACCTATCAAAGTATGCGTGCAGGCCTTGAAAACGAAGATGCTGATGGTGTGTTTGATGCACTGCCGTTCTTAATTGGTAACACAAACCGAGTTATGGGCTATGCAGAAGATAAGCAAACTTATATCGATATGGCGAACGAAAAAGTCGTCGTGTTAGGCGGTGGTGATACAGCAATGGACTGTGTGAGAACCTCTATTCGACAAGGTGCTGCAAAAGTAACCTGTGCTTATCGTCGTGACGAAGAAAACATGCCAGGCTCAAAACGTGAAGTTAAAAATGCCCGTGAAGAGGGCGTAGAATTTACCTTTAACGTTCAACCTAAAGGCATTGTGGTTGATGAGCAAGGGAAAGTTGCTGGCGTTAAGATGGTGAAAACGCAACTTGGTGAGCCGGACGAAAATGGTCGTCGTCGTGCTGAAGAAGTAGCTGATTCTGAGCATGTTATTGAAGCAACCAAAGTGCTCATGGCGTTTGGTTTTAAACCTCATAAAATGGATTGGTTAGAACCGTACGGTGTTGAAATCAATCATTGGGGTGGTATCAATGCACCAGAAAAAGGTGAGTTTACTCACCAAACAACTAACCCGAAAATCTTTGCTGGTGGCGATATTGTCCGCGGCTCAGATTTAGTGGTAACGGCTATTTTCGAAGGCCGAAATGCCGCTGAAGGGATTATGGATTACTTAGACGTTTAATTCTAAAGCTCCATTCAACATTTTTAAAAGCAAGCTGCCTAGCTTGCTTTTTTATTGCCTAGTTTTATACCAATCCGCAATAATACTTAATCATTTAGAGGGATTAAACCTGTCGCTATCTGCGTTAAAAATATCTGATTTAGAACAACTAAATAACGAAATTTTTGCCTTGCTATCAACGAGGTTTTATTGCCTCAAAATAGATCACTTAATTAAGCGAAATGGTATTAGCTGTTTTGATAATCAAATCAAGATTCAGAAAAATAATGAAAAAATAACGCTTATTACCTACAATCTACGAATGAATTTTACAGTTAAATAGAAAAAATTCATTATTTCGTACTAGCTCCATATTTGCTCCATATTGTTGCGTTTTAATGTTTATCAGAGGCAGAAGCCCATCTGAATATTTGATGCTAACAACATGGATAAAAAGAAAATGTTTTGCGAACACACAAATAACGAGCAGTTAAGCTTTTTTCAGCCAAGTTCAAAATCTGAAAATGATTTACTCAATGAGGTCATGAATAGTGAAGACCTGCACGATATTCTGACTATGGTTTTACTAGATGAGACCTTATCAGACGCCCTTAAAGCGATGGTGAAGCAACAACTAAAAACAATAAAAAAAATATAAAACGGAAATAAAAATGCCGCAGATATTAGTCGTTGAAGACGACTTAGATATTGCAGAACAAGTGCTGTTGTTCTTCAATGCATCTGGCTTTACTACTCACCACATCACTGATGGCAGTGCTGTGGTGTCGTGGGTTAAAGAAAATAATCCTGATGCAATAATTCTAGATGTAATGTTACCCAATTTAGATGGCGTGGAGTGCATGAAGCAGATCCGCGCTTTTTCTATGGTGCCTATTATTATGGTAACCGCTAAAGTCGAAGAGGCTGATAGGTTAAAAGGGTTAGAACATGGTGCTGATGACTATGTCTGTAAACCTTTTAGCGGTGCAGAGCTGGTGATGCGTGTTAAAGCTATTTTAAGGCGCTGCGCGCCGGTATCTAATAGCAATGAAACTGTTGAAACGCCAGCTACTATTTGTTTAAACGAAGATGCGCTTGAAGTTGAGATTAAAGGCGTGTCTTTGGGTTTAACTAAAGTGGAATTTGACGTATTTAAGCTTTTGTATAAAGCCCCTAAGCGCGTTTTTTCAAGACAGCAGATACTTGATCATATCCAACCCAATAACTTTGATATTACCGACCGCGTAATCGACAGTCATATCAAAAATATTCGCAAAAAACTAAAGAATTTACAGTTCTCTCCTAAGATAGTCGCTTCCGTTTACGGTGCAGGCTATCGCTATGATGAACGTCAAATCAATTGATTTGGCGTTCATCGCTTTCATATCAGTTACACAAAGTACGTTCACCTTTTCGAATAGAATGGCTGAACACATACACTGATAATTCTCTTGCTTGAATATCTTGCCAAATGCGTTTGCTAGGACTAGGGCACAACGCATAATGTAAATATTGACTTAACGCCTCACCTTCAAGGGCTATCGCGGTAGGTGTTTGTACATAGACCTGAATCGCATTAGTTGAGTACTTTATTTGATTTAAGCGCCACTGGCCCATTAAGAATTGCTTTGCAAAGAACTGGGAGATACGTTGTTTAGCTGCTTCAGATAGTGGAGGGTACTCTATTGGCTTTTCGTAGCTTGCATAATAGAGTCCTGCACTTAACATTATGCTGGCAAGGGCCGCGTAAATTGGCAGTGGCGACTTTTTGGTTTTTTTAACTTTGCTTTGGCGGTGTTTACGCTCAACAGATTTTGCCCATTGAGCGTGCTTTAATGACTCTGACATGGTTCCATTCCACAGTAGTTTATAGTGCTATTTAAGCAATAAAATGTGGTGGAAAAATGGAGAGGCTTATTTATTCCCTAAAGGCAGTAATACTCTGATACATAAGCCACCTGACTTACCTGGTAATGCGTTAATAGTACCTGACATCAATTCGACAAAACTCTGGCAAATTGACAGTCCTAAACCAGAACCCCCCGATGCGCGGCTACGAGACTCTTCAACACGATATAAACGGTCAAAAAGTTTACCTATATGAGCTTTACCGACACCCGGAGAAGTATCATCGACTTGAATAAACAGCTCTTGCTTGTTGGCCCGAACTTTAAGTCGGACATGGCCTGGGGTGTCTGTGTATAGACACGCATTAGTAAAAATATTGTTGAGGATTTGGTCGAGCTTTTGTTTATCTACCGTGATTTCAACATCATCAGCAATAACAATGTCAGCAAAAAATGTGAGCTGATGACTGCAAACATAACGGCGCATGTCTTGCTCGTATTCAGCAAAAATTTGCGCGGCATTATATTGGTGAAGGTTCAATGTCAGGGTTTTGTTTTCAGCTTGAGATAACTGATATACATCTGAAATTAAGTTATTAAGTTGCGCTATCTTGCCATTAATTTTGCTGTAGGCGAGATCGCGGTTTTCTTGAATATCGAGCTCAAGCGCTTCTATATGCAGTTTCAATACACTCAGTGGAGTGCGTAATTCATGAGAGATATCAGCAAGCATTTTGTCTTTTTCAATTAAGTTATATTGATAAAGCTTGGCTTTAAATAACGCTTTTCGATGCTTGAAGTAATAGAGTACTAACGCAAGGGTACTAAACAACAAAACAATACCAGCAGATAACAACCAAATTTGTTTTTCTAGTCGCTGGTTATTCATTTGTGCAGTTGCGAGTTTGTTTTTTTGAATTTCATCATCAATACGTTGCTGTTGCTCGATTGCTGTTAATTGCTTTTTATTCTTTTCCACGGCTTTATTTAAATGCTCTTCAAATAAAGACGCGGCCAGTTTACTTTCAAGCTTTAGCTGCTCAGCAGCTAGCTTGTAATCACCGATAAGTTCAGCATAAATTGCGGTATAGCCGTGCTGTTTTTGATTCAATAAGCGGTTATCAATATCAGTTAACAACTCTTTTGTTCGACTTAAATAGAGACCAATTAGCTCAGAGTTTTTAAGTGCTAAATGTAATTCAACTAAGTTAAAGTAAGAGTAAATTTTACTTAAAGCCGAGCCAGATTTAAGCGCTGCGTTAAGCCCAGACTCAGCACTACTCAATGCCATATGCTGGTTGCCTATTTTCAAATACAATTGCATCAACGTATGCTTCGCCGTCGCCATATTCTCATAGGCATTGACGTCGGCTAATCGTGTATAGGCGGTATTTAATAAGGGAAGAGCCTGCTCTAAATCGCCTCGTTTATACACCAGCTTGGCTAGCTGTAAGCTGGTATCTGCAATATTCATTTGGTTTTTGGTTTTAATATCAAACTCGAGTGCTTTTTTATAGAAGTACTCAGATTGCGAGAGGTCATCAAGCCTGTGAGCAAGGTTTGCTAAGTTATAAAAATTAGTGGCAACTAGTTCATAATTATCGCTGTTTTCCAATAACGCTTGTGCTTTTACTTGATGATGCATTGATTGTTCAAGATCATTAAGCGTGTCGTATAGTGAACCCAAATTGCTATGGCTTTGTGCTTGTAGGTTTTTGTCTTCAAGCTCATTTGCAAGTGCTAAGGCTGCCATATAATGATTTTTTGCTTCTATTGTTTTTACTTGGCGACGGTAGTTGATCCCTAGCTCTTTTTGAATGTGGTATTGGTCTTTTTTACTCAAGCTAGCAAGCTTTTGTAATGGCGTTAGCAGTTCTATCGCCTCGTTATAATGACCTTGTTTACGTAAAAGAGGCGCTTGTGCCATAGCAATTTCGGTGGTCGATGTAGCGGTATTATTATCTTTGTATTGCTCAAGAATAGTGAGTGCTTCACTGAGCCTGCCTTGGTTCTCAAGGTCAGTGACTTGATTTAATAGAGAGCTGGGCAGTGAGGTTGCTACACACGAAAAAGACAGTAAACACGTAGCGATAAGTAAAGAGTATTTCATTTGTGGTTAGAATAAGCTTAATGTGTTCTTATACTAACCAGCAATTGTGTGCAAATTATGGAGTACGTAATCACTGCTTTTAAAGTGAGTTAACAGCTGCTTAATAGAAAAGTTGTATCCTTTATGTATTAAAGGCCTATATTTTATTGTTTTTAGCCTTTTCATACCATTATCAAAAATTTCTGATTGTATTCAATCGACTGAAGCCTAGAATTAGCTTGGACATAATTTATACATAATTAGGTTAATGATAAATAATTTATTTATCATTTTTGCTAATAATAAAGTTTTGGTTAATTCTTCAGGTGAAAACACAATGAAAAAATCTATTCTATCTGTATTGATGGTATGCGGAGCCGTAACTGCTGATGCTTCGGCAAATAGCTGCACAGGCGAGTTGTATGGTATTAACTCTGGTCGAGGTCATTTAGGCGTTGTTTTTTCGCTTGATGAACAAGCGCAAACAGCAGCTATCCATTCTAAAGCGAAGTTTTCTTCAGCTGCAATGGCGTTCGATAGTACTCGTAATCGTTTATATTATGTTTCGGCGCCACGCGCTTTAACATATAAGTTAGACCCAAGCTCATTGAATTTATCAGATGATGAATTAAAAGACTTACCAATCAAAGGCGAAAAGTATAAATACACAAAATTAGCCTATGTTGATATGGAAACAAATAAGCACACAGAAGTTGCTAGAACAAGTCCAATGACTCGTTTAGCGTATGATCCAAACCGTGATGTTATCTACGGCTCTAAAGGCAGTAAGTTTTATATTATTTATCCAGATTCTGGCGAGACACAGTTTGTAGGTAATATGACTGGCTATGGTAATAGCTTAGATATTTTCCGTGGTGATATGGTTGTTAAAAATGGTGAAGTCTATTTGATTTCTGCAACCAGCATTTTCTCTTTGGATCTTTCTACACTTGAGTTATCGAAAAAGTCTGAACATGGTTTAACAACGGTAACAGGTGCTGCACTTGATCAAAATGGTGAGCTGCTTATTTCTCGTGAAGTAATAAATGACCAAGGTAATCACAATGTAACTAAGCTGTATAAAGCGTCGATTGAAACGGGGAAAACATGTGCAATGGGTACTTACCCTATGCGTATTAACGATTTGGCACTTAATACATTAAAACCGGTTGCGTGCTATGCTCAGCCAACCTGTAGCACTGGTGCGGAGTCGTTTGTTATCACGAGTATCGATAAAGAGCGAAAAGCAACTTGGCAAAACTATACTTTGAATGGGAAGTTATTTTATGAGCCTATTGCAAAACTTATGAGCTCTACAAATTTTGGCGAAGGTGGAATTGTTAATAAAACAGTTTCAATAAATCATGATTTTGCTGCAGCAAACTCTATCACTGAAGCTGCTATCGATAGTTATGAGACAGATATCTTTTATATGGGTAGTTTCTATGATACAGATTTCACAGATGCTGAAATCCTAGAGCTTTATAACTGGTCAAAAAAATCAGGCAATGTCACTATTATTGCAGCCGATTCTGATATGCCAAATGAAAAAGTGTATGCGAAATGGGGCTACACGGTTACTCGTGTTGGTTATGTTGATGGTCCAAATACACAAAATCCTGAAGGTGTAGGTACTCAAGCTCAACAGGCTATTTTTGCTGGTCCATTTGGTGGTGTAACTAGTTTCTATCAAGCAGGTGGTGCTAAAGGATACTTCTCTGAAATGCCAGTGGGTACGCAAGTGTTAGCTGTAAACCAAGATGGCTTACCAACGATAGTGCTTGATTCAGAAACGGGTGACATTCTTTTATCAGATAGTGGGATGCTTACCAATCAAGGTAAAGTTGGTAACTATACTGAGGGTACAGGTGTTTCAAGTATGACAGACCGTTTATTTATGAACTTGATTAATTTCGCCAGCGAAATTGAGTAAGCTAACTAAGTCATGTGTACTTAAAGAATCGCGAAGCATTTTTGCTTCGCGATTTTGTATATTTAACGATGATTTTATTTACCAACAGCCTGTGAGGGTACTTTTCACTCTATTAGTGTGTTGCTTAACTAGTAAATAACTAATACCAACCAGCAATGTATGGCTGACTGCTAAAGCAATCAACCAAGACGACATACTCTGTGTTAATTGATTGATTGTTACTAGGCTAATAAGCATGAAAACTAACGATGAATTTAACACAGTTTGTAGTAACTGCTTAAAACGTAAATGCTTCCAACGACTCCAAATAACCAACAAAAATGCGGTAGTCGGGAGGGCAATTAAAATACATTCAAATAAAATAACGATTAATTGCGCACCTTGATAAGCTGAATCAGCTGTTGAACCCTGTGAATGGCTTGAACTCAGTGCAATCAAGCCAAGCACTAAAGCGGTACCCATATTTTTAATATTCATTTCTAAACTCTAACCAACTTAAACTCTCAACAGTATTAACTATTAACTTATGCATGTGCGCTAATAAGCTCTTTGGCATTCGCTCTTGCCATTTTACTGATGTTGTCACCAGCGAGTAGTCGGGCAATTTCATCGATACGGCCATCTTTTGAAAGTTTATTCATTTGCGTAAAGGTTTCGCCGTTTGCAATTTCTTTGGCTACAAAAAATTGCTGATGTCCAGAACTTGCAACCTGTGGCAAGTGAGTTACACAAATAACTTGGGTTGATTTACCTAATTGGCGTAATAGCTTGCCGACTGCAGAAGCTGTAGGGCCTGAAATACCCACATCAACTTCATCGAAAATGAGGGTCGGGGTAGTAACTCGCTGAGCAATAATGACCTGAATAGCTAAACTAATGCGCGATAACTCACCACCAGAGGCCACTTTAGACAGTGCTTGTAGCGGTTGACCTGGGTTGGTCGATACTAAAAACGACACAGTATCAAAACCCATTGCACTTGGTGCTTTATCGCTAGCTTGTTGAATATCAATAGCAAACTTGCCGTTTTCCATCGATAAATTCGCCATGCTATCACTAATTAACTGATTAAGCGTATCAGCATAACTATGGCGGCTTTCACTTAATAGTTGAGCTGCTTGTTTGTATTGCTCAAGGGCATCGCTGATTTCGCTTTCAAGTGCCACAAGGCGGTCGCTGTTATAACTAATTGATGCTAATTCTTCAGAGATTGACTGGTGAAACTCAACAAGCTCTTCTGGCTTTATGTGATGTTTACGGGCAAGATCCATAGCACCTGTTAAACGAGTTTCAACTTCGTCTAAGCGTGCTGGGTCTAAGTCGGTAACATCAACATAGCTGCGTATCTCGCGGCTTGCTTCTTCAACTTGAACGGCAGCTTCACTCAGTAGTGATGCTATGCTAGATAAGCTCTCATCGTAGCTTGCTAGTTCTGCAAATTGTTGAGCACTATGTTGCAATAATGAACACGCACTTTGCTCATCACTTTCGTATAAGTGTTGTAGCTCACGTTGGCATGACTCTAAAATAGTCTGGCTATGGCTTAGTTTATGATGCTCAGCTTCAATCTCTTCAAATTCACCCGGTTGCAGAGCAAATTCATCAAGTTCGGCTACTTGATACTCAAGTAATTGCTTTTGAGCGGCCTGTTGCTGCTGTTGTTGTTCAAGCTGGTTAAATTCTTTGAGTAAGGCTTGGTAGGCTTTAAAGCGTTCTTTAACATCAGCTAATAACTGATTGTGGCCGGCATAGGCATCAAGCAGATGTAGCTGGTGTTCAGCTTTTAATAAATGTTGATGGGCATGTTGGCCGTGAATAGAAATTAAGTACTGACCCAACTCTTTTAACTGTGCAGCGGTAACTGAGCTGCCATTAATATAGCTTTTGCTACGGCCATTTTTGCAAATAACACGGCGTAGTAAACATTCGCCTTCGTTGTTTGAGAGTAAATGTTGCTCTAAAAAGTGTTGGGCAAGAGGGAGTTGGCTAATATCAAATTGTGCGCATATTTCTGCACGATCAGTACCAGGGCGAACGGCACCAGCATCAGCGCGTTCACCTAAACATAATGAGAGGGCATCAATTGCAATTGATTTCCCCGCACCTGTTTCACCTGTAATGGCTGTCATACCATTGTGCCACTCAGTACTTAAATTACTTACAATGGCAAAGTTTTTAATTTCTAACCCGATTAACATACTGTTTATCCATCCAGCTAATTAACTGTTAATTTATACAGTGTTTTCGGGTTTTGCAAATTAAATTTTTAAGCTTTGCTTAATTCTGACAATTGATTTTCTGGTGTGGAATCGTCTGACGCTTGTGTGCTCTGGGCTGGCGGCTGATCGTCTTGTAAATCGGCGGGGGGCTGATATTTAATTACTTCAATCAGTGATGGAAGGGACTCTTGGTAAAACGCTTTGTTATATTCAATACCATTATAAGGTAATTCAGCCATGAAATACTGTAATCTGTCTGCAAGCTGATCAATCTGTTCTGGGTTTTGTGCTTTACTGGCTTCCATAATTATTGTGTTGAGCAGTAAATCACTAACGTATTCAAGATATGTGAGGTTTTCTTCGTTATGGGCTTGTACAACAAAGTAATTGCTAGTGATCATGCTCAAACGCGAGATGTTCTTCGGACGAATAATTTTACTCTCGCTGAAATCAATTAACTTATCTTTAAAATCATTATTGATTTCTTTTACTCGTTGATTAAAACGTTTTTTTTCAGCTTCAATAGCCTTGCGACGGTTGCTCTCAACCATCCAGTAACAACCTAGCAAGGTGATCAGTAATAACAGAGCAAGAAAAACGATATAGCTCATTTCGCCTTAGAATCCTTAAAAAAGTACAGCATTAAGTTTGATTATTTTGCGCTATTCAATGTGCCTTGGCAATCAATTGAGATAAAAAAGCCGCTTAAAATAAACGGCTTCCCCAGTTTAATTTTTTTCTTAATACATTGTAGTAAGAGTATTCTTTAGGGTGGATCAAGCGCAGACGCTTATCTGCTTTTTTTATCACCACTTCATCGCCAGGTAATACAGCTAAAACCACATGGCTGTCACAACTGACTTGCAAGCTATCAGTATTTTCAAGACTGAGCTTTAAACGCACTTCGTTATCAGCATCAACCACAAGAGGGCGGCTTGATAATGTGTGCGGGAACATAGGCACAAGTGAAATCGCATTAAGCTCTGGCGTCAAAATCGGCCCGCCACCAGATAATGAATAAGCAGTTGAGCCTGTAGGTGTTGAAACAATTAAACCGTCTGAGCGTTGCGAGAATACAAAATCGTTGTTAATAAAGGCCTCAAACTCAATCATATGAGCAACTTTATCGGCATGAAGTACTGCTTCATTCACTGCCAAGTTAGCACTTTTGAGTTCGGCATGGCGATATACTTCAACTTCAAGCAAGAAGCGTTTTTCTTCGAGGAACTGGCCACTTAATACTTGTTCAAGGCTGGCTTCGAAACCTTCTGGGTTTAAATCAGTTAAAAAGCCTAAATTACCACGGTTTACACCAATTACGGCAACATCAAAACGCGCTAAAACTCGAGCTGCGCCAAGCATATTGCCATCACCGCCGACGACTATGGCTAAGTCTGCACGTTCACCTAAATCTACCAATTTAACAAGGTTTTCTCGAGGAAGGTCTTCAAGTTGGCGGCCGGTGCGCTGTTCTACTAGCACTTCAAAACCCAAGGCTCGCAAAAATGTGTGCAGGCGAGCAAGTGTGGCAGCTGCTCCGCTGTGATTAGGTTTGCCAATTAAACCTATGGTTTTAAACGGTGAATCCATGTTATTTGCACTTAAACTTTCATATCGCTAGATTACATTAAAAACTAATGCTTTGAAAATAACTTGAAATAAACTTGCTGCGCCCAAATATCCACTGGCAAGTACCAAGATGTATAAATTATGAAATTAAATCCGCGTGACCAACAAATTTTTTCAGCTGTAATGAGCCTTTACTGTAACGGTGAAGGTCAGCCTGTTGCCTCTACCCGTATTGCCAAGCAAAAAGGCATGGCGGTATGTTCAGCTACTGTGCGCAATGCAATGGCTCGGCTAGAAAAAGTGGGCTTACTCTATTCGCCACATACTTCTGCTGGCCGCGTACCTACCAATGCCGGGTTTGATTATTGGCTTACTGAGTTTTTTGCTCTGCCTGAAATTGCAACATATTGGCAGCCCGAGCAAGCAGAATTAGTTGAGCTCGCCCATGGTTTGAGTCAGCGTTATAAGGTGTGTTGTTGTGTGGGCTTACCTCAAGTCAGCTCTCAGCTGGTCTTTCGAGTAGAGGTGCTTGATTTTGATGGTAGTAATTGGCTTATTCTACTCATCGATAGAGCAGGGCAAAGCCATAACATTTGCATTACCAAACCTGAAGATTCATCTGATGCCGTTCGTTACCAGTTTGCTACTTGGCTTAATACGGTGTTTAGCCAGCAAACCTTAATGGAAGGCTTATATCGAATGCAAGCAATGGCAGCCACTGCACCACATAATTGCCATGACTCTTTAACACAATGGACTCGGCAATTAAGTCAAAAACTCGGTTCAGATAACAGCATTGTGGTAGGTGAAAATTACCTTTACCGCCAAGTTGATTGCCAAACCAGTTTAAACATTGGTGTATCGTTTTTAAATTTTGTTGAAGATAAACTCGCATTTAAAAATGGGTTATCAGTGTTAAACACAGAACAGTTGCCATTTACAGACTGTAATGAGTTGATGGTGATCAGCGTTCCTTATTTTAATAACCATGAATACCAGAGCCGATTTTGTGTAATTTGTCCAAAATCAGCGCAAATAGAAGCAATCATCCAAGAATTTAAGTTAATCGGCTCATCAGCCTCTTGAATCTTTTAATTCAATCCCCATAATTACCGCAGTTGTAAAGAATTGGAGCATGTAAGCTATGTCTGAGCAGACAAAATCACCAGAGCAAGAAGTTGAACTAAACGAAGAATTTGAACAAATGCAAGCTGAAGTAGAAGCTGCAGAAAAAGCGGCTGAACAAGTTGACGGCGAAGAAATGAGCCCTGAAGCTGAAATCGCACTACTACACAGCGAATTAGAAGCGGCTAAACAAACGATCAACGATCAAAAAGACAGTGTTGTTCGTGCTGCTGCAGATGTTGAGAACATGCGTCGTCGTGCCGCTCAAGATGTAGAAAAAGCGCATAAGTTTGCACTTGAAAAGTTTGCTAACGAATTACTACCTGTTATCGATAACCTAGAGCGTGCGATTGAGTTTTCTGATAAAGAAAATGAGCAGCTTAAGCCTGTGCTTGAAGGTATCGAAATGACTGTTAAGAGCTTTAATGATGCGGTATCAAAATTCGGTGTTGAAATTGTTAACCCACAGGGTGAACAATTTAACCCTGAATTCCATCAAGCAATGTCAATTCAGCCAAGCAATGATGTAGCGCCAAATACTGTTCTTGCAGTAATGCAAAAAGGTTATACATTAAATGGCCGTTTATTACGCCCTGCAATGGTTATGGTATCGAAAGAAGCTGAATAAGCTTTAAAGAGATATAAAAAATGCCTGTTAATTACAGGCATTTTTTTATTACAATTGTGTTCAATATTTAAGTCGATTGGTATCGTTTTCGATGCAAAAGCTGTACAAGCAAGATCAGTATCAGTGCGCTGAACATCATAGCAGAAAATGGAATCGCACTTTGTGGGTGAACAAAAGCAAGGATAGGCCCAACTAAAGCGCCACTGCCGAATCTCAGGGTACCAATAACAGCTGTTGCAGTGCCTGACTTTTCCTCAAATTGCATCAGTATTAATGAGTCTGCATTACTCGCGACAATACCCAAGCTCATCATCAGTGGTGCGATGGTGGCAACGATAAAATACAGCGATAAATGCATCACACTGAATAACAACAATGCCCCGCCAGACACAAAGCCAATACCTAGCCCAATAAATAACAGTTTACGAGAACCCAAGCGCGGCACTAAACGTGTATTCATAAAGTTACCGAACATTAAAGCCAGCACGTTAAAGGCGAATAACACACCGAACAATTGCTCATCTACTTTGAAGAAATCGAGATATACATAAGGTACCGATGTTAAAAAGCAAAAGAATGCGAATGAGGCAAACATTGAACTGGCAATATCGGCAAGGGCACTACGACGAGAAAATACCGTTTTATAACTATTAAAGAACAGTGCCAAACCACGTTGCTGACTCTTAAAGATTGGAATATCGATTAAATGAATTTGCACCAAAGCTAAAATGGCAAAACTATAAGCAGCTAATGCGATGAAAATGACCTGCCATGTCGAAATTCCCATGATTAATGAGCCTAGAGTAGGGGCAATTAACGGGGCAACCATCATAATCATCGAGACATAAGACATGCCCTTGGCGGTGTTCTCTCGGTAAATGTGGCGAATAATACCCGGCACTACGACGGTTGCAGCAGCGCCAGTGAATGCTTGCACGGC
The DNA here is from genome assembly GCF_001306895.1 of Pseudoalteromonas sp. UCD-33C. Classification (NCBI taxonomy): domain Bacteria; kingdom Pseudomonadati; phylum Pseudomonadota; class Gammaproteobacteria; order Alteromonadales; family Pseudoalteromonadaceae; genus Pseudoalteromonas; species Pseudoalteromonas sp. UCD-33C. Next base: position 676,813 of record NZ_LJTB01000002.1, on the reverse strand, counting down.
TCTTAAAGACCAAAATAATTCGATGTTGGTACAAAATGCCAGTGCTAATGAGCTGATGCCAAATAGCGCTAAACCCACCTTAGCGAGTAATCGCCTACCAAGCTCATCGGCTATCGGGCCAAAGAACAACATACCCAGGGCATAACCCGCCAAATAAATACTGAGCGAGATTTGCACATTTGGCATGGTAGTTTGTAAGTCGTTGGCAATCACCAACATCGCCGGTAAATATAAATCAATTGCTAAAGGCGTAATTGCGACAATACTTGCCAGTAAAGGTAATAAAATGCGTTTATTTAAAGTTTCAGGGGAAGGCATTGTTTACTCATTCATCAAACATTAGGTCACTATTGTAGCAGTGTGAGTTACTGTGGTGAACTTAGTTTGCCTGCTAAGTAAAAGAATTAACTAAATGATAACAACTGAGCGGGTGATTGTTCATTTTCATATAAAATTAAGCAATGCTTTGCTATATTAGCCACAATTACACTAAGTATTTGAAGGACTAGTATGAAAAAGTTAATCATGGCAGTGTTAGCCACCGCTGTTTTAGCTGGCTGTAAAACCTCTCCAACAGGGCGTACACAAATCGCGCTTTATTCAGACCAACAAATGAGCCAAATGGGTCAAGCAAGCTTTGCTGAAATGAAAAAAACACAGCCTGTTAATACCGACCCTGGCGTCAATGCTTACGTGAAATGTATTGCCGATGATGTTATTGCCGTTTTACCTAATGAGTATGCAAAGCAGTCTTGGGAAGTTGTTGTGTTTGAAGAAGACTCAGCAAACGCATTTGCATTACCGGGGGGTTATATTGGCGTTCATACAGGTTTATTAAAAGTTGCTGTAAATCAAGACCAACTGGCAACGGTACTAGGTCACGAGGTTGCACACGTTATTGCTGAGCATTCTAATGAACGTGTATCACAAAATGCATTGTTACAAACAGGTCTGCAAGTTGGTGGTGCAGCACTTGATATGGGGAATGTGCAATATCGCGGCGAAATAATGCAAGCCTTAGGCTTAGGCGCACAGTATGGTGTTGTTTTGCCATTTAGCCGCTCACATGAATCAGAAGCAGATATTGTTGGCTTAGATTTAATGGCAAAAGCAGGGTTTAACCCAGAGCAATCAGTGTCGCTTTGGCAAAATATGAGTGCAGCTGGTAGTAGCGGTACCCCAGAGTTTATGTCGACTCACCCTGCACCAGGTAACCGCATCAAAGAGCTTCAAAAGCACATGTCGGATGCATTAAAAGCCCAACAAGCCGCTAAAGCAAAAGGCAAAACCCCACAGTGTAAACTGTAAAGAGTATCTATAGAAATTAAAAAGCCTGTACTCAGTGATGACTACAGGCTTTAATTTTTCAGCTTTCAGCTTATTAGAACGTCCACTCAACGTGAAGTTGGGGTACTGACTCAGTTGTGTCTGTACCTAGCTTGTTGTGCCAATATTGCCATTCAAGGCCTAGCAGTAGCGTATTTTCTTTCATGCTCATTGCGTGACCTAAATCCCAGGTGATGATTGGCTGCGCTAAAATCCATGCTTTAACGTCTTCACCAAATTCATTTTCACGCTCTGCAATATATTCAACATGGCCTGTTACGTTGAACTTTTGTGAGCCAATAGTGAATGGGTAGCCCCAAGCAACATCAATCATCCAGCTGTTTGTTTCAGTTGGTGCACCACCGCGTGCTACGCCTTCACTGTCATCGATGTAAGCGGTAAATAAAGTAGATAAAAAGCTAAAGCCCGGTGCTTGCCAGCTAAGCTTTACACCAGGTAAATACTTAAGAACTTTCGAGTCACCTGCGGCATTAAAACCTGCCGTTAAACCCACATCAGCAATTGCGCCGTATGAAAAATCACTGCCAGAGATTTTTGATAAGCTAAATGTTGAATACCACTCGCCGTAAAAGTCTTTATCTTGATAGCCATCTTGACGGTCGTCATTGCTGTAATCAATAAAAAAGAAATTGTCGCCATAGTCATAACCAGAGGCATGCTGTAGTGATACAACCGTGGTATTTGACTTAGTTAATGAAAACGGGTTTTTGTGTTCACCGTTATTAACGTGTAATTGCGTAGAGCTCCAATTAGCGGCATAGCTCGAAGTACTTACTGCACAAAGCGCAGCAACAGAAAGGATCTTTTTCAAGTTCATATCTCAATATTGATGGTGTAAAGGGGGATACAAAGGTTGGATTATAGCAGATACGCCCATATTTGGGCGTATCTTGAGAAAAATTATTTAACTTATGCTTTATTTCTGCGTAAGCAAATTACTGCAACGGCAGTAAAGGCAAGAATAAAGCAGTAGTAAGAAGAGGTAGAGACTTCCCATGGGCTAATTTTGAATGTTGCGCCGAGTAGAAGTGCTTGTGCGCCATACGGCAATGAGCCTTGCGTAACACAAGCAAAAATATCAAGTAAGCTTGCTGAACGCTTGCCTGTAATTTCGCCATCATCTGCTAATTTTTTAGCAATTGGGCCTGCAACAATAATAGATACTGTATTATTGGCAATACATAAGTTACTAGTCATAACCAGTGCAGCAATACCTAATTGATCTGCTACTTTACGGTGCCATTTTGCAATGATTTTTGTAATTGCCTGAATTTTGTTAGCAATATAATCAAGACCACCATTAATACGGATAAACTCTGAAAGACCGCCAATAAACATCGATAGCAAGAAAATTTCCTGCATATCAGTAAAGCCTTTATAAACATCTTTTACAAAGCTTGCACCTTCATAGCTGCCAGTAAAGCCCATAAGTGCAGCGAAGATTATACCGCTAAACAGCACCACGAATACGTTAAAGCCCATTACCGCGAGCACTAAGATAAAGGCATAAGGTAATACTAGTAAGATATCGAAGTCTTGTGTCTCTACAGCTTCTGCTGCAGGCGTTAAGAAGAATAACAAGCCGATAGTTAAGGCCGCAGCAGGTAAGGCGATTTTTAAGTTCTCACGAAATTTATCTTTCATTTCACAGCCTTGCGTGCGGGTTGCAGCAATAGTTGTGTCAGAGATGATTGATAAGTTATCACCAAACATGGCACCTGATACAATCGTGCCTGCCATCAGAGATGGATCAATGCCTGTTTTTTGGGCGACGGCATAAGCAATCGGGCCAATCGCACCGATAGTACCCATTGAAGTACCCATCGCAGTCGACACTACCGCAGCAATTAAAAATAACCCTGGTAGTAACAGAGCAGGTGGAATAAGTGATAAACCGGCATTAACTACGGCATCAACACCACCGGTCGCACCAGCAACCGCAGAAAACGCACCTGCCAGCAGATAAATCAAACACATAGTGATAATGTTGCTATGGCCAGCACCTTTAATAAAGGTTTCAACACTGTGGTTGATGGTATTTTTATTTAAGATAAACGCCAGCATGATGGCTGGCAAAATTGCAACAGGAGCAGGCAATTGATAGAAGGCGTAATCGACACCTTGAGACTGTAAGTATAAGCCAGCGCCTAAAAATAAGCCGACAAACACCAAAAGCGGCAGCAAAGAAAGTTTTGCTTTTGTTTTATTAAATGATGGCTGCATCATATTCCTCGTTAGATAACCAATAACACAGCCAAACACTTCTTTTAGCTGTATTTAGTTGTGTCTAAAAGACAACAACAGCGCCCGCAAGCCAAAGACCAAATCGGCGCAAAGGAAGAAGTTTAAATGTATAGATGGCTAAATGCAAAGACTATCTGTTATTATTGTTGTTCTATTAATAAATCTAAAATTAGCTCTGTATTTTTTATAAGCTAACCTGACTATTACATGAGTTTTCGATAAAATCCAGCCAGCTAAGAAGAATAGATAAGGTAACTATATGAACCGCATAGGTGTATTTGGCGCAAACGGCCGCATGGGACTTGCACTTTTAGAAGCTGTCTCAAAAAAAGATGACGCAACATTAACGGGCGCGTACGTGCGTGATAACTCGCCACTTTTAGATATTGCGGTTAATCAATTAAACAGCGCTGCATCAGCAGATGTATCATTTAGTAAAGAAACAGACGTAAAAGATGCAGATGTATTGATTGATTTCACTTTACCGGCAGGCATGCGCAACCATTTAAAAACAGCGGTCGAAAAAAATATCGCCATGGTTATTGGTACTACGGGCCTTAACCAAGATGATCTTGATGCGCTTCATGAAGCGGCGAAACACATTCCGATTGTTTTTGCCCGCAACTATAGCGTAGGTGTGAATTTACTGCTTAACTTAGTGCAGACTGCGGCTGTTAAGTTTGGCGATGATATGGATATCGAAATATTTGAGGCCCACCATCGTCACAAAATCGATGCGCCATCAGGAACTGCATTGGCAATTGGTGAAGCTATTGCCGAGGCAAAAGGTTGGCAGCATGATGAAGTCGCGCGTTTTGATAGAAGCAATGACGAACACGCAAAATCGCAAAATGAAATCGGTTATTCAGTCATGAGAGGCGGAGATATAGTAGGTGAACACACCGCATATTTCGCAACTTCTGGCGAAAGGCTAGAATTAACTCATAAAGCAAGTTCAAGAATGACCTTCGCATTAGGTGCTGTAAGAGCTGCGGGCTGGTTGAAAAATAAACCAGCTGGACTTTATGACATGCAAGATGTGCTTGACTTGAAGTAGTTTAGTTTCTTTTTTGGCAGTTTCAGTGAATTTTTAGTTAATAACGCTTATTTTTACTATTTTATTAATTAAGATTAGATCTGAATGCTAATTTACTGTAGAATAGCGCCAATTTGCCAAAAATTCATAAATGCGTGTTTCCAATCGCTATAAACGGGCAGTAGAGCAAATGACTTTACTCCCGTTTTTTACTGTTAGGAGGTTAACTTGACTAAATCCGCTCTGTTAGTCCTAGAAGACGGCACAGTGTTTCGCGGTACTGCAATCGGCGCTGACGGCATGTCAGTCGGTGAAGTAGTATTCAATACGTCTATGACTGGTTATCAAGAAATTTTGACTGACCCTTCATACGCGGAACAAATCGTAACTTTGACGTACCCACATATCGGTAATACGGGTACTAACAGCGAAGACGAAGAAGCGGGTCAAATCTGGGCTAAAGGCCTAGTGATCCGTGATTTGCCACTGCTAGCAAGTAATTTCCGTAACGAGCAATCGTTAAGTGATTACTTAAAAGAACGCAATATCTTAGGTATTGCTGACATCGACACTCGTAAATTAACACGTATCTTACGTGATAAAGGCGCTCAAAATGGTTGTATCATTGCAGGCGACGAGTTAGATGAGAATAAAGCGCTTGAAGCTGCGCAAGCCTTCCCAGGCTTAAAAGGCATGGATTTAGCAAAAGTTGTCTCAACCAAGGAAAATTTTGAGTGGCGCGAATCAAGCTGGACGTTAGGTTCAGGCTTTAAAACGCTAGAAGCAGCAGACGAGAAGTTCCACGTTGTTGCTTATGACTTCGGTGTTAAACGTAATATCTTACGTATGTTAGTTGACCGCGGTTGTAAATTAACCGTTGTTCCTGCACAAACATCTGTAGAAGACGTACTGGCATTAAACCCAGACGGTATCTTCTTATCAAATGGCCCAGGCGACCCTGAGCCGTGTACATACGCGATTGAAGCAATTAAAACTTTCCTAGAAACAGACACGCCAATTTTTGGTATCTGTTTAGGTCACCAATTACTTGCACTTGCTTCAGGTGCACAAACGGTGAAAATGAAGTTTGGTCACCACGGTGGTAACCACCCAGTTAAAGACCTTGACCGCAATGTTGTAATGATCACAGCGCAAAACCACGGTTTCGCAGCTGACGAAGCAACATTACCAGCGAATTTACGTGCAACTCACGTATCATTATTCGATGGCACGCTACAAGGTATTCACCGCACAGATAAGCCTGCATTTAGCTTCCAAGGTCACCCTGAAGCAAGCCCTGGTCCACATGATGCGGCGCCATTATTTGACCACTTCATCGACCTGATGCAAGCACGTTCTAACTAATTTAACCGGAGTAACAATGCCAAAACGTACCGACATAAAAAGCATTCTTATCTTAGGCGCAGGCCCGATCGTAATCGGTCAAGCTTGTGAATTTGACTACTCTGGTGCACAAGCGTGTAAAGCACTACGAGAAGAAGGCTTTCGAGTAATTCTTGTAAACTCGAACCCTGCAACTATCATGACTGACCCTGAAATGGCGGATGCGACGTACATCGAGCCAATTCACTGGGAAGTGGTAGAGAAAATCATTGAAAAAGAAAAGCCAGATGCAGTACTGCCTACTATGGGTGGTCAAACAGCATTAAACTGTGCACTTGATTTAGATAAGCACGGCGTACTGGCAAAACACGGTGTTGAGTTAATCGGTGCAACTGCTGATGCAATCGATAAAGCTGAAAACCGTGAGCGTTTTGACGTAGCAATGAAGAACATTGGCCTTGAGTGTCCGCGTGCAGAAATCGCTCACTCAATGGAAGAAGCACACGATGTACTTAGCCGTATCGGTTTCCCATGTATCATTCGTCCATCATTCACTATGGGTGGTACCGGTGGTGGTGTTGCATATAACCAAGAAGAATTTGATGAAATTTGTGAGCGTGGTTTAGATTTATCACCAACAAATGAACTTTTAATCGATGAATCATTAATCGGTTGGAAAGAGTACGAAATGGAAGTTGTTCGTGACAAAAACGACAACTGTATCATCGTATGTTCTATCGAAAACTTTGACCCTATGGGTGTTCACACTGGTGACTCAATCACGGTTGCTCCTGCGCAAACACTAACTGATAAAGAATACCAAATCATGCGTAATGCATCGATGGCGGTACTTCGTGAAATCGGTGTGGAAACAGGTGGTTCAAACGTACAGTTTGGTGTGAATCCAGTTGATGGCCGTATGGTTATCATCGAGATGAACCCACGTGTATCGCGTTCTTCAGCACTAGCATCAAAAGCAACGGGTTTCCCAATTGCGAAAATCGCTGCAAAACTAGCAGTAGGTTACACCCTTGATGAGCTACAAAACGACATCACTGGCGGTAAAACACCAGCGTCTTTCGAGCCGTCAATTGACTACGTTGTTACTAAGATCCCACGTTTTAACTTCGAAAAATTCGCAGGTTCAAACGACCGTCTAACAACACAGATGAAATCTGTGGGTGAAGTGATGGCAATTGGTCGTAACCAACAAGAGTCACTGCATAAAGCATTACGTGGTCTTGAAGTAGGCGCAACGGGCTTTAACCCAATTGTTGCCCTTGATGATCCGAAAGCAAAAGAAAAAATCATCCGTGAATTACGTGAGCCAGGTGCTGAGCGTATTTGGTACGTTGCTGATGCAATGCGTCACGGTATGAGCGTAGAAGACGTATTCGAATTAACTAAGATTGACCCTTGGTACTTAGTACAAATCGAAGACATCTTAAAAGACGAAGCAACAATCAGCGAAGTAGGTATGGCTGGTTTAAATGCTGAGTTTTTACGCAAGCTTAAGCGTAAAGGTTTTGCTGATGCGCGTATCGCTGAAATTGCCGGTGTTTCTGAAGCAGAAATTCGTAAGAAGCGTCACCAGTTAGATATCGTGCCTGTATATAAGCGCGTTGATACGTGTGCTGCAGAGTTCAGCTCAGACACAGCTTACATGTACTCATCTTATGATGAAGAATGTGAAGCGAATCCATCTGACAAAGATAAAATCATGGTAATCGGTGGTGGTCCTAACCGTATCGGTCAAGGTATCGAATTCGATTACTGTTGTGTTCACGCAGCATTAGCTTTACGTGAAGACGGCTATGAAACAATCATGGTTAACTGTAACCCTGAAACTGTTTCAACTGATTACGATACATCTGATCGTTTATTCTTCGAGCCAATCACGCTTGAAGATGTATTAGAAATCGTACGCGTTGAAAAGCCAAAAGGTGTTATCGTTCAGTACGGTGGTCAAACACCACTGAAACTTGCTCGTGAACTTGAAGCGAATGGTGTGCCAGTTATTGGTACTTCACCAGATGCAATCGACCGTGCAGAAGACCGTGAGCGTTTCCAACAGCTTGTTGAGCGTCTAGATCTTCTTCAACCAGAGAATGCAACGGTTACTTCTTTAGAAGAAGCGATTGTTAAGTCTGCTGAAATCGGCTTCCCACTTGTTGTACGTCCTTCATATGTATTAGGTGGTCGCGCAATGGAAGTAGTTTATGATGAAGACGATTTACGTCGTTACATGACAGAAGCAGTATCAGCGTCAAATGAAGCGCCAGTACTACTTGACCACTTCTTAGATAACGCAATCGAAGTTGACGTTGATGCTATCTGTGACGGTGAGCAAGTAATCATCGGTGGTATCATGGAGCACATTGAGCAAGCAGGTGTTCACTCAGGTGACTCAGCATGTTCATTACCAGCTCACTCATTAACTGCTGAAGTACAAGACGTAATGCGTAAGCAAGTGACTGATATGGCACTAGAGCTTGGCGTAGTAGGTCTGATGAATACTCAGTTTGCTGTGAAAGACGGTAAAGTTTACTTAATCGAAGTAAACCCACGTGCTGCGCGTACAGTACCGTTTGTTTCTAAAGCGACAGGTATCGCACTTGCTAAAGTAGCGGCCCGTTGTATGGCGGGTCAGTCGCTAGCAAGCCAAGGTATTACAAAAGAAGTAATCCCTCCTTACTACAGCGTAAAAGAAGTGGTACTGCCATTTGCTAAGTTCCAAGGTGTTGACCCAATCCGTGGCCCAGAAATGCGCTCAACGGGTGAGGTAATGGGTGTTGGTGAAACTTTCGCCGAAGCATTCGCTAAAGCACAATTAGGTGCAAGCAACACTTTACCACGCGGTGGTCGCGCGTTACTATCGGTACGCAACAGTGACAAACCACGTATCGTTGAACTAGCTAAAACCATGACTGATCTTGGTTTCGAGTTAGATGCAACAGGTGGCACTGCAAAAGCACTTGAAGAAGCAGGCATTGCAGTTCGTCGCGTGAATAAAGTATACGAAGGTCGTCCTCATATTCTTGATAGAATTAAAAATGGTGAATACAGCTATATTGTAAACACTACTGAAGGCCGCCAAGCGATTGAAGATTCGAAGGTGTTACGTCGTGGTGCGTTACAGCATAAGACTAACTACACAACGACTCTGAACGCGGCATTTGCTAACTGTACTGCAAACCAAGCAGACGACCGTAGCAAGGTGACGTCAGTTCAGGAACTACATCAGCGAATGAACTAAGGAAATGTGCCAAGGGCGAGGCAATCGCCCTTGGGATTAAGTGAGAATAATATGCAATCAATTCCGATGACAGTTCGTGGTGCAGCATTACTGCGCGAAGAACTTAACGAATTAAAAACAGTTACCCGTCCAAAAATCGTTGCTGATATCGCTGAAGCACGTGAGCACGGTGATTTGAAAGAAAACGCTGAATACCATGCTGCTCGTGAGCAACAAGGTTTCTGCGAAGGCCGTATTCAAGAAATTGAAGCGAAGCTTTCAAATGTGCAAATCATTGATGTAACTAAAATGCCTAACACAGGTAAAGTTATTTTTGGCACAACGGTTACTATCGTTAATGTTGAAACCGATGCTGAAGTAAAATACCGAATCGTAGGCGATGACGAAGCAGATATCAAAAACAATCTGATCTCTGTTAACTCACCAATCGCGCGTGGTTTAATTGGTAAAGAGGTAGATGATGCCGTTATCATTAAAACGCCAAACGGTGAAGTAGAGTACGAAATCATTGAAGTTGAGTATATTTAGTAGCTTAACCAAGCATTGAGAAAAACCGCAGTTCATACTGCGGTTTTTTTATGCCTGTTTACAGGCGTGAATTTATTCGGTACGTTGGCTACAAGACAGTCGTAATGAAGGAGTAATAATGGCGAAAATTCAGTATCCTAAACCGCTTGAGCAAGGTGATAAAATAGCCATATGTGCTTTTTCATCTGGTGTTGATAAAGCCTTTTATGAGCGCTTAGACATAGTACTTAATGGCTTAACAGCCAAAGGTTTTACTGTTATTGAAGGTGCCTGCTTACGTCAGTCACACAACAGTGCAAAGCAACGTTCTGATGAGCTAATGCAGTATTTAACTGATGATTCAATCGCAGCCATCATGCCGCCATGGGGCGGTGATCTTACTATGGAAATTTTACCTCTTCTGGATTTCAATGCCATAAGTAAAGCAAGGCCTAAGTGGTTAGTTGGCTTTTCTGATATCAGCACGTTTGCATGTGCATTAACAACTCGTTGTGGCTGGGCAACTTTGCACGCTGCAAATTTAATGCAAATTCACCCTGACGATCCCGATGTTTATTTAGCAAATATATTCAGTGCCATGTCACTTGAAGAAAAACAGCAACTCCATCAAGTCGCGTCGCCATTTTATCAGCAAAAGCCAATTGATTATAAAACTAAGCCAGAGGCTCAATTTGACTATACCGCTCCTAGCCAATGGCGATGTATTAACTATAAAGATAAACGCCAAATTGAAGTGTCTGGGCGCTTAATTGGCGGTTGTTTAGATACGTTAGGTCTGTTGCTACCCTCAAATTACTATGCATTACATGAGTTTAAAAAACAGTATGCACCAGAGGGGTTAATTTTATACCTAGAAAATGCAGAGCTTAGTCCGATGGCCCTTGCACGTTGTTTGTTATCGTTAAAGTTGAATGATGTTTTTACTGATGTAAATGCTGTGGTATTTGGCCGCAGCCCTGCAATTAATAACGACTGCTACTTCGATGAATACCAAGCAATAGAGCTCGCATTTAAAGGTAATTTATTCCCAGTTATCGTTGATGCCGACATTGGCCACGTAGCCCCAAATTTAGCACTAATAAATGGAGCTGTTGCCACAATAACAGCAGATTTGTGTGAAGGTATGGCGAGTAATGTGGTTGTGAAGACTGACCTAAAATAACAATTATGCAGGCCAAGCCTGCATAATCTTTAGGCTTTAAACTACAGTAATCACCGCATCTTTATCTAAACGCGATTTTGGTAATGCAGCATTATAATCTTGCTCTGGCTCGTGATAACCAATAGCGAGTGCCACTTCACATACATAACCATCTAACTCATCAGCGAATAGTTCACCGAGTAAGTCTTTATCGACACCTTCCATCGGTGTTGAATCTAAACCTAAACGAGCCACTGTGTGCATGGTATTACCTAATGCAATGTAGGTTTGAGCTTTAGTCCAAGCGGCGTTATCACCTTGCTCATCTGTATTTAAATCAACAAAGGCGAAGGCACCAAAAGCCTGCTCTTTGTTTTCAGCTTTTGTACGGCCATTAGCAATATCGGCATCAATTACTTTTTCATAATCAGCACGTTTATAGCTTGGGTTATAAGCAAATAAAATGGTGTGTGATGCCGCTTTTGCATGAACTTGGTTAAACTGAAACTTATTTGCAAAACTATCATGCAGACGCTGTTTACCTTGCTCTGATTCAATTACCACAAATTTCCATGGTTGAGAATTAATAGACGATGGCGACAGGCGTAATGCTTCTAAAATTACAGCTAAGTCTGCTTGGCTAATTTGTTTTGAAGCGTCGTAACGTTTACTTGTATAACGGCGTTGTAAGTCTGAAATGATTGGGTGTGTCATGATTTGCTCCCGCATGTATAACAATTAGGTGCAGTTTACGCCTTGCATACCATACGATAAAGCGCATAATCGAATAAACATTATCAAAAATTTTTAGTTAATATGTTGGTTGAAGATCTCAAATTAATCCTTAAGGTTGCTGAGTTTCGTAGTATTACAACCGCAGCAGCCAAATTAGACATGCGAGCCGCTACCGCCAGCGCTGCTATTAAGCGTGTTGAAGCAGCGCTGGGTGCTGAGTTATTTGTTCGTACAACTCGTCATTTGCGGTTATCTGCGGCTGGGGAGCGCTTTTTACCTCAGTGTCAGCAAGCAGTGCTCATGCTAGACCAAGCCACACTTGCCTTAAAAGGTGAGCATGATGAAATTGATGGGGAGCTAAGAGTCGCATTATCTTCAGACTTAGGCCGCAACATCATTATCCCATGGTTAGATGAGTTACTTGATGAGTATCCAAAGCTGAGTATGCGCCCGCATATTAGCGATAGTAATGTCGACTTTTACCGAGACTCCGTTGATTTTGCACTTAGGTATGGCTCGCCATCCGACTCAAATTTATATGGCTTTAAAATTTGTAATGTTCCGCGGCTGTTATGTGCAACCCCAGAGTACATTGCTGAACATGGCGCGCCGACGCATCCAGATGAATTAAATCAGCATCAGGGTCTATTTTATCAACTACAAGATATCATCAATAATGTTTGGGAATTTACCGATGGAACCGAGCGTTTTAAAGTGAAAATGCAAGGCCGTCGAGCATCTAATGATGGTGATTTGGTAAGGCGTTGGTGTGTGGCTGGTAAAGGCCTAGCGGTTAAATCATGTATTGATATCAGTGATGATTTACTAAGTGGGCGGGTAGTGCCAGTGATGCAAAATTATCCTCACTTATGTGCAGAGCTTTGGCTAATATGCCCAAGTCGACAATCCATAACACCCGCGGTTCGTTTAGTGCGTGATATATGCCGAGAAAAAACCAAGGCGATACTCAATCAACTGATTGAAAAAGGCATATTAGATAAGCGGGTACTCGATAACTAATTATTTTAGGTATAGAATAGCTTAGCTTATTCATCTTATTGATTAAGCAACATTCTCAGGGCGGGGTGAAATTCCCCACCGGCGGTATACTTTAAATTTAAGTGAGCCCGCGAGCGCTTTAACTTTGGTTAAAGGTCAGCAGATCTGGTGAGAGGCCAGAGCCGACGGTGATAGTCCGGATGAAAGAGAATATAGTTAATCTATAAAACAGTAATTGGCTGCCTGCGGGTGGTCTTTTTTGCTGTGCCTTTCAATGTCCTGAATCTTTTCATATTTAATTTAATAGGTATTAAAAATGATGATTCAGTCTTCTTTACTCAGCCAATTTGGCGAACCACTTGAACGCGTTGAACGTGCCATTGCTGCTTTGCAGCAAGGTGAAGGCGTACTTGTGGTAGATGACGAAAACCGTGAAAACGAAGGTGATTTTGTGTACTCTGCACAGCACCTGACCACAGAGCAAATGGCCATGATGATCCGTGAAGGCAGCGGTATTGTGTGTCTTTGCATGGGCGATGAGCGTGTTAAACAGCTTGATTTACCACAAATGGTTGAGCATAACACCAGCCAGAACAAAACAGCGTATACAGTGACTATTGAAGCTAAAACGGGCGTGACAACCGGCGTTTCTGCGGCTGATCGTGTAACCACCATTAAAGCGGCAACAGCAGACAATGCAAAGCCTAAAGATTTATCTCGCCCAGGGCATGTGTTTGGACTGCGTGCACAAACGGGTGGTGTATTAGTGCGCCGTGGCCATACCGAGGCATCGGTTGATTTAATGCAGTTAGCGGGTTTAACACCGTTTGGTGTTATTTGCGAATTAACGAATCCAGATGGTTCAATGGCTCGCTTGCCTGAAGTTAGCAAGTTTGCCTGTGAGCACAATATGCCCGTTGTATCGATTGAAGATTTAGTTGCTTATATCCAAGCAACGCAAAAACAGGCTTGTTAAAAGCTTTATGCTTTGAGCTGTAAGTCAAAAAGTGAGGCCACTTTTGTGGCCTATATTTATTGTAATTTCTCAATCGCTTGTTTAGCACTTTCACTGTCAGGATTAAGTTTTAACGCACTTTTGTAACTTGCTAATGCTTTTTGTTTATCACCTGCTGCTAAATATGCTTCACCTAAACTGTCAAATGTATTTGCTGATTCTGGATAAGATTGATTATTGAGTTCAAACACCGTGATTGCGGCGCCTAGCTCATCCATTTGCATTAATTCATAGCCAAAGTAGTTTAGCGACCTTTCTCTAGGCGTATTACCCTCACTCACCATTTGCTGATAGCTATTCTTTAGTCCTGCAATACCTTCACGTTTAAATACGTTATAAAGTTTACTATCTACATGCTCTGTCGCTTTTTCGTAGGGTTTGCCATAGTAGATTGCAAGTAAGCCATTAGTCATGGGTGTGAGTGGCGCACCACCGGTGTTATTTAAAATAATAACCAGTAATTTGTCTTCGATTACTCTACTTATAAATGCATTAAAACCATTGATGCCACCGCCATGTTGAATACGGGTTAGCGGTTTTCCGTAGGTGCTTTTATCAAGGTTTGTAACTTCCCAACCAAGCGCATAATTTCTTTGCTCAGAAACTTGATACATCTGTTTCTTATACTCTTTGTTCAATAACTTATCCGTGTAGAGAGCTTGATCCCATTTTAGTAAATCCCGTGCTGTTGAGTACATTGATCCTGCTGCATATGGGATAGACATATCTAAATAATCAGTATTGCTATAACCTCCTAGGCCATTGTCGTAACCCGATACGCGAAATTTAATGATTTTATTGTGAGAATCATAGCCTGTATCCTTCATATCGAGTGGATCTAAAATATTCTTCTGTAATACATCTTGATATTTTTGACCTGTTACCTTTTCGATTACCGCACCCAAAATAAAATAGCCAGAGTTGCTATAACGAAATTCAGTGCCAGGCTCGAACACGAGATCATCACTACATAGCAAGCGAATAAATTCATCAACACTGTAAGGGTTTCGGCTGTACTCATCACGAAAAGATTTTGCCTGAGTATAATTTCCAAGACCAGAGGTGTGATTAAGTATTTGGCGAAGGGTAATTTTAGTGGCTATATCTTTTCTGTAATCAGGGAGGTATGTTGCAAGGTGATCATCGAGTTTAAGTTTTCCATCTTGTGCCAATTGCAGAATTAACATGGCGGTAAATTGTTTGGTAATTGAACCAATTCTAAATTTACTTTTATTACTATGTCTTATATCCCATTCAAAGTTGGCATAGCCAAAGCTTTGTTCAAACAGTACTTTTCCATCCTTAGCAACTAATACATTGCCATTAAACTGCTTAAAGTTATGAAAGCCACTAATAAAGTCAGCCATCTCTGCTTGCATGTTTTGGCTATGTGCGAGGCTTGAAATTGCCAGTAAATAAAAAACTACGAGCAACTTTAATTTCTTGAAGAGTATGTTCATTGCTGTCCTTGTTATTTGTTGGTTACATTAGTCGGTGTAAAACCTCATTGCGCATGGCTTGGTTGATAAGGCTTACCATTCTGGTGTGATCTAAATTACTGTAATGCACTATGGATACACTCTTATTTTGAAGTGCTTGCCAATAATCAGCAGGGCTTATAGGGTCTGCGTTACTAACATAGAGTGTGGTTCTATTAGCTGATTGTTTGTCGTTCAGTAGGGCGATTAAATCAAGTTGTGTTTCATCAATACCACTGCCTTTAATCACGCTTTTACTGAGATTTTTTCACTACACACAACAACTTACCAATCAAGCAGTAATAATGCAATTGGATAATATTTATTCAAGGGTTATATGAAGCTTGCAATTACCACCTAGCGGTAAATCCACGGTTATCTATGTGAACAAAACCACCGTGGTGGGAGGCGGGTTTATAACGGCCAATACCGCCATTATAGCGGCTCTGTTTTTGGAACTTTTCAAACACTTTATAAAGCACATCAACATCAGCAACCGTTAGTTTGCCATCGCCGTTTAAATCGTCCATTCGGCCATCACCATTTTCGTCTATATATAGGTCAAAGGCATCGCCGTATTGGTGTCGGCTGTGTTTGCCATTACCAATTGAGCGATTGTAATGGGGTGTTCTATAGCCGCTGATAAAGGCAAATTTACTGACTTTAATCCCTTCATTTTGTACAAACCTGAGCAGATCTTCGAGCATCATCAAGCCATCGTTGTTGACATAAAGATACTTTGGAAAGCCACTCAATTGCTTGCAAATTACATTTTTAACTTGCACATGAGGAGTCAGCTGGCGTGATAAGTCTTTCTCAAAAATTTCTATAAACCCGTTTGGCGCACTGTATTGTGTATAGCCTTTATAAGGGGCAGGGTAGAGGCCTATTTGATAATTATTCAATTGCTTATTGTTAGCATTGAATGGTTTTTTCACTATAACGAGTAAGCGTTTGCTCGTTTTGTTGTTACTCAGTACTAGGCTATAAAACCCTGCATTTTCTGGGGCATAAACGGCAATGCTATTTGGCCCTAATCGCTCAGTCTCAACATCTGATACTGCAGTTGGAGCAAAATCAGCCGTGTTATCAAGTGTTAGAACTTGTTTTGCATCAAGTACAAGGCTGTGCAGCGAATCAGTTAATTCAATGGCAGCAACAGAGCATGTAGTTAACGCTAAGCACACACTAAAAATAATACGGCTGAAATACATAGTGACCTCTAAATTGTATTGTTTGCTAATGGTGTGGTGAGTGCTTTTAATAACGCGCCATCGCGATTATAAACGTCGGTATAAAATTGTAGGGCTTCGTCGTTACCCGCAACGGTCCAATACATTAAAAGTACGTCTAGCGGTTTTGATAAGCTGACTTTTTTAGTTTCTTTTGAAGCAATGGCGTCATCAATTTCACTACGGCTCCAATTATCCGAGGTTTCTAATATTTTCTCAGCTAAGGTGAATGGGTCATCAACTCTTACACAGCCGTGGCTAAATGCACGTTGGTCTTGCTGGAATAAACTTTTTGCAGGGGTATCGTGCAAATAGATTGAGTATTTATTTGGGAACATAAACTTGATTTGCCCTAATGAATTATTCTCTGAAGGCTGTTGTACAAACCAATATGGGAAGTTTTTGCGGCTAGCATTCGGCCAATCAATACTCTCGCTATCAACTGGGTTACGGCGACTATCAACCACAACAAAGTCTTTCTCGTTTAAGTAGTTTGGGTTTTCTTTCATTTTTTTAATGATGCCACCTGAAATACTCCGCGGTACTGTCCACGTTGGATTCATCACGATATAGCTCATTTGCCCTTTAAATATTGGGGTTTTGGTGTAGTTTCTGCCTACAACTACGTTGGTTTGCCATTTCAATTTGTTGTCTTCAAACAAATACAGCAAATAGCCTGCGATATTTACCACTAAGAAGCGATCTGTTAGCGTGTTATCAACCCAACGAATGCGCTCTAGGTTTACTAAAATATCATTAACATACTCACTGTAATCTTTGTTGAGTAGTTTTAACGTTGCATTGCCAATCACACCATCATCAGCAACTTGATGAGCATTTTGAAAGCGTTTAACTGCTGCGACTAGCTCATCGTTATAATCAGTGGCATCACTGTTACTGCCGTCAAAATACTTTAGTCGTTTTAACTTTTGTCTTAAAAGCGGCACTGCTGGGTCTGATTGCCCCGGTTTTAATACTTTATTTTGCAGTGCGAAGTCAGGTAACTCGCCAGTGGCATCAAGCTCTCGATAAAACACGAGGGCGTCTTTTAAGCGCTTATAATGAGGTAAAACAGGCTTGAGGTTTTCAAGTCCCTTATCAAGGCTTTTGGATTTTACATGTTTAAGTAATGAGGCCGCTGCAGCATCTGGGCTGACATCAAACTGTTCATAGTTCCATGTGGCTGCTAGTTGTTTAGGGTTTACTTTTCCGCGAATTAAGTGTTTTGCATAGGTCATGACTGCATCTGTCATTAGTACATCAAACTGGGCTTCTACGGCATCCGCTCCGCGTTTATCTATTTCGCTGGCCAGCGCCATTAATGTATCAAAGTGATAGTCGTTAGGAGATAGCCCTTCAAGTTCTGCTTGCGCAATTAAGTTGAGCGCTTGCTTGGCATATTTTACGTTGTCCCACACTCGTTCAAAACTATTTGCTTTATAAGTAGCAACGGTCATTTCTGGGGAGTGGATTTGTTGTCCTTCTATACTGTGAGACTCACCAATCAGAATAGGCTCAAGCTGTTGTTGTAAGTATTGGTTTTCGGCCAGCACAGGCATACAAATGGATAAACAACTAACCAAAGCTGTGTAGCGTAGAATTTTCATAGCTATGTCCTTATAACGTATTTAGTAATTTGATGAATTGTTTCTTTTTTGCTCATTTAAGCTTAGCAAAACAATACGATTTATAGGAACATCTTTTTAAATAAAAAACGCTTGGCAAATTTATTGCCAAGCGTTCGGTTGGGATTTTGAGAGGGGTTTAATTACTGGTTGTTTGTAATTTTGCTTCTGGCTCTGCTTTTTTACCTCTTAGCTTGCTAATTAAGCGTTTAAAGTCTTCTAAGGCGACGTACTGGCAAGGGATTAAAATAAGCGTAATGACCGTTGCAAATAACACCCCGAATGCTAGAGATACAGCCATTGGGATAACGATTTTTGCTTGTAAGCTTGTTTCCATAATGATTGGTAATACACCAATAAAGGTCGTTATTGAGGTCAGTAATATTGCTCTAAAACGACGCGCACCGGCTTGCATTACAGCCTCTTTGATTGCTATACCTTCAGCGCGAGCTTTATTGACAAAGTCGACCATCACTAGCGAGTCGTTTACGACCACACCTGCAACCGCGATAATACCAAATACTGACAAGCTGCTCATTGTCATACCTAAAATCATATGACCGAACATTGCACCAATGACACCAAATGGAATAACCGACATGATGATAAATGGCTGTGAGTACGAACGTAGTGGAATAGCAAGTAACGCAAAGATAATCATCATTGATAAAGCAAAATCACGTACTTGTTCTGCCACACTGTCCATTTCTTCTTGAATACGACCTGCCACATTACTTTCTACACCAGGGTAGCTTTTCAGTAGGCTAGGTAAGTATTCGTCACGAATTTCTTTTGCAATGGCAAATGGTTCAGCTTGGTCTGTGTTAACCGCAGCCCAAACGTTTACAGTACGTTTAGCGTTTTCACGACGAATACGGTTTACACCATCCACAATGTTGACTTTAGCAACTTCAGCAAGCGGTACTTCAACACCCGTTGGTGTAATGATACGTGCATCTGTGATGTCACTTACTGCGTTTCGCGATTCACGAGGGTAGCGGATCATCACTTTAATCTCTTCACCGTCACGTAAAATACGTTGTGCTTCTAAACCGTAGTAGCTAAAGCTAACTTGTGATGCCACATCTGAAAGGGTTAACCCTAAGCTGTAAGCAAGCGGTTTAAGTTCAAGTTGAACCTCGTCAGTTGCAGATTGGAGCGAGTCATTTACATCACCTACGCCTTGCATGCTATTTAGCTTTTCTTTTAACTTTGCAGCCACTTCTTTGAGCTTATTGATATCTTTGCCTTCTAAGCGAAAGCTAACATCACCGTCATCACGGCCGCCATTCATGATACTGTCTTCAATATTCAGCGTTTTCACACCTGGCAGTGGTGGCATTTGTTCGCGCCACATTGCACTTAACTGGAAAGTATCAATAGGGCGTAAGTCCGGTTCGACCAAAATCGCCATAATGCGTGCACTTGTACGACCACGTAAACTAACCGATAAGTCGCGGATCATCGCTTGACCATATTGCTCTTCAAGTTGTTTATCGACATCTAAAATCAGCTTTTCAATGGTTTGCGCTGTCTCAAGGGTTGCTTGCTCAGAAGAAGATAAATTCATTTCAACTGAGATACGCGGGAAATCATGTGGAATTTTAGGGTTCGCAACAAATTTCACTAAGCCACCAGCGAACATACCGCCACTAACAATAAGCACACAGATAAAGCCAACAATCACGGTGTAACGGTAATGAATACAGCGACCAATAAATGGTGTGTAGTAATTATCAACAAAGTTCTTTAAGCCATTATCCATACCTAAACGTAAGCGATGTAATGGATTTTTAGGGTTCGCAGGTTTATTTTTCATGGCTGCTAAGTGAGCCGGTAAAATTAGTTTTGACTCAATTAATGAAAAAATTAAACATAGGATAATTACACCACCAATGGCTTTAGAAAACGCAGAGCCAGGTCCTGATGCCAATGTTTGTGGTAAGAATGCGGCAATTGTGGTTAACACCCCAAAGGTTGCAGGAATAGCAACGCGTTTTACGCCGCGCACTACGTTATCTAGGCTGTGACCGTGTTTTTCAATTTCAGCACTGGCAGACTCACCGACGACGATAGCATCATCAACGACTATCCCGAGCACCAGTATAAATGCGAATAAAGAAGCTAAGTTAACAGTGATATCAATAAAGCCCAGTGGCATCATTAAAAATGCACCTAGGAATGACACAGGTAAGCCCATCATTACCCAAAACGCTAAGCGTAGTGGTAAAAATAGCGCCAGTACCACCATCACTAAAATACCACCCCAAATCATGTTGTCGATCATCATGTTTAGACGACCTTCAAGGTAGTAAGTTAAATCAACAATCGGTGATAGCTTTACGCCTGCTGGTAACTGTGGTGCTTTATCTGCTAGATATTTTTTTAATACCGCAGCAACTTTAGTGATGTCTTGATCTTTCGACGCATTTACTTCAAAAGTTAGTGAGTTTTTACCGTTGTACTTAGAGTATTGTAAGCCTTCTTCAAAGCCGTCATTAATTGTTGCTACATCACCTAAGAAAACTTGTGCACCATCTGGTAAGTGTAATAAAGGCAGATTTTCGAACTCTTTACCACGATACGCTTGATTTTCAACACGCATCGAAATGTAGCCATTTTCAGAGCGAATTTGACCTGCAGACATATTGGCAGAAAAGCTGCGAACGGCTGTGGCAATATCACGGAAAGTTAAACCATACTCACGTAGTTTATCTGGGCTGATTTCAATGCCAATTTCGTAGTTTAAGCCACTGTAAAAGTTGACCAAGTTAATTTGTGGTAAAGCTTGTAGCTCATCTTTTATGTCGTTACCAAGTTCTTTGAGCTGGTAGTTACTCATATCGCCATACAGCGCGAGTATCATCACTTCTTGCTCAAACTTTTCACGGCGAACAATTGGGCGTTCCATCTCTGCAGGGAAGGTATTGATTGAATCAACCTGCATCTTGATTTCATCGAGTACTTCTTGTGGATCGTACTTTTCTTCGATTTCTATCCAAGCTTGTGAAAAACCACGGTTCGAATAGGTAATTAAACGTTTAATGCCTTCGAGACCTTCTAATGACTCTTCGACCTTAATGGTGATGCCTTCTTCTACCTCTTGCGGCGCAGCCCCCGGATAAACAGCTTGAATACTGATCCAGTTACTTTCAAATTGTGGGAACATTTGCTTACGCACCGACATTGCTGTCAATAAGCCTCCCACTAAAATGAAAATCATAAGTAAGTTTGCTGCTACTGGGTTGCGAGCAAACCAGGCAATAAGCCCTTTTTCTCTGTGCGTGGTCATGGCTTATTCCTCTTTTAACGCTAACTGCGTTGTTGGCACACTCAGTTTTGCGTCATCTAGCTTGACCGCCATGCCTTCAGTTGGGTATTCAAGTGCCGAGGTAATAAGTTGCTCACCATTAGCAAGGCCATTATCGGCGATCACCATGCCATTTTGTTCGCGAACGATGTTAAGTGTTTTAAAGGTAAGCGTTTCGCCATCTTGTAAAACAGCGACTTTTTTGTCTTTAACTAAATGGTGCGGAACAACAATCGCATTATACAGCGCACGGCCTTCGATAGTGGCATTAATGTATGAGCCAAAACGTAATGGCTGCTTTTGCTCATAAGGCGTTGCTACTTGTGCTACTAAGTAATTCATGCGGCTACGTTGGTCTACAACTCCTTCGCTACGTACGATAGTTGCTTGCCAGGTTGTTTGTTTACCTGCAAATTCAGCATTAATTGATACGCTTGCACCAATTCCTTGGTTATTTAGGTATTGCAGATCTTTATCAGCAACAGGTAAACGAATTTCGGCCAGTGACGTTGAGCTCAGACTACCAAAGCTGTTACCAGGGTTTACTACACTGCCTAAACTAATTAGACGCTCGTCAATAATCGCGTCGTATGGTGCTTTAATATATGTACGTTCAAGATTACGTTTAGCTCGTTTTACACTCGCTTGCGCTGCACGGTAACTTGCAAGTTTTTCAGCAAGTTGTGGTTTACGTAAATAAAGCTCAGATGGAATAACTTGGTTTGAGTCACCTTTGATGCGGTCCCACTCAGCTTGCGCAACTGACACCTGTGCACGTTCAATCTCGAGTGCAGAGCTTGCTTGTGCCAAACCGGCTTCAGCTTCAATGAGTGCCGCTTCGTAATCATTTGGGTCAATACGTGCTAGAATGTCGCCTTGCTTAACAAATCCACCTTGTACAAATTGATCTGATAACGACACAACCTGACCACTCACTTGCGCAACAAGTTCAGTTTGGTGTTTAGGTTTAACAATACCGTATGATTTTACATCAAGGGTAATGGCGTCAAAGCTTAACGGTTTAATTGATACAAGCGGGCGCAGATCTTGTTCTGGTTTTTCGACTGGCGGTTGCTTCATAGAGGCAAATGCGAATGCCATTCCAAGTCCGCCGACTAATACGGCGATAGGGAGAATGATTTGTTTTTTACTAGCCACGGGATAGTCCCTCACGGTTGACGGTAATTAAAAATAAATTTGATAGGCTAAGCATACGCAATAAAGTGTTTACAAGGCGTTTGAAGATGTAACAAACCATTACACATATTACAAAGGCGCTACAAAGGTTCTATAAGAGGTACTCAATGACAGATAAAATGGCATGTAGATTAGGCTGTGGCGCCTGTTGTATTGCACCCAGTATTAGCTCACCGATCCCAGGAATGCCCAACGGCAAAGCAGCGGGAGAGCGCTGTATTCAACTTGATGATAATAACCTATGTAAATTATTTGGTGATGAATCAAGGCCTAAGGTGTGTAGTGACTTTTCTGCCACGATTGATGTGTGTGGCACCACTAACGAACAAGCACTGTATTTAATTACTGAACTTGAGCAGATGACTTAAAAAGATTAAACCATTAACACTTTTTAACGGTTGCTGGGATCAGTTGTGTTTTATAGCTTAAGTTTTCTTCATGGTATTTAAAAATAATAAAGAACGACTTGTCTGTTTTAGAATACAACCAACAATACTTGCAAAATTAACTATGAAAAAACATGTAATTATCTATTTACTCTTAGCAAGCTCATTTACTTATGCAATACCACTGCAAGTCAAACTTGATCACAGCTCAGAAACGCAATTGCATACTAATCAACAACTCGTTGATGCATTAAAATCAAATAATAAAGACCAGTTTTTAAAAGCGCTAGCAGCCGGGGCTGATCCAAATTATCAAATTAATCAATCGAGTAGTGTTTTAAGCCTAGCCACGAGTAATCTCGACTCTGACTTTTTAAATGTGTTACTTCAAAAGGGCGGCAACCCGAACAGTTTCAGAGTGTCTGCAAGACGACATTTAATTTTTGAAGTATTAGGGCCAGATAGAATAGAGCATCTAAGAACTTTACTTAGATTTTCTCCAAAACTAGATGTTAAGGATGGCACAGACTCAACACCATTAATTTATGCTGCTATATTGAGTAACTACACTGCGATGAAATTACTAATTGAACAAGGCGCAGATACGTCTCTTAAAAATAATTTTGGCTATGATGTTTTAAAGGTTTTAGAAGATAACGCGACACGAGAATGTCATCAATCTGAGTGCTCGCAACTAAATGAAGTGAAACAGATTATTATGAAATAATTAATAGTCCTCAACGAAAAAATGCCAGTCAATTGACTGGCATTATTGTTTTTGCTTACCACGTATAGGTAGCGCTAAGAGTATATTGTTCGCCGCGGCCTGGGGTACCCGGTACTTCTTCGAATGATTCATCCCAAATGTTGTCAGCTGCAAAGGTTACAAATACATTATCAAGCTGGGCTGGGGTGAATTTTAGCGTTAACTGCGTGAAGAAGGCTTCATCATCAGAGTTACGTAAGCGGTTACTATGTTGCTTACGCCATTCGTTATCGATACGCAGCTCAAGCACATCCATTGGTTGCCATACTGCACCCAGTGTTACACGGTGATCAGGGTAGTTAAGCGCATAAAAGCTCGCATCAATATCTGCCGTGCCATAGTCTTCTGATTTTTCTAAATAGGTGTAGCTGGCAATCAATTCAGTGCTTTCGAACGTTTTATTCGCTAAAAATTCAACGCCTAAGGTGTCTATATCAACCGGGTTTGCAAAACGTGCTGAGGTTGCATCAAAGCGATATGTCCAATCCGTAAGGTTTTTATCTTTACGGTAGAAAATAGCTGAATCTAAACGCCATGAAGACTGTTCAATCAGTAAACCTAATTCAAGGTTATCGGTGGTTTCGCGCTCAAGGCTGTAGTTACTTCTGAATAATCCGCCCGTTTCACTGCCGCCGATGGCGGTATAACCGGGAACTTGTGTTGCTTCTGCGTATGACGCATACCAAGTATGTTCACTGCCATTTTGATTCGCTACTTTAAGGCTGGCATCGGCAATAAATGAGGTAGCTGAACTATCACGGTTCGTATCATCAAATGCAGCACCAACACGTAAAGTAAGCTCTTTGTTCGCTGTAAGAGCTGTCTTGTACTCAGGCAAGATACTTAGCTTAGTGTAATTACGTGATGTAAAGTTGTTTTCAAGAGACGTTGATTCAATTTCATCAGCAATAAATTGGCCAGCATAATTAATTGCATAGTGGTCATTTAAACGGTGGCGTCCAGAGAGTGCCAATGACTTAACCGTGGTTTCGTGAAACGCTTCAAAAATAGCTGGGTTTTCACGAGACAAAACGTAATGGTCGTTATGTTTACGATAATAACCAGTCACTTCAAGGCTATTGCTCTTACCATAGATTTGCTTGTGATTAAGCATGAAAAGCTTGGTTTCAAGATCTTCGGTTTCGTTAAAGTTAAATGGCGTATAAAGGTTTGGCCAACCAAAAAACTTCTCTTGGCGTCCGAACATTAAATCAGTTTGTGAGGTAGAGCTTGCGAGTTGAATACGCGCTGAGGCACGTTCGAAGTCGTGGTCGCCATTATCAATTGAGCCATCACTTTTTGAGTGAGAGTATTCCCCTTCAAAACCTAATCGCCAATCAGGTTTGCTATCAAGCTTTTGGCTATGGGCAGCATGAATGCTTTGTAAATTAAAGCCATTCGTACCTGTGCCAAGAGAAACGCTGCCAGTACTTGTGATAGGGCGCCAGCCAAATGAAACCGTACCAACCGAGCTATTCATACCATAAAGGGCATTATCAGCACCTGTAAGCACTGAAGGGCCTGTTAGCATCTGCGGCGCAATTGGAATTTCAGCAAAGTAGTGACCAGATTGAGGGTCAAATAATGTACTGCTGCCTACACGAAAGCCAGTATTTTCGAAAATACCACCACGAATGGTTACATCAGCTTGTGCTTCAGCCATATTGCGCGATTGCAAATCGACACGCGGGTCATATTCTAAGTTTGATACTGGCGCATCAAAAGTACCTACAGGTTCTTTATTTGCGGTTGCTGAAACTTCAACGGTGATTTGTTCAATATTGTTGGTGTCTTCTGCTAGCACTGAGCAAGTGACGAATAATGCGGGAAGTGTAAGCTGTACTGCGCGTACCATCTAAAACTCTCTTGATTTTGTTTAATCTGGGGTAGTGGGCTAGTTAGGCGCACTGAAAATTGCGGGTATTGTATCTGAATCACTGAGTTATACCACTCCAACCAGATTTCAGCAGGCAATAAAAAACCGCGCTAATTGCGCGGCCTTTTAACTAAAACAGTGTTTAGTTTTGATTAATTGATTGCGGTGGGAAGTTACTTAGAATGTTAGCAACAGTCTCTTTGATAACTTCAGTGCGCTTTTCAGGTGATTGGTTCTTTTGCAAACGACCTTCTTTCGCACCACGCCAAACTAATTGGTTAGAAGCACGGTCAACTACGTCTAGAATTAACGTACCCACTTCATATTCGCGAGTGGTTGTTTGCGTGTTATAACCCATACCCCAGTAATTCCAGCGTGCGCCGTAACCGACGTTGAAGGTATCTACATCAATTTTAGTATCAACAGAGGCATGATAGTTAATCAGTACATCTGCTTGCGCTAAATCAACTAGCTTCATACCGCTTTTTTCAAGTTCAGCATTTACAGCGTCACGAACACGTTTTTCCATTAAAGGGCTAATTTGGTAGTTCGCTACGTTTTTAGTCAAGCTGGCATTAGGTACCCAAGAGAAGGTTTTATAATTACTAAAATCCGCTGATTTGTCGTAATCCCAATCAGGCGTTTTAGCACAAGCCGCTAAAAATAATACAGCCGTCGCGATTAATAAGTTCTTCATATTGTTTGCTCCTTGGCAAAATTTCCACTACTTGATTGATAACATAACACAAATAATACTCAACTGAATGATTATTTAAAAACTATGGCACATTTACAAAAAAGTACTGTAATAGTTTGTAAACATAGTCATCCTTGACTGAATCAATGATTAATTTTTGTAATTAAACAGTGTGTTCCACATCTATCCAGTCTTTTTCATCCACCCAGTTTTGTGCACCATCTTTAACAGTACGAATAGGGACGATGTAATCACAGCTAACTTGTGGTTTAACTGAGGCAAAAATCGGCACAAAGCCAAAGCTAAGAGCGGTTTCGATAATTGCTTTTTGGTTTTGTGGGTCGATATCGGCAGCTTCATCGATATAAATCGGAATACGATACAAGTTTTGTTCTTGGTCGCTTAATAAGTAACGAATAAACAGCATGCCGCAAAGTAGCTTAATGGTGATACGGGTACCGTTAGAGCCGGCTGAATCGATTTTTTCGAAGTGCTCAGTTTCACCAGCACGGTTGACTACTTCAAAACGAATATCGAATAAGTCGGTCAGTGTTAAACCGGCTTTTTCAGAGGCAAGCTTAATCAAATGATCTTTCGCTTCGTTTACCGCAGACTCGCTATAAGGCTCTTGGCTTAATAGGTCGAGGGTATCGCCTTGCTCAAACTGATTTGAGGTACTAATAATAGTATCAATGCTATCAACCAACATCTTGCGCGGAATAACATTAATTTTGAATGCTTGAAGGTTAGAGATACGGTGCTGACTAATGCCTTTATTAAAGCTGTTCATTTCGCGGCGTAGGCGGTCTAAGTCTTCACGCAAGCCCTTAATAGTGGCGGCTACTTCGGTTAACGCAACTCGGCCTTGACGTTCAACCGCATCGCGCTCGTTATCGATGTTATGAAACGCGCTGATGAGCTTTTCGTATTTAGTAAACTCATCGTTTTCGTTATCAAATTTAGTAATACCCGCATTGTAAATATGCATGTAGGTGTTACGTACGTTGATATCAAAGTTACGTAGCTCTTGGCAGTCTTTGTTAAAGTGATGAATGAGGTCACTTAAGTTATCAAAATCAATATTGATTTCAATCATGTATGGAGTGACTTTGCCTGAGTAAAAATCAAGCGTGTGATCGATACGTTCAGATTTAACTTGACGCAAACGGTCAGCTTGGCGGGCAAGCAGATCTTTTTTCGACTTGATAATTGAGCGACGATCGCTGATTGAGCCACTATTTTTTTGAATGTCTTGCAGATAGTCGTCAACTTGTTCGCGTTCTGCATTTAACTGCTCTTTTAGCAGAGTTTGTGCATCGACAGATTGCTGCATCACTTCAAATTGTTCAAAGCGTTTTAATGCTTCTTCTGAAGCCATTAGCTCATCATATAAGGCATCTTTTTCTTTTTGCTTTTCGGCCACATTAGCAGCGACTTCGCGCTGTTGTTTAAACTCTTTCAGTGAGTTTTCAAGAGCAGCGAGTTGCGCGGTTAATTGCTCTTTATTTTCGCCCGTTTGCATTTGCACTGGGCTTAGCTTTTTAAGTTTAATAGTTGCGCCAGGAAGAGTCAGTACACCGCCTTTCACGTTAGCTGATAACTGCTCTAAAAACTCACCAAAAGCATCTTCGTCTGTTATATCAACATCACCATTGCTGGTGGTGGCAAACGATAAGATATCTGGGTTTAAAATACGCGAAATTTCTTCAACTTCTTTTAAAGACAAATCTTCACGCATACGAGTGAACAAATTAAACTCGAGGTTCTTTAACTGCAGTTTTAAGCTCTTAATTTGCTTTTGTGTTTCGCTGATACGGTAATCTAGTGTGTGTAAGCTTTGACCTTGAGCACTGCTTAATGAATGCGATAACGATTCATAATCTTGTTTAAGCTGAGTAAGGCTTACTTTTAAAGTGGCTTTGTTAACTAGTTCAAACTCAGATTTAAGCGCTCGATAGTCTAAAAACCACTGTTCAATTTGAGTTTGTTTACGTTCAATATCACGGGATTGCTGAATATACAGCTGCTGCTTTTGGTCGAACTCGTGCTTTTCGTGTTCGATATCCTCAAGGGCAATATTTAGCTCAGCGAGTTGCTCTTGTTGATAGGTTTCAAAGTCAATCAGTGCTTGGTCAATTTTTGGCGCATAGGCAGCAAGTTTGCCTTTTAAAACCGTTTGGTTTTCAAGCATAGATTCAAGGGCTGCGATAGGCTCTTGCATTGACTCAAGGGCTTTTAATTCACGTTTAGCGCGATTCACTTTATCGAATGAACGTCGCCACACTTCATAAAAGTCGACCCGTGAGTTTGACATATGACGCTCAAATACACGTAACATAAAGCGTTTAACATCACTGGCACCTAACTTATGCAAGTTAAGAATACGGCGGAAAATTTCTTTGTAAATCGCGGAGTCTTGCACGTTATTGAGGGGGATCATCTTTAAGTTGATATCGCCATCAAACGGTGTTGCGCCGCCAGTGAGTAGGGCGTTTAGCTCCTGCGCTTTTAATTCAATTGGATTAAAACCTTGCTCTTTTAAGTGATTAAAAAGCTTGGTGAATTTTACAATGGTTTTGCCTTGAGTGTAGTGATCAAGGTTCAACTTACCTTGGTAGCAAAAAAACTGATGCGCGTAACCGGCAATTTTACCAAGGCCGGCAACACCAATCACCACAGGGCCATTAGGCAGGTCAGCTTCGAGTAAAATATAGGATTGATCTGACGAAAAGTAGAATTTTCGGGTTTCGTCTAAATCGTGGCCATCCCATTCTGTTAAGCGCAAATCATTAATCAGTGGAAATTGCAGGGCATTAATTACCGAGCTTTTACCGGTATTATTCGGTGCACAAATAGAGCTACTTTTATCCAGTGGGATCACGCATTTTGCATAGCCTGCGGTATTTAAAAGCGCAAGTTTGCTGAGTCCGTATAGGCTTTGGCTTTGCATTAGTCGTCATCTCCTAGGTAGGTTTCTTCGTTTACTTCCATTAATGCATCGATATAACGATAAATAGGTGCTTGCAGCATAAAGCCGTTTTCTACTTCGCGAGCAAGACCTAAACGTACCATACGTAGATAAACGTCTTTGCGTAAATCTGAGCCTGAGAAGATTTCTAATTGATCAAACAGGTGCTTGTTGATTTGCACTAAGGTTTGCATCAGTTCAAGGTCGTTTACTTCGTCAAACAAAGCACGCATTGGATCTTTACCTGTATTGGCATAGTGCTCAATTAAGATGTAGATAGTCAGTGCGATGGCACGCGAAATTTTACCCATGTTTGGGGTGCTTTCGTCGCTGCCAAAATAGTAAAAGCCACGGCTATCATGTTGTAGGTCATGGCCAAGGGCGTTAAATAACGCGCGATAAGCATCAATGTGTTGGTCAAGCTCTTGCCACATCAGCGTGTCTTGTTCGCTAATGTGGTAGCCTGATGTGAGCTTTTTATTAATAGCTTGCAGATGCGTTAAATCATCTAAATTAATATCTGTCATGGTTATTGCTCTGTTGCTTTTTTATCGTCAGCAATCGATGAGTTAAATGGGTAAAGAGAGAAGTGTTGCTGGGCAATTTTTATTTTTACTTTCTCTTGGCTTTGGCTGATTTGAAGGTCGCCATCGCTAATCAATTTTTGATACAAGAACAGCATTTCGTCAGCTTCTAAGTTTGGGTAGCTTTCATCTAAGAAACTAAGCAGCGGCTGAGCTTTTTTGCTGGCTTTTTTAAAGCGTTTTCTAAATTGTGTTTTAACGTCGTTGTAATCAGGAATATGCGGGCTTTGATAGGCGGGCACATCATCATGTTCAGGAAGCTGATATTCATCGTGCTCAAAGTCAACTAAGCCTGCCATATAGGCCACGATATGACGTTGCTGACCAAGTGAAAAGCGTTGCGCGTCTGAGACAAAGTTAGGCTGTACTGCACTTAACATGTTATCGACGCCATTTTTACGCACTAAACCAAGCACTTTAGCCGCTTGGCGAGTAATTAGGTTGTTGCGGCGTAACTCTTCACGCAGCGGCATCAACATATCGGCGCTTTTACGTAAACTTTCACGACCAACTAAATGCATTTCTAAAATACGGGTACGTAATTGTTCAAGCATGCGCTTGTCTTGATATGACTTACCAAGGCGGTCAATTTGCTCTATTTGCGCGCTAATTTGTGCTTCGATGGTATTAAAGCAAGCATGGAAGTCACCACGAATATCAACCATTTCAAGCATAGGCTCGATGTATTCATCGAACGCTTCAATTACAGCCTGATAGCGTTTTTGCAGTGATTGCACCGCGTTATCAGCTTTCGCTTGCTCAACAATATTTAAAATTGCGTTTTCATTGTGGGCAAACAATTTCATTATTTTTCGTACCCGATCATCCATAATACGGCTGAAGCGGCGAAGCTCGTCGTAATCTTCAATTTCACCGGCTTTAGCAAGGCGATTACCAAGGCGAGCTAAATCATCAACGAGCACGCTAATCTCTTGGGCAAGACCTAAGTGTTCTTCTTGTAGCAAGAAAGTCGCAAAATCGGCGATCGCGCGGTTGATTTCTAACTGCGATGATTTTGCCAGTGGAATGATAATATCTTGATTCAATAAACGATTTGTCTCTTTATAAATGCGTTCATTTGACCATGAAGGTTGTTTTTGTTTTATCGCATTTTGTACGTCTTTCAAGCTGAAATCAGCCATCTTAAAACGTTTAAATAGCAGTTCTAACACCCCCCAATGTTCAGTAAGGGTATTTAATAACTTTTTAGCTGGGATCATAAGGCTCCAGTAAATTCAGACTTTGGTGTTAGCGATTAGTATTAAATTATGTAATTGAGAATAGTTTTATGCTTTCTATGCTGCTAGAATCCGCGCCGAAACACTCGACTTACAATTTTTACATTATTATAAAGGTTGTTCAAACACCATGGTAACCCCACTTATCCTAACCCTGATAGCGGTGGCATTTTTGCTTATCGTTATAGAGGATATTATCCATGTAAACAAGGCCAAAACGACGCTTTTTTTTGGCACTTTATGCTGGATTATCTTATTTATCTCTCCAATTCATGGGCAAAGCCCAGAAACCATACAACATCAACTGGATCACAACATATTAGAAATCGCGACTTTGTGGCTGTTCTTAATGGCTGCGATGACCTTTGTAGCGTATTTAAACTCTAAAGGTTTTATCCAGAATATTGTTCATAAAATTATGCCAAATCAAATCAGTGAACGAAAGCTGATGTTTCTGATTGGTGGTTTTGCGTTTTTATTTTCATCTATTTCAGACAACATAACTGCCACTTTAATCTCGCTTGCGGTGGTGATGTCACTTAAGTTAGATCCTAAAAAATTAATAAAATATGCGACCTTAATTGTATTTAGTGTTAATTCGGGTGGGGTGTCGTTGATTACGGGTGATGTTACAACCCTGATGATTTTCTTAGACGAAAAAGTCACTATTGCTAATCTACTATTATTAATTGCCCCTGCACTGACAAGTGTTGCACTGCTCGCGGCGATGTTGTCGGTGGGTATGTCGGGTAATGTTGTGTTTGAAAAACAAGCAGCCCGTCGTATCGAAAAGACAGATATTACCATTGCGGTTATCTTCTTCTCGACGATTATTGCTACGTTAACTTTGAGTGTGCTTTATAGTGTGCCGCCGTTATTAACCTTTTTATTTGGTTTATCTCTGATGTTTTTGGTTGCGCAATTCTTAATGCGCAAAAAAGACGTAAACAAAAAAATTATCGATTATATTCGTGAAATTGAATACGACACCTTATTGTTCTTCGTTGGTGTGTTATTGCTGGTTGGCGCATTAAAAGAAGTTGGCATGCTTGCTAAATTTACTCACTTATATGAGTTGATGGCACCGGAATATGCCAACTACTTGATGGGGCTATTATCAGCGGCGGTAGATAACGTACCTCTAACTGCAGCACTTTTAAAAGCTGATATTGTGATGAGCCCTCAGCAATGGCTGTCGTTTACTTACGCAACTGGGGTAGGTGGCTCAATGCTTATAATCGGCTCTGCGGCAGGTATTATTGCCATGAGTAAGGTTAAGGCACTGACCTTTATGAGCTATCTTAAAATGTCGGTTTATTTATTAATTGCTTATACCGTTGGTTATTACGGTTCGCACTTAGCGGGCAGTTTAATTTCATAAAACAACTTGACAGCTAGACGTCTAAACGTTAACTTTCGAAGCCTGCTTTTAACAGCAGGCTTTGTTATTTTAACCAGGTGTTAACTTAACATTCAGAAGAGGTGCGATACTTAGGTAATTAATGTGAGGTGACGAACGCCGATGACCATTAATGAGGGAAGTACTCGCCGAGAAAATTAACCGGACGTCACGGTTATTTTTCGGTTTATGGGGCTGAATCCTCAAAACTGTCACCAAACTAGGTGGAGAGCTTCTGGCATGGACTACTCTTTATTTTCAAAGCACCCCCTTGCCGAGTTCTTCTTGAATTACTGTGGATAGTTTTCCACAAAAGGAGACGACATGAATACCCAATTAGCCGCCAACACAAAATCAGATTACGTTGTTGCAAAATTTGGTGGCACCAGTGTAGCTAACTTTGATGCTATGAGCCGCTGCGCAGAAATCATTTGTGCTGATAATCAAGTACGTATTGTTGCTGTGAGTGCCAGTGCAGGCGTGACAAACCATTTAGTTGCATTGTGTAAAGCTGATTTGAGCGCGGCTGAGCGTGTTGAGCATATTACTGGCGTTGTCGCCATTCAAGAAGCAATTTTGGCAGAGCTGTCACTGGATGCTGATTTAGCACATGGCTTTAATGAAACGCTTAAGGCTTTTCAAAAGCTAGCATCAGACGGGGCTAAGTCAGTAGCAGATCAAGATGAACTACTGAGCTTTGGCGAGCGTTTGTCATCGTATTTATTTACTCAAGTATTACGCGGTCAAGGTCTTGATGCGGTGCGTTTTGATGTACGTAAAGTGCTAAAAACAGATAGCCAATTTGCTAAAGCTACCCCAAATGTTGCAGCAACCGCTGCGGCTGCAAAAGAGCATTTAGTGCCGCTACTTGATGACCATGTTGTGGTAACTCAAGGTTTTATTGGTAGCAATGAGCACAATCAAACGACCACTTTAGGCCGTGGTGGTTCAGATTACAGTGCTGCATTACTCGCTGAAGCAATTAACGCAAAAAGCGTGCATATTTGGACCGATGTTGTGGGTATTTTCAGTACTGATCCGCGTTTATGCGCTAAAGCAAGCCCAATTGCACGCTTAAGCTTTGATGAAGCGGCAGAAATGGCAACGTTTGGTGCAAAAGTACTGCACCCGGCAACCATTTTACCTGCAAGCCGTAGCCATATTAGTGTGTTTGTTGGTTCAAGCCGTGAACCGCAGTTAGGTGGTACATGGATTGAAAAAGAAAAATCTCAGCAACCAGGTATTCGTGCCGTAACACAGCGTAAAAACCAAATTCTGTTAACGGTTAAAAGCCCTGAAATGCTCCTAGCGAGTGGTTTCTTAGCCCGTGTTTTCACCATTTTAAGTGAGTTTAATATTTCGGTTGATTTGGTTACTACCTCCGAGATCAGTGTTGCAATCACTTTAGATAACGCACCAAATGCATCACGCCCAGAGCTTGATCAAGCTTGTTTAGATAAGCTTTCTGAGTTTTGTCATGTGTCGGTTGAGAATAACTTAACGCTGGTGGCTTTAATTGGTTCTGAAATTCAATTACGTCAGCAAGAAATGAACTTAATGCAGGTATTGAGTGATTTTAATATTCGTTTAATTTGCCACGGTGCAAGTAAACATAACCTGTGCTTCTTAGTTGAGCAAAGTGAGTCAGATGAAGTCGTGCAGGCTATTCACAGCCGACTATTAGAAAGCCAAGTCGCGGCGTAAGTCGTTAAAATTAATAAAAGAGCACTGCCAGTCAGTGCTTTTTTGTGCCACAACACTTATATCAAAGCCTTCAACAGAGTTACTACTCGCGCTGAAATTATGTTTGCTCAATTCTTCAAATACATTAGGAGCAAGTAGTTTCGCAATTGGCTGAGCACTTGCTTTGGCAAGCGACTCTTTTAATGTCCAAATTCTAAAAAAGCACTGTGCCTGTTCATCGGGAGCGTCAAAACGGCTAATTAAGTCAACTTCATCTTGATGATAAAAATGCTTTGCGAGTTTGATAAAAGGGCGAGGCTTACTGCTTTGTTCAATATCAAAACCAAATCGCTGCTGTTCGGGGTTAAGGGCTGCGCCAATTAAACCATTTGAATGTGATAAACAGGCCCACACAGGTTCTCTGCGTTTTGTATGTAATTTGAGCTTACTGTCTTTGTCATTAAACTGGCTTGATATTTCATTGAGAGCTAAATCATCACTAGGGTAAGCATGTTGATACAAATACTTTAACGTTAGGCGAGTGGCTAAGTACTCTTGCTTGGCGCTAGGCACTTTGCGTTTTTCAAGCACGCTTAATTCAAACTCACTGAGTAATTTATCAAGGGGTAAACTTGCAACATCAATATGTGTTGCATCCATCAGCATAATTTTTTTGACCGTTATTTGGCTTTGCTGCTCGATGATAAGAGTATTCGAAAAGTAGTCACTGCTCATGGTTTAACGCTTACACGAAGGCTCGTATTTAGTTTTGTTTATTTTTACAGCAGATGCACATTTATAGGCATGAACAAACGCAAATAGTTTACGCAGTTGACTGTAATTATGGTTTAATGATGAAAAATAATAACAGATTTGTAGATGTATGGCACAAGTTCGTGACGGCTTTCAAAGTCGATTAGGTTTCGTTTTAGCAGCTTCTGGTGCGGCGGTAGGTTTAGGTAATATTTGGGGCTTTCCAACACAAGCGGCAAACCATGGCGGCGGTGCATTTTTACTTGTTTACTTCATTGTTATCTTCTTATTGGCGCTTCCGGCTCTTTATACTGAGCTGTATTTAGGCCACCAAGCGCAAGCGAATCCAGTAAAAGCATTATCTAACGCATGGCAAGACACAGCGCCTAAAGTGGGAGCCGCAGCTGGTTATATTGGCCTCTTTGGTGCGGTTGTAATGCTGAGCTTTTATTCGATAGTTGCCGGGTGGATGCTCGCTTATGCGCTCGAGCCAGTCGCAAGCTTCTTTGGTTTTACTGAGTTAAGTAACTTTTTACATAGTGACTCGATGGCACGTAATTTTGTGTTTACGCCACTGATGCTTATTCTTACCGCGAGTATTATTTTAAAAGGCGTTAAATCAGGTATCGAAACTTGGTCACGCCGCTTAATGCCATTATTGCTAGTGTTATTAGTGGCGTTAATTGCTTATATCGCCACCTTAGATGGTGCCATGGATGGCTTTGCAGCCTATTTAGTGCCAGATTTTAGTCAAATTCTTGATGCAAACTTAATTATTGCGGCAATGGGACAAGCGTTCTTTTCGCTGTCGTTAGGTGTTGGCTGTATGATGGTTTACGGCTCTTATTTAAAGCCAGATGCCAACCTGCCTAAACTAACCGGCACTGTGGCACTGCTTGATACCGGTGTAGCCTTTTTAGCGGGTTTATTGATTATTCCGGCTATTTTTGTTGCTCAACATAACGGTGTAGAGGTATTTAGCGGCGGTAAATTGGTCGGTGAAGGGCAGTTAATTTTTGCGATTTTACCTGAACTGTTTAGCACGATGGGCCAAATGGGTTTACTCGTTGGCTTATTATTTTTTGTATTAATGTCGATTGCCTCAGTGACATCAACCATCTCATCGACCGAAATTCCAGTAGCATTTTTAGTTGAGAATCACAGTGTAGAGCGCAAAAAAGCAACCTTATTTGTAACGTTAATCGTGTTTATTGCCTCATCACTGATTATCTTAAACTTTGACTGGTTATTTGGTTTAGTCATTATGGTGCTTACACAGTACCAATTACCTTTAATGGGACTGTTCTATTTCATTACTGTTGGCTGGTTATGGCAGCGTGGTAATAAATTGCATCAAGTATCGAGCGGTCCTCATTATTGGTTTGCCCAGTACATTCGCTTTGTCTGCCCGTTATTAATGACGGCGGTTTTTGTGAACGTGGCGTTGTTGAAATAGAGATTTGAGTTGCTAGTTGCTAGTTGCTAGTTGCTAGTTGCTAGTTTTAAGTGAAAAGACAAAAAGTAAAAGGCGTGGGGGTTAAACCTCACGCCTTTTTAATTTAAGGGGCGCTTGCTTTAAATAACTTCGTTAGTTAATGGTAAGCCTTGGCTTATCTCATTAGCACTTTGTAATGTGGTGCAGGCTATTTCGCTAAGTGCTTCTTGGGTGAAGAAGCCTTGGTGGCCTGTCACTAACACATTTGGAAAGCTAATAAGACGTGAAAAAATATCGTCTTGCATGATTTCTTCACGGTGATCTTTAAAGAATAACTCTGACTCTTGCTCATACACATCAAGCCCTAGGTGTCCGAGCTTTTTAGACTTGAGCGCTTGAATACATGCTTGGCTATCAAGAAGTGCACCACGAGAGGTGTTAATCAGCATGACACCATCTTTCATTTTCTCAAATGCGCTAGCATCAATTAAATGATGAGTATGCTCGTTGAGCGGGCAGTGCAATGAGATGACATCACTTTGTGTAAGCAATGTGTCTAAATCGCATAGGGTGTAAGGGCCTTCACCAGCCATTGGGTCGCACACGAGTACCTTAGCCCCGAAGCCATTTAAGATATTAACTAGCGCTAAACCGATTTTGCCACAGCCGATAATCCCAATAGTTTTTTTAAACAGATTAAAACCAAGTAAACCGTTTAAATCAAAGTTGCCTTCACGTACTCGGTTAAAGGCTTTATGGGTTTTTCGGTTGAGCGTTAGCATGAGTGCAATACAATGCTCTGCTACTGCTTCTGGGCTATATGCAGGGACGCGGCAAACCTTGATGTTATGCTCTTTGGCAGCATCAAGGTCTACATTATTGAAGCCTGCACAGCGTAATAAGATTGCTTTAATGCCAACAGCCGCCATATCTGCAATGACGTGTTTGTCGACCGTATCGTTTACAAACACGCACACTGCATCGAAACCTTGGCAGAGGGGCGTGGTATTGCTGTTTAAGGATTGCTCAAAATAACTGAGCGAAACAGACTCAGCGTATTCAGTTAGATTCCTTTCAAAAAACGGTTGCTCATACTTTTGCGCACTGAATAAGGCCAGTTTCATCATTTAAATTACTCTCTATCACCATTTTGAGGGTTTCGGGTTTGGTGCGCGGGGCATATCGCGCAACGAGTTGACCCTCTGAGTTTATAAGAAATTTGGTGAAATTCCATTTAATTGCGCGGTTTTGTGCAATTCCACGGGTATGACACTTTAAATAATTAAATAACGGGTGGGCGTCTGGGCCGTTGACTAAGACCTTGTTAAAAATAGGAAAACTGACATCAAAGTGCTGCTGATAAAAGGCTTTAAGCTCATTGCCATCAAGTGGCTCATTGTGGCCAAATTGATTGCAGGCAAAACCCAGTACGGTAAAACCTTGCTGTTTATATTCTTGATACAACTTTTCAAGGCTTGCCATTTGAACTGAAAAATTACATTTGCTGGCAATATTGACGATAAGCGCTGTTTTTCCTTGTAACGATTCAAGGCTAAAGTTTTCACCAGATGCAAGCTGGGCATTGAAACGATATATACTATCCATGTTTTACCTGTGTGTTTTTAAACGGTTTAAATGAACTTTTTTTCATTCGCTTTTTAGTTATTCGGTTGAGATAATGAAATTGTTACTAATTTATCACTCAAATAGGTCAGTTTTATGTCAATGAAAGTCGCCTTCATCGGATTAGGTGTAATGGGTTATCCAATGGCGGGTCACCTTGCCAACGCAGGTCACAGTGTGACAGTTTACAACCGCACAACGGCTAAAGCGCAAAAGTGGGTATCAGAGTATCAAGGTGAATACTCTGAAACGCCAAGTGAAGCCGCAAAAGGGGCTGATATCGTTTTCATGTGCGTAGGCAATGATGATGATTTACGTTCAGTTGTTTATGGTGAAAATGGTGTGCTGGCAAGCATGCATGAGGGCAGCTATTTAGTTGACCACACTACAACATCAGCTGAAGTGGCACGTGAAGTTGGCGCTCAAGCAAAATTACAAGGCATCGGATTTTTAGATGCGCCGGTTTCTGGCGGCCAAGCGGGTGCAGAAAATGGTGTATTAACTGTGATGGTTGGTGGCGACGAAGCTGATTTTAATGTTGTTCAACCTGTCATGGCTGCTTTTAGCCGTTTTAGCCAATTATTAGGTGAAGTAGGTTCTGGTCAACTTTGTAAAATGGTAAATCAAATTTGTATTGCTGGTGTGGTGCAAGGCTTGGCTGAGGGTTTACACTTTGCAAAACAAGCTGGCCTTGATGGTGAAAAAGTAATTGAAACCATCTCTAAAGGCGCTGCAGGCTCATGGCAAATGGAAAACCGCTACAAAACAATGTGGGCTGGCGAATACGAGTTTGGTTTCGCTGTAGATTGGATGCGCAAAGATTTAGGCATCGCTTTGGATGAGGCAAAGGCAAACGGCGCAACTTTGCCGATGACGGCAACAGTTGATCAATATTACGCCGATGTACAAGCTTTAGGCGGCGGCCGTTTCGACACCTCTAGCTTATTAGCGCGTATCGAAGCGTTACATAAAAAGTAATATTCATAAAAAACGCGACAATAATTGTCGCGTTTTTTTACATGCTTTGTGCGTAATTGTACAAGGCTTTTAAAATATGCAGATTTTTCTCGTTATCATCATTTTCATGAGCCAGATTTTCCAGGGTGATCATGAAATCTTGGCCACTTATCGACGGGCTATCTTCGCCATGCATTAGCTTGTTTTGGCAATACTGGCGCCAAGTGGCTAATTCATCTTGGCTAAGGGTGTGTGGCCAGTTTCGCGCGCGGTATCTAAATAACAAGGTAGCAAACTTTTTATCATCGAAATCAAGCTGCATTGAGGCTAATTGCTCAGGGCTTGCATCACGTATCATAGCAAATTTTGCTTTATCAGCATGGCTGGTAAAACCATCATAAAGTTGATAATCAGGGTTAGTGGTTTCGCCATAATCACGTTGTTCGTTAAACACTTCGGTGACTTTGTCGCGAAGTTCTGTGTTGGATTTTAAAATAGCGAGATTTTGTAGGCATTTTTCGCGGTCAATACCTAAACGTGCTGCGTTCTCTGGTAACAAGGTTTTTGCTGGTGCAAGAATAGGGCACTTGTTTAAATGCACGAGTTTTAAGCCTACCGGTGCTTCGTCTTCGCCAAGGTCGCTGTGTTTTGTGTAAAGACGCGTTCGTAGCTCTTCAACTGATAAATCTAATAAGACTTGCGGATCTTCAGTCAAATTAAAGCAAATAATGGCGTTTTTATTGACTGGGTGAAAGCTCATTGGTGCAATCCAGCTGGTGCAGCCTTGGCTTGCTGGAATTCGTGATGAAGTGTGCACCAGTGGTGTCATGTTAAATACATCAACTAAATCAGCCAGTGCTTTTTTAGAGCGTAAGCTAAAGAAGAACTGATACAACTTAGGTTGTTTTTCTTTTATTAATTTTGCCAACGCTATGGTTGCCGTTACATCACTTAATGCATCGTGAGCAGCAGCGTGCTCAATGCCATTGGCAACGGTTAAATGCTCGAGCTTAAAGCTCGGTGACCCGTCTTCTTTAAGCGGCCATTCAATGCCTTCTGGGCGTAGTGCATAACAGGCACGCACTAAATCAATAATATCCCAGCGGCTATTATTGTTTTTGTATTCACGCTCGTATGGGTCATAAAAGTTACGATATAAGCTGTAACGTGTGACTTCATCATCAAAACGGATACTGTTATAGCCCGCAACACAGGTATTAGGTTGGCTAAATTCAGCATGGATCTTTGCCATAAACTCAGCTTCGACTAAGCCTTTTTGCATCGCAACTTGTGGGGTAATACCCGTTATTAAACACGCTTCAGGGTGGGGCAAATAATCGGCAGCTGGCTTGCAATACTCAATTAACGGCTCACCAATAATATTCAAATCGAGATCGGTACGAATACCTGCAAATTGACTCGGGCGGTCCTTTTGAGGGCTTGCGCCAAATGTTTCGTAGTCGTGCCAATAAATTGTTGGTTGCTGTTGTTCTGGATATGCCATGCATTAAACCTTGCTAAGCGTAGGACCGCTTTGACTTATTTTTTGAATTAACAGAATTATGGCATAGAGCCTAGCTAGTTTATAGAGCTAAACGGTTTGATGCTATTCAGCGTACGTTTTGCATACGTGAATAGTATAAAAAATGGCCTAACGGTTTAATTTTATGCTTATATAGAGTCTAGTCGTTAGTTTTTACCCAAATTTGTATTTTAGTGGCTCGGTATTTGCTAACGAAAACTATCTTTAACAATGAAGGAACAAAAAAATGACTTTATCAGCTTTATTACTATCTACTTTAGCATTCGACGCAGCACCAGTTTCAACTAACTCAGTTGAGCAAATTAAAAATTCAGGTGGAATCATAATTCTTAACCCTAAGAAAAAAGAAGAAAATCTAAACAACTCGGGCGGAATCATCATTCTAAATCCTAAAAAGAAAGAAAACTAATACATAAAACCAGCTAAGAGCTGGTTTTTTTTTATCTAACATTCTAACATGAAAGAAAAAAGAGTTTGCGCCTGTGGAGTTTCTGCAAGAGCTTTATAATAAGTGGCTCGTTATTAAGCCATATACTGATACATTTTCCTTTCAAGCTGTAATCGCAACTAGTTACTTGATAGCTTTAATTAATTCATTGCGAAAAGCTTTAAAAGAAAAAGAATTTTTTAGCAACTTCATCACTATTGCCAATGTTTGCGCTAACTATTTATTTACAGCTTTGATGATGGAATATGCTTTGGAGTATGTGAAGAATCATAATTCAGCAGCAAGTGCACAAAATGTATATTTAGGATTTGTAATTGCAAATTCAGTCATGCTTATTATGATGTATAAACTTCATACAATGTTTAGTTATAAATTTAATGATTTATTTTTCAAAGTTTCAAAACTTTTCATTATTCTAACTCTGTCTCACTTAATTATTTGGGTGAAATTTGTTGTTCTGGATTTGCAGCAAGAATTTGCGCAGATACATTACGTTTACAGCTTTATTGTGTTGTATATCAGCCTTGTACTATCATTTATAATGCTTTTTCCTGATGTATTACGGACCAAGTTTGGGTGTATAGTAACATTTAGTTTACCGAGGGATCGTAATGCTTGAACTAATTTACATAGCCATTGCCGTTTTAGCCATCTTGCTGATTGCAAGTACATGGTTGATTGCGCGCAAAAATATCTTTGAAGATCAAATAAGGTCTAAGTCTGTTGAGGTGGTTTGGTGCACGTTACAAGCCGAGCATGAAACAGATATCAGCAAAGCAATTAAACTATTCAATAAAGCTGAACAACTAAAGAGCGAAATTGCGACCTTAATGGGCACTTCACCGCACGCTGCACATTTTAAATTAGCAGAACCGACTGGGCTTGCTAGCGATAAAATAAAGGAGTTATCGCTTGGAGAGCTGCAGCGATACTACGATAAGCAAAACAACATATCTGACATTTATGAGAAAATGTACAAAGGTAAGAATTAGTAAAAAAGCCAGGTTATTTAACCTGGCTTTGTATTTTGAGCTCTTTTGCTATTTGTTTTAGCTGAATATCTGCAAGTTGACTAAGTGCTTCTTGCGTTTGATTTTCACCCTTAATTAACCCCGCCATTGATAGCTTTTTTATACTCTTGATAATACCGTTACTCACTGCTTCTAATACCGGCCCATCGAGTGTAGCTGTGGTTTGGTTATTACCATTAAGTAGTGAATCAAAGCTAACCTCAGAAGCTTTAGTCACTTTATCAATTAACTCATAAGGAACAGTTGCAAGCTCAATGCTTTGCTCACAAAAGCCACGTTGTAATGATAAATGTTGCTCTAATTCTAAATTATTTTGCACCTGGCAAAGCGTACATAAGCGCATAAAAATATCACTTACATGCTGTTGCTCAGTGCTAAGCGTTTGATTGAACATAGCATGTCCTTGCACTGCTTTTTTATTTATATTAAACGACTTTTTAAAAAATCTCATGCATAAAGTGATAGTTAGCGAATCTTTTAATTCATATACAATGCTATTTGATGATACAAGCCAATTCCTAGTAATACATTGAAAGGAAAGGTAATACCTAAAGAACATAACATGGCTAAGCCTATATCAGCATCAGGAATCGCTGCTTTAATAGCCGCTGG
Source organism: Pseudoalteromonas sp. UCD-33C (assembly GCF_001306895.1). Taxonomy (NCBI): domain Bacteria; kingdom Pseudomonadati; phylum Pseudomonadota; class Gammaproteobacteria; order Alteromonadales; family Pseudoalteromonadaceae; genus Pseudoalteromonas; species Pseudoalteromonas sp. UCD-33C. Next base: position 634,327 of record NZ_LJTB01000002.1, on the reverse strand, counting down.
AGCAGCAATATAAGAGGCACTAGCAACTAGGCTTGCTAATATTACTACCGAGCCCAGTTCGAGTTGAAGGGCAGTACCAACACAGACGCCGATAGCACCCAATAGGTTAGGTGTTATAAGTGCAAATAATGCTAAACGCCAATGATGCCATGGAATAGGGCGCAGTGTTTGTGCAGCCATTAAACCCATTTCGAGCAAGAATAACGCTAATACAACTTTAAAGCTGTTTGTTAAAAGGCTAGTTACTTGGCTGCCTTGTTGTGTGCCGTACATCATGCCAATAATTACACCACCTACAAGCAGAATCACGCTTTTGTTAGTCAGTGTTTCATGCCATAGCGCTTTGAGTGATAGGTTTTGCCCAGACCCATTTCCCAGACGGCGGAATAGTAACAAACCAACGATGATGGCAGGTAACTCAAGCATTACTAAGTAAAGCGTGACTTCAGCACCCACATTAAGTGAGTTCGATTCGGCATATGCTAAAGCAACGGCGAATGTACCTGCACTTACTGAACCATAGTGGGCGGCAATACTTGCGCTATTAGCAACAGAGAGGTTTAGCAGTTTGTTTAAAACTGGGTAAAGCATTAAAGGTATTAAGCCGCCAAGCAGTAACACAGCGCCCATTTCGGGTAAGAGTTGCCAATGTAAATTGCCATGTAGCACCATGCCGCCTTTTAAGCCAATGGTGAGCATCAACAATAGGCTAAGAGTTTCATAGGTTGCTTGCGGAATTTTTAGGTCAGAGCGAAGTAATCCGGCTGTGAGTCCTAAAACAAAAAACATTACAACAATATCAGGCACTTTGTTCTCCTCTTGGTTAAAAGCGCCGCTATTCTAGATAAAAATTCACATAGTAAATAATTAAATAAGTGATAGTATCTTATAGATAATAATCTATGGGTTGGGTTTTATGGACTTAAGACATATTTCTTTTCGCTTACTAGAAGTGTTTATGTGTGTGGTAAAAACGCGCTCTATCAGTGAAACAGCAAGGCAGTTACACTTAACGCAACCAACGGTTTCGCAACAAATTAAACGCTTACAAGAAACAGTTAATGAGCCATTAGTGATGGTTAACCAGCAGCGTATACATGTTACAGAAGCAGGTTTTGCGTTGTTTCAAACATGTCAGCAGGTGTTTGGTCATTTTGATGACTATCAAGATTACTTAGCTGAGCTTAGAGGCGGTGAGCGCGGGCGCTGTAAAATAGCCATGGTTAACACCGCACAATATATTTTGCCTAAGTTACTTGGTCCGTATAGTAATTTACATCCGCATGTTGAATTGCCACTAGAAATTGGTAATCGTGCTGAGGTGCTTGCCCGGTTTGAAAGAGGCGAAGACGATATTTATGTATTTAGTCATCCCCCTTCGTTAGAACACGCAAAAGCGGGGCGGTTTTTACAAAATCCTCTTGTATTTATTGCGGCAAATAACCATAAGCTTGCGAGTAAAAGTCATGTAACTTTACATGACTTAGTGAGTGAACGTTTTTTACTTCGCGAGCCAGGTTCAGCTACGCGAATGCTGTTTGAGAGTGAACTGCAAAGCAGAGGTTTTGTCCTTAGCAACACAGTTCAAATGGCGAGTAACGAGGCTATTCGTGTTGCTGTTGGCTCAGGAATGGGGCTGGGGGTGGTTTCGCGCCATGTACTGCCACCTCACGATACGAGTTTTTGCATGCTAAATGTTGAAGATGTGAATTTGGCCAGCCATTGGTATTTTGTAGTGCGCACCGATCGCCATTTATCACATGCGGCGCGCAACTTTTTAAAATTTGCCCAACTGAACTTAGAGCAATGCTTAGATAAACAGTGGGTGACCAATGAGCTAAGCCAGCTAAATGAGAGCTTAAATTAAACTAACAAGTTGTTGCGTTAAAATGCCATGGTCACAACCTGATTACGGCCATTTAATTTTGCTTTGTATAAGCCTTTGTCGGCTTCTGCCAGTAACTCGTTAACATTATTTGTGCCCGATTTATGGGTGATGATGCCGATACTGATAGACAGGTTTATTTCATTGTCATTGTGCACAAAGCTATCATTATGAATGGCTAAACGAATTCGCTCAGATAAGATTTCTCCTTGAGCTTGGCTAGTATTGGGTAGTATTACTGCAAACTCTTCACCGCCAATCCTAGCTACTAGATCGTGCTCACGTAGCTGGCTTTTAATCTTTTTAGCAACCCACTTAAGTGCTTCATCACCCGTTTCGTGGCCATGTTGATCATTAACTCTCTTGAAGAAATCGATATCTATCATCAAAGCGCAAAGTTTTGTTAGGTTGTTGTTTGCTTGTTCTAAATAATTGTTACTAACGCTAATAAACGCACGACGATTCAATAAACCGGTTAGCGAATCACGATTAGCAAGGTCGCTCAGTACCTGCTCATGCTCTAAGAACATCATTAATGGCCAGATCATGGCGGTTAGTGTGGTAATAACAATATGGCTTATGAGAATAACAGCTAATATTTGTTTCAAGTCTGTTTGCAACAAACCTAGGTAATCACTAAGTAGTAGTGAAAACTGGGTTACCATAATCAAAGCGTGAATGACGAAACACAACTTGAGTAATACTAAATGCATGATGCGTTTAACATGCAACTTCCTTAGCGCGAAAGCTGCATAGCTAAAACATGCTGCAATTATGGCTGTTGTGAATAACTGGCTAAATGGTGAATCATAAACAAGGAGTAATATTACTGCAGCTGCAACTAACACATATGCACATTTATTTTGACATTTATTGTCTGATTGACTGTAAGCATGAATACCTAGTATGGCTGCTAAGGGAGCTGAAATTATCAGTAAATCAGCTAGATAATGTGTAATTAGAGGAAGGTCGATAAAAATACGCAGAGAAGCTGCTATTTGTGCGCCTACAAATATGAGACACGAGCTACCCCAATATAAATAACTTGATTGTTGTCTTAAAAAATACAAAGACAATAAGAACGACCCAATAATCACATTCAATAAAATTGATATGCTGATTATGGTGGGTAAATGCATCATGACTTTCCCTGAAGAATCACTCGACTAAAATCTATTTAATTATTATGTATTAGTTGGGTATTAGCAACCAGTACATTGTAACTATAATTTCAGGCTTTCTAATGCCGGCTGCAATGTTGGATAGTGGAAGCGGTAATTGTGACTAAGTAGTTTATTCGGAAGCACAAATTGACCATGAAGCAGAAGATCAGACATTTCTCCCATCATCAATTTTAAAACCCAGCTAGGCATACGTAGCATGGCAGGTCGCGAAATCACACTCGCGAGTGTTTGACTAAATTCATTATTATCAACAGGGTTTGGCGCAGTGGCATTGACAGGCCCGTGTATCTCTTGATGTGAAAGCACAAAAAGGATGAGTTGGATCATGTCGTCAATGTGGATCCACGACATTCCTTGTTGACCATGACCTACTGGTCCACCCAAGCCAAATTTAAAAGCAGGCAGCATTTTACCTAAAGCACCACCTTGCTTAGCTAATACGATACCTGTACGAAGTAGGCATACTCGAGTTTGGTCAGATTGTGCTTTCGTCGCTGCATGCTCCCAATCACGGCAAAGAACATGGCTAAACTCAGGGTAAATATCATTAAAGCTTTCATCAATTGGCTGGTTTTCTTGGCGGCCATAAAAGCCAATCGCACTGCCAGAAATAAAGGTATGAGGCGGCGATTCACAACGGCTAATTGCTTTAGATATCTGTAAAGTAAGAATGATCCGGCTATTCAGCAAAGTTCGTTTTTGCGACTCGCTCCAGCGCTTGTTGACGATTGGCTCTCCAGCTAGATTAATGACAGCGTCAACCTCTTCAAAGTTGACTTCATCGAGTGACTTAACAGTGTGTACTTGATGAGTCAGTATGACCGCGGCTTGAATAGGGTTGCGTGTTAGCACAGTAACCTTGTGGTGATTCAATAAAAAAGGGCACAAATGTCTACCAATAAGGCCCGTTCCACCTGTTAATAAAATATGCATAGTGCTGCCTTAATTAATATCTGTGTGTATTTTTTATACATAGTGATGGTGATTTTTGCAAATATATACGTATAAAGCAGTAATTTAGATTAGTCTTCTTGATTGTAGTTGTTGTAAATATGATAGCTATTTTTTAACTCATGTTTAGCGTGATACATTGCTTGGTCAGCTAATCTCAGCAATTCTTGGTGATCTAGGCTGTGATCTGGAGCAAGGGCTACCCCAATACTTAATGAAATATTTAATGTGAGCTGTTCAAATACAAATGGGTTATCAAAACGTGCCAATAGATGCGTGATCATGGCATTAATGTGTCTGTATTTAGCGATATTATGTGTAATTATGACGAATTCATCTCCCCCATAACGATACACATCATCATCGGCTCTAACTGATGACGTAATCCGTTTTGCGGTTTCAATAAGAACTTGGTCACCAATTAAATGGCCGTATTCATCATTGAGTTGTTTAAATTTATTTATATCTATAAATATAACAGCCAGTTTATTGTCTTCAGAGCAAGTAGTAATGGCTTGCTTCAATGCTGGCTTTAACTCTGTGCGATTTAAAACGCCTGTTAGATGATCATGACTAGCTTGAAAATTTAACTTACTCGTTCGCTCATAAACGATGTCACTCATGCGTGCAAAGCGTTTTAACACATAGCCAATTTCATCATGGCTACTAATCGTCAACGTTTTTGGTTTTTCGCCTTTTTCTAGTTGATCAGTGTTTTGAATTAATAACTTTAGAGGTTTAAAAAGCTTTGCATTGATATAAAAAGCGCAAAAAACTAACAAGATGAGCATTAATGGTATTTGCAAAGTTACGAAGTGAGTTATAAATAGTCTGTTTTTTTGGTAGTCAGCATTTTGCTGTTCTAACTTGGCAAGCTCAGTATTTTGAAACAGTAAAATATGCTCGCGGATCTGGTCCATATACTTTTTACCCTCATTCGTTAACACAATCGCTTTAGCTTCTTCGAGGGCATATGGCGTGCCTTGCATTACAAGTGTGACAGTTAATGCTAACTCTGCTAATTTTTTGTCGACCAGCTCATCAATTTCAGTAAGAGTGTCTTGTTGTTCGGGGTTATTTAGCGTTAGCTTATTGATAGTCAAAAAATGTTGTTTAACTTGTTCAAGTGCTGTGTAGTAGGGTTCTAAATAGTTGAGGTCTTGAGTTAATAAATAACCACGTTGCCCAGTTTCTGCGTTCGTTATTTGATTGTAGAGCTTTTCAGATTCATCGAGAGCATCATGAGTATGGATCACCGCCTCAAGCTTAGCCTGACCTTGCTTATCTAATACATAGATAATGAAGGTATTGGCTACCACCACTAAAAAAATAGAGGAAAGTAGAAGGATAAATTTAGCTCTCAGCGACATAGGGTGAGTAGGGGGACCAATTAAGTTGTTAGTTATAAAGTATTAACTGATATTGGGTGTTTTTCCAGTTTGGGTTTTAAAATATGAACTCGAAATTTTAGTTAAATAATTAATGTGGGCTTAACAAATTGGTGCAGATTGTGTTTATTTTTGGTATTTTAGTTCCGATAATAAGTAAATAAAGTATTTAAGGAACTATTATGCATAAGGGATTAATTGCAGGTGCTGCAGTTTTTAGTATGTTCAGCGCATACTCTCTTCAAGCTGCAACAGTAGAAAGGGTAAGTCTCTCTAACAAGCCACAACTTCAAAACCTGCTATTAACAAATCAGTCTCTTCAAAAAAATCAAACAAAAGGTTCTTATTTTGAAGAGGTTATTTTGCCTCACCATAACTCTAATGGTGTACTAAGAAAAAATTCATCAAACAAAATTCTACAGCAATATTATTCTGGGGTTCCTATCTGGGGGCAGCAAGTTCGTATTCAAGATAAGTCACAGCATATGAGTGGCTTTTTTGCGACCGATATCGATGATGCAAAATTACAATTAAGAGCAAACAGTCAATTTGATTTAGAAGCTGCAGTTTTAGCTGTGCTTAAAGCTTCTAAACTGTCACTAGATTCTTCTTATAAGCTCGTAAAATCAGAACGTTACATTTATGTTAAAAACGATCAAGCTCATTACGCATATTTAATTGAGCTTGAAATTTTGAATGCTGAACATGAGTCAAAGCCTTCAGCTATCATCAATGAAAAAACTTATGAAGTGTTTAAAGCGTGGAATAATATCAAGCACACACAGGCGATGGGGCCAGGTGGTAATGAGAAAGTTGGCCGTTATGAATATGGCGAAGATTATCCAGCATTTGCTGTTTCTCAAGTAGGAGAAACATGCTTTCTAGAAAATGATAAAGTAAAAACTGTTTCGATGGAGTCAGGCAGTGAACCCTCATCTGCGTTTTCATTTCCGTGTGATCGAAATACTCACAAAGAGGTTAATGGTGCCTATTCGCCTTTAAATGATGCACATGCATTTGGAACCTCGGTGTTTGATATGTATGAGCAATGGTATAACACGGCACCACTGACCTTTAAGTTATTGCTACGTGTTCACCAAGGTGATGGTTGGGAGAACGCAACATGGAACGGCTCTGCGATGAGTTTTGGTGATGGTGCCGATAGTTTTTACCCGCTAGTATCTTTAGATATTGTATCTCATGAAGTGAGTCATGGTGTTACAGAGCAAAATTCCAACTTATTTTATTACGACCAATCTGGAGGAATTAACGAGTCATTTTCAGACATGGCTGGTGAAACCGCTGAATACTTTGTCAGAGGTTCTACAGATTGGTTGACAGGTGCTGATATTACAAAAAATAGAGCAGCATTGCGTTATTTTGAAACCCCGTCTAATGATGGTATTTCAATAGACCATGCATCTGAGTTTTATTCTGGTATTGATGTTCATTACAGCAGTGGTGTGTTTAATAGAGCATTTTATTTACTAGCAAATAAGCCAGAGTGGGACCCACGTAAAGCTTTTCAAATTATGCTTTACGCAAACCAAAATTATTGGGTAAATTCAACTGACTTTATTGATGGAGCATGTGGCGCAATCAACAGTGCCATTGATTTAGGCTATAAAACAAATGATGTTGTCGATGCATTCAATACGGTAGGTGTTGTATGTAATAACATCCAATTCATTGATAATGATAACGATGGAATGGATGACAATTGGGAGTTGTTATATTCACTGGACTTATCAGACCCTACAGATGCAGCAGGTGATCTTGATGATGATGGATTGACCAACTTAGAAGAATACAGATTAAATTCATTGCCAAATAATTCTGATACTGATGGCGATAGCCTAACTGATTATCAAGAACATCATGAGTATCAAACAAGCTTAACTAATCCTGATTCTGATAACGACAAAATGACTGATGGTTGGGAAGTCAATTTCGCATTAGATCCTCTAGATAGTGCAGATGCAGAGAGTGACTTAGACAATGATAGCTTCACAAACCTCATTGAATTTTTACTAGGCTCAGACCCAAATGATGCAGATTCTACGCCTTCAATTCCTGAAACAATCGCTATTAATTTTAATGATAATCTTGTTCCTGAAAGCTTTGATTTTACAGACCCTTCAATGCCATGGGAAACATATCAAATAGATGAAAGCTACAACTTTTCTCTAACTAACAATGATATCGATGATAATCAAACAACGAGCTTTGAATACAGCTTTGTAACAGACCAGACTAAGTACCTCAGCTTCGTTTATAAATTATCTACAGAAGCTGATTTTGATCATTTATATGTGTATCTAAACGAGCAATTAGTTGTAATTGATTCAGGTATTACCGATTGGCGCTCTTTCGAGCAAGTCATTCCTACAGGCTTAAATACACTTAAATTCGCTTACATAAAAGATAGTTCTGTATCATCAGGCTTAGATTCAGTCTTCATTGATAACATTTTCATCAGTAATGAATTTGCTGATACTGACGGTGATTCGATACCAGATTCTTGGGAAGTTGCGCACGGCTTAGATCCTTCGAATCCAGATGATGCATCATTAGATAATGATAATGACGGTTTGAGTAATCTTAATGAGTTTTTAAATCAGGGCGATCCTAATAACCTTGATACAGATGGAGACCAAATTCCAGACGGCTGGGAATATGAGCATGGTCTAAATTTAACAGACTCTACTGATGCAATGCTTGATAGTGATAATGATGGATTTAGTAACTACACCGAGTTTCAGTTACAAACAGACCCACAAGATGCAGATTCATTTCCAGAGCAATTGAATCTAACTAGTTCATTTGAAGATTCTCAACTTCCTCAATGGTTTAATCATTCATCAGAGAACAATGCTGATTGGTACATTGATAATAGTTTTGCTACCGATGGTTCGCAAAGCATTCGCTCTGGTAAAATCTCAGATAGTCAAATGAGCTCATTCAGTACTACAGGTGTCTTCGTGGAGGCATACCTTATATTTGACTATAAAATAGAGTCTGAAGAATGTTGCGACTCTTTCGTTCTAAAAATTAATGGTTCAAATAGTGACAATAAGTCGATTGCTGGAACAAAAGAAGGGTCGGTAACTGTTAAAATCCCTGAAGGTGTTAACGTTATTGAGTTCTCATATACAAAAGATGGATCAATCTCTACTGAAGAGGATGCTGTTTGGTTAGATAATTTTAAATTTATTCCTAATACGAGCGATGTTGATACTGATAGTGATGGCCTGCCAGATTTTTGGGAAGTTGAAAATGGGCTTAATTTAACTGATGCTAATGATGCTTCTTCTGACTACGATAATGACGAACTAACTGCTCTGCAAGAGTATGCTCTTGGGACAGATCCTAGGCATTCGGATAGTGATGGGGATGAACTTCCTGACGGTTACGAAGTAAATGTACTTATGACCTCACCGATTAACGCAAATGCTACTGGTTCTGATCGAGATGAAGATGGTTTTACAGACGTACAAGAATATTATGCGCAAAGCTCGCCAACAGAATACGCTTCAACGCCTTCAGCAATAAATAACCTTTTCGAAAGCTTTGAAACTGGTGGGTTACCAAACCGCTTCACGGTGTTAGCAGCAAATAATGTTGACTGGATTTCAAGTGATAGTTGGTCTTCTAACGGAGTGAATAGCCTTTCTTTTAACCCTAACTTTAGTGGCGAAACTTATACACAAGTGAATGCAGGCTTTGCTATTGCTGGTTTGTTTGAGCAGGGCTTTATCACTGTTGACTACAACATTAATAAATATAGGCTTTTACAAGTTCAAGTTAATAATGAAGATATTGAAATTCAGTACGAAAAATCTCGACTATTAATTCCTATAGCTAGTGGCTTCAATACAATTAAATTTAATCTAGATGGTGCTGATTTTTACCGTTACGACTCATTTTTCATTGATAGAATTGTGTGGACTTCAGAGGTTGATACTAGTTTAGATACCGACAGTGACGGCATGGCTGATTTCTGGGAGTATCAATTTGGTCTGAATGTTCTTGACTCATTCGATGCAAGTCAAGATTTAGACAGAGATGGTTTGGCTAACTTAACTGAATTTGAAATAGGTTCTAACCCAACAGTTGAAGATACAGATTCAGATGGTGTGGTTGATAGTGAGGATAGTCATCCAGATGATCCTAATTTAGGAGAAAATTTACCGCCAGTATTCTCAGATTTGTCACCTGTGACAATAGAAGGGATTTATGAAAACACATACATTTCTAGAAGCCTTTATCCTGAGGTAACAGATAACAATAGAGTTGCTGTCGATGTATACCCTTCGTCTAGAACGCTTGTTTATGGCGAGAATCAAATAACTTGGGTAGCTGAAGACATTGCAGGGAATAGTGCAAGAGCTGTGCAAACATTCTTTGTCACTGATACGACCCCTCCTATCATTCAAGACTATGCTGTAGCTATGAATGGTGGATTTACAGAAGAGCAATTGTTCGAGGAGTTGTTAAGCCGATCAGTTGTTTATGATGCAGTATCAGGCATAAATGAAATAACTATTGAATCAGACATTGATATAGCATTTGAGTCTGGACGTTACTCTTTAGATATTACGGCAAGCGATAATGCTGGTAATACTACAGCTGGAACTATTAACCTGCATATAAATCCACGTATTGATATTCAACCCTATACCTATGTTTATCGGGATGCTCTGCCCGTTGTTGCGCTTAATGTGAGAGGTAAACCGTTATATGATAACTTTGGTTTGAATTTGATTGCTGGCAATTATATTCAATCTATTAGTGACTACAGCTATGAAGGGACTAAAAATGTAGTATTAGGAAATATGCTTGACTCGTTAGTTGATTCAATTGAGCTTGAAGTATATGACGGCGGTTACACAGAAGAGTTTAATAAATCTGAAATAATTCATTTAGATGAAGATGCACCGCGCAGTATCACGGCCACTTATAAACAAAATGGTAAGCGAATGGCGAGTTTGGTCAAAGGGTATGGTACTCATGTTGAAATACAAGCGTATGGCTTCTCAAATTATGAAGATTTAGAGCTTAAAATGACATTATTATCTGATGACCAAGTCATAAATGAAGTTTATGTGTATACGTATGACTCAATTATATGGAGAGGTGATTTTAATTTTGCAGATGACTGGCAAGGAGAGATTACCTTTAATTATGACATCTTAAAAGATGGTGAGTCAGTTATGACGAAAACTGAGACTGTGTCACTAATTGATAATGTTACCTTTGATAATGAAACTGCGGACACAGATGGTGACAATATTCCTGATAGTACAGAGTGGATAGGCGATAGCGATGGTGATGGGATTGTAGATTTCTTAGATAGTTCTTCTAACACTTCGAAAGGAGTTCTAGCTTCAGGAGCATATGTTTTTACGAACAATGATTATCATGTTATCAGCGCGGGTGATGTTATTCGCACTCAAAGTGATAATTTCATAGAAAACATGAATATCTCTGAAGAGATGTTGCTTGATGCCTTCACGGATATGGACGTTGAAGATCCTCATTTCCAATTGAAAAGTGATTTGATAAACATCAATGTAGAGCTTGCTCAGCGCACAGAATCAGTAGACCTTGCTTTACCAATACTTGAAAACTCTCTATTGAGTGATGAGTTACAAGCACGCGTACTAACTTTAAGTGGTTGGAAATCGGTAGAGATAATTGCAAGCAGCGACTTTAGTTCTGAGTGCAGTAATTGTTCAGCCTTTACGGTTGTGGATGGTAGTGAATTTGACTTAGACGGCGAGAAAAATGGTTTTGTTGAGGTTGTCGCTAAACTGGCACAAGAAAGTCTTAATAGCGCACCAACATTATCTCTTATTATTCCTGAGACAATAGACGAGCTGCATACCTTCGTTTTAGATGCGTCAGGAACATCAGATAGCGATGCAGATGAGTTAACGTATAACTGGTCTGTATCAATACCCGAAGTTACTATCGAAAACCAGAATGAAAGTATAGCAATCTTGAAAGTGTCTGAGCTTTTAGAGTCGAAGCAGGGAACAATTTCTTTAACCATTAACGATGGCTATGAGGAATTTGTTCATGAGCAATCTGTTTTATTCATGCATGTAAACCAATTGCCAACAATTGAACTTGCTAATAGTTATACAGTTAATGAGAATGTAGAAGGTGTGATTACTGTTTCTGCGACAGATAAAGAATCACAGCCGTTAACTTACAATTGGATCCAAACACAAGGTCTTCAAGCTGATATTCTTCAATCGAATTCTCAAACGTTAAAATTTAAATCTCCAACTGTTTCTGAGGATTCATTGCTTAAATTCAAAGTAGCAGTTTCTGACGGAGAGGGAACTGCAGAACAATCAATAGATGTAACTGTCAAAAATGTAACTACTAGTAGTAATGGTGATAAAGCTGAATCTAGTAGCGGTGGCGTTTTTGTCTTTCTAATTGCTCTGTTACCTTTCGTTTATAGAAGGCGAGTAAACAGACACTAAAATAGCTAATAAAAGCCCCTTTTTAAGGGGCTTTTTTAATATGTGAAAATCATTACTAATAATACAAATTCAATCTTAAATTATGATTACTGCTGTTGTTATTTGAAATTCTTGGTATGCTTCTTTAGAGCCAAATAAAATTCGAATAACTAGGGAGCTAGGTTGAACTTTCTGCGCCAATTCCACGATATAGTATCTAATCAAGAAATTGATTTTTCCGACAAAGTAATCAAGTTACTAGAATTTGGTTTAGAGGTATTTGATCTCGAATTTGCGATTGTGAGTCAAGTTGATGACAAGCTCTATACGGTCATTCATGTGGTGGCGCCTGATAATGCAATCCCGGTTGGTACGCAATTCGATCTGGAAGGTACCTATTGTGCTCACACTTTAGAAGCTAATAAGGCGCTTTCATTTCATCATGCCTCAAATAGTCGGATTGCACAGCACCCTTGTTATGTAAACTTTCAACTAGAATCTTACATTGGCGCACCTATTTTTGTTGGCAAAAATGTTTTCGGCACAGTTAACTTCTCAGCGCCTAAAGTATCAAAACCTTTTAGTGAAGAGTCTCACGATTATGTAGAGTTATTTGCTCAATGGTTAGGTAACGAATTAGCACGTAATGCCTCATCTGAGAGATTAGTTAAAAAGAACTATATGCTCGCGCAAGTCGAAGAAGTTGCTCGTATAGGGTCTTGGGAACTCGACTTGCTAGAAAATAAGCTCTACTGGAGTAAACAAACTAAAGCAATCCATGAAGTCCCTTCAGATTATTCTCCAAACCTTGAAACGGCTATTGAATTTTATAAAGAAGGTGAAAGTCGTGATGCAATACAACAAGTAGTCCAAGAAGCAATTGAGCATGGTAAAGATTGGAATATTGAAATTCAGCTTATTACAGCGAAAGGGAATCCTGTATGGGTTTCAACGTATGGCGAAGCGGAATTTGAAAACGGGCAATGTGTTCGTTTAATAGGTACTTTTCAAGATGTAACGAAAGAGGTGCTACTTCGTGAGGAGCTTAAAAAGCAAAAAGCGGATGCTGTGCGAACTCTTGAAGACCGAAGTATCTTGCTGGCTAAGATTAGCCATGAACTGCGCACGCCGTTAAATGGCATTACAGGCATGCTAACGACTTTACTCTATGAAAAGTCAGAGCAAAAACGAGAAGAAAAACTCAAAGTTGCATTACGAAGTGCAGATATTTTGTTAAATATAATTAACGAAGTGCTCGACTTTTCTAAAATAAATCATGGTGAACTGAAATTAGAGCCTAGTCACTTTTTATTAAAAACAATTTTTGTTGATTTAGCGTCGTTATATTTACCTTTATATCAAGAAAAGAATCTTTATTTTGACGTCGAAATTGATATTAGTGAAGAATGTTGGACTTACTGTGATAACACCCGACTCACCCAAATTGCGTCTAATTTATTGAGTAATGCATTAAAGTTTACTGAGCAAGGCACTATTAAGTTATACGTATCTGCTAGAGTTCAAAATGACGATGTCATCTTGAATTTGCAAGTTTCTGATACGGGTATAGGCATGACGGAAACCTTTATGAAGTCACTTTTTTCACCATTTACCCAAGAGCTAAATAAGGACCGAAAAAAGGGGGGCACAGGGCTTGGCCTTGCAATAGTGAAGGAACTTATCGATTATATGGGAGGCATAATAAAGGTCAGTAGCGAATTCCAAAAAGGCAGTTGTTTTGATATTCAATTACCTCTAAAACTAGGACAGCCACAATCACATGATACGCTGCATGCCTCTGATATCGACTTTTCAGCCTTACCTTTATCGATACTGGTTGTTGATGACAACCAAATTAACCGCTTTGTGTTAAAAGCACACCTAGAAAAGTTAGGCTTAACGGCCGATTATGCCTGCGATGGTATTGATGCGATAAATAAATGCAAGCAAAACAAATACAATCTGATTTTTATGGATTGCGTAATGCCAGAAATGGATGGCATTGAAGCAACACGTATTTTAAGAGATGAGCAAATTTGCCCAACTGATACAACTTATATTATTGCTTTAACAGCAAATACTTCTGCAGATGATAAAGCAGCTTGCAAACGAGCTGGAATGGATTTATTTGTTTCAAAGCCTGTTAAAAATACGGCTATTGAGCAAGCAATTGTGACAGCTAAAGAGCATTTTTTAATCTAAATAATTGTAGTTTGTGAATACTCGGCTTAGAAAAATCATTGCTGGGTAAATGAGTAGTTATTTTAGGCAATTTAAAAATTTAACCTATACTTTTAATGGGTTTAATATGCTGGATTGCTAAATGAATTACTCTGATAACCGCCGAGACTTTTTAAAAACATTAGGTGTTGGTGCCATAGCATCAACAGTTGCCCTTAAAGCTCCCTATGTATTCGCTAAGAATACTCCCACAATTAGGGTTATGGGGACCCACGTAACTCTACAAGAAGAACTCAGGCAAAAAGCCATGCTTGAGCTGGGTATTAATATTGAATTTACCCCAATGGGCAGTGCTGCGGTGTTGCAAAAGGCAGCATCAGACCCAAGTAGCTTTGACTTATATGAGCAATGGTCAGATTCAATTAATATTCTCTGGCAAGCAGGGGCTATTCAGCCTATCGAAACAGATCGCCTTACCTATTGGCATGAAATCAACCCACTCTCTAAAACAGGTAAAATCGTAGCTGATGCCAAGTTAGGTGCTGGCGATTCTCCGAACAAAATTCTGTATGTACAGCCAGATGGCACGCTTGCAACTAAACCAACTAATGCGATTAGTTTCTTGCCTTACGTGCATAATGTCGACTCGTTTGGTTACAACACTCAGTTCATAGAAAAGGGGATTCCTTACCAAACTGAGTCTTGGTCTTGGCTACTCGATGAAAAGAATAAAGGCAAAGTCGCCCTTGTTAATGCACCAACAATCGGAATTTTTGATGCTGCTCTGGCTGCCGAGGCACAGGGGCTGATGAAGTTTAATGATATGGGCGATATGAGCATTAGCGAAATTGACCAGCTATTTGCAATTTTGCTGCAAAAGAAAAGGCAAGGTCACTTTGCTGGCTTTTGGACTTCGGTGCCGCAGTCGGTCGACTTTATGAAAATGAAACGCGTCACGATTCAGAGCATGTTTTCGCCCGGTGTCAGTGCCTGCAAAGGGCAAGGTATCCCGGTTGTTTATGCTTCACCCAAAGAAGGTTATCGTGCTTGGCACGGGGTTATGTGCTTATCAGCTAATGCACAGGGACATGTTAAAGATGCTGCTTATGAATACATGAATTGGTGGCTTTCTGGCTATCCAGGCGCATTTATCGCAAGACAAGGTTATTACATTTCTAATCCTGAGCGGAGTCAGCCTCTTATGTCAAAAGCAGAATGGCAATATTGGTATGAAGGGCAAGAAGCATCCATGGATTTACGCGGAACAGACGGCAAAATATCTGTTCTAGCGGGTCAAGCTCGTGATGGAGGAAGCTATATCAAGCGTTTTTCGAATATAGCGGTCTGGAATACGGTAATGCCGAATTATGATTATAGTTTAGATAAATGGTATGAGTTGTTGAACTCATAAGGAGCTACATTGCTAACCATTTTTTCTAGGTCTTTAGCAGCCAAAGTGTTATTGGCATTGACACTCGTTTTACTTGTAATGGGGGCGAGTTATTTTGTCTTGAACAAGCGATTACAAAGAATTGAAACATCTTTTAACGATATAAGCCGCATTAGTAATTATGCCGTGGGTATACTTCGTATAAATAAAGATATTGTTGAAATGCAGCGTGATATTTCAGTTTATGGATTATCAGGTAGTAAAACCGTATTTAGTAAAATAATAGAGAACTTTGAAAGTATAAAAGCACGTTTAGAAAGTGTTGATTTGAAAAGTGATGAGCTTGAAAGCCAAGTTTATTTAAATTCAATGACACAGCTGATTTCTCGGTACGGTGAAAATCTAGATGTGCTTGCCAAGCGTTATGAAATAAAAACAGAGCTCACTGACGTTGAGTTACCGCAAATCTATTTAGCAGCTATTAATGAATTAACCAACCTCAAATTAACTGCGACTACCAATGAAAACAAATTGGCTATCACTGAACATCTCAATGTATGGCATGAATTACATCGTGATGCCTCTTTGTTTCTTGCCAAAAAAGATTATTCTAAAAGAGCAGCGGTTAATAAGGCGCTGGCTATTTTATCAAATCAGTCACAAACCAACACTGATCTAAGTAATAACCGTGAACATGCTAAAACATATAAACAGGCTTTTTCGAGAGGCGTGCAGGCTAACCGAAACTATTTAAGCTTGGTTAATGTTGTTATGGCTGGCGATGCTATAGAGTTCAGTACCCTTGCAGATAAACTAAGAGAGCAATCCCTAGCAAAATTGCAAAAGATTAAAAGTGAAGCGCAAGAAACAGTAATAAAAACAGATCAAACTCTGCGTTTTCTTGCTGTTGGTGTAGTTATCTACATTATCGCACTTGCAATCTATTTCCACCTGCATATATCGCGTGCAATTACACGTTTAACCACAAGTTTTCAATACTTCTTAGCTGGTGATTTATCAGCTCCTATTTATGATTTAAAGCGTAACGATGAAATTGGTGTGCTTGCAACTGCGGCAGATAGATTTCGGGTGTTAAGCCAAGACCTTACCCAAGCCAAGAAAACGGCAGAACACACCACCAAGGTGAAATCAGAATTTTTGGCAAATATGAGCCATGAAATTAGAACCCCTATGAATGGCATTTTAGGAATGGCGCGGCAGTTGAGTCGTACCAGTTTGTCTCATGAACAAATGAAGATGCTTAATATTATACAATCGTCAGGGGCAGGTTTATTGGTAATCATCAACGACATTTTAGATATAAGTAAGATTGAGGCGTCTAAAATTGAGCTAGAGTCTGTGCCTATACATTTAAATTCGCTACTAGATGAGTTACAGCATTTATTTAAAGAGCAAGCCCAAAGTAAGCATATTAAGTTGAATATTTCTGTTGCTGAAAAGTATCAACATTGTGTTTTCTTTGCTGATGAAGCCCGCCTAAAACAAGTGTTGATAAACCTTATTGGGAATGCAATTAAATTCACCGAGAAAGGCTGTGTGACCCTCAACGTAAAAATTAATGAGCTAGGCGGCGATGATTTGAGCATCAAATTTAGTGTGATTGATACAGGAATAGGTATCGCAAAAGAAAATCTCAGTAAGTTATTTGAAGCGTTTTCTCAAGCGGATACCTCAATTACAAGGCGCTTCGGTGGTACAGGGCTCGGCCTTGCTATCTCAAGCAAATTACTAATTTTGATGAATGCTCCTTTGCAGGTAGAAAGTGATCTAGGGCAGGGTTCTTGTTTTTATTTTGAGCTAAAAACAACACAGGTTATTGAGCACTCTGAGTTTGAAACCGAAACACGGCAAGAAAATGAAGAGGATCAAGTAGACTTTTCATCATTAAATGTATTGGTCGTCGAAGACAATGATATTAATCAGGTTGTTATCGAAGCTATGTTAAATGAGTTTGGTATAAGCTCAATAAAAATAGCAGGGGATGGCGAGCAGGCTGTTGCGCTATGTAAGGAACATAGTGGGGAAAATAATCTGCAAAACTGCTTTGATATTATATTTATGGATATGCAGATGCCTATACTTGATGGCCCGCAAGCAACAATACGCATAAGAGAAATGCCAGAGTATAAAGCGACTCCTATTATTGCCTTAACGGCCAATGTACTTGAAGGAGATAAGCAACGATGTTTTGCCGCAGGAATGAATGATTTTGTTGCCAAGCCGATTGACTACCAATGTGTTAAAACGGCTTTACTAAAGTGGTCTAAAAGTGAAGTGAGCGCTACGCGTGACTGCTAAAAATTGATTTTAAGTCGCTAAAATAAAAAAGAGTTACCTCTTCGGTGTTAAAAACACTGAGGTAACTCTCTTATAGCTAATTAATTATGTTTAAATGAATTAAACCAGTTTAGCTAGGATGTCATTAAATGTTGAGCTTGGACGCATTGCTTTGAATGCTAACTCATCACTTGGTTGGAAGTAACCGCCAACACTCATTGCTGGACCTTGTGCATCGTTTAATTCAGTAACGATTTGGTCTTTTTGAGACTCAAGATCAGCAGCGATTTGTGTGAACTGCGCTTTTAATTCCGCATCATCATTTTGTGCAGCAAGTTCTTGTGCCCAGAATAAAGAAAGGAAGAAGTGCGAACCACGGTTATCAATCTCTTTCACTTTACGTGAAGGTGATTTGTTTTCAGCTAGGAAAGTACCAGTTGCTTTATCAAGCGTATCAGCAAGAACTTGTGCTTTCTTATTACCAGTATTAACTGCTAAGTGCTCTAAAGAAGCTGCAAGCGCTAAGAACTCACCTAATGAATCCCAACGTAAGTGGTTTTCTTTTTCGAACTGTTGAACGTGCTTAGGTGCTGAACCACCTGCACCTGTTTCGAATAAGCCACCACCATTCATAAGTGGTACGATTGAAAGCATTTTAGCACTTGTACCAAGCTCAAGAATTGGGAATAAGTCAGTTAGGTAGTCACGTAATACGTTACCAGTTACTGAAATAGTGTCTTTACCTTCTTTGATGCGCTCTAATGAGAACTTAGTCGCTTCAATTGGTGCTAAGATGTGGATCTCAAGACCATCAGTATCATGTTGCGGTAAATACGCGTTTACTTTTTTGATTAGCTCAGCATCGTGTGCACGGTTTTCGTCTAACCAGAAAACTGCTGGCGTGTTAGTTGCGCGAGCGCGATTAACAGCAAGTTTAACCCAATCTTGGATTGGTGCGTCTTTCACCTGACACATACGCCAGATATCACCTTGCTCAACAGCATGCTCAAGTAAAGTTGTACCAGCTGTGTCAACTACACGGATTGTACCAGCAGCAGCTACTTCAAACGTTTTGTCGTGTGAACCGTACTCTTCAGCTTTTTGAGCCATAAGACCAACGTTAGGTACGCTACCCATAGTTGTTGGATCGAATGCACCATTTTCTTTACAGAAATCGATAGTTGCTTGGTAAACACCTGAGTAACAACGATCTGGAATTACAAAGCTAGTGTCTTGTAATTTACCTTCGCTATTCCACATTTGACCGCTAGAACGGATTGCAGCAGGCATTGATGCATCGATGATCACATCACTTGGTACGTGAAGGTTAGTGATACCACGGTCAGAATCAACCATTGCAATAGCAGGGTTGTTGTCGTATACCGCTTGGATATCAGCTTCGATTTCAGCTTTCTTAGCTGCATCTAGGCTTTCGATTTTTGAGAATACATCACCAAAGCCGTTGTTTACGTCAACATCTAGTTCTTTGAAAAGATCAGCGTGTTTTGTGAATACGTCTTTGAAGAACACTTTTACAGCGTGACCGAAGATGATTGGGTCAGACACTTTCATCATAGTTGCTTTCATGTGTAATGAGAACAACACGCCTTTGTCTTTTGCTGCTTGAATTTCTTTTGCAAGGAAAGCTTGAAGCTTAGCAGCACTCATGCGAGACGCGTCAATTACTTCACCCGCTAGTAATGGTGTACTTGCTTTAAGAACTGTAATGTCACCATTTTCAGCAACATGCTCGATACGTACGTCAGTTGCTTCTGGAATAGTCACTGATTGCTCAGAACCGAAGAAGTCACCTTCTTCCATGCTAGCAACGTAAGACTGAGAATCTTTGCTCCATGCACCCATTGAGTGTGGATTATTGCGAGCGTACTCTTTTACTGAACCTGGAGCACGACGGTCTGAGTTACCTTCACGAAGTACCGGGTTTACAGCAGAACCTTTGATTTTGTCGTAAGTTGCTTTAACTTTCTTTTCTTCATCAGTTTTTGGCTCTGAAGGGTAGTCAGGTAATGCGTAACCTTTTTCTTGTAACTCTTTGATTACTGCACGTAGCTGAGGGATAGAAGCACTGATATTAGGTAACTTGATAATGTTAGCTTCAGGTGTTTTAGCCATTTCACCTAACTCTGCAAGTGCATCATCAATACGTTGATCTTCAGTTAAGTACTCAGGGAAGTTTGCAATCACACGACCCGCTAATGAAATATCACGAGTTTCAACTTCAACACCCGCAGCGTTTGTATACGCTTGGATGATTGGTAACAATGAATACGTCGCAAGAGCCGGCGCTTCATCTGTTTTAGTATAGATAATTTTTGATGTCATCATCATTCCTAGATAGTTGGCGTAATGTTTGGTAATGACTGCTAGCAGTAACCCTTAATTAGCCATATTCAACAATGCAATAGATAGCCTTGAATTACCAAGCTTAAGTGCCTTGATAAAACAACAGCAAGCAGTCTGTTAGCTGTTGCAACTCAATACATAGTATTAAAATAACCATAGCTGACAGACTGTAAAATTCTTATAGCTCAAATAAGCAAATTATGAAATTAGCCAAAAGCCTTACGTCAAAATGACGAAAAAGCTAAATTTAAGCAACAAGAGTGTAACAAGCTTGGCTCTAAAGGGCTAATAACAATTAAACAATTGGGGTAAAGAAATGGAATTTCAAGGGAAGTGAAAGATATATTTAAATGAGAAGAGTAAGCGAGGATCTTAACAAGGTCGCTCGCTTGATACTCGAATAGGTTTTACCTAAGAGATTTCATCGTTAGGCGCAATATTCGTTGCGTGTAACCCTTTTGGACCTTGTTGCAATTCGAATGTTACATCTTGACCAGCTTTAAGTGTTTTATAACCGTCCATTACAATCGTTGAGTAATGAGCGAATATATCAGTCTCGCTGCCGTCTTCTACGATGAAGCCAAAACCTTTGGCATTGTTGAACCATTTGACTTTTCCACAAGCCATACTTCTACATCCTTCTATAAGTTGACTAATTTAGTTATTCTAAACCGTGTAATTTGCTAGACTGACTAATGATTAATCAATCTATATTTGACTGTAGTTTATTTAGCCAGTCAGTCAAGTGTTTTAGACTATTTTTTAACAATTTATTTATTTTTTTATTCAAGTTTGCTTGAGTTCTAAAGACAAGACTATATTTAATTATGAGTGGCATGAAAGATTCTGGTGTTATTGAAACAGTTCGCGATAGTGAAAAGCAAAAATTGCAACCACCGCGAAAATATAAAGTCATTTTAAATAATGATGATTACACGCCTATGGACTTTGTGATAGAAGTACTAATGACGTTTTTTAATATGGATAGCGATAGAGCAACAGATGTGATGCTTCAAGTTCATCATAACGGTAAAGCAATTTGCGGTGTTTACAGCGCCGATGTAGCTCATACCAAAGCTGAACAAGTTAATCGTTACGCACGAGACAACGAGCATCCACTGCTATGTAGTTGTGAGCAGGAATAAATACCAAGGTAGGGTGAACCAATTAGCCCGTCACAACGGTATATAAATATTATCTCAGTAAGGGGTTGCCAATGCTAAACAAAGACTTAGAACTAACCTTGAATGCGGCGTTTCGCGAAGCGAGAACACGCCGTCATGAATTTATGACCGTCGAGCATCTTTTACTTGCACTGCTCGATAACCCTTCTGCTGGAGAAGCGCTTAACGCCTGCGGCGTTGATATGGGCGCATTAAAAGTCGAATTATCAGATTTTATTGATGAAACAACGCCGGTTATTCCTGATCTTGAAGAAGACAGAGAAACACAACCGACGTTAGGTTTTCAGCGTGTATTACAGCGCGCTGTATTTCACGTGCAATCATCAGGCAAAAACGAAGTAACTGGCGTTAATGTGCTAGTGGCAATTTTTTCTGAGCAAGAAAGCCAAGCTGTTTATCTACTTAAAAAATCAGATGTTAATCGTTTAGATATTGTTAACTTTATTTCGCATGGCATTTCCAAAACAGATGACGACATTGGCGGTGAAGACCACGATGACATTCATGAAGAAGTGCAAGAAGTGCAAGGCGAGGAGCCGACTAAGCTTGAAAACTTTACGACTAATCTAAATCAGCAAGCAATTGATGGCAATATAGACCCATTAGTGGGTCGCGACAACGAAGTTGAACGCACTGTACAAGTGTTATGTCGTCGTAAGAAAAATAACCCGCTCTTGGTTGGTGAAGCTGGTGTGGGTAAAACAGCCATTGCTGAAGGCCTAGCTTATCGTATTGTAAATAAAGAAGTACCTGAAGTGATTGCCGATGCAGTTGTTTACTCACTCGATATGGGCGCATTATTAGCGGGTACCAAATACCGTGGTGATTTTGAAAAACGTTTTAAATCGCTGCTTAAAGAGTTACAAGCTAAACCAGGTTCAATTTTATTTATTGATGAAATTCATACCATCATTGGTGCCGGCGCAGCATCGGGTGGTGTAATGGATGCATCGAACCTAATTAAACCGCTACTTTCGAGTGGTAAGTTGCGCTGCATGGGCTCAACTACTTATAACGAGTTCAAGAATATCTTTGAAAAAGACCGTGCGCTAGTGCGTCGTTTCCAAAAAATTGATGTGCTTGAACCAAGTGTGGCTGATACCACGAAAATTCTTAACGGTTTAAAAGAGCGTTACGAAGAGCACCATGGTATTCGTTATACTCAAAAAGCATTGAAAGCAGCAGCAGAACTTAGTGCTAAATACATTAATGAACGTCACTTACCTGACAAGGCTATTGATGTTATTGATGAAGCAGGTGCTAATCAGCGTTTACAGCCCGTTTCTAAGCGTAAGAAAACAATCGGTGTGGCTGATATCGAGCTCATTGTATCTAAAATGGCGCGTATTCCTCAGCAAAGCGTTTCTTCTAGCGATAAAGAGACACTTAAGAACCTTGACCGTAACCTGAAAATGCTGGTGTTTGGTCAAGACCAATCAATCGATGCATTGACTTCAGCAATTCGTTTATCGCGCTCAGGCCTTGCTAACGAAGATAAACCGGTGGGTTCGTTCTTATTTGCAGGCCCAACAGGGGTTGGTAAAACAGAAGTCACTAAGCAGCTTGCTAAATGTATGGGTGTTGAGTTTATTCGCTTTGATATGTCTGAATACGTTGAACGTCATGCGGTCAGCCGTCTAATTGGTGCACCTCCTGGCTATGTAGGTTTTGAGCAAGGTGGTTTATTAACTGAAGCGGTAATTAAAAACCCGCATGCAGTTGTGCTACTGGACGAAATTGAAAAAGCACATTCAGATATTTACAACATTCTACTGCAAGTAATGGATCACGGTACCCTTACTGATAACAACGGTCGTAAAGCCGATTTCAGAAATGTAGTATTGGTGATGACGACGAATGCGGGTGTTCAAGAGACTGTACGTAAGTCGATTGGCTTTACCGAACAAGACCATTCTCATGATGCAATGAGTGAAATCAACAAAGTGTTTTCACCTGAGTTTAGAAACCGCTTAGATAATATCATTTGGTTTAATCACCTTGAGAAAGAGATTATCTTGCAAGTGGTTGATAAGTTCATTGTTGAGTTACAAGCACAACTTGATAAGAAGTCGGTTAACCTTGAACTTACATCCAAAGCAAGAGAGTGGTTGGCAGATAAAGGCTACGATAAAGCGATGGGTGCACGCCCGATGGCTCGTGTTATCCAAGATGAGCTTAAAAAGCCGCTTGCAAATGCAATCTTGTTTGGTGAGCTAGCCGATGGTGGTTCAGTTAAGGTATCGGTTAAAGATAAGAAAATTCACTTTGACTTTGAAACTAGCCTAGAAACAGCTTAAGTTGTTTTTAGCTGAAAACAAAAAGCCCAGCAATTGCTGGGCTTTTTGTTTATTAAATGGAATTAAAACTAAGTTAGTTTTAACACCATTTAACAAACGCTTTTAGCTCTTTGTAATAAACACACCTGCTCATTCAAAGCAGCAAAAAGCTAAATCTCTCGTTAACGCACTAACTTAGCGAGCACGGAATACGATGCGACCTTTCGATAAATCGTAAGGAGTCATTTCTACGGTTACTTTGTCGCCAGTTAAGATGCGGATGTAGTTTTTGCGCATTTTACCAGAGATATGAGCCACAACAACGTGACCATTTTCTAGCTCAACTCGGAACATTGTATTTGGTAAAGTATCAAGGACCGTACCTTGCATTTCGATTACGTCTTCTTTCGCCATGTTTAGCGTAACACCTCTTTAATAGTTAAACGCTGCAGATTTTGCCGAAAATACAGCAATAAGTAAAGCTACAGGGCTCAATTTTGTAAATTAAATCGCCAACCACTCGTCGCCAATGTGCTTTTGTGCAGGCAAAAATTGGGTTTTATATTTCATTTTAGTGCATTCGTCGATTTGGTAACCTAAATAGACAAATTGTTTTGCTTGTTGTTTTGCAAATTTAATTTGTTCCATGATCATGATGCTACCAATACTGTATTGCTCATAATCAGGGTCAAAAAAGGTATAAATCGCTGATAGGGCATTGGTCATGCAATCGGTTACCGCGACAGCAACTAATTTATCGCCATCTCTTAACTCTAAGAACGTAACGGGTAGCCACTGGCAAAACAAAAAGCTTTCGTACTGACTTTGATCAGGCGGAAACATTGAACCATCTTGATGCCTTTGCGTGATGTATTTGCAATATAACGGGTAATATTCTGCGCGTTCGTATTCACTATAACTGACTGTGAAAACCTTATTTGCTTTATTTAATTTGCGCTTTTGCGATTTTGAAGGGGTAAATTGTTGGGCCAAAACGCGCACTGAATTACAGGCATTACAAATAGGGCAATGTGGACGATAGATTTGGTCGCCACTGCGTCTAAAACCCAATGCTAATAACTGTTCAAATTTATCAGGGCAATAACAACTTGGATCAAGTATAACAAGTAGTTGCTCCTGACGGTCGGGTAAATAACTGCAATCAAATTGCTGGCTTAAACCAAGCCTAGCGGGTAAGTGCTCAGTCATAAATATTAATCAACTCTTGTGGTTGCCACATATCTTTTTTAGGCACATAACTGTGCGCTAATTTAAGTCTAGTTAAAAATTCTCTACGTGGGATAACTTTTGCACCTAAAGTGATTAAATAAGGGTTTTCTAGTTGGCAATCAATAAAATGGGCTTGGTGCTTCTTAAGCCAATTAACTAATGCCCACATCGCCAGCTTTGAGCCATTACTGACTTGATGAAACATTGATTCACCACAAAATATGCCATTTTGCATAATGCCATAGAGACCAGCTACGAGTTCATCTTGGTGCCATATTTCAAGGCTGTGCGCTAGACCCTGGTGGTGCGCTTCAATGTAGGCATGCATCATTTGCTCAGTGATCCATGTACCTTCTGCATCGATACGTTGCTCACGACAGGCATTGATAACGTGGGAAAATGCATGATTTATGGTGACACGCACAGGAAAACGCTTTAAATGCTTTTTTAAGCTGCGACTAACATGAAATTCATTTAGCTCAATAACACCACGCATGCTAGGTGACCACCACATAATGGGCTCATAGTCACTAAACCAAGGAAAAATACCTGTGTTGTAGGCATTTTTAATGCGCTCAACTGATAAATCCCCGCCAATTGCCAACAGGCCATCGGGCTCATCAAGGGCGAGTTCTGGGTCTGGAAAATCAACAGTCTCGGGCGAGAGTTGGTACAGTTGCTTGATCATATCAGCGTATCGTTGTTATTTGCTCTGATTTTAACAAAAATTTAGCTATAAAAAAGGGGCTGTTTACAACAGCCCCTAGTATTTAGTGCTTTAGATCAACTATTTTATAGGTTATCTAAGAAGCGTTCTGCATCAAGTGCAGCCATACAACCCGTACCTGCTGATGTGATTGCTTGACGATAAATGTGATCAGACACGTCACCTGCAGCAAATACACCTGGTACGCTTGTTTGTGTTGCGTTACCGTTTAAACCAGACTGAACGACTAAATAGCCGTCTTTCATTTCTAGCTGACCTTCAAACATGTCAGTGTTTGGCTTATGGCCAATTGCAATGAATACACCGGCAAGATCTAAGTTTTCTGTTTCTTCAGAATCAGTTGCTTTAATACGGATGCCAGTTACGCCCATTTCATCACCAAGTACTTCATCCAAAGTGCGATTATAATGTAAAACAACGTTACCGTTTTCAGCTTTTTCTTTTAAACGATCAGCTAAGATTTTTTCACTACGGAAGCTGTCACGACGATGTATAACGTGAACTTCATCAGCGATATTTGATAAGTAAAGTGCTTCTTCAACAGCAGTGTTACCACCGCCTACAACCGCTACTTTTTGACCACGGTAGAAGAAACCATCACAGGTTGCACAAGCAGAAACACCACGACCTTGGAAGTTAGTCTCTGATTCTAAACCTAAGTATTTAGCCGACGCGCCTGTTGCGATAATTAATGCATCACACGTATAAGTGCCTGAGTCACCTGTTAAAGTGAAAGGGCGCTTTGAAACATCAACTTTATTAATATGATCAAAAACAATTTCAGTCTCGAAACGTTCAGCGTGTTCTTTCATACGGTCCATTAATGCTGGGCCTGTTAAACCGTGTGCATCGCCAGGCCAGTTTTCAACTTCAGTGGTTGTCGTTAATTGACCACCTTGCTGAATACCAGTGATAAGAACAGGGTTAAGGTTGGCACGTGCTGCGTATACCGCTGCCGTGTAGCCTGCTGGGCCAGAACCTAAGATTAATAGTTTACAGTGTTTTGCGTCACTCATGGTTTTTCCTAAAAACGTTTCAATACGATGTCTATGCGCCCGATTCTAAGAAAAACAAGGCGGATGTAAACAAAAGCCCTGATTATTTTTTTAGTCAAATCGCTAAGCTGTCAAATAATCCTTACTTATTATAATTTAAATAACTCTTTTTGCTCATAAAACAGGCTAATTACAAATTGTTCTGTGATCAAAGTACGGTAATTCATGACCAAGCAATATTTTTTTGGTATGTTTTAGCTAATTTTGATATTAGCTCTTGGTATGAGCTAACTAAACGAACAGGCAATTATGGTATTTTGGCAGGAAAAGCCCGCTTTTGGGCTGACTACAGAAGACGTACAAGTCTTAACCAATGCAAAAGAGTATCGCACTGAACTATTGCGTTTAATTGGTGCAGCGAAAAAAAGAATTTATATTACTGCTTTATATTTGCAAGACGATGAAGCTGGGCGAGAAATATTAACAGCGTTACATGAGGCATCACTTGCTAACCCTGAGTTAGAAGTAAAAGTGCTCGTTGATTTTCACCGTGCTCAACGTGGTTTAATTGGTGCGGCTAAGTCTGATGGCAATGCCAGCATGTATTGTGATTTTCAAGAGCAGTATCAATCAAATGTTAAAGTTCATGGTGTTCCAGTAAAAGCCAAAGAGCTTTTCGGAGTCCTGCATTTAAAAGGCTTTGTGATTGACGACACATTATTATACAGCGGCGCAAGCTTAAATAATGTGTATCTGCAGCAAGACGAACGTTACCGTTTAGACCGCTACTTTTTAGTTCGCCAAGCTGGTTTGTGTAATTCGGTCATCGAATTTATAGAAACACATCTTTTAAGCTCAGCAGCAGTGCCACGTATTGATATGCGTCCACTGGTAAAGTTTAATGATATTAAAGTCGCGCAAAAACAATTGATGCGTGAACTTAAATCGGCAAGTTACGAAAGTGCTGCAGAAGCCAGTGCCGGTGAGTTGGGTGTGCGTTTATTTTTAGGTTTAGGACGCAGAAGTAATAAGCTGAATCGTTTAATTAAGTCGTTATTCGATACCACAGAGCAAGAACTCGTTCTTTATACCCCTTACTTTAACTTTCCGGCACCATTAATGCGTTCATTACGCCGTTTATTGAAGCAAGGCAAGCAAGTAACTATTGTGGTAGGGGATAAAACCGCAAACGATTTTTACCTGCCGCCAAGTGAGCCGTTTAGTAAAATTGGTGCATTACCTTATTTATATGAAACCATTTTGTATAAGTTTTTAAAGTCACAAAAACGCCACATCAGTAATGGTAATTTGAATGTTTACCTTTGGAAACATGAAAGTAATTCTTTTCACTTAAAAGGGATTTGCTCAGATAAGCGCTTACATTTATTAAGTGGGCATAATTTAAATCCGCGCGCATGGGGCTTAGATATCGAAAACGGTATTTTAATTGACGACCCTAAGCAGCATATTCTTGAGCAAATAGAAAATGAAAAACAAGCTATTTTGCAGCATTGTCGTCGTTTAACAGGTCCACAGGATTTAGAGACGATGGATGACTATCCTGCACCGGTTAAAAAGCTATTGGGGCAGGCTAAACGTGTAAAAGTTGATTTTATTATCAAACGTTTTATTTAATCGAAAATTAAAAAAGCAGCGAAAGCTGCTTTTTTGTATCTAGGTATTAGCAATCTGCTTTATTTTTGCTGAGCATCTAAAGACTGGCCGTTCACCTCTTTAGAGTCGTCGCTCATCAAGTATAAATAAGTTGGCATTAAATCTTCTGGTGTTGCTAACTTATCTCTATCTTCACCAGGGTATGCTGATGCACGCATCGATGTGCGGGTAGCACCTGGGTTAATACAGTTTACGCGAATATTGGTTTTACCCACTTCACAAGCCCAAGTTTGCATCATACCTTCAACAGCAAATTTTGAGATTGCATACGCCCCCCAGTGTTCACGGCCTTGGCGACCAACACCTGACGAAGTAAAAATAACAGATGCGCTATCAGATTTGCGAAGCAGTGGGAACATGAATTTAGTGATCATAGCTTGTGCAGTTACATTCACTTTCATGATGTTTTCAAAGGTAGAAACACAGAAATGTTCAAGTGGGCCCAATGAACCTAAAATACCAGCGTTATTGAGTAAACCATCTAACTTACCGAACTGCATTTCGATGGTTGCAGCTAAGTCACGGTAGTTTTGTTTTGTGGCACCTTTTAGGTCCATTGGCACAATAGCCGGTTGTGGATAGCCTGCATTTACGATTTCATCATAAACACATTCAAGTTTATTGGTTGTTTTTCCAAGTAAAATAACAGTGGCACCATGCTTAGCATAAGTTAATGCGGCAACACGACCAATGCCGTCACCAGCACCTGTTATTAAAATTACTTTGTCTTTTAGCGCATTCTCTGCGGCTTTATAAGTATGCATAAACGTACCATCGATTAGATTTTTCATCATTTTACCATAGCAAAAAGCCAAGTTATCGAATTTATTGCAAATTAAGGTGGCGAAAATTGAAACTTTACGTTAACTTTAACTGGTCTAATGTCTCATTAATAACCTAATTACATTAAATTAACTTAGAATGAAGGTAGTAGAATAACTACTTTTAACCCTGAACACACAATAACAATAAGATTTGCGCGGAGCGAAATTATGAAAAAACTGCTACTCTCACTAGCCATTGCGTCAGCCATTACTGGCTGTGGTGGAGGAGAAACATTAGAAGATGTAAAAAATGATAATCCTCCTGTTCTCCCAACCGCGACAGTAAAATTTGACCCAGCGAATAGTGTAATCTCAGTACCGAATGATTTACTGATGAGTGGTACCCTTGATGGTACTTTAAACATGCCGGGTGAATTAGACGACAACAATGTCAGTGTTGAACGTGCAGCTTATGCTGATCCTCAGCTTGCACTTGGTGCCCTTGATGGCTGGTCAACACAAACTCCGTTTAAAATCGATTTAACTTTTCCTGCGGGTATTTCTCTTGATATGACTTCTGCTGCTTCACCAGGAGCTGTGCGTATTTTTGAAGTTGTAATGGGTGCAAGCCAAACAGATGAAACTTGCTCGCAAGTGCCAGCGGGTATTGCTTGTAAATTAGTGTCTGAATTAACCTTTGGCGTTGACTTCATTACTCAAGGTTCTGGTGATGCGGTTGCTGTTATCCCACTTAAGCCATTTAAAGCGGGAAGCACTTACATTAATGTTCTGACAACATCATTAATGGACTCAGAAGGGCGTTCAATTGAGCCATCTTCAACTTATGCACTAGTGAGCGAAGAGACAACACTTATCACTGATTCGCAAAAGTCACTTCAAGCGGTTATCAATAGCTACGAAGATGCTGTGACATCGGGTGGTGCCATCACAAAAGATGAAATTATCTATTCTGCTGCGATGACAATGCAATCAGCAGGTCAAGTACTTGGTACAGTAAAACAGCTTCTTGCTGCAAGTTTAACGCAAGATGCACTACCTACGCCGATGGTGCAAATTCCTGAGCAACCTGTTATTACGGTTGAGCAAGTATTCGCATCACAAGGTATTACTGGTTTATCACCTGTTTTTGGCGGTGTGCAATATCAAAAAGGTAGCGTGATGTTACCTATGTATTTAGCCACGCCTACAGGCACAACGGTCGATGACTTATCAGCGACTTATTGGCAAGGTTTATGTGATAGTGGTGTTGCTGTGTTAGGTTATGCGGCAGCAGCCGGTGACTCATTCCCAACAGACCCAATTAGCGAAACTGATGGCCTTTGTATGGCGTTAAGTGAAGGCAAGTTACGTGATTTAGGCTTAGACCAAACTAAACACTTAACTAAGTACAACACAATTCCAAAAACTCAAAGCATTGCTAATGTGCCAGTGCAAATTACTAAACCAATTTTACCTGTGATCAATGCTATTAGAGCAAATATTGGCTTAGATGCATTGAGCATGCCTGAGACAGGCTGGCCTGTTGTTATCCTTCAGCACGGTATTACTTCTAAAAAAGAAGATATGCTAGCTATTACCGCACAGCTAACAATGCAAGGCTTTGCAACAGCCGCAATCGATCACCCTATGCATGGTGAGCGTGGTGTAGATGTAGACGGCGACGGTACTGATGACTTTAATGCCTCTACAGGTTCTGTATTGAGCTATATGAACTTACAGTCATTATTAGTAGCGCGTGATAGCTTACGCCAATCAGTTGCTGATTTACTTGGCTTACGCTTAGGTCTTAACTTTACAGGTGCTGCTGATTTAAATGCGCAAGATGTATCATTCTTAGGCCATTCATTAGGCTCGGTAGTTGCTCCAGCATTTGTTGCTGTGACTAATGCACCGCTAGCTGACCAAGTTGATCCAATGTTCAACGTTAAAAGCGTAGCACTTGCCAGTGGTGGCGGTGGTATCGCCAGCTTCTTAATTGAGTCAAATACATTTGGCCCATTTGTACAAGGCTCTGTATTACTTGCAGCAGGCACAGCTGAATCAGCGGAGTTTGGTGCTTATACTCAAAATGAAGCGCTATCGAACTGTGGTTCACTTGCGTCTAACCAAACGGCTTTCGTTACATGTGCTTATAAAGAGTACGTAAGTTCGTTAACAATGGCAGGCGAAACAGCAAAATTAGCCAACATTCAAAGTGTGATCACTCAGTTTGCCTTTGCTGCGCAAACAGCACTTGATAGCGGCGACCCATCTAACTACGCAGCATCTGTTGCAGCACTTGGCACGCCAGTATACATGAGCGTAGTAGTAGGTGATGGTGAAAATAATAATGCTGATATGGTTATTCCACCTATGGTAGCGAGTAACCCAATTGCTGGTAGTTTACCTCTTGCTAACTTAATGGGTTTATCAACGGTAGCTGAAACACAAGGTCCAACAGCTGATGCAATGAGTTATGTGGTTAAATTCACTAAAGGCCATCACAGTTCAGTGTTAACACCTGCTGCAACGGCAGATTCAGGTGCAACTGCTGAAGAAAGTGCGGCGGCAACTGCAGAAATGCAATTGCAAATCGCGACTTTCCTAGCTAGCCGTGGTCAGTATCTTCAGGTTACTAATACAGAAGTCGTTACTGAATAATCGAAACCTTACTAATTAAGTAATAACCAATTAAGTAAAAAGCCACATCATGTGGCTTTTTTTTACTTTAAAGCGTGGTAAATTGTGCCGATGCAATAATAAATGGAGAGTTTGATTGGAATTTTTATATGAATACGGGTTATTTTTTGCAAAGACCCTGACATTTGTCATCGCAATTGCTGTGATTGTTGCCATTATCATGGGCGCTACAGTGAAACCCAAAGCGAAGAAAGGGGAGATAACGATTGATGATTTGAGTGAGCAACTTGATGATCTAAAACAAAGCTTTATCGAAAATACTCTTTCAAAAAAAGAGCTCAAGGCTCACCAAAAACAGCAAAAAGCTGAGACTAAAAAACAGCAAAACGACGAGCCTAAATCACGTTTATATGTAATTGACTTTAATGGCAGTGTTGATGCCCACGAAGTAGAAAGCCTACGAGAAGAAATTACCGCTATTTTAACCATTGCCGACAAAGAAAAAGATCGCGTGCTGGTACGCCTTGAAAGTGGTGGTGGTGTGGTACACGGCTATGGCCTTGCTGCCTCTCAACTACAACGCTTACGTAATGCTGGAATTCATTTAACTGTTGCTATTGATAAAGTAGCAGCAAGTGGTGGCTATATGATGGCCTGTGTGGCCAATGAGATTATTGCAGCACCTTTTGCAATTGTTGGCTCGATTGGCGTTATTGCACAAATTCCTAACTTTAATAAAATCTTGAAAAAGAATGATGTTGATTTTGAGCAAATCACCGCAGGTGAGTACAAACGCACGTTAACTATTTTTGGTGAGAATACTGATAAAGGCCGTGAAAAATTCAAAGAAGAAATTGAACAGACTCACGGTTTATTTAAAACCTTTGTGAGTGAGCAGCGTCCATCTCTAGATATTGATACTGTTGCAACCGGTGAGCATTGGTTTGCTACCCAAGCGTTCGATAAAGGTTTAGTTGATAAGATTGACACAAGTGATGATATCTTATTGAGCCAAGCGAAAGAGCGTCAAATTTATAAAGTTAAATACCGTATAAAGAAGAATTTAAGCGATAAGCTAGCCGTTGGTTTAAGTTCTGGATTAAGTAAAGCGGGTGTTAGTTTAATGTCACGTTTTAAAGGCTTAAATCCATAATCAAGCACTATCAATAAAAAACCCGCTAACTTAGCGGGTTTTTTTATGGGCTGCAGATAAGTAATTACTTAATTGACTTATGATAGTCCTCTAAATCTTTAGCGGCATTTGGGTCGTTAAATACGTCCTCATCAAATTCACCTTCAGATTTTGCAACCACACAGGTAACCATACAGTCACCGGTTACGTTGACAGCGGTACGTGTCATATCGAGTAAACGGTCAACACCAATGATGATAGCAATACCTTCTACAGGTAATCCTACTTGGTTTAACACCATGGCTAACATAATAAGACCAACACCAGGTACACCCGCAGTACCCACAGAAGCAAGTGTTGCGGTTAAAATTACCATTAAGTAATCAGAAATTGTTAAATCAACTGAAAATACCTGTGCGATGAACACGGTCGCAACACCTTGCATAATTGCTGTGCCGTCCATGTTAATGGTTGCGCCTAAAGGCACAGTAAACGAAGCAACTGAGTTGTGCGCACCTAACTTCTTGCTCGCAGTTTCAAGGGTAATAGGCATAGTTGCACTTGAGCTAGATGTACTAAATGCAAATAGGCAAGCGTTTTTCATCTTCTTTAAAAACGTAATTGGGTTAAGGCCGGTAAATAACTTTAACAAGACACTGTAGTTAACTAAACCGTGGAACAGAAGTGCAAATACAACCACACCGAAGTATAAAGCAAGGCTCATAATTAGCTTTAAGTCGATGGTTGTAAAGAGTTTTGCCATCAAGAAGAACACGCCATAAGGTGCGATGTTCATAAGTAAGGTAACTAGCTTTAAAATAACAGTGTTTAAGTCTTCAAAAACATTTGCAACACGTTGGCCTGCTTTACCGCTAAGGGCCATAGCAACACCGAATAATAATGCAAAAACAATAACCTGTAGCATATTACCACTTGCCATAGCATCAATAGGGTTTGTTGGGAACATACCGATAATGACTTGCGCAAGGGTAGGTGCTTCTTTTGCACTGTAGTTAGCATCCGAAGGTAAATTGATTCCTTCACCTGGGTTAACTAATAAGGCTAAGGTAATAGCAACAGTAATCGCAATTGCGGTCGTTGCTAAATAAAGCAAAATTGACTTACCGCCTAAACGGCCTAATTTTTTAGGGTCGCTTAAGCTACAAGTACCACAGACTAATGATACAAAAACCAGTGGCACCACAAGCATCTTTAAGCTTGCAATGAAAATTTGACCACCAACATGGAAAATACCATCAACAAAAAATGATTTAATTGGTAAAGAGAATAACCCTAGTGGAATAAGGAAATCGTCTTCACCCGCTAAAATGGCTTGAAAGATAAAACCAACGATTACACCCAGTACCATACCTACCATGATACGAGATGTAAGGCTTAAAGATCGTACTTTTGACATACACCCAGTCTATTTTTTTATAAATTTTGCCATAGACTACCAGCATCAAGATTTTTATACAGAAAAATTCGATAAATAGTTAAATAATTTCGTTGCCTTTAAAGGAAAAAAATTATGATCTTCGTTTAATTTTTAGGTTAATATTAGGTAAACAATCAAATAAGTAAAAAATAGCTAACTAGGGAGAGGTCGATGCCTTTATTGCGATGGCTAAGTGTTTTAGTTTTCATCTCATTGTTAGCCGCCTGTGGCGGTGGAGGATCATTAGATAGTGATTCATCCGATGGAGATGATGACACAACCGTAGAAACAAACTATGTTGTGTCTGTTCAAGGCTACAACCAATCTACTACAGATGAAGCGAGTGCAGTTACAGCTGACACACCGTTAACCATCTCGGCAACATTGACTAATAATGACGAAGCCGTTGTAGGTGCAGTTATTAATTTCAGTCTAGATGGTGACATAGGTCTATTAGACCCAGTTTCTGGAACAGATTTAACTGATTCTGATGGTGTTGCATCAATTACGTTAACTGCGGGTGATACTGCGGGGGCAGGTATTGTTACTGCTACATATGTAATTGATAGTGAGACATATACTGATACGTTTGGTTTTACATCAGATGGCTCTGAAACAGATGACTCGAGTGTTAGCGGTAGTATTACGCTAAGCCTTAACATCGTAGATAGCTCAGGTCAGCCATTCTCTCTAGATAATCCAGTGAGTAAAGATAACAAAG
This sequence comes from Pseudoalteromonas sp. UCD-33C, assembly GCF_001306895.1. NCBI lineage: Bacteria > Pseudomonadati > Pseudomonadota > Gammaproteobacteria > Alteromonadales > Pseudoalteromonadaceae > Pseudoalteromonas > Pseudoalteromonas sp. UCD-33C. Next base: position 599,429 of record NZ_LJTB01000002.1, on the reverse strand, counting down.
GTACGGTTACTGCGACTTTACTTGATGAAGACACGCCACTCGATGGGCAACTTATTTCATTTACCACTAACTACACAGGTAAAATTACACCAGTACTAGGCACAGCCCTTACCGATGAAAATGGTGAGGCATTTGTAACGCTTAGCAGTGGTGACTCAAAAGGTGCAGGTCAAGTCGTTGCAACTTACACAGATGAAAGTGGTAACAGTATCACAAAAATCGCAGGCTTTATTTCAAATGGTGATGATGCCCCAGTTGAAAGTGCTGAAGCTGAGCTTGATGTTAAACTACTTCAAGGCTGTGCGACTGATTGGGATGCCAATCGCAGTACAACATCTCTTGAAACTACTTACTTAACGTCAGGGTGTACAGTTGTAAATCAATTCTCATCTGACGAACTTATCGATGTAATGGTTAAAGTGACAGATACAAGCTCGGGCGACGGTATCGACGGTATTATCGCTGAGCTTTCAACAGATCTTGGTGGTTTATTACCAGAATCTGGAAAAGCCCTGACTGACAACTTTGGCTTTGCCATTTTAAAATTACAGCCTGGCGCCAATAGTGGTGCGGGCGAGGTTACTGTGACTGCTAAGTCTGTGACTTCTTCAAAAGCATTTGAAATTGCGACAGCTGAATTAAGCGTTGAAATTTCAAATGGTTTATATAACAAGCTTGATGACTCAGGCAATGTTATTGATGACGAATTTGTGCCGCTTGCTGCAGGTGCGACTACTGTTATTACAGTAACAATTTATGATGCAGCTGGTGATTTATATGTTTCTCCTCTTGATGTTGAGTTCACTTCAGGGTGTGTTGAATCAGATTTATCTGTAATGGATGAAACCGCGACGAGTATTAGCGGCATTGCTACAGCAACATACAGAAGCAACGGCTGTAATACTTCACAGGGCGATACAGTAACAGCGACAGTACTAACTGGTGGAACACCAAAAGTGGTATCAGTGAATGTGCCTGTATCAGCAGCTGAAGTAAGCTCAATCGAATTTGTAGAAGCGACAGAAAATGTGCTTGCTCTAAAAGGAACGGGTGGTGTTTCACGCCAAGAAACAAGCCAACTTACTTTTAAACTTACCGATGCAATTGGTAACGTTGCGAAGCAAAAACGTTTAGATTTTCGTTTAACCTCTACCAATGGTGGAATTTCACTCTCTGAAGTTACAGATGCAAGTGGTTATTCTCATGCCAGCGTGTCAACTGACTCAGAAGGTTTAGCTCGAATTCAGATAAACTCTGGTTTTGTTCCACAAGCAGTGCGTGTACAAGCCTGTTATATTCCTGATGAGCAGATCCCTGCAAATCAAAATGATAATGTAACTTGTTGGAAAGAGCTTTATGACGAGTGCCTTAAAGATGAAGCAAACCGTGATAGCAATGTTTCATGTCCTTCTGGTGAGCTTTCGTTAGTTGCACTTGATGAGCAAGTAACAAGCGTATCAGATCTTGTTTCAATCAGCTCTGGCTTACCTGATGGGAACAGCTTTACGGCTGCGCCTGAAACAATCAATATTGAAGCGTTAAATTACCCTGGCGATACCACAGATATTTCGGTTTATGTTGCAGATCATTTTAACAACCCTGTACCCGATGGGACTTCAGTTTATATAACTACTGAAGGTGGCGCTGTAGGGACATTAGATGGTGAGGAGTTTAACCCTCAACTTGAATGTAACACGGTTGATGGTGCGTGCGTTGCACAGTGGCGCTCACAAAACCCGATTCCATTTAGTGAAGATAAATGGGGCAATAAAATCAATAGCACTAACCCAAAAACAAGTGCAATTAACTGCGACCTATATTTTGGTGTGGCAGCACCTTGTATGGCGGGTATTTTAAATGCTGCGTTTGATGATGATGGTGTACCTCTCGGTGGTCGCGCAACAGTACTTGTGACTGCAAAAGGTCAAGAGTCATTTATCGACATCAATGGTAATGGACGTTATGACAAAAATGAGTATTACAGTGGTTATGACTTACCTGAAGCGTCTGTTGATCATAATGAAAATGGCGTTTATGACGGTCTAGCTGCAATTTATGACCCAGTTACAGCAGCGGTCACCAAAGCTGCTGAAAACTGTCAAGAAGGTGATGCAAGCGACCCATGTAGTGCAACGAATACTAATGCAGGTCATACAGAAGAAAACTTCGATATTGACTTAAATGAGATGCATACACTTGCTGATGGTAAATACAATGGTCTTGAGTGCTCTGCAGCCGCGACAGATCCTGATGAAGACGCAACATTTGAGACTTTATGTACCAAAGAGCTTATTGATGTTCGTGACTCATTTGAGATTATTATGTCAGGAAGCTTTGCATACAGTCGTTTTGTAGTAACAAAAGATGAGCTACGTAACCGCTTTGCTGAAGCACTTGCTGAAACAACAGAAGACGATCCAACTGTATTTACAGATAATGCAATGCAACTTGCTGTGGATATTGAGAACTGTAGTACAATTTATCGACAAGCAGATACGCAGTCAGGTGCTATTATTGCTCGTTTAGAAGCCACAGCGAATACTGACTACTGTGATTTAGGCTCAATTAACATTACTACCGCTGATTCAGGTAACCAGTTGTCAGCGCTGAGTTTTGAGCTTTATTTCTCTGATATTTACAACAACCCAATGCCTTCAGGCACCGCGGTTGCAATTAGTGCAGATAATGGTGATTATAGTGGTACATCTGGTTTTGATATTGGTAATACAAGCCAAACAACAGCGACTGGGGTTGCCCTTACGATTAGCCGTGAAGCTGATCCAAATGATAAAACAGATGGTTTCTTAACTGTTGAATTCACAACAGGTAAAGACAATGTATCAACTGCTACAATAGCAATAAGTGACGATGGCTAATTAAGTAGATAATTGTTTAAATTTAAAAAAATGCCAACCAGAAGGTTGGCATTTTTGTTGCTGTTCTATATATTCCCCTTGAAATTACCGCAAAACACCACATTGACTAAATTAGCAACAAAAATTGTTTAATTATTCACTCAATGAAGAAAAGTTTCTATTAAAAGCTTGTAACAATTGGTGTTTGTAGATATACCTATAAATATTCGTGCTCCAATGTTAAAAAATCATACTTATTTGTGTAATGTGATGGATATACATTTATAAGGGCAAAAAACTTTTAAAATACTCGGTCAGAAATAGGCAGCTATGGGCAAATCACTTGTAATTGTAGAGTCTCCAGCAAAGGCAAAAACAATTAATAAATACTTAGGTAACGATTTCATCGTAAAGTCCAGCGTTGGACATGTGCGTGATCTACCAACTTCAGGTTCAGGCAAAACGAAGACTGCAGCGACGAAAACGCCTGCTGAAGTTCGAAAAATGTCACCAGAAGAAAAAGCTGCCTATAAAAAGCAACGCGATTATAAAAATCTTGTTGCTCGCATGGGTATTGATCCTGAAAAAGGCTGGGAACCACATTACGAAGTCTTACCGGGCAAAGAGAAAGTTGTTCAAGAATTAAAAAAGCTTGCTGAAAACGCCGATAAAATCTATCTCGCAACCGATTTGGATAGAGAAGGGGAAGCCATTGCATGGCACCTTGAACAGATTATCGGCGGTGAACCTGAAAAGTATAAGCGAGTTGTTTTTAACGAGATCACTAAGAATGCGATTCAGCAAGCATTCGAAACACCCGGTGAATTAAACACTGACATGGTTTACGCACAGCAAGCGCGTCGTTTCCTTGACCGTGTAGTGGGTTTTATGGTGTCGCCATTACTGTGGGCTAAAGTGGCACGTGGCTTATCAGCCGGTCGTGTGCAATCTGTCGCAGTACGTTTACTTGTTGAACGTGAACGCGAAATCAAAGCATTTATTCCTGAAGAGTTCTGGGATATCCATGCTGATGTTAAAAATACAGAAGCAGCTTTACGCCTAGAAGTGACCAAACACGCTGACAAGCCTTTTAAGCCAGTTAATGAAGAGCAGGCGATGTCTGCCGTTAGTCAACTTGAAAAAGCTGACTACAAGGTCATTAGCGTTGAAGAAAAGCCTAGTAAGAGTAAACCAAGCGCACCATTTATTACTTCAACCATGCAACAGGCAGCAAGTACACGCCTAGGTTATGGTGTTAAGAAGACCATGATGCTGGCTCAACGCTTATATGAAGCAGGTCACATTACTTATATGCGTACCGATTCAACTAACTTATCGAAAGATGCGGTTGAAATGTGTCGTGATTACGTGACCGAGCAGTTTGGTGAGAAGTATTTACCGAAAGCACCGATTAGTTATAGCTCTAAAGGTAATGCACAAGAGGCGCACGAAGCGATTCGTCCTTCTAGTGTTACTGTGTTGTCTGGTCACTTAGACGGTGTTGAAGCGGATGCGAAAAAACTGTATGAATTAATTTGGCGTCAATTTGTTGCCTGCCAGATGGTTCCTGCAGAATACGATTTAACAACCTTAACAGTTGGTGCTGGTGATTATCAGTTAAAAGCAAAAGGCCGCGTGCTTCGCTTTGATGGTTGGACTAAAGTTCAGCCGGCTGTTCGTAAAAAGAACGAAGAAGATCAATCACTACCTGCGGTTAAAGAAGGTGATGTACTCTCGCTTGTTGAGTTAGACCCTAAACAGCATTTTACAAAGCCACCTGCACGTTTTAGTGAGGCAAGCTTAGTTAAAGAATTAGAAAAGCGCGGCATCGGTCGTCCTTCTACGTATGCATCTATTATCTCAACGATCCAAGACCGTGGTTATGTACGTGTTGAAAACCGCCGTTTCTTCGCCGAAAAAATGGGTGAGATTGTTACAGACCGCTTAGTCGAGAACTTCGAAGACCTGATGAACTTTGATTTTACCGCTAAGATGGAAGGTCGTCTGGATGATATCGCAGAAGGTGAGCGTGTTTGGACACAAGTTCTTGATAAATTCTATGCAGACTTTTCAACTCAGCTTGAAATTGCCTCAGGCGACGAAGAGCGCGGTGGTATGCGCCAAAACCAAATGGTCGAGACTGATATCGATTGTCCGACTTGTGGTCGTAAGATGGGGATTCGTACTGCATCAACCGGTGTATTCTTAGGTTGTACGGGTTACAATCTGCCACCTAAAGAGCGTTGTACTACGACCATGAACTTGGTGCCAGGTGATGAAGCTATTGCGGCAGATGTGGAAGACGTAGAAACTGAATCTTTGATGCAAATGAAGCGTTGCCCAATCTGTGAAACGGCAATGGATTCATACCTGATCGACGAAACACGTAAATTACATGTGTGCGGTAACAATCCAGCGTGTAAGGGTTATATCGTTGAACAAGGTACCTTTAAAATTAAAGGTTACGACGGCCCAATTATCGAATGTGATAAATGTGGCTCAGATATGCAGTTAAAATCGGGTCGTTTTGGTAAGTACTTCGGTTGTAGTAATGAAGAGTGTAAAAATACACGTAAGTTACTTAAAAACGGTGAAGCCGCGCCACCAAAAGAAGATCCAGTTCATTTACCTGAACTTGAATGTGAAAAATCAGAAGCTTACTTTGTACTGCGTGATGGTGCATCGGGTATTTTCTTAGCTGCAAATACCTTCCCTAAATCACGTGAAACGCGTGCGCCAAAAGTGGAAGAATTAAAACGTTTCAGAGACCGTATTTCTGAAAAGTTTTATTACCTTGCTGACGCACCTGCAAAAGACCCTGATGGTAATCCTTCAGTTGTTCGTTACAGCCGTAAAAATAAAGAGCAGTATGTAATGAGTGAAGTAGATGGTAAAGCCACAGGCTGGACTGCTCACTACCAAAATGGCAAGTGGGTAGAAGAGAGCAAAAAGAAAGCCCCAGCTAAGAAAAAAGCGGCGGCTAAAAAGTAAATTTACATCTATCTTGATTATAAAAAGGGATTGCAATTGCAATCCCTTTTTTGTGCTTGTATGACACTGCGAATGTCGTTTTTTACCAATATTTGCTTTTAGGCTGTTGTTATTCTGTCATCAACATCAAGACAGGAGATTTAAAATGCAAACACGTTTATCACAACAGCAGCTATATTCACTCAACCCAGGACTTGTTAAACATTTAACTGGGCTCAGCGCACTGCCAGAAGATACAAATATAACCGCGAAGCTCGCTGATTTAGTAAGACTAAGAGTGTCGCAAATTAATGGCTGTGGGTTTTGTCAGCATATGCATTCAGCAGAGCTGAGAAGCCAAGCTGAGCGTCAACAGCGACTCGATGTACTAGCCGCTTGGCGTGAAGTCCCTGTATTTTCAGAACAAGAAACTGCAGCACTCGCTTGGGCGGAAGCCTTAACAAATATCATTGATAAACATGTTGAAGACGATGTTTACAACCAAGTGTCTGCTATTTTTAACGAAAAAGACATCGTGGTATTAACGACGGTAGTACTTGAGATAAACAGCTGGAATCGCATAGTTAAAGCGTTTCACTTTATCCCTGAGTTAACAGAATAAGGAATGGTCATGAAGTTTACACTCGCACCTAAAGTTAATGCGTTGGTGAATATCATATCAGCATGCGCCTTTTTCTTTGGGAGTACCTTATTTCTACCTGCATTTATAGAATATGCCACAGTGGGGGTGGTGTTATTCATGGTAGGTTCGTTATTATTTTTATTAAGTGCATTAGCTGATTATTACAGTCATTAAAAACAAAAAACCGGAGCGCACATCATTGTGTCATTCCGGTTTTTCTATATTCTAAGTAGGCGTAAAATTAGATTTGTACGTCTTTTACTTTTTTATAGCCTTCAGCTTCAAGCTCATCGTTTAAACATTTTAATACGTATGGCTTTAACTCTTCGTTGCTGATGTCATCATCTTTTGCCCAGTTTAAGCACATTTCAGTGTATTCTTTGATCATTTCAGCTGATGCTTCAGGTGCTTCGTTAGCGATTGCATTCGTTGCTGACACGCTTAAAACAGGTGCCAAAATTAGTGCTAGCAATGCTTTTTTCATTTAATTATTCCTAATCAACAAAAGTAATTATTACCGGCTCAATTGCACAGTAATGGTGCGCAATGTGTATCTCACTTTGCTTGAGTGAATTTATAAACTAAATTTCAAAAAAAGATAACGAAAAATTTTTATCGTAAAGATAAGCAAAAAATAACCATTCTTTTGCTTCTAATGCTGGTAATCGTAAGGTCAAAACACGTATTATCGCGCTAATTTTAAAAGAAAAGTGAACTAACTTATGTCTGAACAAGTGACTCATTCAAAAATAAAGAAAGTACCAAGCAAACTAGAGCAAGTTGTGGAGACTTTTATCTTTCGCTCGCGTTGGTTATTAGCACCATTCTTTATTGGCTTATTAGTCGCTGTAGTATTACTGCTGCTAAAGTTCTTTAAGTATTTATACAGTATGGCCTTAAATACGTTCACTGCGTCAAACCAAGAGCTTTTGGTAGGTATTTTGACTTTAGTTGACACTGCGCTACTAGCAGGGCTTTTGCTTATCATCATTTTCAGTGGCTACGAAAATTTTGTGTCAAAGTTGAATATAGACAACCATGAAGACAGGCCTGTGTGGATGGGTAAAGTTGGTTTCTCGGGTCTGAAGATGAAACTGATAAGCGCTATTGTCGCTATATCGGCTGTGGAGCTTTTAAAAGTCTTTATTAGCTCGAACAACCATTCAACAGATGAGCTACTCTGGAAGGTGTTAATACATGTCACGTTTGTGGTGTCGGGGGTGTTGTTTGCGCTCACAGATTACATCAATAGTAAAACCATGAACCACTAATACCACGATTAGGAATAAAAAAGCCCTGCATTGCAGGGCTTGGTTTTTAACAACTGATTATTAATTCAGGGTTGCGTAAAAGCAACCGAACCCGGGCAGAGTGACTGTATTATTGTTTAATTCAGCTGTGTGATGAGATATCTCAGTATGCTGTGAAGACACAGAATCAGAGATTGTCAGTTCACTAGTTTGTGCACCTAAGTTGAATGCACAAAGCATTTTAGTGTCGTTAAGCGTTCTATAAAAAGCAAGCACTGGCTCTTGCGTTTCGATAAATTCAATATCGCCTTCTAACAATACGTTCTTATCTTTACGCCATGCCATAAATTCACGATAAGCATTCAAAATTGAATCTTTATCTTGATCTTGCGTATTTACGGCGACTGATTTGTGCGCATCGCCCACAGGTAGCCAAGGTTTTACTGTTGAGAAACCTGCTTGCTCAGCATCTGCTGCATTCCATGGCATTGGTGTACGACACCCGTCACGTCCTTTAAAGTTTGGCCAAAATGTAATGCCATATGGGTCTTGTAAGTCTTCAAATGCAACTTCAGCTTCACCTAAACCAAGTTCTTCACCTTGGTACATACAAACGCTACCACGTAACGAAGCAAGTAGGGCTGTTAGCATCTTACATTGCTGAGGCTCAATTTTTTCACCTTGACTCCAACGGCTAGCAACACGTTCAACGTCGTGGTTGCTAAATGCCCAACATGGCCAACCTTCAGTCATGCGCTGCTCTAAAGTGCTAACTGTAGTACGAATATATTCCGCGCTATAGTCGTTAGTAAGTAGCTCAAAGCTATAACCCATATGAAGTTTGTCACCACCTGATGTGTACTCAGCCATGGTTGCGAGTGAATCTTCAGATGAGATTTCTCCTAATGCAACTGTACCAGGGTACTTGTTTAGTAGGGCACGAATGTCCTGCATAAAACTAAGGTTTTCAGGTTGCGTATTATTGTAGTAGTGATACTGGAACGCATAAGGGTTGTCTTCGCTAAAGCCACGGCCTTGACGTTTCTCTGGTGGCTTAGCTGGATTATCACGTAATTGAGCATCGTGATAGCAAAAGTTAATTGCATCTAAACGGAAGCCATCAACGCCTTTCTTCAGCCAAAACTCAACATTATCTAATACTGCTTTGCGTACTTCAGGGTTATGGAAGTTTAAATCTGGCTGCTCAGCAAAGAAGTTATGTAAGTAATATTGACCACGACGCGGTTCCCATTGCCATGCAGGGCCACCAAAAATTGATAACCAGTTATTTGGCTGTGTGCCATCAGGCTTTGCATCAGCCCAAACGTACCAATCTGATTTGTCGTTGGTTTTATCTTCACGGCTATCAAGGAACCATTGATGTTGATCTGAGGTATGGCTCAATACCTGATCAATAATGATCTTAATATCACGTTGATGAGCTTGTGCGATGAGTTCATCAAAATCGTCAAGGTTACCAAACAATGGGTCGATATCACGATAGTCACTGATGTCATAACCAAAGTCTTTCATTGGTGATTTAAAGAAAGGCGAAACCCAAATAGCATCAACACCTAGGCTTTTAATATAATCAATACGATCAATGATACCTTTGATATCACCAATGCCATCGCCATTGGTGTCTTGGAAACTGCGCGGGTAAACTTGATAAATAACCGCACCTTTATACCACTGCTTTTGAGCCATGTTTTTCTCCATCGTGACACTCAGTGTATGTAAACTGTTAGGCAACCGTTAATGCACTATGTTGCCGGAATGTCAAAAGCATACGTGAAGGGTGAGATACTGTAAAAACTCTGCATACGTATGCACGCCAAATTCATCTTTGTTCTCAGTAAAATTTATTAACTTGATTTAAAAGTAAACAACTCGAATTTCTATCAATAAAATTTACCAATTAGGTTTGCTGGGTTTTAATTATGATCGCGAACGCCAGCTTGGTGCATAATATAGCTGGCTTACACCATAATGGTGCAGGGGTTGTATTGGTAAGACCAATTATCATTGGTATAGACTACTACCTTTAATAATTGCGTTAAGTCACCATTTAACCGAGATAAATGGCTTAGTACCTATTTGTGTAACCAAATTTGGGGCGAAAATATAGCGAAAATGTTTCAATACTATTAAATCACACAATAAAATTGATAAATCATTTATATTCATATAGTTACAATTCTATTTTGTAAAAATGTTGTTAATGTTCGTGGTGGTGGACTACGCTGAATACGTATGCATAAATTTGTTAAGAAAATAATCAGAGCGTTAATATTCAATTCGACAACAAAATCAGTCAGCGAATTACAGCTATTATGTTAATGAATAACTGCAACACGTTGGCATTACAATTTGGGTAATGGGAAAACATCATGTCTATGTTCAAACCAAGTATATTAACTCTGGCTTTAACAGCCGCAGGTTTAAATAGCTTTGTAGCTTATGCTGCAGAAGAAGACCAAAAAGCAAAAAACGATAACGTTGAAGTTATCGAAGTAAAAGGTTTTCGTGGCAGTGTTGTAGAATCTATTAATACTAAACGCTTCACTCCTGAAGTTGTTGAGTCAATCTCAGCAGAAGATATCGGTAAATTACCTGATTCATCAATCGCAGAATCAATCGCACGCCTTCCTGGTTTAACAGCACAACGTCTAGACGGTCGAGCTAGCCGTGTAAGTGTTCGTGGTTTCAGTGAAAACGAAAGTGCAACAACATTCAACGGTCGTGAGCAAGTTTCAATCGGCGACAACCGAGGCGTTGAATTTGACCTTTACCCATCAGAAATTATGAGTGGCGTAACGGTATATAAAACTCCAAGCGCAGGCATTGATGCTGAAGGTATCGCTGGCGTTATCGACATGCAAACTGTTAAACCTTTAAGTAAAGGTGAGCAAGTTATCATGTTCAACGGCCAATACGAGCAAACGGGTTTTGACAAATTAAACCCAGACGGTGACGATAAAGGTTTCCGTGGTACGGTTTCTTACATTGACCAATTTGCAGATGACACAATCGGTGTTGCATTCGCTTACAACACGATGAGCTCTCCAAACCAAGAAAAACGTTGGAACTCTTGGGGTTACCCTGAATTTACAGGTGAAGATGGTAATACGTACTCAATTTTAGGTGGTGCTAAGCCATTCGTACGTTCATCGACTCTTGAACGTGATACAGCAATGCTTGTTATTGAAGCTGCGCCGACTGATCGCCTAAACATGACATTTGATGCTTTATATGTAGATTTCTCTGATGAGAAAATCTTACGTGGTATCGAAGTGCCATTTGCATGGGGCCAAGGTTCAATTGACCCAAGTTCAGCTGTTGTTGACGCAGATTCTGGTTTCATCACAAGCGCAGTAACAGAAGGCCAACGTGTTGTTGTTCGTAATGACTACGAAGAGCGTAACGCAGAACTAACTCAGTTTGGTTTTAATGCAAAATACGACATTAGCGATGATTGGTCAGTAGAATTTGACGTAAGCCGCTCTGAAGTTGAGCGTCAAATCTGGAGTATCGAAAGCTACTCAGGTACAGGTCGTGGTGATGCAAATGGTGTTGCTGATACGATTGGTTATGAGTTTGACGGTGGTAACACTGGCGCACAATTCAGCCATAACCTTGATTACAGCGATTATGACTTAATTCAACTTGGTGGCCCATTATCTTGGGGTGCAAGTGCTGCACTTAACGATAAGTACGGCCTAACTGATACTGCTTATCAAAATACTGCGCAAGATGGTTTCATCAATGCGCCAGAAATCAATGATGAACTAAGCACATTGAAACTTGCTGCAAGCAAAGTACTTGATAACGCTTACATCAGCCGTGTGTCATTTGGTATGTCATACCGTGACCGTGAAAAGAGCAAGTTGTCTGAAGGTTACTTCATGACACTAAAAGACTTCTCTTTATCAAACCCTGGTATGTTATCTATCCCAGAACAATACCGTTTAGGGTCAGCTAGCCTTGATTTCATTGGTATGGGCAACATGGTTGCTTACGATACCAACGGTCTGGTGAATGATGGTTATTATAACCTTCTTCAAGAAAGCTTAACTGATTCAAAACACAAGACACAGTCTTGGACAGTTCAAGAGGAAGTAACAGCGTTCTTCGCACAAGCTGACATTAATGCAGAGCTGGGCTCTATCCCTGTAACAGGTAACGTTGGTGTGCGTTATGTGAAAACTGAACAGTCTTCACAAGGCTTCGCTGCTAATACTGTGGATGGTTTAGTTGTTGTATCTCCAACAGATGTAAGCCATGACTACAATCACTTCTTGCCAAGCATCAACTTATCATTTGCAATTGATGAAGAGCAAACTGTACGTTTTGGTGCGGCAAAAACGATTTCTCGTGCTCGTTTAGACGAAATGAACTCATCAGTTAATGCTTCTTACAATCAACAACCAGATGAAAACGGTAACTACTGGAGTGTATCAGGTGGTAACCCAGAGCTTGAGCCAAAAGAAGCAACTGGTTTTGATTTAAGCTATGAAAACTACTTCCATGAAGAAGGTTACTTCGCTGCAGCTGTATTCTATAAAGATATCACTCAGTGGATTTTTGACGGTACTTATGAAATCGACATGAGCGGTGTAGCTGACCCGTCTACTGGTGAAATCCCTGAAACTTCAACAGGTACAGGTTCAGGTAAAGTGAACGGTGGTTCTGGTGACCTATGGGGTTACGAGCTTTCATTAACTCTACCATTCACTATGTTCAGCGAGTCACTTGATGGTTTTGGTTTAATCGCAAGCCATACAGGTGTTGAGCAAGACTTAACTGACCAAAATGGTAACGATTATGAGCTACCTGGTCTATCTGACCAAATCGATAGCTTAACAGTTTACTTTGAGCGTAACGGTTTCCAAGCGCGTACTAGCATGCGTAAGCGTAGCGACTTTAAAGGTGACGTATACGGTTTAGGTTTTGCGACTACACAAGTTGACATTAAAGGCGAAACAATTTGGGATGCTCAAGTTGGTTACGACTTCAGTGAAGGCGGTGTAGAGAGCCTTGATGGTTTATCTGTTACTTTCCAAGTACAGAACATCACAGAAGAGCCGTTTACGTCACTACAAGGTGATAACTCACTTCAAGTACGTGACTACCAAGACTACGGTCGTACATTCCTGTTAGGCTTCAGCTACAAGCTGTAATTAGCTAAAACAGCGATAGAAAATTGCCCTTGTGATTTGTTTTACAAGGGCTTTTTTATATCAGTGAGCTACACTCAATGAATTGAAATTGGCGTTAGGTGTACTATGGAAACAAAAAAAATAACCAAGGTCGTGATTGCCGGTGGTGGTACTGCAGGTTGGATAACCGCTGCATTACTTAATAAAGTGCTGGGCAAAGTAATTGATATCACGCTGGTAGAGTCAGCAGAGATTGGCACTGTTGGTGTAGGCGAAGCAAGCATCCCACCTATTTTGCATCTAAATGGTGCGCTAGGCATTTTTGAAAAAGAATTTATTAAGGCTACTGGTGCCACGATTAAGCTTGGTATTGAGTTTGAAAATTGGCGCAGTCAAGGCCACAGCTATATGCATGCCTTTGGTGAGATAGGTAAAGATTTTCCGTTTTGTGAGTTTTATCATTTTTGGCTAAAAGCAAATCAAGCTAATAATGCGCCTGATTTTTGGGATTTTTCACTTAATTATCAAGCTGCAAAAGCGCATAAATTTGCTCACCTCAAGCACATTCCTAACACTCAGTTAGCGGGCTTACATTATGCCTACCATTTTGATGCCACTCGATATGGCGAATTCTTAAAGGAATTAGCCCAATCAAGAGGCGTAAAACGCATTGAAGGCAAAATTGAATCGGTTAACCAATGCCATGACAGCGGGTATATTCGCTCTTTGCTACTTAAAAATGGCGAGCAAATAGACGGCGACTTATTTATTGATTGCACTGGTTTACGTGCTTTATTGATAGAACAAACTCTTAATACCGGCTTTGAAGATTGGTCACATTGGTTACCATGTGATAGTGCGATTGCGGTGCAAAGTGAATCAGCTTCTGATGCAATTCCTTATACACGTTCAATTGCAAGAGACTCGGGTTGGCAGTGGCAAATTCCATTACAGCATCGTGTAGGCAACGGCCTTGTGTATTCTTCTCGTTTCTTATCAGATGAAGCGGCAAAGCAGCAGCTCTTAGAAAACCTACCTGCTAAACCACTGACAGAGCCCCGCGTTATTAAGTTTAAAACAGGTCGTCGCTTAAAACAGTGGCATAAAAATGTAGTATCAATTGGCTTATCAAGCGGATTTTTAGAGCCATTAGAATCGACCAGTATTCATTTAATTCAAAGTGCAGCCATTCGTTTAATTAAGTTTTTTCCTCATCAAGGTATTAAACAAAGCCTTGTGGATGAATTTAATCAACAAAGTAAAACAGAATTTGAGCGAATTCGTGACTTTATTATTCTTCATTACAAGATTACTGAGCGTGATGACAGTGCGTTTTGGCGCTTTTGTAAAGGCATGGATATTCCAAGCAGTCTTAAAAAGAAAATTGAGCTATTTAAAACCAGCGGAAAGCTCGTAAGAGAAGACGATGAGCTATTTGCCGAAGTTGCGTGGCAGCAAGTGATGATAGGGCAAGGGCTAATTGCAGAGGATCACCATCCATTAACTGATGCGTTATCAGACGAGCAATTAAATGAGTTATTTAGCAATCTAAAAACCTTGATTAATAGCACTGTCGAGCAGCTGCCGAGCCACAGTCAATTCTTAGAAAAAGTACAAAATTAACTATGAAAAAAACACAATCATTTTTAGCGCTAACGACCGCATTTACACTTTTTAACTCAACAGCAAGTTTTGCTATTACTGCGTCACCAGAAAACTGGTGGGTGGGCATGCAAAATGACTCGTTACAAGTCATGCTTTACGATAACAATATTGCTAACAAAACGTGGCAAATGATGCCTTATAAAGGTGTTGAGTTTAAAGGGGTGACAACAACGAATAACCCTAACTACGCGTTTTTAGATTTAACCATTAGCGATAATGCAAAGGCGGGAACACTAACCTTTAAAGCTAAAGATGGCACAGAATTTACTTACCCATTAAATACCCGTGATAAGCAAAGTGCCAATCGTCATGGCTTTACAAATAAAGATACGCTTTATTTAATCAATCCTGATCGCTTTGTAAATGGTGACCCAAACAATGACACCGTTGCTGGTATGAAGGAGCCTGCAAACCCAAGCTTTAAAGGTGGCCGTCATGGCGGTGATATTCAAGGTGTTATTAATAGCCTAGATTATCTTGAGAACTTAGGCGTGACTCAACTTTGGTTAACGCCGGTGCTTGAAAATGACATGCCAAGTTATTCTTATCATGGTTATGCTATTACTGACTTTTACAAAGTTGATCCGCGTATGGGCAGTAATTCGCTTTATAAAACCTTATCTGCAGAAGCGAAAGAGCATGGTATCGGCTTAGTGATGGACATGGTACTTAACCACTTTGGTTCATCGCATCAGTGGATGTCTGATATGCCTACTGCTGATTGGGTTAACTTTGATGGCAAGTTTGAAAACGGTAAAAATGCAACCAGTCACGCCAGACAAACAATCCAAGACCCTCACGCAAGCCAATACGACAAACGTCAATTTAACGATGGTTGGTTTGTTGAGTCTATGCCTGATCTAAATCAGCGCCAGCCGTTACTATCAACGTATTTGATTCAAAATGCCATTTGGTGGATTGAATACGCCAACTTAAGCGGCATTCGTGTTGATACCTACTCATACTCAGATAAAGCATTTTTAGCCGATTGGACTAAAGCGATTATGACCGAGTATCCAAACTTTAATATTGTTGGCGAAGAGTGGACAACCAACCCGGCTATTGCATCTTATTGGCAGCGTGGCAAAGTCAATCAAGATGGTTATACCTCTGATTTACCAAGTGTGATGGACTTTTCATTACAAGAAGCGTTGATCCAAGCACTCAACGAAGAAGAAAGCTGGAATACAGGTTGGGTAAAAGTGTACCAATCGCTAGCGAATGACTTTTTATATGCTGATACAGATAACATTTTAGTGTTTGCTGATAATCATGACATGAGCCGTGTTTACACTGAGCTGGGTCAAGACCTAGCAAAAACAAAATTAGCCATGACGCTGCTGTTAACAACTCGTGGTATTCCACAAATTTATTACGGCACAGAACTGTTACTTGATAACACACCAAGTAATGACCACGGTGATATTCGCATTGACTTCCCGGGTGGGTTTAAAGGTCAAAAAGCGAATGCCTTCACAGGTAAGGGGCTTTCAGCTGATCAGCAAGAGATGTTAGCTAGCATGAAAAAACTGCTTCAACTGCGCCAAGAAAAACCAGCGTTAAGCGAAGGTCGTTTAATGCATTTTTCACCCAAGCAAGGCGTGTATAGTTATGTGAGAGAACACAATGGCCAAACTGTATTGGTTGTTCTTAACAAAAACCAACAAGCCATTGATTGGGATTTAAGCTACATGCAAGAAGTGCTGAAAGGCAATAATAAAGGACGCGATTTAATTAGTGAAAAACGCGTTGATCTTGCAGCGCCAATCCGCTTAAAAGCTATGCAAGCACGCTTAATCGAGCTTGAATAATTGCAACTAATAGGCTGAATACGTATGCATTTACTGTCCGTATGCAGCCCTTAACATTAGTATGAACTGATATTTACAGAAAAATGAAGTAATGATGACAACATACAAACTAACTGCATTAGTAGTGGCTTCGGTTTTAGGCTTAACTGCCTGTGGTAACGACGCGCCAGTACAGCAGAACACGCAAAAGCAGCAATCAGAATCTAGCCAAGCAGCTATCTCTAAGCCTGTGGTTTACCAAGTATTCACTCGATTATTTGGTAACACTAACACCACCAATAAACCGTGGGGCACATTAGAAGAAAATGGGGTAGGTAAATTCGCTGATTTTAATGATGCAGCATTACAAGGCATTAAAGAGCTAGGAACAACACATGTTTGGTACACTGGTGTACCGCGTCATGCTTTAGTAACTGACTATACCGAATACGGTTTGTCACAAGATGACCCTGATGTTGTAAAAGGCCGTGCAGGCTCACCTTATGCAGTGAAAGACTATTACGATGTTAATCCTGATTTAGCAATTAACCCTGAGCGCCGCTTAGAAGAGTTTGTAGAGCTAATTAATCGTACTCATAAGCACGGTATGAAAGTTGTTATTGATATTGTGCCAAATCACGTAGCGCGTAATTACGAGTCAGTCGCCAAGCCTGAGGGCGTAAAGGATTTTGGTGCTGAAGATGACACGACGAAAACCTATGCTCGCGATAATAACTTTTACTATGTAACAGGGCAGTCATTTCAAGTGCCTACCAGCGATAGCTACCAAGTGTTAGGTGGTAACCCGCATCCTCTTGCTGATAATCAGTTTGCCGAAACCCCAGCAAAATGGACGGGTAATGGGGCCCGTGCCGCTAAACCTGACATTAATGATTGGTACGAAACAGTTAAAATCAATTACGGTGTGAAACCAGACGGTAGCTACGACTTCCCAACACTACCGGATGATTACGCTGATAAAGATTACCGTGCGCACTACGCATTTTGGCAAGATAAAGATCTACCAAATAGCTGGTATAAATTCCGCGATATCGCGCTTTATTGGTTAGATAAAGGTGTTGATGGTTTCCGTTATGATATGGCCGAGATGGTGCCTGTTGAGTTTTGGAGCTTTTTGAACTCATCAATCAAGATGCAAAAAAGCGATGCCTTTATTTTGGCTGAGGTATATAACCCAACGCTTTACCGCCCTTATATCCAGCAAGGTAAGATGGATTACCTTTACGACAAAGTCGGTTTTTACGACACGGTTAAAGCTGTGATGCAAGGCAAGCAATCAGCGGATACTATTTTCGATATCCAAAGCCAAGTGGCTGATATTGAACAGCACATGCTGCACTTTTTAGAAAACCATGATGAGCAACGTATTGCTAGCCCAGATTTCGCTGGTAGTAGTGAAAAAGGTAAGCCAGCGATGGTGGTATCTACATTGATGTCGCGCTCGCCAACCTTACTTTATTTTGGTCAAGCTGTCGGTGAAGATGGCTCTGAGGACGGTGGTTTTGGCGACCCAACGCGTACCAGCATTTTCGATTATATGGGGGTACCTGCGCATCAAGCATGGATGAATAATGGTAAATTCGATGGCGGTGCGCTTTCAAAGCAGCAAGCTGATCTTCGCGCTTACTACACCAAGTTGATGTCGTTAAACACACTTCCTGCCATTGTTGGTGGTGACATGCAAGCGGTTGAATTGACAGGCTCAGAGCAAGTTATTGCGTTCACGCGTAAGCTAGGCCAACAACTAGTGCTTGTAGTAAGTAACTTTTCAGAAAACCAACAAAATGTTGAGCTTACTCTTAACCAAGCGTTGTTACCTAAGCTTAACCACAGTGGTTTAACGTTTACTGATAACCTAGAAAATCATGCCGACATTGTGATTCCTGAGGCATCTACTAAGGCGCCAATTCAATTACAACTGAACGGCTTAAGCAGTGCAGTATTTACCTTAAAGGCTGACTATGAATAATAACAAACCAACGCTAAGCTTTTGGCAAATATGGAATATGTGTTTTGGATTCTTAGGGATCCAATTTGGCTTTGCATTACAGAACGGTAATGTAAGCCGTATTTTTCAAACCTTAGGTGCCAATGTTGATGATATTCCAATTCTTTGGGTTGCAGCACCATTAACAGGCCTTATTGTTCAGCCGATCATCGGTTATTGGAGTGATAAAACATGGAATAAGTTAGGCCGTCGTCGTCCGTTCTTTTTCTATGGGGCTATTTTAACAACGTTATCGTTATTCATTATGCCTAACTCACCAAGCCTGTGGATTGCGGCGGGTATGTTATGGATCATGGATGCGTCAATTAACGTAACTATGGAGCCATTCCGTGCTCTTGTCAGTGATAACTTACCGAAAAAGCAACGTGCAACTGGTTATGCAATGCAAAGCTTCTTCATTGGTGTTGGTGCGGTTGTCGCGTCTGCATTACCTTGGATGATGACTAACTGGTTCGATATTGCTAATACTGCACCTGCAGGGCAAATTCCAGATTCTGTAAAATTCTCGTTTTACTTTGGCGCAGTAGTATTAATTATTGCTGTGTTTTGGACTGTCTTTACTACTAAAGAATATTCACCAGAAGAACTTGAAAGCTTTCATGAACAAGAGCAAAGCGATGACTCGGGCGATGTTCAAAGTGATGTAAACTTTAACAAAGGCGCTGCAATCTTTACGGTTCTTGGGTTTGTAGTACTTGGTATTGTTACGGGTCTATCGCTTGAAAAAGAGCTTTATTTACTTGCTGGTGGTTTGATTAGCTTTGGTGTTATTCAATTTATTGCCGGGGCTTTAAAGGCTAAAAACGCAACCAGTGGTGGCTTTTATCAAGTTGTGAATGATGTATTCACTATGCCAGAAACGATGAAACAATTGGCTTGGGTACAATTTTTTAGCTGGTTCTCATTGTTTGCAATGTGGATTTACACCACATCGGCAGTAACTAGCTTCCACTACGGCAGCAGTGATACAAGCTCTCTTGCCTACAATAACGGTGCGGATTGGGTTGGTGTATTATTTGCCGCTTACAATGGTTTTGCTGCCATTGCAGCACTGTGTATTCCGGTTATCGTTAAAAAAGTAGGGCTAAAAATGGCTCACGCTATCAACCTAGTGCTAGGTGCATTGGGTCTGGTCAGCTTCATTATTATCAAAGATCCAAGTTTACTGATCTGGCCAATGATTGGAGTAGGGTTTGCTTGGGCGTCAATTCTATCTTTACCATACGCAATGTTAAGTACCTCAGTACCAAGTAAAAAAATGGGTGTGTACATGGGTATCTTTAACTTCTTTATTGTTATTCCGCAGCTTTTAGCGGCAAGCGTATTAGGCCTAATTTTACGTCACTTTTTTGATAATCAACCGATTTATGCGTTAGTGCTAGGTGCAGTGTCATTCGTACTAGCAGCGGTCGCTGTACTGCGCGTTAAGCAACAATAATAAGGACACACCATGAAAAAATTTAATCTCATTACAGCAAGCTTGTTAGTGTTAGGTTTAACAGCTTGTAGTTCAGAACAATCAGCTAATACAGCAGTTGAGCAGGTGTCTGCACCAGGAGCACCGGGTGTTGAGCCTTTTTGGGCATACTCTGGTAAAACGGGGATTGGTACCTCTTACGAGCAATACCAAGACGGCCACTACAGCGACGCAGCTGCTACCGGCAAAGTATCAAAAGTTTGGTTTTCAATCGCGAAAGGCATGATCACCGAAACCATGTTTGGTTTAATTCACCAAGCACAAATCAAAGATATGCAGTTTGTTGTAGTTGGTAAAGACTTTACCGTTACAGAAAACGATGATCTCGATGTAAGCATTGATTATTTATACAAAGACGACGCTGGTCGTCCATTATCGCTTGCTTACAAAGTAGTAAGTAAAGATAAACAAGGTCGTTTCACTTTAGAAAAACATATCTTTACAGATCCAAACGGCCAAACATTGTTTGTTCGTAGCGTATTTAATACAGACCTTGAAGGTGTAAAAGCCTACGTTAATGTGAACCCTTACATTGATAACAACGGTTTAGACGATTTTGCAAAAGTAACTGATAAGGGTCTAGTTGCTTGGCAAGATGATAACTTTTTATCTTTACAAGCCGCTCAACCATTTAAGCAAGCAAGCGTTGGCTTTACGGGTGTAAGTGATGGCTTAAAAGAGTTAAAAGCATCGCAATCATTATCAACGACTTACCAAAGTACTGGTGATAAGTCGGGTAATGTAAGCTTACTTGCAGAGCTTGGTGAAGTATCAAAAAACACCACCTTTGATTTAGCTTTAAGCTTTGGTAATTCTGAAGCTGCAAGCTTAAAAGAAGGTCAAGCAAGTTTAAATCAAGGCTACCAAAAAGTGCTTGCTGCATATAACGGTGAAGGTGCTGCAATTGGTTGGCAAGACTACTTAACGAGCCTTGAACCTTTAAGCACATTAACTAACAGCACCGCAGATAATGGAAAGTTGCTTTATACCAGCGCCATGGTATTAAAGGCGCAAGAAGATAAAACTCATGCCGGTGCTTTAATTGCGTCACTTTCTAACCCTTGGGGTGAAACGGTGTCGGCTAAAACAGGTTCTACCGGTTATAAAGCGGTTTGGGTACGTGATTTCTATCAAGTAGCAATGGCATTTATGGCCATGGGTGATGCACGTACCGCCAAGACAGCGTTTGAATATCTAGAAAAAGTACAAGTAACAGATAACACACCAGGCAATGGTGGTGACACTGGTTGGTTCTTACAAAAGACTCACGTTGATGGTGAGCTTGAGTGGGTAGGTGTTCAGCTTGACCAAACAGCAATGCCAATTATGTTAGCGTGGAAACTACATCAAGCTGGCGTACTTAGCGATCAAGAGCTGACAGATTGGTATGGCAAAATGTTAAAACCAGCTGCTGATTTCTTAGTTGATGGTGGCCTTGCGAAAATTCTTTGGAACGACACGCAAATTACACCGCCAGCAACGCAACAAGAGCGTTGGGAAGAACAAAATGGTTTTTCACCATCAACAACTGCAGCGGTTGTTGCAGGCCTAGTAACGGCTGCAGATATTGCTAAAAAAGCAGGCGACACTAAAAATGCAGAGCGTTACCTAGCAACGGCTAAAACGTTCAATAGTGAAATTGAAAGTACGATGTTTACGACTCAAGGTAACCTTAAGTCTGAAAACAGCGATGGTGAATATTTCATTCGTATCGGTCAAGACAAAGATCCAAACTCATCAACCACACTTAATGCCAATAACGGGCGTGAAGGCTTTGATAAAAAGCAAATCCTTGATGGTGGATTCTTAGAGCTTGTACGTTATGGTGTTCGTGATGCACTTGCGCCAAGCATTGTAAAAACATTACCAGAGTACGATGACGAAACCTTAGTCGATAATCTGCAAGTGCGTTACACCTTTAATTTTGCTGATGGCTCGGGTTCATTCCCAGGCTACCGCCGCTATGGTAACGATGGTTACGGTGAAGATGAAGTGACAGGTAATAACTATGCCGAAGGTGGTAATAACACCCCTGGTCAACGTGGTCGTGTATGGCCGTTTTTTACAGGTGAACGCGGTCACTATGAAATCGCCGCTGCAAACGCAACCAACAGCCTTGATGCGATGAAGCAACAAGCGATTAAAGACACTTATGTAAAAGGTATGGAAGCATTTGCCAATGAAGGCATGATGTTACCTGAACAAGTTTGGGATGGCGTAGGCAACAATAAAGCAGGCTATCAGCTAGGTGAGGGTACAAACTCAGCCACACCACTGGCTTGGACTCACGCTGAATACATTAAGTTACTCCGTTCAGTGAGCGATAAACATGTATGGGACCATTACCCAGTTGTTGAAGACGCATTGAAGTAAAAACTTATTTAACATGGCCAATATTTATTGGGCATGTTGCTTTTGGCAAAAGGAAAAATAATGTTAAAAAGAATGGCTTTATGTGCTCTATTAGCAGTAAGTACGCAAAGTAAAGCGGATGATTACTTGCTTTACTTTATGGGTGGCCAATCAAATATGGAAGGATTTGGCTTTAATAAAGATTTACCTGCGAAGTATAAAAAACCAGTTGAAAATACCTTACTCTTTTTTGGTAACCCTGTTGCTGATGATGCATTAAATGGTGGTAAAGGTGTTTGGACTAATTTAATGCCTGGCTTTGGAACAGGCGCTAGATCGACAGGTCATTCAATTATTTTATCTGAAAGATTTGGTCCTGAATTGAGTTTTGGTAAACGCTTATCTGAGCTTACAGATAAGAAAATAGCCATTATTAAATATGCACGTGGAGGCTCATCTATTGCGCTTGGGGCATCTGGCTTTGGTACATGGGGGCAGAACTATGCTGACAACACTAAGATTAACCAATGGGATAACTTTCAAACTACCGTAAGAGCTGCGTTAGCTAACAATGATATAGATGGTGATGGTGAAGCCGATACTTTAGTCCCAGCAGGGATCATTTGGATGCAGGGTGAGGCAGATGCCTATCATGAGCAAGCATCTAAGGTTTATTTAGCTAATTTAACAAGTCTGATGAATGATATGAAGATGACTTTTGGCAATATAGAGTTACCAATCATACTTGGCAGAATAGAAGACTCTGGTAAAACACCCCAAACACGAATGATGCCATATATTGAGAGTGTATGGGATGCTCAGGAAAAGTTCGTTAAATCAAATGCTAATGCTCATTTAGTTGCCTTTGATGAGCCTGTCGAATTCATTGAAGATAAATGGCACTATAAAAGTAATTACTATATAAGACTAGGTAACCTTTTTGCAGAAAAAGCAGCCGAAACATTAGCTAAGTAAGCTTCTTTTAAATAGCTACTTAAATAATTAAACCGCCGAATTAACCTCGGCGGTTTTTTGTTTTGCACTTTTTTACAATTTAATTGTGCTTTCCTTATATGGGTACGTTAAGATAGCTTAACTTTAATTCAGTAAACAAAAGCCATTACTATTTGGTGTAATTTGTAGCTGAACAATTAATTCAGGGAAGGTGCAAATATGTTCAAGGCTTTATCTACTTTGTTGGGTGTTGGTTTATTGTGTTCTTGTGCAATAAATACAAACGTGGATGAGTATGTGCTTGGTGATGTTGAAACTTCAGTCCGAGGTCACAATGTTGAAGTATTTACAGAACGCCAATTAGTGAGCCACAGAGCAACATTTCTTGGCCAGGTTTCGAGCTATTATTGCCAATTAGAAAGTGATATGCATTTACCACAAGCGGGTCCGTTTGATGATATTAATGGTTCTAGAAGTCAACTCCAGGACACTCTTAAAAGTAAAGTACAGCAAAGGGGTGGCAACGCGATTGTATTTGGACAGTGTTATATCAGTGCTCATGCAGATACTGATTGCCAAAAAGCGCTGAGTTGTGAAGGGTTTGCGTACCAAGTTGAATATTAAAAACTTTTACTATTTCCATCTCGTTACTTAAGGTCTGGACTGTGGCGAATTATCCTAACGCTATCCTAGGTTTGATGTTACTTTTTCATGCTTCTATTGCCAGTTGTGCTGAACTTAAACCCTTCACTACAGATGGTTGCAGCTCTTTTCCTGATGGAACAATAGAACATAAAAACTTATGGTTGGCGTGCTGTACAGCCCATGATCTTGCATATTGGCAAGGGGGTACTTTCAAGCAACGTGAGCAAGCTGATATAGATTTAAAAGCGTGTGTTGCACAAGTAGGTGAGCAAGAAATTGCAGTATTGATGCTTGCCGGTGTTAGAGTGGGTGGAACACCTTTTTTACCTACTAGCTTTCGCTGGGGTTATGGCTGGCCATACCCTAAGCTTTATGGTGAACTAACAGAGCAAGAGCGCTTACAAGTTGAAAGTCGTCTAGCTGAGCTTAAAACTAAATAACCTATAGCTATCTAAATTCTTTACAGGTTTTTGATGCATCGTTGATCACAGTTGCTTCAGCGCTTTTGGAAAAATGTGATGACATGTAAAGACTTAATTGATGGTCGGGCATTTTAATGCGTGTAATGCCATTAAAGCGGTGAGGCTCAATATCTTTTGCAATCACAGCAGGAAGGGCTGTTATACCAGCTCTGTTCTTAGCCACAAAATCAACGGCTTGTTGCCATGTACTGACTTGATGTTCATGGCTTATCGATTCATTTTTATCAATGCCTAAATATTTAAGCATTAAGGTACGTGCCCCAGTTCCGCGTTTATAGACGATACCATTTTAGTTTGCCTGTCTGCGTAAATTCTCGATACTCAAGTCTGGGTTAGTACTGTGGCTGATTAACTCATATCCAACTTGATAAATTGTCGCTGAGCGAGTCGCAAATAGATCTCTCTGTGGTAACAATAAAAGTGGCATGGCAATATCTACTTCATTGTTTTGCAGCATTTTAATATGCCGTGCTTGCGGTACAGTGATTACGTCGTAGTTGCTATCAAGTTGATTGATAACGCAGCTATAGGCTGATTTTAATTCACCGTTAAATTGTTTGCGTGAGTACTTTAATGACTCGCCATTTTCACTTGATACACCAATAAGCACTTTAGCGGAAATTGAATGACTGAGTGAAATACTCATTAGAGCGAATAAGGTAAATAAAAAACGTAATAAATCCATTTATTAAAACATAATGTGGTAAGAGGTGAGTAATTTAGCAATGGCTACTCATAAATACAATATGGTTGCTGGAGCCAAAGCAGTGTGATTAATTTTACATATCAGCTTGCTGACTATTTCTTACTTTAAAACAATGAAATAAAGAGATTTTTGCTCAGTTAAGCTGAAACTACCGCTGCTAAAATCATGTAGCATTTTGTAGCTTACATATGAACTATCGAAAGATAAATTAAGAGCTCTGATTGTTCATAACATTGGCTGGGTTCCTAAAATGGAAGATAGGTTATTCACTTACAAAATTACAGGGCATTACCGATATAAACCCTAACATTCACATTAGGCTTCAATTAGTTACCACTTTAATATACATTTAAGATATCGTTTGTACCTCAATTGGGTTTAGCTTAATTTTAACTTTAAAGGGATTTATATGAAAAATGTTAGTAAATGCATTGCCAGCTTATTGTTGCTACTTCCGACGACTATTTTTGCTGCTCAAGAAGTTGTGATTGAAAAGTCAGATAAATTTACCGAACTGTCAAAAGGCTTAAAGGTAAGTGTTAGAACTGGCCCTACAAAAAATGCCAAAATTTATGACTTTTCGACCAAAAAAATAACCATCAACGATGAGCATGGTGCGCCTTTTCAACGTTACTATTTGCAAATTGCCACAGCAGATAAAGAATGGGCTAAGGAAATCATTACGTTTGATGATAAAACAAATACAATTGACTTAAATGCACTACTTTTTGGTCAATTGGTAGACACTTCTGAACTGAATAAATTAGACTCAGCGCATGCTTTTTCTTTATATAATCGCCTTGAAAGTATCCTCTCGGAAGAATACGGAACATTTGAACAGGTTTATAATAATGGCCTTGCTGACTATTTAAATTATATGTCGATAGACGCCGGTTTTGAGAATTACATAGCAAGAACCGGGGGAGCGGGCGATAAACTCACAGAATCACTAAAAGAAATAAAGATGCCGCCTCTTGTTGAGCACCAACAATTAATAAGTGAGTTTATTAAGGCTGTAAATCAAAAAGACAAAACATGGTTGTTGGCACAGCAAAGACCTAATTCCTCACAGCGAGACTCGGGAATTTATGCGCGCGGTCTAAATGTGCTGTTTGAGTATTTTGATAGCATAGGTAACCCTACAAAGTTTAATATTACCCGAGAAACACAAGGTCGCTCTTATGACCTTAATTCTAATAAATACATTATTGTTGAATTACTTGAGCACAAAGGCCAAAGAGAAAAAATAGAGATGGAGTTTATGTTTGTAGATACTTATGGTGGCCGTTTCATTGCTGAATACGACATTACAGGTGTTCGTTTTCGTTAAGTAACGGGTTAAGTAAAGTTGAAAAGCCGCAGGTTACGAAAACGTGCGGCTTTGATATTTCTTCGTTATAGCCCTGCTTTTTTAGCGCGAGCAGCGTGTAGCTTTTTATAGCTTTCGATTAAACGAAGGTGCCTGTCTAAGCCCTCAAGCTTCATGCTGGTTTCTGTTAAACCATAGAACATAACATCGCCGTTGATTGAGCCAACGACTGCATCCATCGTTTCTTGACCAAACATACGGGTGAAGCTATGAATGTAATCTTCAATCTCTAGGTCATCGCTGAGTGCGACTTCCAATGTTGCATGCATTGCTTGGTAGAATAGGCCGCGTTCAACAATGGTATTGTCGTTATACTGTAAGAATGCTTCAACAAGCTCCATTGCTGCTTCTAAATCACCAAGTGCTAAGTAAATAAGTAGCTTCAGCTCAAGAATCGTTAGCTGACCCCACACTGTGTTTTCATCAAACTCAATACCGATTAAGGTGATGATATCTATGTAGTTATCTAGTTCACTTTCTTCTAAGCGCTCAACTAAATCAGCAAGTTGATCTTCTGATAAACGATGCAGGTTTAAGATATCCTCGCGGAAGTTAAGTGATTTATTGGTATTGTCCCAAATCAAGTCTTCCACAGGATAAACTTCTGAGTAATCAGGCACTAAAATACGACATGCAGTACCAAGGTCTGAGAACTCAGCAATGTAAGCTTCTTTACCTAAGCTTTCTAAAATACCGAATAAGCTCGCTGTTTCTTCTTCATTGCTACCTGAGAAATCCCATTCAACAAAATCATAATCGTGCTTAGCGCTGAAGAAGCGCCATGAGATCACGCCAGTTGAATCAATGAAGTGCTCTACAAAGTTTTCCGGTTCAGAAACTGCCATACTATTGAACGTTGGCTTAGGTACATCGTTTAAGCCTTCGAAGCTTCTGCCTTGTAATAACTCAGTTAAGCTGCGCTCTAATGCAACTTCAAAGCTTGGGTGCGCACCAAAAGAAGCAAATACACCGCCTGTTTTAGGGTTCATGAGTGTTACGCACATCACTGGGAACTGACCACCTAGCGAGGCATCTTTTACTACAACAGGGAAACCTTGTTCTTCAAGACCATTAATACCCGCAACAATACCTGGGTACTTGTTTAAAACCTCTTGAGGTACGTCTGGTAAAACAATTTCTTGTTCTATGATTTGGCGCTTAACTGCACGCTCAAAAATTTCAGATAAGCACTGTACTTTTGCTTCGGCAAAGTTGTTACCAGCACTCATACCATTACTTAAGAATAAGTTTTCAATTAGGTTTGAAGGGAAGTAAACCGTTTCACCGTCTGACTGGCGAACATAAGGAATCGAACAAATACCACGTTCTTTATTACCAGAGTTAGTATCGATTAAGTGTGAGCCACATAGCTCACCATCTGGATTATAAATTTCACGGGTATAATCATCTAATATGCCCTCTGGTAGAGAGTCATCATCAGTCAGAGCAAACCACTTTTCATTTGGGTAATGAACAAACTCGCTATTGGCAATGTCTTCGCCTAAGAACTGATCGTTATAGAAGAAGTTAC
Source organism: Pseudoalteromonas sp. UCD-33C (assembly GCF_001306895.1). Classification (NCBI taxonomy): domain Bacteria; kingdom Pseudomonadati; phylum Pseudomonadota; class Gammaproteobacteria; order Alteromonadales; family Pseudoalteromonadaceae; genus Pseudoalteromonas; species Pseudoalteromonas sp. UCD-33C. The sequence goes on along the minus strand of NZ_LJTB01000002.1, from coordinate 571,552 downwards.
AGTTTAAGCGCTCAATAAACTCGCCTAAAGCTGAGCATAGCGCGCTTTCTTTCGTTGCACCTTTACCATTGGTAAAACACATTGGTGAGGCTGCATCACGAATATGAAGTGACCATACATTTGGCACAATATTACGCCAAGAAGAGATTTCGATTTTCATCCCTAACTCTTCAAGGATGGCCGTCATATTTGCGATGGTTTCTTCAAGGGGTAAGTCTTTACCTAAAATAAAGGTATTACTGTCATCACCTGGTTTTGCCATCAACATTGCTTGCGCGTCTGCTTCGATGCTTTCAACAGTATCGATTTTAAATTCTGGGCCAGTTTGAATAACACGTTTTACTGTACAACGCTCAACAGAACGTAAAATACCCGTGCGGTCTTTCTCAGAAAGGCTTTCTGGTAACTCAACCTGAATTTGGAAAATTTGGTTATAGCGGTCTTCTGGATCAACGATATTGTTTTGTGCAACACGAATACCATCTGTCGGGATATCGCGTGAATTACAATACACTTTAATAAAGTAAGCCGCACACAATGCAGAAGATGCTAAGAAGTAATCGAATGGACTTGGTGCAGTACCATCACCCTTATAGCGAATAGGTTGGTCTGCAATGACAGAGAAATCATCAAACTTGGCTTCAAGCCTGAGGTTGTCGAGAAAATTAACTTTAATTTCCATTAAAAAATTCCACCTTTGTGCGCGTTGTTATCTAAAGCTTTGTTTGCCAGATAAGCGTTTTCAACATAATAGGCGTAATTATCTGCTTTTTCGAAGTAATAGTCTTGGGTAAATCGAAAAAAAACTGATTTTAATGCAATAAGTTTCTGGTTGGGTAAGGAGGAGGCGATAACAAAGCTGTCATCGCTAAAAATTAAACACTCGAACCACGAATAATTAAACGCGGTGGTAAAAGGGTATTCTCTACATTTTCACCACGAATAAGTTTGAGCAGGTTATCGACCAACATTTGTCCGGCGAGGGTGGTGTCTTGCTGTACGGTGGTAAGTGGTGGGTTTACAAAGCTGGCAACAGCAATGTTATCAAAGCCAACAACATGTACATCATCAGGAACCTTGATTTTCGCTTCTTTCAAGGCGCGGATAGCACCAATAGCAATAAGGTCACTGGCGGCAAACAATGAGTTAAAGCGAATGTTATTTGCTATGAGGGAACGAGTCGCGTGATAGCCTGATTCTTCAGTTGAAATAGCATTTGCCATCTTACGTTCGTTTAAAGCCACGCCTTTGGCTAAGAAAGCATCTTTAAAACCCTGGTAGCGAGCAAAAAATTCAGGGCTATGATCAGAAGCATCACCAATAAATGCACAGTCGGTTCTACCGGTTGCGAGTAAATGTTCTGCTGCTAATTTACCACCGCCGTAGTTATCGCAGCTGACTGTTAAATCTGGGCGGTTATCGACGCTTGCACCCCAACAGACAAACTTAGTATGTTGGTCAATTAAGGTTTTAAATTTAGGTTGGTAATCGAGGTAATCACCATAACCAAGCAGTATTAAGCCATCTGCACGGTGGCTGTCTTCGTAATCGGCTTGCCAATCAGAGCTGCTCGACTGAAACGATACCAGTAAGTCGTAGCCTTCTTTTGCACAAGCTCTTGTAATACTGCCTAGCATCGCCAAAAAGAAAGGGTTTATTTGTGATTCATCCGAAGTGGGATCTTCAAATAATAAAAGGGCGAGGGTGCTACTTTGTTGAGTTCTTAAGTTACTGGCATTTTTATCAACTTTATAGTTGAGCTGTTTTGCTACCTCATGAACACGTCGACGCGTTTCTTCGTTGACTAAAGGGCTATTTCGCAGCGCGCGAGAGACGGTTGACTGCGACACACCCGCATAATGTGCAATGTCAAAAGATGTCGCCTTACCTTTCATATGGTTACCAAATAACAGAAGTAGTAATTGCCATTTTCGGCTATTTAATATTTTTTTCAAGCTATTTGTGACAAGCGGCGTGTGTGTGGCTGTTCTGTACACAGCTAGGTATTTTTTATGCGTATATAAATGCTTTTTCGATACTTAATACGCAGGTTTTTCCATTAAATACGTATGCATGCACAAATAATGAAAATTTTTATTGATCCTAATCTGACACCGGTGTCATAATGTCACTGTTTTATCATTTTGTTGTCAAAACGTATTTGGCTGCCCATTCATTTGGGCAGCATTTTTTTAATACAAAAGATAGCTTCTTTGAGGCAATGACCCAAAGTTTAGCAGACACAGTGGCTTTGCCATTGAAAACTAGAAAAATAAGCGGCAACTAGCTTAGACAAATAGAGAAAACATCATGAACACACAGACAACTACAGAATTCGCTCCTATTCTTGTTGCCGATATCGGCGGCACTAACGCTCGTTTCGCTTTAATCACTGACTTTAATGCACAAGCTAACCAGTTTGTTATCGAGCACAATTTAACTTTTCCAAGTGCTGACTTTGGCTCTTTAGAAAGTGCGATAAACCAGTACTTCAGCCAAATTTCGTTTCCAAAGCCAAGCCGTGCATGTTTAGCAGTAGCTGGCCCGATCAAAGCAGGCCAAGTTCACTTAACAAACCTTGGCTGGCACTTTAACGTTGCAGATTTAAAAGCTGAGTTTTCATTTGAGCAACTTGAAGTAATCAACGACTTTGCAGCATTTGCCTATGCAGCACCTTATTTAGATGATTCGCAAAATATGGCTGTTAAAGCAGGCCAGGCTGATGAAAATGCGAATATCGCAGTTATGGGGCCAGGTACAGGTTTTGGTGCTGCGTGTTTAGTTCGCACATCACAAGGCAGCGCTGTTCTTAGCTGCGAAGCAGGGCACATTACCCTTGCGGCAGTGACAGAGTTAGACCGCTTGTTAATCACTGAGCTTAAAAAGCAGTTAAATCATGTATCTGTTGAGACTGTGTTCTCAGGCCCTGGTATTGCGCATTTATATGGTGCTATGGCTGCGGTAAAAGGCGTTGAAGCGAAGAATTTAGATGCTGCACAAATCAGCGAGCTTGCAACCACTGGTCAGTGTGAAGTCTGTGATGCAACACTTAATCAATTTTGTGATTGGATTGGCAGCGTAGCAGGGGACTTAGCCCTGACATTTGGCGCATTAGGTGGCGTATTTATTGGCGGTGGTATTTTACCTCGCATGCAACAACGTCTATTATCTAGTCGATTTGTTGAGCGTTTTGCAGACAAAGGCATTATGTCGCAATATACTTCACAGATCCCCGTTACGCTTGTAACACAAGACAACATTCCATTCATTGGTGCTGCTGCGTGTATACATGTTAAAAGTAACGCGTAATTAGCAGTTGGATGTAGAGCGGATGAAGAAAGTAACCATCAACAGTGTCGCCAGCTATGCCGGTGTATCGAAAAAAACAGTATCTCGCGTGCTTAACAATGAGCCTAACGTGAGTGATGCAACGCGCGAAAAAGTACTTAAAGTATTTAAAGAGCTTGATTACACACCAAACCCAATCGCTCGTGGCTTGGCACAAAACCGCAGTTTTATTATTGGTTGCTTGTATGACAATCCGAGTAAAAGCTATATTACCCGTGTACAAACCGGTGCTTTAGCGGCATGTCATGAGCTTAACTACAATTTATTGATCCACCCATGTGAATTACGCGGCGAAGAATTAATTAGTAACATTGAGCAATTAATTCAAACCTCACGATTAGACGGCATTGTACTGACCCCACCATTTTCTGATTTTCCTGAACTTGTAAGCTTTTTAAAGTCGAAAAAGATCCCTTATGCCCGTGTCGCATCTGCGGTACTTGAAGACGATTCTATTTCGGTAAGAAGTAATGACGAGCAGGGAGCGTTTGAAATAACAGAGCATCTTATTAAGCTGGGCCATAAAGAAATCGCCTTCATCAAAGGTCACCCTGATCACAGTGCGACAGAGCAGCGTTTTAAAGGTTATCGAAGAGCGCTTGCGTCAAATGGTATTGAGTTTGATGAACGCTTAGTTGAAGAAGGTAACTTCAGTTATCACTCTGGTGTTGACAGTGCTCGTACAATCTTAGATTTGAACCCTCGCCCAACAGCGGTATTTGCTTCAAATGATTACATGGCAGCGGCGGTATTAAAGCTTGCTACGCAAATGCAGTTAAGAGTGCCAGATGATATTTCTATTGCTGGGTTTGATAATGCCCCAATTGCACGTCATATTTGGCCAGGGTTAACGACCATTGCACAACCAGTTGAAGAAATGACTCAGCAAGCAGTTAAGCAATTGATCACTCATATTGGTGATCCACAAGAGTCGCCTTATCAAGTAACCCTTGAAGCAAAGCTCATTACTCGTGAGTCGACAGCAGCAATTAAATAAATTTCATCTTGTTTTTTCACAGTAGCCCGAGAATGAGTGACGCGTTCTCGGGCTTTTTTATTTCAAGCTTAAAAACTTAATGAAACGCTATAAGTTACTGTTTTTATACCAATCCGCTTAATTAAGTAGTCTATTTTGAGGCAATAAAACCTCGTTGATAACAAGGCAAAAGTTTCGTTATTTAGTTGTTCTAAATGAGAAATTTTTAACACAGTTAGCGACAGGTTTAATCCCTCAAAATGATTAAGTATTATTGCGGGTTGGTATTAATTAAAACAAACCTCAAAGCTTGTCTTGCCTATAGGCCTTTAATAGTGGCACTTCACATGAATTCTACTCATATTCTACTAAAATAAAATTGTTCATTATTTGGTCATTTAAAAAAATTAAACTAAATTTAACAGATAAGGTTGACACCGGTGTCACAGTCATGAGTTAATACAGTGACACCGGTGTCAGGTTGGTTGTGAGAGACAGCCTGTCAGCGTACCTTTGAACGGGTAAATCAAAGTTGCTCAGTACAATTATTTTCGTGGAGTCTGTAATTGTTACTGAGCCTTTATCCTCTAACTATAGAGATGAGTCGAATTTATATGTTGCATCCTCGTATCCAAGAAGTCACCGAACGCGTTATCGAACGCAGTAAAGAGACCCGCCAAGCCTATTTAGAGCGAATCGCGCACGCAAAAAAACAAACAAGAGTTCGTGCTGGTTTAGGCTGTGGTAATATTGCACACGTTATGGCTGCTTGTAGCAGCGATGACAAAGCTCGTTTAAAAGCAGACGAGCAACCAAATCTAGCTATCATCAACGCTTATAACGATATGCTTTCTGCGCATGTTCCTTACAAAGACTATCCAGAAATTATCAAAAGCCTTGCCACTAAGTTTGATGCTACAGCACAGGTTGCTGGTGGTGTACCTGCTATGTGTGATGGTGTTACACAAGGCCGTGATGGCATGGAGCTTTCATTGTTCTCGCGTGACGTGATTGCAATGTCTACTGCGGTTTCTTTATCGCATGACGTGTTCGACGGTGTTTTCTGTTTAGGTGTATGTGACAAGATTGTCCCAGGACTTTTAATTGGTGCCTTATCATTTGGTCATTTACCAACGTATTTCTTACCAGCCGGTCCAATGCAATCGGGTATCCCAAATAAAGAAAAAGCCCGTGTTCGTCAAAAGTTTGCACAAGGCTTAGTAAGTCGCGAAGAGCTTTTAGAAGCAGAAAGCGCATCGTATCACAGTGCAGGTACCTGTACTTTCTACGGTACAGCAAACTCTAATCAAATGTTAATGGAAATCATGGGTCTACATTTACCAGGTAGCTCTTTCATTAACCCTTACACAGAACTACGTGATGGTTTAACAGGTCATGCTGTAGAAACCATGTTAAAGCAGCTAATCGAAACAAAAGATGCTAACTGCCTTGCAGACGTAGTAAGTGAAAAAACAATTATTAATGGTTTAGTTGGCTTGTTATCAACAGGCGGCTCAACAAACCACGCAATCCACCTAGTAGCAATTGCAAAAGCAGCGGGTGTAATCCTTACTTGGAAAGACATGGCTGACTTATCAGAAGTTGTGCCACTTCTTACACGTATTTACCCGAACGGCTCAGCCGATGTGAACCACTTCCAAGCTGCCGGCGGTATGGGCTTTTTAATGAAGCAACTACTTAGCAAAGGTTACTTACATAACGACGTGAAAACGATTGTGGGTGATGGCTTAGAAGCATACACCACAGAGCCAATGCTAGATAAAGATTCATCAGTGATCATGACTAACAGCACTGGCCCAAGCAAAGTTAAATGGGTAGCGTGTCCAGAAAAATCACACGATGAAGAAGTGTTACGTCCGATTGATAACCCGTTTAGCAAGCAGGGTGGTTTACAGCTTCTTACAGGTAACCTTGGTAAAGCTGTTATCAAAGTATCGGCAGTGGCTGAGTCACATCAAGTTGTTTCTGCACCAGCTAAAGTATTTAGCTCACAAGGTGAGTTACAAGAAGCGTATAGCCGTGGTGAATTAAACACAGACTTTATTGCTGTAATTAAAGAGCAAGGTCCAAAAGCGAAAGGCATGCCTGAGCTTCACAAATTGACGCCAGTAATGGCAACACTACAAGACCAAGGCTACAAAGTGGCGATTGTGACTGACGGCCGTATGTCGGGTGCATCAGGTAAAGTTCCTGCTGCAATCCACTTAGCACCAGAAGCGGTTGAAGGTGGTGTAATCGCAAAAATTCACGAAGGTGATTTAGTGACGCTTGATGCACCAGCGGGTGTATTGAAAGTACACGTAAGCGATGAAGAATTAGCAAAACGTGAATTACAACTTAGCCAACCAAGCCAAACATATGGTACAGGCCGAGAGTTATTCGCAGGTTTCAGAAATATAGTAAGTAGTGCAGACCTAGGCGCAAGTGCCTTTGGTTTAGAATAATAATACGCCGTTACTGGGCTATGAGGAACAAACAATGAGCATTGAGAAAATTTTATCATCGGCACCTGTGGTACCGGTTGTTGTTATCGAAAAACTTGAAGATGCAGCACCCCTTGCACGTGCGCTTTATAACGGTGGCTTAAAAGCACTAGAAATTACTTTACGTACGCCTATTGCGGCAGAAGCTGTAAAGCTAATGAAAGAAGCCGTACCAGAAGCATACGTTGGCACAGGTACTGTGGTTGATAAAGCGACATTTAATGCATCTGTTGAAGCCGGTGCTGACTTCATGGTTAGCCCAGGTGTAAACGACGAATTATTAGCACTGGCTAAAGACACTGATATTCCATTTTTACCAGGTGCAGCAACACCGAGTGAAGTAATGAAATTAGCAAGCCATGGCTTTAAGTTCTTAAAGTTCTTTCCTGCAGAAGCAGCAGGTGGCACTGCAATGCTGAAATCAATTGGTGGCCCTTTACCACAAGTAACTTTTTGCCCTACAGGCGGCATTAGCCTTGAAACAGCACCTAACTACCTGGCACTTAAAAACGTAATTTGTGTAGGTGGTACTTGGATGCTAGATAAACAACTTATTGAAAACAAAGACTGGCAAGCCATTGAAGCGCTTGCTCGCCAAGCAAGTGAAGTAAAATAATTAACGGGAGATATTAGAATGATTAATGTTGCAATTAATGGCTATGGACGTATCGGTCGTAACGTATTACGTGCCCTTTATGAGTCAGCTCAAAACAACGAAATCAAAATCGTTGCAATCAACGATTTAGCACCAGCAAATGTTAACGCGCATTTAACTCAATTTGACTCAGTACACGGTCAATTTTCTCAAAAAGTAACACTTGCTGAAAACACTATGCTAATTGGTAATGACGAAATTACCCTTACACAAGAGCGTGATCCAGCAAACCTTCCTTGGAAAGCTCTAAACGTAGATATCGTTTTAGAATGTACTGGTTTATTCACTTCACGTGACGCTGCGGCTAAACACATTGAAGCGGGTGCTAAAAAAGTAATCGTTTCTGCACCTGGCACGGACATGGATGCAACAGTTGTTCATGGTGTTAACAGCGAAGTATTAAACGCTGACAGCAACATCATTTCAAATGCATCATGTACAACAAACTGTTTAGCGCCAATTGCAAAAGCAATCAACGATACAGTAGGTATTGATCAAGGTAGCATGACGACAATTCATGCCTACACAAACGATCAAAACTTATCTGACGTTTATCACCCAGACTTATACCGTGCACGTAGTGCAACTCAGTCAATGATCCCAACGAAAACAGGTGCAGCTAAAGCAGTTGGTTTAGTACTTCCTGAACTTGCGGGTAAACTTGACGGTATGGCAGTACGTGTACCAACAATCAACGTTTCTTTAGTAGATTTAACGTTTGTTGCTAAGCGTGAAACAACTGCAGCAGAAATCAACGAAGTCGTTAAAGCAGCATCAGAAGGTGCAATGCAAGGTATTCTTGAATACAACGAATTACCGCTTGTTTCTATCGACTTTAACCACAACCCTGCGTCTTCAATCTTCGATTCTACCCAAACTAAAGTAGATGGTAAGCTTGTTAAAGTGATGGCTTGGTACGACAACGAGTGGGGTTTCTCAAACCGCATGTTAGACCAAGTTAAAGCGCTAGGTCAGTTCTTATAAAAGAACAGTAAAAGTTTAAGCTTTATCCAACAAAGCCACGTTTATCGTGGCTTTTTTGGTTTTTGCTGGATAAAAGCATTTATTCACAGTATCTTGTCTTTAAACATTTTTAGGGACAGATGATGAATAAATTTTTAATACCTTTATGCCTCTTGTTAGTGTCTTGCTCATCAACACAAGATAAAAACCTACCCGATTTTAATATTCCCAAAGATGTGATATCAAAAGCAAAAGACGACTTCAGACGATCTGATGATAAAATTTTATTTATGATGATGGTTAATCAAGCGGGTGATGTTGTGAAAGTCAGTGTATTAGATAATAAGCTGCAAAATAAGCAATTCTTAAATATGTTTAAAAAGAATATGTATAACCTTAAATATCCAAAAGCTCAGCAAGGGGACCCTGAATTTAGAGAATTCATTTTACCATTTGGTGTAAAAACTGAAGTAGAATTCTATGGTTAATCCCATTTTATGAGGAAAATAATGAAAAAAATCTTATTAACTACTTCACTCTTTGTAATGTCGTTACTGTCTAGTTATGCTTCAGCATCAGAAGAAGCTCAGCAACTTGCAGTGTGTTTAACTGATTCACTAAATGGCAAAGAGCGGAAAAATCTCGCTAAGTGGATTTATCTGGGGATGTCGACGCATAGTATTATTAAACCTTTCTCGAACGTGACAGAGCAAGATATAGATGAAACTAATCGCTATGTTGGTGCATTAGTTACGCGTTTATTAACCGAAGACTGCCCAAAGCAAGCAAAGGCTGCGATTGAAGTCGGCGGTCAGGGGGCAATGGAAAACGCATTCGGTATTGTCGGTGAAGTTGCAATGCAAGAGTTAATGGCTGAGCCAAGTGTGGGTAATGCTCTAGGTGCATTCGATAAATACCTAGATCAAGATAAGTTTGATAAAGCATTTCAATAATAGTTTAAAGGCTTATTATTTTATAAGCCTAAATCGTTTCATAGGGATATGGATATTCAATAATCTTAGACAGTTATTCGCTAATAACTGGTTATGTACACATAATAGTAATGGTCTAGCGGATATTTGTTCCTAAATTCTTCTGTGTTAAGCTGCAAAAAATTGATAAATGGATTTTTATATTATGGCACGTCTTTATCATCGGCTATTTAGGGCTGAGCAGTTTCAAGTGGGTGAAGGCAATATCAGTGGCTACATTGCTTGCTTCTTAGCGATTTTATCCTGTTTAGGGGTATTAGCATTTCATTTTCCAGAGTACTTAACGACCCCAGAGCTCAGGCAAAATTACAGTGTCGAGTTTTTACGCCAGCTGATGTTTGTGGCATTGATTATTTCAGGCAGTTTAGGGTTGTTGAACTTTGTTCGTAATACTAATAAGCGGCTCGGTGCAACGGCTTGGGTGTTGATCTTACTTGCTATTGCATTTGGTGGGCCGAATGTTGAAGTGGGTGATTTTAGAGATAATACGCCGTACTTGGGGCTTGATTGGTTCATTCTTGATTTACTTGGCTCCACACTGATTTTTATTCTAATTGAGAAGCTCCTGCCGCACCGTAAAGAACAAAAAATTCTCCGCTCTGAGTGGCAGGGTGATTTAAACCATTTCTTTGTTAATCACTTAATTATTGGTTTTGTATTGCTGGCTACCAATCAGTTCGTGCATCACGCATTTGGCTGGGCTGTGTCTGATACTGTACAAGGCTTTATTATTCAACTGCCATTTGTACTGCAGTTATTTTTAATTATTTTAGTGGCCGATTTAATGCAGTATTTTGTGCATAGAGCTTATCACGAAGTACCCCTGCTTTGGCGTTTTCATGCCGTACATCACAGTGCAAAAGAAATGGATTGGCTTGCAGGCTCTCGTCAGCATATTTTAGAAATACTCGTGACGCGTAGCTTAGTGCTCACACCTATTTTTGTGCTCGGCTTTCCATCGGATGTTATTAGCCTATATGTCATTATTGTTGGCTTTCAGGCTGTGTTTAACCACGCTAATGTTCGGGTGAAGTTTGGTTGGCTAAAGTATTTGCTGGTTACGCCTCAGTTTCATCATTGGCATCATTCATCTGATAAAGCGGCCATTGACCGTAACTATGCCGCGCATTTTTCTTTTTTAGATTATCTATTTGGTACTGCTGTAAAAGGTCAAGCAGAGTGGCCCGATAAATATGGTGTAGTTGGCGATTACATGCCCGAAGGAATGTTAAAGCAGCAGGTGTTCCCGTTTAAAAAGCAAAAATAAAGCCTCACTGAGGCTTTATTTATAATTATCTACACTCATAATCGCGAAACTAGCTCAGAAAAGCGAGGGCGTTTGTCAGAGTTGAGTACTAAGCACTCTTGAGCTATGTCAGTAAGCATGTTGGTAATGTCGTTTTCTTCACTCACTACAGTCAGTAAATCATCGATGAAATAACCAAGGGCGCGTACTTCAATGCCTTCTAATAGCTGCTGTTGATTAGGTGTCAGCATTGATAAGTCAGTTGCCGCACCAAAGTCACCAAATAATAACTCGCCATGTGAATTGATCATGCTGTTATGGGCATAAATGTCACCATGGCTTACTTGTTTTTGATGCAAATGGGCGAGGGTACTTGCCATTTGCTTGACAATTTTTAGTACCATTTCTGGAGAATACTGGCTGTTGTCTTCGAATGTGTCACGGGTACAAGTTGCAAGAGAGGGGGGCAAACCAAGATTACTAAACTCTTTACTGATAAGCTCCATCACTAAACCAAGTTGTGACTCTTCATCGACATAGCCCAATGCTTTAATGAGATTTGGATGCTCACTTGCTTTTAAACAACAATTTAGCTCATCAAGTGGATAGCCATCACTGGTGATCTCGCCTTTAAATAACTTAAGGGCAACAGGACGTTGATGCCAATTGGCCAAATGAATGACCCCAGACGCACCTTGGCCAATCTGCTTTTTAACTTCGAATTCATCCAGTGCAATTTTGCTAAACTGCTCACAGTGTAAGCTAGTTGAGCGATTTAAATCGTTACCAGAGAAGCCAAGCCAAGCAAGTTTCGGTAAAGCTAAAAGCCAATCTTCAACTTTTGTAAGCTTATTGGCACTTAAACGGATTAGCTCAAGCTCTTTACAATTAGCCATCGAAGCTGGCAAATCAGTTAACTGATTACCTGCCAGTGAGAGCTTTTTAAGCTTGCTGTACTCACCAAATGTATCAGGTAAAGCAGGAATTTGATTATCAGTTAAGATCAGCCATTCAATCTTCGTTGGTAAACAGTGCGCTTTAAATTCAGTAATTTGATTACCTTTAAATGCCACCATGATTAAGTTTGGGCATTGTCTTAGCACGTCTGGAATATGTTTAAACTGATTAAATGATAAAAACAGCCGTTTGAGATTTTTTAATTTGTAAAAATCGTCAGGTAAATCACTTAGCTGATTATTAGATAAATCGAGGATTTCTAACGTATCGGCTAGGGTATAAATTTCTTTTGGCAATTCGGTTAGTTCTGCAACAAGCTGAAGCCGTGTACAACCTTGTAGAGAACCGGCTTTTAACTCTTCGAGGGTATTCAATGTTGATTCCTTTGGGCTAAAAGGTAAAAGGCCAACTTGGTTGGCCTTTTTAATTAAAACTGTGCGTTGTGGTAAACGTTTTGTACGTCGTCACAGTCTTCTAGCATGGCTAAAAAGCGTTCCATGACTTCAACGTCTTCACCTTCAATGGGTGCTTCTACTTGCGGCACAAAAGCAATTAGATCTTCGTGGAAATCAGTAATCCCCATTTCTTCAAGTGCTGTACGGGTATTGTTGTACTCAGTGTGTGGAGCGAATACAGTCACTTTACCGTCTTCAACTTCTACATCTGTTACATCTACATCTGCCATCATTAGTGCTTCTAAAACAGCCTCGTCATCATCACCATCAAATACAAAAATAGCGAGGTGATCAAATAAGTGTGATACTGAGTTTTGCGCACCAATTTTTGCATTCGCTTTTGTAAAACAAACACGTACGTCAGCAAAGGTACGTTTGTTGTTGTCGGTTAAACAGTCAACAATGATCATACAGTTGCCCGGGCCGTAACCTTCGTAGCGAGTTGCTACATAATCTTCGCCGCCACCGCCTTTGGCTTTATCGATTGCACGCTCGATTACATGCGTAGGTACTTGGTCTTTCTTAGCACGCTCAATTAAGCGACGAAGCGCTAAGTTGCCATCGGGATCAACACCACCATTCTTAGCGCAGATATAAATTTCTTTTCCGTACTTTGAATAAACTTTGGTTTTTGCACCCGCAGTTTTTGCCATTGAGTCTTTTTTGTTTTGATAAGCTCTGCCCATCTGCGTGTTGCCTTTTTGTTATAGATAAAAATAAAGCGGTTATTCTAATCATTTAACCTACTAGTTAACAGTGTTTATTCATCGCTTTGCTGTAACTGCCACATTCGTGCGTATTCACCATTTGCTGCAAGCAGTTGATGGTGCTGACCTTGCTCAACAACCTGTCCTTGTTTCATAACAATAATTTTGTCAGCGTCAGTAATTGTTGATAAACGATGCGCAATGACTAAGCTGGTATGTCTTTGTGCGACTTCACGCATCGCACTTAAAATAGCTTGCTCTGAATGCGAATCTAGCGCCGATGTTGCCTCATCAAATAATAAAATCGGTGAACCTTTTAAAATGGCTCTGGCAATTGCAATGCGTTGTTTTTCACCGCCTGATACTTTTAAACCGCGTTCACCAACAAGGGTTTTATCGCCTTTATCTAGGCTGGCAATAAATCCATCTAAATGGGCAAGGTTTATGGCTTTATCAATTTCATCTTCGCTTGCCGTTGGATTTCCGTAGGCGATGTTTTCGCGAATGCTGGTGTTAAATAGCACGGTATCTTGCGGTACGATGGCAATTGCTTGGCGCAAACTTTCAAGTGTCACAGTGTTGATTGCTTGCTCATCGATATAAATTTTACCTGCATCAACATCATAAAAACGGTAGAGCAGGCGGCTTAGAGTGCTTTTACCTGCGCCACTGGCACCCACAATCGCCACTTTGCTGCCAGAAGTAACCTCAAAGCTTAAGTTATTTAAAATTGGCCTTTGTTTGTCGTAACTAAACGACACATTTTCAAATCGGATAGCTGCTTTGGTTGCATTTAATGGTTTTGCATCTTTGTCATCGCTAATAGCGGCTTTTCGATTTAACAGCCCCAGCATGTTTTCAAGGTCAGTCAGCGCACGGCGTATCTCACGATAAACAAAACCTAAAAAGTTAAGCGGTAAAAATAACTGGATCATATAAGCATTGATCATCACAAGCTCACCTATTGTTAGCTCTTTGTTGACCACTGAGCTGGCACCTAGCCACATTAGCGCTGTAATAGCCGCGGCAATAATAAGTGCTTGCCCTGAATTAAGCGCAAGTAACGATAAACGATTTTTTAGCCTCGCTTGTTCCCACTTAGCTAAAAAGCCGTCGTAGGTGCTCGCTTCATAGTTTTCATTGTTGAAGTACTTAACGGTTTCGTAATTTAGTAAGCTGTCGATTGCACGGGTGTTTGAGTTGTTATCGGCAGCATTTGCTTCACGAATAAATCGGTTACGCCACTGAGTTACAATCACAGTAAAAGCAATGTAACTAGCAACCGCAATTAATGTGACCAGTGCAAACCAAGGTGAAAACAAGGTTGCAAAAATAATGGCTACTGTGATTATTTCAAATAGCGTTGGCACGATGTTAAACATCAAAAAGCGCATTAAAAAGCTGAGGCCACTTGTGCCACGCTCTATATCGCGACTGATACCGCCTGTTTGCCTGTCAAGATGAAAGGCAAGTTCTAAACTATGCAAGTGTTTAAAAACTTTTAAGCCAATATGTCTCATTGCGTGCTCAGTAACACGGCCAAATAACGCATCGCGTACTTCACCAAAAAATACACTGGCAAAGCGCAGTAAACCATAGGCGATCAGCAAGGCAATAGGAACGCTTAATAGCGGGTTGATACTCGCATCAACCGCGTCAATTATTTCTTTTAGTGCCCAAGGCATCAGCAATGTGGCGCCTTTTGCAGCAATAAGCGCTAAGATGGCTAAAATAACCCGGCCTTTAAAGGTCATTAAATAGGGCCAGAGTGTTTTTATGCTTTGTGATAGGTTCATTGCATCAGGCGATCTCGTCACCTGTTCTTTGCGGCTCATTCCACGCATGAGGGTCTCTTAAAATCAATTTGATAAAAATAGGCAAAAGCTTTCGTGTTTTAGGCAAGTGTAATTTGTTAACTTACCTCTATACTGAATGCATTATACACCAGCGCATTAGCAAATTAGTTAATGCATGAGTAAAACACGAAGAAAACTAAGGAGTAAGCATGAAAACCGTCGGTTATGCAGCACATGATTCTGAAAAACCATTAGAGCCGTATCATTTTGAACGCCGTGCACTTCGTGATGAAGATGTATCAATTGAAATTCTATATTGTGGCGTGTGCCATTCTGACTTACACACCGCAGAAAACGACTGGGGCTGGACTCAGTACCCAGTGGTACCAGGCCATGAAATCGTTGGTCGCGTCCTTGAAGTAGGCAGCGGCGTTACAAAATATAAAGTGGGCGATAATGTTGCTGTGGGTTGTATGGTTGATAGCTGTTTAAGCTGTGACCAGTGTCATAACGGTGAAGAGCAGTTTTGTCGCGAAGGGATGGTAGGAACTTACTCAGGACAAGACCGCATTAGTGGTGAGCTCACTCAAGGTGGTTATTCAAAACACATTGTGGTGCGTGAAGAGTTTGTATTGAGCGTGCCTGAAGGCTTAGACCTTGCTAAATGTGCACCAATTTTATGTGCGGGTATCACAACCTATTCGCCACTACGCACGTGGAATGTCGGCCCAGGTAGCCGTGTTGGTGTGATTGGGCTAGGTGGTTTAGGTCATATGGCAATAAAAATCGCAGCTGCAATGGGCGCACATGTTACGGCAATTAGCCGTAGTGATAAGAAAAAACAGCAGGTTTTATCTTATGGCGCAAAAGATTTATTGGTATCGAGCGATGAAGCTGCCATGCAAGCGCATGCAAATCAATTTGATGTGATCATTAATACCATTCCGGTAAAACACGACTTTACGCCGTATATTCCGCTTTTAGATATTGATGGTACGCAAGTATTGGTTGGTCAAGTGGGTGAACTTGAAGAAACTAACTCAGTGCCATTATTAATGGGACGTCGCCGTGTTGCTGGCTCATTGATTGGTGGTATAGCGCAAACTCAAGAAATCCTCGATTTCTGTGCACTGCATAATATTCTGCCAGAAGTTGAAATGATTAAAATGGACCAAATAAATGACGCATTCGATAAGTTAAAGCAAGGTGATATGGCCTCACGCTTTGTTATCGATATGTCATCATTAGAAGTTTAACAAAGTTAAATTACTAAGCGGGCTTAATTAGGCCCGCTTTTGTTTTAGTCACTTTTATTTAAGTAATAACTTGTGTTTTATTTTTTTGCCCTCATTATATCCCTGTTATCCACTTAATTTATTGGTCAGTTCTTGTTACGGTTTTTCTCAGTCATTATCTTGCTATTTACTGTGTTCTTTAGCGCACAGAGCATGGCTATGCCTGACACGCACTCACACTTTGCTGCGACTAAATTGTTCCAAGTCGAGCTGACTAAAACCCCAGTTATTTCCCAAACTCATACAGTTGAACATCCTAAACCGGTAGAACCATCCGGGTTTGATACCCTAGTGCCGCGTTTAACTGCCAGTAATTCATCATTATTTCTTTATCACAGTCAGGTTGACCCTGATTACGAGTTATTAATTGAATTCTTTGCTGAAGACTGGAGAAAAGAGCACTTTTTAGCGCCGCCAGGTGTAGTGCGTGTACTCCCATGGTTTGCATTAGCAACTCAACGAAAATCCCGCATTAGTGGCTGGAAAGACGCCAACCTCTTGTACAAAGCCAATACCACCTACCATAGCTAAACGACTTCCTTCGTTACTTTTTATTTTTTTAATTAAATATTTACCGGCTGACAATGCCGGAAGGAAGTCATGTATGTCACATAAATCAAAGCCGGCGCTATGGCGTCGTCTAAAAATGAGTTATGTCGCTATGATAGCGGCGTGTTTTTTATTAGCGGTTAGTGCACTACCTAACCTTTACCCTAACAAATCTTGGTTGCACATTAGCTTGCCAGATCAAACTGTGACGCTGCAAAGTGTGACAACATCACTAAATCAACATGGTTTTGAAGTGACTGAAGCCAATGATAGCCAAGCACAGCTGGCTATTTTATTAGCTGAGCCGACTCAAAGTGCCAATGCGCTGAGTTTTATCAAAACACAATATCCACAACTAGAGGCTAAAATTGTTGAGCATGCGACAAGCCCGCAATGGCTCCAGCAGCTGGGTCTATCACCGATTAAATTGGGACTCGATTTAAATGGTGGGGTGTTATTTGTGCTTGATGTTGACCTTGATAAAGCAATGCAAGAGTACTTAAATAGTGTGTATCAACAAACTAAATTGACGCTTCGTAAAGACAAAATCCGTGGGATCCGGGCAAGTGAAGTCAAAGAAGGGGTTGAGCTACAAATTTTACCAAGCTCCGAGGAGCAACTCTCAGGGCTTGTTTCAACGTTGCAAGGTCAATTCAAAGGCCTGATGCAAACTAAATCAACAACGAATAACCTAACTACGGTATTACTACATTTTAACGAGCAAAGCCAAAGCGAATTTAATAAACAAGTTATGGCGCAAAGCTTAACAACCCTGCGTGGTCGCATTGAAGAGCTTGGTATCACTGAAGCGGTAACGCAAAGACAAGGTAAGCAGCGTATTCGCATTGAGTTACCCGGTGTGCAAGACCCATCTGAAGCTAAGCGTATTATTGGTGCAACTGCGACCCTCGATTTTTATCAGGTCGTCGAAGTAGGAGGTAAAGCGTTTAATGTGCAAGGCGGTGGCGTTGTTAATTTAAACCCTGTTGCGATTTTTTCAGGTGATCACATTAATAATGCCAGTGTTGGCAAAGATGAATGGGGCAAGCCTTTAGTTCAGCTTAGTTTAGATTCGCAAGGTGGCGATGCGATGTCTGCATTTTCTAAGCACAATATAGGTAAGCCTATGGCCACGGTGTATTCGGAATACTCACGGGATGCAAATGGCGACGTTGTTAAAAAAAGCGAAGTGATCAATGTGGCAAACATTGCCCAGCATTTAAGTTCTCGTTTTAGTATTACTAATATGAAAAGCCCGCAAGCAGCCTACGATTTAGCGCTTTTACTGCGCGCAGGTTCACTCACAGCGCCAGTGACCATTGTACAAGAACAAACCATAGGCCCAAGCTTAGGCAGTGAAAACATTGAACACGGCTTAGCTGCGTTAATGCTGGGCATCGGTATTACCCTTGCATTTATGGCGCTTTGGTATCGTCGCTTAGGATTGATTGCCAATATTGCTTTACTCCTTAATTTAACGGCTTTAGTTGGTTTAATGTCGTTATTGCCGGGTGTTGTGTTGACACTGCCAGGTATTGCAGGGCTTGTACTAACGATAGGTATGGCAGTTGATACAAATGTGATTATCTTTGAGCGAATAAAAGAAGAGAAACGTAAAGGTCGACCCACTTATCAAGCGATTGAACAAGGCTATAACCAAGCATTTACGACCATTTTTGATGCCAATGTAACAACCATGATCACAGCAATTATCCTATACGCCATTGGATATGGACCGGTGAAAGGCTTTGCAATCACATTAGCGCTTGGGCTATTAACCAGTGTCTTTACTGGCGTTTATATTTCAAAAGCGCTTAGCCAAACACTCTACATTAAACTAACCAATTTGACGGGGGCTAAAGCATGAGTTGGTCAACATTAACTGCAGCGAGTAAAGCACGCGTTTTAGGGTTATTGCTAAGCTGTGTTTTAGTCATCGCAAGCCTAGGTGTTTTATCTGTAAAAGGACTAAATTTTGGCCTTGATTTTACAGGTGGCTACATCAGTGAAATTAACACAACGTCAGTCACGACAATTGCTGATTTAAAGGCAAAGTTAAGCCCCGAGGTTGCGAGCAAATTAACCATCACTAAAGCAGGTGAATATCACTTTGTTTTAAGAGAAGCACCAGAGGCTAGCAAAGCCAGTACTTGGCAAGCAGAGCTGAATGACCAAGGTGTAGAGTATAGCGTATTATCTAGCTCATTTTTAGGCTCACAAGTGGGTGATGAGCTTTTTGAACAAGGTTGTTTAGCTTTATTTGCGGCGCTGATTGCAATTATGGTTTATTTAGCAGTGCGCTTTGAATGGCGACTCGCGGTAGGTTCAGTGGTTGCACTGTTACATGATTTAACTTTAGTGCTGGGCTTGTTTTCCTTACTTGGGCTTGAGTTTAATTTAACCGTGCTGGCGAGTTTACTGGCTATTATTGGTTATTCATTAAATGACTCAATTATTGTTGGTGACAGAGTTAGAGAGCTTTTACGTATTCAGCCAGACAATCAACGCATTAACACCCATGTTGTGATTAATGATGCAATTGGCTCTACGTTAACGCGTACATTGATCACCTCAGGCACAACACTTGCGACCATTGCCTGTATTTGGTTGCTTGCTGGTGCTGCATTAACGGGCTTTGCCATTGCGTTATTTGCAGGCATTGTGGTGGGAACCTTCTCATCGATTTGTATCGCCGCTACCTTGCCGCAGTTATTGGGGTTAAGTTCAGAAAATTACACCCAAACACTGGATGATAAAACCAAAGCCTATATGGATATGCCGTAAGTCAGTTTTATAACTTACTTTCATCAGCCGCTATTTTTCCATAGAATAGCGGCTTTTCTGTTTTAACTGCTTTGATATGAATAAAACACACGTAATTGAACATTTACGCTTTGCGCTAGAGGCACAACTGCAAAACGCCAAAGCAGCGGCAAAAGCGGCTCATGACGCTGCAACCCACGAAGAAAGTGTTGCTGAAACCCAATACGATACCTTGGGTTTAGAGGCTGCTTATCTAGCGCAAGGGCAAGCTGAACGAGTTAATGAGTGCTACCGTGATATTCAGGCATTCAATACGGTGTTTAAAGAAAGCGAATTTAATAAGGTTCGTGAAGGTGCATTAGTGTGTCTTGTCGATGAACAAGATTACGCAAAGTGGTTTTTTATGGGCCCAAGTGCAGGTGGCTTAATAGTCACCGTAAAAGAACAGCCTATTTATGTTGTGACACGAGAAGCGCCGTTAGGTAAGCAATTGATTGGAAAGAGCCTTGATGATGAAGTTGAACTCTCTATTGCTGGCAATAAACAGTTGTACGCCATAGAACAGTTAATTTAATTATTGGTATTTTTAATCAGTAAATTTCATCTTCAAGTAAAAAATATCTCGTTGGTCACAAAGCAAAAAAACCTCTATAAATCACATCAAGCTTAATGCTTATAAGCACCCATCTAGTTAAGTGAAGTTTAGCCTCATGCGTTCACTTAATTGGCTGGGTGTTTTCATTTTTTCATAAGACTTAATTTAGGAAAAGTCGTGTTTAAAACCTTGATTGTGGTTGATAACAATGAGCAACGTATTGCTCAAAATTTCGAAAATGTCATTACCTTTGACACCTACTTACGTGATTACCCAAAACATAATGAGCCAAAAACACGCATTTTAAACTTGTGTGATACAGGGCAGTATTTAAGTAAAGGTTATTATTGTTCTTTGCTTGCTGAAGCAAGAAAGCACCAGGTATTACCGAGTGTAAAAACAATTAATGCGCTACGTAGCGATGAGCACAGCACGCGTCATAAAGCGCTTGCTGGTGGCACTGTCTTTTTTGGTCACACAGATAAAGAGCAGCAAAGTAAGGCAACCAAAGCATTATTCTCGCAATATCCAGCGCCTATTTTGGTGTGTGATGAGCAAGGTGTTGTAAAGCAAGGCACAATTGCATCATTAGATGAAACTGGCTTTACAGAGTTTGTAAAACAACTCAGTAGCTTTACGATGTCTGTATGGCGCATTCACGATAAAAAACGTCGTTACCGTTGGGATATGGCTATATTGGTTGATCACCAAGAAAAGGTGCCGCCAAGTGATAAAGATGCCATTGCTAAATTTATTAAAGCAGCCGCTAAACATGGTATTTATGCCCAAGCACTGACATTTGATGAAATTACCAATATTGCACAATTTGATGCGTTATTTATTCGCCAAACCACAGCCATCGACCATCCAACCTATCGTTTAGCGAGTAAAGCACAAAGCTTAGGGTTAGTGGTCATTGATGATGCAGAGTCAATACTGCGCTGTTGTAATAAAGTGTATTTGCACGATGCCTTTAATTATCAAAAAGTGCCAAGTTTAAAAACTCACGTTGTAGCTGATACAAGTGAAGAGACAATTGAAAGTTTAGAAGCAAACTTCAGCTACCCACTGGTATTAAAAATGCCAGAAGGCTCTTTCTCAAAAGGCGTATTTAAAGTCGCTAATCGTGATGAGTTAGTTGCTAAGTTAACAGAACTGTTTGAGTTCAGCGCACTTGTGCTAGCACAAGAGTACATGTACACCGAATATGATTGGCGTGTCGGGGTGTTAAATGGCCGTGCAATTTATGCGTGTCGTTATTTAATGGCCCGTAATCACTGGCAAATTTATAACCATGATGCAAAACGCTTCTTCTCAGGTGGTTTTGAGACCTTGCCAACCTTTGAGTTACCTAAAGTGGTGCTTGATGCGGCATTAAAAGCCTGTAAAACAGTGGGGAAAGGTTTGTATGGTGTTGATGTTAAAGAGCATCAAGGTAAAGCATACGTGTTAGAAGTGAATGACAACCCAAGTATCGACCATAAAGTCGAAGATGCCTATTTAGGTGATGAGCTTTATATGATCATTATGGATGAGTTTAAACAACGCCTAGAAGCACGAGGCCGCGGTTAATGAACGCATCTGTTTGTCAAATCCGCTTTGCACAGGCCACGGATTTGACGGCTCTTGTCGTCATTGAAGAGCAAAGCTTTAGCCAAGATAGATTAAGTAGCCGTAGTTTAAAACGCTGGATCAGCGCAACTCACGGCTTATTGATGGTGGCTGAGGTAGATAATCAACTGGTTGGTTATGGTTTAGTGTGGTGCCACAAAGGGACGCGGCTTGCCCGGTTATATTCACTGGCGGTTTTGCAATCGCAGCAAGGCAAAGGGATTGCTTCACAGTTACTTCTTGCGCTTGAAAATGAAACGGCTAAACGGGGCCGTTTATACATGCGTTTAGAAGTTGCGGTAAACAACCAATCAGCAATTCGCTTATATGAAAAACTGGGTTATCAGGTGTTTGGTCATTACAGTGATTATTATGATGACCATAGTGATGCTCATCGAATGCAAAAAAACATTCGTCGTAATATCGAATTTAATGCCGATAAACACACACCTTGGTACCAGCAAACTACCGAATTTACTTGTGGCCCAGCGGCGTTATTAATGGCAATGTCATCATTGAATGATACCGCAATGAGCCAACTCAAAGAGCTGGATATCTGGCGTGAAGCCACGACTATCTTCATGACTTCAGGGCATGGCGGTTGTCACCCTCTAGGGTTAGCACTTGCAGCAATGAAACGTGGTTTTAAAGCCGATGTTGTTTTAAATACCCGTGATACTTTGTTTATTGATGGTGTAAGAAGTGAAAAGAAAAAAGCCATTTTGCATACCGTACATAATCAGTTTGTGGCTGAATCAATAGCTGCAAAACTGCCTGTGAGGTATCAAGAGTTAACCTTGGCTACCATTGAAGATTGGCTTGCTGAGGGTAAAGCAGTGGTGTTATTGATCAGCACTTATCGGTTTGATGGTAAAAAATCACCGCACTGGGTGTGTGTAACGCATATTGATGATCATTGCTTGTATGTGCATGACCCATTTTGTGAAAACGAAAAACAATTGGCGATTGATTGTCAGCATGTGCCTATAGCCAAAGCCGATTTTAGCAAAATGGCCAGTTTTGGTTCATCGCGTCTCAGTACAGCGATGGCCTTTTATTTATAATTTTGATTGTTAGTTTGATTTGGAAGTGCAGTGACACTGAGTAGTATATTTGATATTGCCCCTTATTCTTGGTCAGCAATTGGTAGCGCCGCTTTTTGCGGCGCAATTATTGGTATGGAGCGTCAATTACGCGGCAAACCTGTGGGTATTCGTACGTCAGCGCTTATTGTGTTAGGTACTTATTTGTTTCTATCAACAGCGTTTATGTTGCATGGGGAAGATATTGATCATTCACGTGTAGTTGGCCAGATCATTACTGGTATCGGCTTTTTAGGTGCAGGGGTGATGCTTGCAAAAGATGGCGCGGTAGTTGGTGTAACATCTGCTGCGACAATTTGGGTATTAGCATCAATTGGTGTTGTTATTGCTACTGATAACTTACTCGCTGCGATAAAGCTATCAGTACTAGTGGTAGGTATTTTATATGGCGTAGATGTACTTGAAGCTAAATTTAAGAGCTTAGGGCGCGGTGTACATGCCCGTGTAAAACGCTATTCAAAGTTGTATTATCGAAAAGAAAAGTGAAGTTAGATTAAAGATTAGAGTGGTTAATGGAGCCTTGTTACACGATAAAAGCAGCTAGTTTAGAAGAGCTGTTACTTGTTGATAGTCAAATTCCTGAGTTTGATGGCCGAAATACCCTTAGTAAATTACAAGCACAGTGTGCAGATGTTGACCACCTAGCTTTAGTGGCTTATATCGATAATGAGCCTGTGGCATATAAACTGGGTTATGCGTTAGATTCAAACACTTTCTATAGCTGGCTTGGGGCGGTTGCACCAAAATGTAGAGGGCAGGGCATTGCAAAGGCTTTATTAAACGCGCAAGAAGCATGGGTTAAAGCCAACAATTACCTAACCATAAAGGTTAAGTCGATGAACCGTTTTCCTGCAATGCTAAGTATGCTTATCAAAAATGGTTATGCCATAACAGGCTATGAAGACAGAGGCAGCACACAAACTAGTAAGATTTTATTCACGAAAGACATTTAAACTTTTTAGCTTACTTTGGCAAACTAATTAAAAAGTGGGCGCCTACATCACTTTCTTGTACGCAAATATCGCCTTGCAGTTGTTGGCTAACTATTTTCTTCGCTATGCTGAGGCCAAGCCCTATACCTGATTGGTTGTTTTTACCTTTATAAAATGGGGTGAAAATTGAGCTTAGTTCAGTACTGCTGATACCGGTGCCGTTATCGGTGTAGTGAATTTTTAACACCTCATCAAAATCAAAAATATCAATTTCTATTAAAGGGTCTGTAATATTGTTGAATGCATGCTCAATTGAGTTTTGCAATAAAATAAACAGCACTTGTTTTAGCAAGTCTATTTCAACTTCTAATTGGCTATGCGGGTTTTGATAATTAATGTCTAATTTGATACTGCGATGTTTTATTTGCTCTTCTAAGTGTTTATAAAGTGACTCCGAAAGCTGAGCTAACGTCATGATTGTTTTACTTGATTGTGATTTGGTATACAACAAATCTTGTAAAATACGTATTTTATAAGCAGATGATGTTAAGTTTCTGTTTAGTAGTTCATTGGTATTTATCAATGTCTCTAAAGTATTTTGCAGTGCTTGTTGGCTAAGTCGTTTTTTTAAAAGTCTGGTTTGTGTTTCTTTGACAGTAAGTTGAGTAACATCTACTGCGGTAATGCAGTTACCGAGTGGTGTGTTGAGCTCGTGGGCTATTCCTCTAATTAAAGTGGCTAGTTCAGCAAACTGTTGCTGCTCAAACGCTTGTTTTTGCTGATACAATAATTTCAGTTGTGTTTCGAAGCTTTGCTTAATGGTTTCGAGTAGCTTTATCACAGGCTCGTTATATTCATGGGGTTTGCTATCTAAGATACAAATTGTGCCAAATGGGGTGGTGTCTCCTGCACATATAGGTAAACCTAAATAAGAAATCATATTAAGCTTGATATCAGGGTTTTCTTTCCAGTTCTCATCAACAAGTGCGTTTGGTATGTTCAGTAAGTTCTGCGTTTTTACGACATGCTCACAATAAAGGCCTGAATCTTCTAACTCTTCACTGTCACCAATTTCATAAGGATTTGCTTGGTTATTGTTTTTTGAAAACACACTAATAATATTGTTTTCTACTTTCATTACTAAGGCGACGGGTACATCAGCAAAAAGGGCTAAAACTTCGAGGGTTTTATTCCAACTTTGCACTAATTCATCATAATCAAGCTGATACATTTTTAGACTCAAACAAATACCTATACAACTAACTAAAAGCTTAGTAATAATTTTTAATTCAGCAACTTAAATATGATTAATCTGACCTTTGCTTAGAACAATTCCGGCATTTTAGCTTTATCCAAATAGTTTTCGTCTAACGACTATGCGATATTCACTAGGTGTTTGTGAAAGCACTTTCTTGAATACCCGTGTTAAGTGACCTTGGTCGTTATAACCAACTTCCAGTGCAACTTCTTGAATAGACAAATTTGAAGACGCTAATAACTCTTTTGCAGTTTGTACCCGCAACTGTTGCCAATACTCCACAGGAGTTTGGCTGGTGGCTTGGCGAAAACGGCGTGTAAAGGTGCGGTAGCTTAAACTAAATTGTGCTGCAATTTCTTGCAGAGTCAGTTCAGATGTTAAATTGTTTTTTAACCAAAATTGAATTTGTGCAATGAGTTCGTCTGGGTGTTTATCAACGGCACCCTCAAGGTAGCGCTGATCTTCATAGGGCTTACGAATTTCATGGGAGAAATTACGCTCAACATGCTGCGCTGCTTCTCGTCCGTAATATTGACTAATAATATGCACAATAACATCGGCAAGGGCATTTAAACTCGCAACTGTATACATGCGCTCAGACTGTGTGATGAAAAAATCAGGCTTAAGCTGCACTTTAGGGTAGTCACGTTTAAATTGTTCTGCGTAATGCCAGTGGGTGGTAGCCGGGTGGCCATCCAATAAGCCTGCTTCTGCAACTAAACAATTACCTGTGCCTACACCAATGATATGACTGCCTTGTTGCCAAGAATTACCAAGCCAGTTCACCAAACTTTGCTGATTGCTCACCACAGGACGCGGGTTTCGCCAAATCCCAGGCACAATAATCAAGTCACTAGCAGGCGCGGTGACGGTTTCGCAATCGGGCATAATTGAAAGCCCAGTACGATTAGGGATCGCTTTTAGACTACTTGCCACTAAATTGATGTTTAGAGGTTTAAATTCGTTCTGCTGACGATGGCTTTTTGCAAAGGCCTCACCAGCTCTGAGCATTTCAATAGGCAGGGTTAAACTGGTTATTAATAAATGAGGATAAACCAAAATACTAATTTCAATGGCTTTTACTTGTTGAAGTTTCGTCACTCAAATTGCTCCGACCAGTTGCTTTTGGCCTATTGTGCATGTTATTTGGCTATTTAAGCATAAAGCGTGTTAATTAATCCATTTAAACTTGGCTTAATTCTCATAACACGTTTTCTCAAGGTTTTTTATGACAGCATTACCCGTTATTGTTGGTATGGGTGGTATTAATGCCGCTGGCCGCACTTCTTTTCATCAAGGTTATCGTCGTATCGTGTTAGACAGCTTGGACGCTAAAGCCCGTCAGGAGACATTTTTAGGCTTAGCGACATTAATGAACTTAGTCACTCTTACTGAAGGTGTACTTAAAGATGCCCAAGGCAATACCATTGCCGAATCAGACATCGAAGCTAAGTTCGGTGAACAAATTTTAGCTGGCACACTTATTCGTAAAATTGAAAAAAACCACTTCGATGTGGATGCGACTCCATGGCAGCAAAAAATGACGTTAACAGCGTCAGATGAACAGCAGATTGTTTTTGAAACGCGCCGCCGTGATTTACCAACTCCAGTACCAAGTGCTTGGCAGGTTGAAGAATTAACTGATAAAAAAGTGAAAGTCACAATTAGCGCTGATCTTGCAATTAAACATGACAGTACGCGCGATAATCCAATTAAAGCGGCCGGTCAATTACCAACAGGTTTTGAACCTTCAGCTATGTATAACAGCCGTTATCAACCAAGAGGCTTGCAAGCGACTATCTTTGCCGCAACCGATGCGATTCGTTCGACAGGTCTGGCGTGGCAGCAGGTGATGAATAGTGTTGAGCCTGATCAAATTGGCACTTACTCAGCTTCTGTGGCGGGTCAAGTTGATGATGAAGGATTTGGTGGATTAATACGTGCGCGTCAGCAGGGCGATCGTGTGAGTACAAAACAGCTTGCACTTGGCTTAAACACTATGTCTACTGACTTTATCAATGCTTATGTAACAGGCAATGTGGGTACAACCTTTACTACATCAGGTGCATGTGCAACGTTTTTATATAACTTACGTGCTGCAGTAAACGATATTCAAGCGGGTCGTACGCGTGTCGCTATTGTGGCGTCTGTTGAGTGTGCTATTACACCTGAAATTGTTGAAGGTTTTGGCAATATGAGCGCACTTGCAAATGAAGAAGGTCTAAAGCGCCTTGATAATACAGATGTGGTTGATCATCGCCGTACAAGTCGTCCATTTGGTGAAAACTGTGGTTTTACGATTGGTGAAGGCGCACAAGTTGCTATATTAATGGATGATGCATTGGCATTAGAGTTAGGCGCTGATGTGTTAGGCAGCGTTGCAGATGTGTTCGTCAATGCCGATGGTATTAAAAAATCAATTACAGCCCCGGGCCCAGGTAACTACATCACGATGGCAAAATCTGTTGCACTAGCAAACAGTATTGTTGGCCAAGAAGCGGTACAAAAGCGTAGCTTTATTTTGGCACATGGCTCAAGTACACCACAAAACCGCGTAACAGAATCACTGATCTATCATAAAGTGGCAGAAACATTTGCAATTGATAATTGGAAGGTTGCTGCGCCTAAAGCATATGTTGGCCATACCATTGCTCCAGCCAGTGGTGATCAATTAGCTATGGCATTAGGTGTGTTTAGTCACAACATTATGCCGGGTATTACGACAATCGATAAAGTGGCAGATGATGTGTATAGCGAACATTTAGACATTCGTACTGAACACTATCAGTGTGATGCAATGGATATTGCCTTCATTAACTCAAAAGGCTTTGGTGGTAATAACGCAACGGCGACTGTGTTATCACCGGCAATTACATTAAAGATGCTAGCAAAGCGTCATGGTGATGAGGTTATGGCGCAATATCAAGACCGTCATACTCAGGTAGCCAAAGCGCAAGCTGACTATCAACAACACGCTGATTTAGGTCATTATGAGCTAATTTATCGTTTTGGTGATGGCTTAATTGATGAAAATGGCATTGAAATTAGTGAAGATTCAATGACAATCCCAGGTTTTGATAAAAAAGTTTTATTATCAAAACCAAACCCTTACCAGGATATGTTTTAAGATCAAGGCATGTTTAAGCACATTCTTGACAGCAAGGCGCTTTTAAAGCGCCTTTTTTAGTGCTATAAGTGTTCCTATCAAAGGGAATTGGAGCCATTATCATGATTAAATTCACAAAACTCGCAGCACTTTGTTCACTTATCGCATTACCTACACAGGCTTTAGCACGAGACGTCAATGACTTAGGTGTTGATGTTCAAGCTGCTACCTCTGCTTATATTGTTAAAAATTCAAACAAACGTTACCCAGGTAGTTATAACGGCTCTCGTCTAGAAGGCTGGGCATTAATGTCTTATGTGGTTGATACACAAGGTAAGGCAAAAGACATTGAAGTGATCATGGCATCTGATACTCGGGGTAGTGAAGAAAATGCAGAGAAATACTTAACCAACTTAGAGTTTGCACCTGCCACAAAAGAAGGCAAAACCGTAGAAGGGGGTTACCTGTTTTCATTTGAAGTAGGTAAGTATTTTAATGGTTACTCAAATGATAAAGCGAGCCGTGGTTTTATTAATGAATACGATGAAATCAATAAAATGCTGCAAGCTAAAGAGTTTAAAAAAGCTGAGCAAGCATTGGCTGAGTTATATAAAGACCATACTAAAAACACCTCTGAACAGGCATTATTTGCATGGTTGAAAAGCCAATTTTATTATCATCAACAACAATGGTTTGGCTTTGATGAGCAGTTGTCTGTAGCCTATTTACTGCGAGCTAAGTTACCAACAGATATACAATATTTAGTCGCTAAAAGTGCTCTACAATGGTACAGCTTCAAGGGCGATTTTAATCTTGCATACAATGCTATTTATGCGTTAGATAATATCGAGGGTAAACAGTTTTCAGAAGAAAACAAACTTGCCACTATCAAGCAAATTGATGACCTATTGGCGCGAACACCGCAGATTAATTCACAAATCAATGTTTCAAAAGATAAGCTTTCATATTTATCTTTATCTCGCGGTTCAATCAAAATTGAAGGCGCGAGTGATGTTTCTAAATTACAGATCCGCTGTGCAGATCAAGTCATTGACCTTGAAGCAAGTGAATCGGTTAATTATGTCATTGATGAGCAAAGCAGACGCTGCGGTTTATTAGTTAAATCTGCAAGCCCTGCTGAGATTAAAGTTAAACAAACTGGCTATGCCATAGTTAACTCAAAATATGACGCGAGCTAATTGTTTACTTTAAGCGCTTAACATATCTTAGCGTTACGAAATTAATCAACGCCATTAAAAAGGCGATTTCGTAACGACTAAATGCCACAGCAATGCCAATAAGTCCCATGTTCCAAATACTGGCTGCTGTGGCTGTTCCATAGGTAGAGTTTTTGTTCTTCAAAATGGCACCACCGCCAATAAAGCCAATACCCGTGATAATCCCTTCGAGTACTTTTGATTCTGCCTCTGAACTTGTTAAAACAGACATGCCCACTAATGCATAACCACATGATGCAACAGCGACTAATGGAAATGTTCGTAGACCTGCACCATTACTGGTTTTTTCTCGATCAAAAGCCATTGGAAGGGCAAGTAAATAGGCAATACCTAGATGAATTAAATTATCGAGAATTTCATACCAATCAATATTAAAGTCCATGCTTTGCTCCTTGCTATAAAGATTATGATAGCTTTGCAATTTCAATACCCGATCAACAAATTAAATAAAATGAGGAAACTAGGGACATGTAGCCGGGTTTTTAAAAGCATGCCTTGCTATAATTTGCGATTTTTACGCACTGCTATGTCATTTTTTCAGCCTTTTGGCTGTTTGAATTTTAGCCATGCTAACAGTATGCTAAACACGCTGACTAAATAGGCTTCACATTGAAACATTCCACCTCCTCCCTAGAAAAAACCGCGCTTGCACTGTGTATGTTTGGTGCACTGATTGCTGTGATTTTGCCTGATGTTATCACTGAGCAAGTTCAGCCGTTTGTACAAATGCTGTTAAAATGGAGTGGTAGTAGCTTTTTCTTATTGGTGAATTTTTTATTGTTTGCCATCATTATTTTAGCAATTAGCCCACTCGGTAGCCGTAAACTAGGTGGTGAGCAGGCTGTTGTTGAGTATTCAAACTTTGGCTGGTTTGCCATGTTGTTTGCAGCAGGAATGGGCTCTGGCTTGGTTTTTTGGGGCGTAGCAGAGCCTGCGTTACATTCACTCGACCCACCACTTAAACAAAGCTTATATCCAGATAGACTAGCCAGTAGCCTCGCTTTAACCCTAGTGAATTGGGGCGCTCATGCTTGGGCACTTTATGCTGTATTTGCGCTAGTGCTTGGCGGATTAACGCAATACAGTGGGAGGTCAGGAGATATTTGTGCCCCTGTTTTAACGGCGCTTGGTAATCGCATAGATAAGTCTGCAAAATTTACTGTGTCGTTTATTGTAAGGTTAATTGCGGTAATCGCTATTTTTTTTGGTGTCGTCGGCACCATAGCTAATTCCACTTTACTGATCAGTAAAGGCGTTGAAATAGAGTTGGGGGTTACTTCAACTTTATTAGTGGGTTCATTAATCGTTTGTTTGTTAGCAGTTATTTATTCGCTGTCGGTTAAATTTGGATTACGACGCGGGGTACAGTCACTAAGTATATTTAACGTATTTCTAGCATTTAGTCTGCTTTTTTGGTTGCTACTAGTGGTGCCAATTGAGCCTATTATAAAGATTGCTTTAGATGGAACAGGCTACTATTTACAGTTGCTTGCAACTGGCACTTGGCAATTCGATAGCCAATTAAAAGCGCCGGATTGGGCCACTCATTGGACATATAATTATTACTTTTGGTGGTTAGCGTGGGGGCCATTTGTTGGTGTGTTCCTAGCCAAAATTAGCCAGGGGCGTAAAGTTTGGCAATTTATTTTGGCGGTTGTGTGTATTCCAACTTTAGTGACTATTATTTGGTTTGCGACCTTTTCGGGGGCAGCAATTGAATGGGATAGACTTAACCAAGCGGGCATTTTAGTTGCTATAAAACAAGATTACAGCCAAGGCTTATTTGTATTTTTTAATCAACTAGACTGGCAAGGAACCGTGTTTATTTGGTTAAGCTTATTACTACTGTTGATATTTGTTGCTACATCCGCAGACTCTGCAATATTAGTCATAAGAGAGCTGGTTGGCTCTGAGCAAAATAACCGTGTGACACTCTACGCATGGTGTTTAGCATTATTCATATGTAGCTTTGCATTGTTACTGCTACAAGATGAGCCATTAAATCGTAGCGTTGCAATTTTAGGCGCTTTACCTTTCTTGTTAATATTCCTATTACAGTTAGTTGGGTTTTTAAAAGAGTTTATTCGTGATATTTGTGATTAATCTACAGTTTTTTACAGTTAAATTACCTGTTTGTTATTATGCTTAGAAAATAAGCTTAAGTGTATTGGAGGACCGATGCTTAAATCTTTGTACGTAATACTATCAGTAAGTTTACTCAGTGGCTGTACTGCAGTTGGCTTAGTTGCAGATGGAATTGGCGGACGCACGAGTCAGGCACAGCCGGCAAGCGCTTATGCAGATAAAAAAGATAATGACCGAGTTAACTATGGCATGACCATGACGATGCTAGGTTATGAAATCGACAAAGCGATTATTGAAGGCCTAGAGAGCGGTAGTAAAGACAAAGACGTTGAGCTTAAATGTCGTCAAATTAGTCGCGCAGTAAAAGAATGTGTTGAGGTTAAAGCTGAGCCAAAAAAAAGACCTACATTAATGGATAGTTTTAATAATGAAGATTAGCTTTTCAAAACTTGTTATTTGCTTAGTAAGCTACCAATTAGTGGGGTGTACAGTGGCGGGGTCAATAGTTGATGGCTATGCAAAAAACTCACAACCAACAAATCTTGCAACTACAAATGCAAATCAAACTAACAGTACTGTAACCGATGCTGAGGGCTTTTCATTCGCAAAGTTAGGCTTTAAAATTGATAGCGCTGTTATTGGTTTACTCAAACCAAAAGAACAACAACCGCAATTAGTTTGCAGGCAAATTACACGCAGTATTAAAGAGTGTGAGGAAGTTAAGCCCTCACACTAAAAATTAAGTATTAATCACAGATACTTTTGATGAAACATCAAGTGTTCGTCAATAAAGCTGCTGATAAAGAAGTAACTATGATCATAACCCGCGTGCATGTTGATCTCAGCTGGGTAATCTTTTTCGTTTACGACAGCAAATAAGTTCTCAGTTTTGAGTTGCTCAGTTAAGAAGTTATCGGCCTCACCTTGATCAATACGCATCGGTAAATAATCATCAGCGGTAGCTTTTTTCATCAATTCACAGCTGTCGTATTCAAGCCAACTTGCTTTATCACTACCTAGGTAATTACTAAACGCTTTTTCACCCCAAGGGCAATTAATCGGGTTCACAATCGGGCTAAAAGCACTGGCGCTGACGTATTGTTTAGGGTTTTTAAGCGCAATCATCAATGCGCCGTGACCACCCATAGAATGACCAGCAATGGCTTTTTTAGTCGTCACAGGGAAGTGTGCTTCGATAAGTGCAGGTAACTCAGAAACCACATAGTCGTACATGTTGTAGTGCACATTGTAAGGCGCTTGAGTCGCATTGACATAAAAACCAGCACCTTGACCAAAATCGTAATTTTCATCGTCAGGCACATTTTCACCGCGCGGGCTAGTATCTGGAGCGACAATCGCAATACCTAGTTCAGCCGCTTTTTTAAATGCTCCGGCTTTTTGCATAAAGTTTTCATCTGTACAGGTTAAACCTGACAACCAATACATCACTGGCACTTTATTCGTTTCGCTGGCACCTGGCGGTAAAAAAATCGCAAAGCGCATAGCACAATGTGTGCTGCTAGCTTGGTGGGTATATTGTTTATGCCAGCCACCGCTGACTTTTGTTGAGCTTATGTTTTCTAGCATAACCAAATCCTTGAAACAAAGGCGCTAGGAGTCAACCTAGCGCCAAATTAAAAGATTAATAATGAATAACTGAACGGATGCTCTTACCTTCGTGCATTAAGTCGAAAGCTTCATTGATATCTTCAAGTTTCATGGTGTGTGTGATGAAATCGTTTAACGCAAACTCACCATTCATATATCGCTCAACAATCTCTGGTAATTCAGAGCGACCTTTAACGCCACCAAATGCACTACCGCGCCATACACGACCTGTTACTAGTTGGAAAGGACGAGTAGAGATCTCTTGGCCTGCACCTGCAACACCAATGATTACTGATTCACCCCAACCTTTGTGACAACACTCAAGAGCAGAACGCATTACATTAACGTTACCGATACATTCAAATGAGAAATCAACACCACCGTCAGTCATTTCAACGATAACTTCTTGGATTGGTTTGTCGAAGTCATTTGGATTGATTAAATCAGTTGCACCTAGTTTAGTAGCAAGATCAAACTTACTGGTGTTGATATCAACACCAATAATACGGCCAGCGCCCGCCATTTTCGCACCGATAATCGCCGATAAACCGATACCACCTAAGCCAAAAATAGCCACTGTATCGCCTTTTTGAACTTTTGCTGTTTTAGTAACAGCACCCATGCCGGTTGTTACACCACAACCAAGTAAACAAATTTCTTCAAGAGGCGCTTCTTTGCTTACTTTAGCAAGTGAAATCTCTGGTAATACAGTGTACTCAGAGAAGGTAGAGCAACCCATGTAGTGATAAATTGGTTGACCATCTTTATAGAAACGCGTTGTGCCATCAGGCATTAAACCTTTACCTTGCGTTTCACGTACCGCAGAGCATAAATTTGTTTTGCCCGATTTACACATTTTACACTCGCCACATTCAGCAGTGTAAAGAGGAATAACATGATCGCCTACTTCAACATGTGTTACACCTTCACCTACGGCTTCAACAATACCGCCACCTTCATGGCCAAGGATTGCTGGGAAAATACCTTCAGGGTCTTCACCAGATAAAGTAAATGCATCGGTATGACAAACACCTGTAGCAACAATCTTTACAAGCACTTCGCCTTTTTTAGGCATCATTACATCCACTTCTTCAATTGATAGTGGTTGATTTGGACCCCAAGCGATAGCCGCTTTTGATTTGATAAAATCAGTCATAACGTTCCCTTATAGTTGTTGGAAGTAAGTATTAAACTTAGTCTATTTTATTTGTTTCTCAATGAATGATAATCTTCGTTTTATTAAAACACTTTTACAGTATGGTAATAATGAATCGTTGGCACGGAATTGATGAGTTTTTAGCGGTAGCAGAAACAGGCAGTTTTACAAAAGCAAGTAAACTACTGGGTATGTCTGTGGCCCATGTAAGCCGGTATGTGAGTCAATTAGAAGAGCGATTAAACACACAATTGTTAACCCGAACAACCCGTAAAGTGGTGCTAACGCAAGAAGGGCAGGTGTTTGCGCATCAAACTAAACAATTACAGCATGCCATGGATGATGCCACGGCACTGCTTGCAGAGCAGCAACTGACACCAAAAGGTAGTATAAAACTAACAGCTCCTGTGATGTATGGTGAAAGTTTCATCATGCCTGCGGTACATTCGTTTATGCAAAAGCACCCAGATATTGAAGTGATCAGCCATTTAAGCAATGAGCAAGTCAATCTACTAGAAGATGGGTATGATCTCGCTATTCGCCTTGGTCATTTAAAAGATTCATCTTTAAAAGCACGGCGCATTAGTCAGCGCAGGCTTGTTATTTGTTGTAGCTCTGAATATATCAATAAATTCGGCCAACCACACAGTGTGAGTGAATTACATCAGCACAATTGCCTGATTGGTAATAACAGTTACTGGCGGGTAAAAGAGCAGGGTCAAGATAAGCACATCAAAGTGGCAGGGCGTTTGGCCTGTAACAGTGGTTGGGCATTGGTTGACGCTGCAATAAAAGGGTTAGGCATCGTGCAACTACCAGATTACTATGTCAATGACCACCTAGCCAATGGCAGGTTGAGTGCTGTACTTTCGAATGTTGCACCGGCACCTGAAGGTGTATGGGGGGTGTATCCACCAAGGCAGTTTATCGCAACCAATGTAAAAGCATTACTTGACCATCTGGTTGCTACTGTTCAAGTATCAGATTTATAATTATTTTTTACAATTTCGCGCATCCCATGCTAGCTAAATCTATGCTAATATGAGCGCATATTTAGCCCTTGGAATACCCATAATTTATTATGTTTCAACCTGTTAGCCTTTTTATAGGGCTGAGATATAGTCGCTCCTCAAAGGGCAATGCCTTTATCTCATTTATTTCATTTTTCTCTATCGCGGGCATTGCTATTGGTTTAATGGCCTTGTTTACAGTCAGTTCAGTAATGAATGGTTTTGAGAATAACCTTAAAACCAACATGCTTGGTTTAATTCCTCATATTGAAGTATCAGCCGAAGATAACTCGAAAGAAACCATGCTGCAGTTAAAGCAGCAACTAGCAAATTCTCAAGATGTTAAACAAGTTAACCTATACCGCCATGGCGAAGCCATTTTACAAACTAACCAAGATTTGCATGGCGTATTGTTACAAGGCCTTTATGATGAAGGAAGCTCCATCTATAACGTAAAAGATAAAATTGTTGCCGGCAATTGGTCACAAGTAATGGACAGCAACTACCATATTGCGATTAGCCGCTACTTGAGTCGAAAATTGGGTATTTCTCTTGGGGATAAAGTACGGGTTATCATGCCTAATGCCAGTTCGTATACCCCCCTTGGTCGAGTACCGAGTCAGCGCTTGTTTACCGTTGCTGCACTTTATGAAACACAGTCAGAAATTGATATGTCATTAGCATTTACCAGTGGCTATTCGTTAGGCAGAGTTTTAAAACTAGCAAAATCAGCAGCCCCTAATTTGAGTGTATCGCTGTATGAACCATTTGCTGTTGAGCAAGTATTGCAATCGCAGTTAGCTATTTTAAACGATTACACAGTGACTGACTGGCGAGCTAGCCAAGGCACACTATTTGCCGCTGTGGCAATGGAAAAGCGCATTATGTCGATGTTACTTGGCTTAATCGTGCTCGTTGCAGTGTTTAATATCATTTCAGCATTAACCATGATGGTCAGTGAGAAGCAAAGTGAAGTCGCTATTTTACAAACACTGGGTTTAACTCCGTTACAAGTGCAGCACGTGTTTATGATCCAAGGCTTATATAACGGCCTTATCGGTACCAGTATTGGTGCGTTACTTGGTGTGCTATTAAGTAGCAACATTAATGAATTGTTGAATATGTTAGGCATCAATTTACTAGCGGGCGTGAGTTTACCCGTTAAATTTGATGTTATAAGTTTGAGTTTTATTGCCGCAGGGAGTATTGCGATGAGCTTTTTAGCTACCTTGTATCCTGCCAGAAAAGCTGCAAAAGTGAATCCAGCAGAGGTATTACGTTATGAGTGATTTAGTTATCAATTGTCAGCAGTTAAATAAAGTCTATCAAGATGGCGATAACGAGGTTGCGGTATTAAAAGGGGTTGATTTAGCACTTAATCAAGGCGAAATGTTAGCTGTTGTAGGGAGCTCTGGCTCAGGAAAAAGTACCTTATTGCATATATTAGGTACCTTAGATAACGAAAGCTCAGGCAAGGTTGAAATTAAAGGTCAGCAGGTTTCTAAATTAAACCGTAAACAACAAGCCAGTTTCCGAAATGAAAATTTGGGCTTTATTTATCAATTCCATCATCTATTAATGGAATTTACTGCCATCGAAAATGTTGCAATGCCATTATTAATTAAAGGCTTAAGCGCAAAAGCGGCAACCGAAAAAGCCCGTAACATGCTAGATAAAGTAGGGTTATCTCATCGTAGCGAACATAAACCTTCGGCGTTATCAGGTGGTGAGAGGCAGCGGGTTGCAATAGCACGTGCATTAGTAACCGAGCCTGCTTTGGTGCTTGCCGATGAACCAACCGGTAACCTAGATAAACAAAACGCAATTAAGATTTACGATTTAATTAAAGAATTAAATACTAGCTTAAAAACCAGTTTTGTTGTGGTAACCCATGATTTAGAACTTGCAGATAAACTAGGCAAAATTGCCTATTTAGATGATGGTAAGCTCGCAATTAAAGAGTCTCAGCATGTTGCTTAGTGCCTTTATTTCAAAACGCTTTCGTGCCCATAGTGGCCAAAAAGACGGACAAAACGGTTTTGTTAGTTTTATCGCTAAAGCATCGACAATCGGCATTCTTTTAGGTGTCGCTGTGCTAATTGTTGCTTTATCAGTTATTAATGGTTTTGAGCAGCAGCTAGTACATCGGCTTTTATCGGTCGTACCTCAGGTTGAATATGTTGCGCCTAACAAACCAATCAATAATTGGCAGTCAAAAGTTGCTCTACTGCGCTCTCAAGCCGGTGTAACAGGTGCTGCGCCGTTTATTAGTGTCAACGGCATGGCGCAATATAAAAGTGAGTTAAAAGCAGTTGAAGTGCGTGGTGTAAGCCCTGAATTTGAAAACCAAGTGTCGGCGTTAAATCAATTTACAGAAGGGCGCTTAGTTAGCCAGCTACAACAAGAAGATGTGCTTTTAGGCCAACAAATCGTTAACCGATTGGGCCTTAAAATTGGCGACCCAGTTACCTTATTAATCCCACAGATAAACCAGCAAAGTAATACTTTATTGGCGCCAAAGCGTGTTAGCTTGAATCTTGCGGGTATTATAAAAATGGGCGGCCCAATTGATGAAACAGCGGCTTTTATTCGCCTTGATAAAGCGCAAAGTGTGTTGAGTTTTGAGCAAAACCAAGTAACCGGTTTACGATTACAAGTAGCTGATGTGTTCGCGGCCCATCAAACGGCGATGCGTGTGGGGCAAGTTATTCCTGATTATGTCTATGTCTCAAGTTGGTTTAGAACCCAGGGTAGCTTATATCAAGATATTCAAATGGTTCGCACTATTGTGTATATCGTGGTGTTTTTAATAATTGCGGTAGCGAGTTTTAATATTGTTTCGTCTTTAGTGATGGAAGTACGTGAAAAACAGGCAAATATCGCAATTTTAAAAACCATGGGCGCACAAGATAGCACCATTTTAGCAACCTTCGTAATGCAAGGTTTTACACAAGCTTTAATTGGTGTGATCTTAGGCACAGTTATCGGTGTAATGCTTGCGTTAAACATCAGTGAACTGTTCACTTGGGCAAGTAACTTATTTGGCGATAACCCATTACAAGGGGTTTATTTTATTGAGTTTTTACCCAGTAAACTAGTTTGGCAAGATATTGTTATCACGGTAATTGTTACTTTTGTTCTCGCTATTTTGGCTACCTTATATCCTGCGTGGCAAGCAACCCGAGTTGACCCTGCAAAAGTTCTTGGTAATTAAGGAGTGTTTATGGATAAGCAACGCATTATCGATTTTTGGTTTAATGAATTAGGACCGGAAGTTTGGTATCAGCAATCAGACGAAGTTGATGCCTTAATTACACGTGAGTTTTCAGAATGCCTTTTGCAGGTTATCGCTGGCGAACATGCAGATTGGCGAGTTGATGCTCAAGGCTCTTTAGCTGAAATTATCGTGTTAGATCAGTTTTCACGCAATATTTACCGTAATACAGCAAAGGCGTTCAGCCAAGACCCACAAGCATTAAGTCTAGCGCAAAGAGCCATTGAATTAGGTTTTGATAAAAAGTTACCTAGCTCTCAAACTGCGTTTATTTATATGCCGTATATGCACAGTGAATCGAAAGTCATTCATCAGCAAGCTGAGCAATTGTTTAAAGGCATGAGTAATTATGAATTTGAACTAAAGCACAAAGTGATTATTGATAGGTTTGGTCGCTACCCACATCGCAATAAAATTTTAGGTCGTGAATCAACAGCTGAAGAGCTGCAATTTTTAACAGAGCCTAACTCTTCTTTCTGAGTTGATTGAATAGTACGCAAGTAAATTTAAATGCTCTTTGATTGCCCGTAAACACTTGCACAGCGCCATTTTAAACCTTAAAGTGTCAGAAATGTTGTAAAAGAGTAACTACCATGGAACAAAAACAAGCAAGACCATTAACACCAGAAGAACAAGCCGAAGCGCAAAAACAAAGTGTTATTTGGCAAAGAGAATGTTTCCAAAATGCACAAAAGCATTTAGCTGAAAAAGGCGTTATTCCGCAAACTGTTGTAGAAAAAGAAAGCCGTTTTATCGCCCCATTAGTAGCGATTTGGAAATTTAAAGCACAAAACGGTAAGAGCTATTGGGTGATCACCGGTCGTTTACCTACCGATCACGCTGAAGCAAGTGCAGCAAATAATGCACGTGAAGTATTACGTTATTTCTCAATGCAGTGGCAAATGAAGGCTGATCAGCTAATGCAATCAGGTGCGGTAGATAAAACCAAAGTTGATTTTGCTAACCTGTTAATCAACCGTGCTCATGGTTTATATGAGCTATTTGAAAAAGAAGAAATGTGGCAAAACGAGCCTGCATAACTTCTAATAAGAAAGCTGAATAATGTTATTCAGCTTTTTTATTTAACATATACCTTAATGCACCAAAGTGAATGGCCGCGTATCAAATTGCTTAATAGGGCAGAGCATTCGCTGCCTTGGAATACCAGCCTCCATAAATACTAAGCCATCAGCCGAAAAACCATTTCGTTTAAATCTATCTACTTCGTTCAATATGCAATTAATGCTGACGCAATCACAGCCTTGCTTTTCAGCCATGCCTACTAAGTAATTCAATAATGATTTGTAAACCGAACGGTTACGATGTTCAGGTAAAACTGCAATACGCCCAATGAGGCCATCATTACATAAACGCCCAGTGGCAACTGGGCATTTACACTCGTCGGTCACGAGTACGTGATGTGCTGTTTTATCTAAATGATCAAACTCAATGTCTTTAGGAATATGTAGTTCGCATACAAATACTCGCTCTCTGATCTGTTGTAAGAGTTCCTTGTCGATACTCCATTCAACTTCATCTATTTGATAGCTCATAAACACACGCTCCTAACAAAACCAAATACCCTCATTTAAAAGTGTAGTAAAGGTTTTCAAGAAAATGTGATTATTTTTTGAACTATTTATATCGGCAGCGGTCAGCCAGGTTTGATCTGTGAGCTTTGTTATTAATTCAAGGTCAGTTAAATCATGCATATAATTAACACCATTAATACTTAAAAGTATTTTATCGTCAATTACTTGATAAATGGCACGGGTACCACCTAAACGCTCAAAAACAACGTCCTCATCATTAAGTAAGTCATTTACGTCATCTAGTGTATATGGCTCCTCTAAAGGCGCTAAATCCATGTCATGTTTTGGCTGACTCATACTGTTACCAAGCCAAGTCTTGAATACTGCGTCATCATTAATCGCAGCAATCATAAGTTGCTTCACTTTTTCTGCTTCAGTTTGGTTAAGTTCACCTTTAGATGAACGCAACTTAAGCTCTGCATCACCATATCGTTGATTACCAAGCTCAGTATCGATGAGGTGATCGGCAAATTGTGATAATAAATCGCGTTGATTTGGCGCTCTAAAACCTACAGAGTAATTAAGTGCATTTTCAACTGCGTAACCTTCATGTGGGCAACCTGGTGGAATATAGAGAATATCTCCCGGCTCTAACACACAGTCGATCACGGCAGGAAATTGTTCAACTTGTAACAGGCTCTTATTTTGTGCAAATTGCTTTAAGTTCGCATCAGGTAAACCAACTCGCCAGTGGCGCTTTCCTTCACCTTGAATAATAAACACGTCGTATTGATCTAAATGCGGACCCACGCCACCACCCGGGGTAGAGTAGCTGATCATTAAATCATCGATACGCCAGTTTGGAATAAAGCGAAATGGCTCCAGTAGTTGCGCTGCATCGCTATGCCAATGGTCAACTGCTTGCACCAGTAATGTTGAGTGCTTTTCAGTTAGCAAGCTAAAGTCTTCAAAAGGACCATGGTATGCTTGCCAATCATCTGAGTGATTGGTCACAATACGTGATTCAATGCTTTCTTCCATGGCAAGACCGGCCAATTCTTCGGGCTCAATCGGATCTGAAAAATCCTTGAAGCCTTGCTTTATAAGTAATGGTTTTTTCTGCCAATACTCAGCTAAAAATTGCTCTTGGGTTAATGAGTTGATGGTTAATTGATACATAACATGACCTAAGCGAATTGATATAAAAAAAGCGAAAGGAAGGCCTTTCGCTTTTTTAAGTCTTAATTTGAATTTAAGCTAAGTTGTCGATGAACTCAACAGCACGACCAATGTAATTAGCCGGAGTTAATTTTTTCATTTCTACTTTTGCTTCTTCAGGTAACTCAAGACCATCGATGAAATCAGCCATGATTTCTTGGTTTACGCGCTTACCACGAGTAAGGTCTTTAAGTTTTTCATATGGCTTTTCGATACCATATTTACGCATAACTGTTTGGATTGGCTCTGCTAGTAATTCCCAGTTTTGGTCTAGCTCTGCTAATAAACGCTCTTCGTTTACTTCAAGCTTGCTAACACCCTTTAATGTCGCTTGGTAAGCGATAAGTGTGTAGCCCATACCAACACCTAGGTTACGTAATACTGTTGAGTCAGTTAAGTCACGTTGCCAGCGAGAAACAGGTAGTTTTTGCGCAAGGTGAGTAAAGATAGCATTAGCAATACCTAAGTTACCTTCAGAGTTTTCAAAATCAATCGGGTTTACTTTGTGAGGCATAGTTGATGAACCAATCTCACCTGCGATTGTTTTTTGTTTGAAGTGGTTAAGTGCAATGTAGCCCCAAACGTCACGGTCAAAATCAAGTAATACAGTGTTGAAACGTGCAACTGCATCGAATAACTCAGCAATGTAATCGTGTGGCTCGATTTGTGTTGTGAACGGGTTGAATGTTAAACCTAGGCTCGTTACGAACTGCTCAGCGTGGCTGTGCCAATCGTAATCTGGGTATGCACTTAGGTGAGCGTTGTAGTTACCTACAGCACCGTTGATTTTACCTAACATTTCTACGTTAGCAATTTGGTCACGTTGACGCTTTAAGCGCATGTAGACGTTTGCAAACTCTTTACCCATTGTAGAAGGAGTAGCTGGTTGACCGTGGGTACGTGTCATCATCGCAACTGACTTGTACTCAACTGCTTTTTCTTTTAATGCATTTAGAAGTTGGTCACAGTATGGAAGTAATACTTTGTCACGCGCTTCAGTAAGCATTAAACCGTGAGACAGGTTATTGATGTCTTCTGAAGTACAGGCAAAGTGAATGAATTCGTTAACTGCGTTAAGCTCTGCGTTATCAGCTACTTTTTCTTTAAGTAGGTATTCAACTGCTTTTACGTCATGGTTAGTTGTGCGCTCGATCTCTTTAACGCGTGCTGCATCAGCTTCGCTAAAGTTATCAACAATGGCATTAAGTAAAGCATTAGCCTCGTCGCTAAATGCCGGTACTTCTTTGATTGCGCTAGCTGCAGATAAAGCTTGTAACCAACGAACTTCAACAGTTACACGGTATTTGATTAAACCAAATTCGCTGAAAATGCTGCGTAGTTCCGTGGTCTTGCTGCCATAGCGACCATCTACCGGAGAGATAGCGGTTAACGCTGAAAGCTCCATAATGACTCCTAAATTGTCTAGTTTGAACGATAATTAAATTGATTGTTTAGCAATGGCGAGGATTTTTCTTTTTGCAAAGAAAAAGTGACGGCGTTTCCCGCCCATTTGTCGCCATAACACGGCACTACGAATTCCGGCCAATAATAGGGCACGAATTTTGTTTTGCGTGAGCTGCTGTTTTAATAATTCTGGCTTGCCATACACTTGAATACGATGCCCAAGGGGGCTTAGCACCGATGAGTAAATATCAGCAAGCGCTGCTACTACAGTATCATCTGTGATAGCAAAGTGGTCGAGGCGACGTTTAACATCATCAATGCGACGACCTAATTCATTTAAGCTGTTTTGTTTTGAACTTAATGCACGTTCTAATTGCATTAAACCACCCACATATTTTACGATTTCGACGTCTTTGTCTGCGCCGGCAGAAAGCTGTGCAATCAAAATGCGATAGCCTTCACGTAAATTATGTTTACCCTGATACACGTCTTCAGGGCTATTTGGTGATGTTTCGACAATACAGTTTAGTAATTTTTCTAATTCGTGATCACTGCCTTGGCCATATTGCGCAACTTTTTGTACTTGTTTAGCAACTTGACACATGGCAGCTAAAGCCATGACTTGGTGCTCTGTCATTATTTGATCACCGAATCAATAATACCACCACCTAAACATACTTCGTCAGCGTAGAATACGGCTGATTGGCCCGGTGTCACTGCTTTTTGTGGCTCATCAAATAATACGCGTGCCATACCATCTTCACCAACAAGTAAAGTACAGCTGATATCTTCTTGGCGATAACGAGTTTTAACAGTACAGCGTGTGGTCCCTTTAGGGCCTTCGCGGTCAACCCAGTGAAGCTGGTTTGCATTTAAACCATTGCTGTACAGGCGAGGGTGGTCTTTACCTTGACCAACCACTAATACGTTACGATCAACGTCTTTATCAACTACATACCAAGGTTCACCCGAACCTTCTTTCATGCCACCAATTAATAGACCTTTACGTTGACCAAGTGTGTGGTACATTAAACCTTCGTGATCACCCACTTCATTGCCATCGGTATCTTCAATTTTACCT
This sequence comes from Pseudoalteromonas sp. UCD-33C, assembly GCF_001306895.1. Taxonomy (NCBI): domain Bacteria; kingdom Pseudomonadati; phylum Pseudomonadota; class Gammaproteobacteria; order Alteromonadales; family Pseudoalteromonadaceae; genus Pseudoalteromonas; species Pseudoalteromonas sp. UCD-33C. Next base: position 528,135 of record NZ_LJTB01000002.1, on the reverse strand, counting down.
GGCTGTGCTGGTAAGAACTTCTGTAAGAAGTCTTTAAATTTACGCTCACCAATAAAACAAATACCGGTACTGTCTTTTTTATCGTGAGTGATTAAGTCTTGCTCTTCAGCGATGCGGCGTACTTCAGGCTTAGCAATATCGCCAACAGGGAAAAGTGTTTGCCCAATATGCTCATGGCTTAGAGTGTATAAGAAATAGCTTTGATCTTTGTTGTCATCAAGGCCACGACACATTACAAATTTATCACCGCGCTTTTCACGGCGAACATAGTGGCCAGTAGCGATGTAATCAGCACCAAGTGCTTGTGCTGCAAATTCTAAAAAAGCTTTGAATTTGATTTCTTTATTACACATGATGTCTGGGTTTGGTGTACGACCTGCTTTGTACTCTGCTAGAAAGTATTCAAACACGTTGTCCCAGTATTCGGCTGCAAAATTTACAGTGTGAAGCTCAATACCTAGCTTATCGCACACAGCTTGTGCGTCTTGTAGGTCTTCAGCTGCAGCGCAATATTCATCATTATCGTCTTCTTCCCAGTTTTTCATGAACAGGCCTTCAACTTGATAGCCTTGTTGCTTTAATAAATACGCTGATACAGAAGAATCAACACCGCCGGACATACCCACGATGACTTTAATGTGACTATTTTCGCTCATAATATTCGCTGTCATTTTTTAACTGCTATGGAAAGGCCGATATTATATACCCAAACCACCTCAAGATGCGAGTTTCAGTTGGAATTAAAAGCGATTTAGGCAAGGCATTGATTGCAAGTAATAGTGGTTTGGGCATAGCAAACTTTTAGACACCCAAACCAGCCAAAATCACAGCGGTTATTGGTAAATTAAACTAAGTGGGTAGGCTTTACCAGCTAAATGATCTTCAATGCATTTTAAAACCAGAGGGCTTCGAAGTGGCAGGTTTTTAATTTGCTCAAGGCTAAACCAATCTGCGCTAAGAATGTCATTATCTTGGGGAGATGGTTCAAATAGCTCTGGGCTATTAAAAGCAAAGCTAAAACGCATATAGTGAACGCCATTTGCGGCATGCAAATTATAAATGCCAACAAGGTGATTGGCATTAAGGCTAATGCCTGTTTCTTCAATAAGTTCGCGATGAGCTGCTTCTGCTAAGGTTTCATTGGCTTCTAAATGACCCGCAGGCTGGTTATAGCAAATATCACCTGTGTGTTTATCGCGCTCTTTAACAAGTAAAAAATTGTCTTGGCATGTGACGATGGCGGCCACTGTGACATTGGGTTTATGCATCAGGGTTGTTCACTACTTTAAACTGGCCATTCTCTAATCCATCAAGGGTATAGTTACCAATGCTGTAACGAATTAATCGCAAAGTAGGGAAGCCAACATGCGCTGTCATACGGCGAACTTGGCGATTACGCCCCTCAGTGATAGAGATTTCTAACCAGCTGGTTGGAATGTTTTTACGCTCGCGAACGGGCGGAGTACGAGGCCAAATTGACGGCTCGTCAATACGTCTAACTTTGGCAGGCTTGGTCATGCCATCTTTAAGCTCTACGCCTTTGTTAAGCGAAAAGATTGCCTCATCAGTAACATCACCTTCTACTTGCACCCAATAAGTTTTAGCTGTTTTTTTATTGGGTTCAGTGAGTGTGTGTTGTAATTTACCGCAGTTGGTAAGTAGCAACAGTCCCTCGCTATCTCTGTCTAGGCGTCCTGCTGCATACACGTCTTTAATAGTAATAAAGTCGGCAAGCGTTTTGCGGTTTTGGTCATCGGTAAATTGGCAAAGCACATCAAATGGTTTGTTAAATAGCACCACTTTGCGCTGCTCAGGGCTAATTGTTTTTTTAACTTGGCGTTTTTGAGTAGGCCTTGAATAAGTTCGGCCGCTGCTGCGGCGTGGTTTGCTATTGGCTTTATTAACCATTAAATACACCTAGCGGGTTTAGGTAAACCTGCAATTTTAGTCGCTTGCTTTGCTGGGCCTTTAGGGAATAGCTTATACAAATACATGCTATTACCTTTTTCCTCACCTAGCTTTTGGGCCATTGCTTTGACCAGCATGCGTATTGCAGGGCTAGTGTTGTACTCTACGTAAAAATCACGCACAAAATGCACAACTTCCCAGTGCTGCTCACTTAAGGTTATGTTCTCTTGTTCAGCAATAATAGGTGCAAGCTCTTCACACCAATCATTTGAATCAAGTAAATACCCTTGTTTGTCTGTTTCTATCTGTTTGTTATTAAATTCAAGCATGGTTTACCAAGTAATCGTGTTTTTTGCGTTTAAAGTCATTTCTACAAATTGTGCATAGTTTATTGCGATATCGCCTTGATTAAATGAAATATCACGGGCTACAGCGTCTTCTTCAAGTAAATGAATTGCTGAAGAGAATTGCTTAAACTGCATGTTGTTATAACAAGCGTCACTAACAAGTAGCACTGTATCTTGCGAAGAAATCAAATTTGCCAACATATTATTGCAATAGTGAGCTAAGGGTTTTGAAAAAATATGCAAGGTACTCATAAGGTCACCACTTGATGCTGCTCTGTAATTAATTCACGCTGTTGCTCAAAGTTAGCTACTTTAACATCGATAATCAGACTATCTTCTGAAAGGTTAAAATCCATTAACGACTTTTCACATACATATATGTTTTCAACATCGTATAACTCAAGGGTTTTAATGGTTTTAAAATAGTTTTTTATGCCAAGTTGCTCTGGCTGTTGATTTTTTTTCAAAGCTAAAACAGCCTCACCACTTAGAAGCCAACTAATGTTCTGTTCAATAGCAGCAAAAATCAGTGTGGTGTCGAGTGAGTCACGAATATGTTGATCATCAAATGGACTATGTTGGCTTATTACTAAAATGTTTTTCATTTAAATTGCACCCATTTATCCGCTTCACTGACAAGCATCGCAAATTCTGCAAGCCCAGCGACGGTAAACACGCCTGTGTTATCGATATCTAAACCACGCTTTTCAGCAGCAGTGACACATAGCAGTAGAGGGATCTCTTGCTCACTTAACGACTGCCACAAACGATTAATTGGAAGCTCGTCGCTGGCAAGTTCTAAATGGTTACTTGCGTGGTAAACACCAGCTTGATAAAGAAAGATAGCTGCAATTGAGTGACCAGAGTCAAGACAGGCCTGTGCAAATTTAATTAGCCGTTGAGTTGTGTCGTGATCGGTCGGCGCGGTATGAAGAGAAAGTACAAATTGTGCCAAAACGCATCCAATAAAAAAGCCCCTAGAAAGGGGCTATTTTAGCAGAACTATTTAATTAGTCATCACTTGCACCAAGTAGGTGAAGAAGAGACGTAAATAAATTATACACGTTCAGGTATAAAGCAACTGTTGCGCGAATGTAATTAGTCTCGCCGCCATTAATAATGCGGCTAGTATCAAATAAGATTAAACCAGACATGATTAGCACAACTGCAGCATTAATAACCATAAAGGTAATTGAGCTGCCAATAAATAAGTTAACTAGGCTTGCAATAATAACCACGATTAAACCTACAGTTAAAAAGCCACCCATAAATGAGAAGTCTTTTTTAGTGGTAAGCGCATAAGCCGACAAACCAAAGAAGATTAACGCAGTAGAGCCTAATGCTTGCATAATAAGCATAGGACCATTTGGCATTGCAGCGTAGTAGTTAAGCATTGGACCAAGTCCTGCGCCCATTAAACCTGTGAAAACAAATACCCAAGCAACACCTGAAGCACTGTCTGCTTTTTTGTGAACAACAAAAAGTACACCGAATGCAATCAAACTAAATACTAACCCCATAAAATAAGGTAGATTCATTGCCATTGATATACCTGCTGTCACTGCGCTAAATGCCAGTGTCATTGCCAGTAAGAAATAGGTATTCTTTAAAACTTTATTGGTTTCAATAGTCGACATTACTGGTCTTGCAGTATTGTACGATTGATTAAACGCCATTGTTAGAGCTCCTTTAAATGAACTTATACGTTCGTTAGTTCCAATTATTAAACTGAACTAAGCCTATCAAGAGTTATATATTTGGGCAAACTATTGTGGATCAATAGACAAGATAAATAATCGAAAAGTTCAATGTTGCGCACAATCTAAACGCTACTGTATTAATGCTGAGCAAATTAATTGTTTTTTAATCACTTAAACAGTTTTTTGAAAAAAAAGCTTCACAAGCACGGCCGCTTTATCTATTATGCACGCCGTCGGAGAGATGGCAGAGTGGTCGAATGCACCGGTCTTGAAAACCGGCAGGGGTTTGTAGCCCCTCTAGGGTTCAAATCCCTATCTCTCCACCATTATTTTTACTACTGGCGTAAGCGGGTAGGTTTCCGCATTCGGAGAGATGGCAGAGTGGTCGAATGCACCGGTCTTGAAAACCGGCAGGGGTTTGTAGCCCCTCTAGGGTTCAAATCCCTATCTCTCCACCATCATTTAAGCCGCTGAATTTATTCAGCGGCTTTTTTGTTTCTTGTGCTTTTCATTTGTTCTGCAAATTACGACTATTGTCGATATTTCGCATTTTAACTAGTTAGTCCATGCTTAACACTTCTCGTATTATCTTTGTGACATTAGGGAATTTATGAAACATCGTTTAGCAAAGAGTGTAGGACTTTCTTTATTATCGCCTGTGATCATCGGTTGTATCTTGGGTCTTTATTATGCGTTTACACTTGAAGGAAATGGTTTAAACATTTTCTTTAACTTATTCGTTAGCGCAATCGCCAATGCCCACATTGTAGGTCTTACTATGGCAGCGTTTGTGGTACCTGGTTATTTACTTATGTATAAGTATGCAAAGGTTAATTATTCAGGTGTTCTGACACTTGGCTTACTAGGTGGCGCTATTTTCAGCTACTTACTTAGCGCTACAACAGGTATGGCTTTTATAGTCAATGCTGTGATGTCTGCTCTGGCAGCTGGACTGTTTTTATTTGGTTTAAGACAGGGCCTTACAACACAATCTTCTCATCAATAGCAGAATATTTAATCAAGCTGACTGAAATTGAGGGCAAAATGTTTTTTTTTGCCCTTAAAAGGTTTCATTTGTCGTCTACAAAGAGTACCTTTAGCTACTGTATGTTTAATAAGAAGTAGTTTGGTATGCAAAAGCAAGATTTTTACCAGTCATTAGTTAAACAAACTGAGTCGCTAATCACTGGTGAATCAAATGTTATTGCCAACATGGCAAATATTAGTGCGCTGTTATTTACCTCTTTAGAGGATATCAATTGGGCGGGCTTTTATTTAATGGATTCACCTGAAGAATTAGTGCTAGGGCCGTTTCAAGGTAATCCTGCATGTATCCGTATTCCAGTAGGTAAAGGGGTATGTGGAACTGCCGCGCAAACACAACAAACACAACTCATTGAAGACGTGCATGCATTTGCCGGTCACATTGCCTGTGATGCTGCATCTAACTCTGAAGTAGTTGTGCCGATTTTCAAAGACGGTAAAGTATTTGCTGTACTTGATATCGACAGCCCAAGCATTGCGCGATTCGATGCTGATGATCAAGCTGGTTTAGAAGCATTGGTAAAGTGCTTTGAGGCAAATCTAAAATGAAAGATCTGCTAAATGTGCAAGATTACCTCTTTGCAATCCAAGATGTTGGTGATTGGGAAGGGGAAGAAGAAGTTGTTGCCGAAAGGCTCAACGACTTGATTCACATGGCATGGGAGCGTCTACCAGATGACCTTGACTGTGAATCAATTGATGAAATTATAAATGGTATTTGGGAACACCTTCGAGGTGATTTAGCGCTTATTGAAGCGGACTTCGAAGAGTTGACCGACTGGGTAACACACTATGTCGATTCATCACTTGATGAAAAGATGTAATAAAAGGTTCTAACATGGAAACCACAAACAAGCTAAAAGATATTAATGAAGTACTGGATTTCTTATACCAAGAATTTCCAAAATGTTTTAAACAAAAAGACGGTATTCAGCCGCTTAAAGTAGGTATTTTTAAAGATATCGCTGAGCGTATTGAAGGTTCTGAGAAAGTAAGTAAAACTCAGGTTCGTCAAGCACTAAGAAAGTACACCTCAAACTGGCGCTATTTAGAAGCTGTAACTAAGTCTGAGTTCCGTATCGATCTTGATGGTAATCAAGACGAAAAAGTAGAACAAGAGCACATTGAGCACGCACAAAAAGCGTTAGAAGAAAGCCGCGCTAAAATGGCAAAGCGTAAGAAGCCACAACGTCCACGTAAAGACGGTGACACAAAATCTTACAAAAAGAATAGTGGCCACCACGCTAAATCTGGCGAAAAAGGCGCTAAAGTAAATAATAAGACTGCTAAAGCTGCTCCTGCAAAACGTTCAGGAAAAGTTGAACCTTTACCTGCCTCAGAGGTCAAGGTTAATAGCAAAGTTAAAGTTAAACTTGGCCAAGCACTTGTAAACGCGGTTATTACTGAAGTGAATAAAGATGAAGTTCACGTTGAGTTAGTAACAGGGATGCAAGTTAAGACCAAAGCAGACAGCCTGTATATCATTTAATAGCTGTAAAAAATAAAGGAGTTGTGTATGAGTAAAAAGTTTACGCTCATTCCGTTAGTCGCTGCCCTGTTTTCAGGTTCATTATTGGCATCTTCAGATAATCTGACTGAAAAAGACCTGCCAGTACTCAAGCAAGAAAGCCAACATAGTACGGCAAGCAAACGGGTGACAAACTTATTTACTCGTGCACACTACAAACCAATTAAATTTAACGATGAATTATCTGAGAAGGTTTTTGATCGTTATATTGAATCTCTCGACTACAATAAAAATGTGTTTTTAGCCTCTGACATTGCCTCGTTTGAGCAATATAAAGACCAGTTTGATAATGCATTGTCGACAGGTAAATTGGGATTTGCCTTTGATATTTTTAACTTAAGTTTAAAACGTCGTTTTGAACGCTATGACTATTCTTTATCGTTACTTGAAAACGAAATGAAGTTCGATAAAGAAGATGAGTATCTGTTTGACCGCGAAGACGCAAACTGGGCAACAAGCCAAGCTGAGCTTGATGAACTTTGGCGTCAACGCGTTAAATACGATGCTTTACGATTAAAAATGACTGGTAAAGATTGGCAAGGGATTAAAGAAGTCTTGACCAAACGCTACCACAACGCACAAAAGCGTTTAGTACAAACTAACAGTGAAGATGCTTTTCAAATCGTGATGAATTCATTCGCACGAAGCATTGAAGCGCATACCTCTTATTTATCACCTCGTCGCGCTGAGCAATTCAAGATGGACATGGATCTTGAATTAGAAGGTATTGGTGCGGTACTTAGCTATGATGAAGACTACACAGTTATCCGTAGCTTAGTACCTGGCGGTCCGGCTGATAAGTCTGAACAAATTAAAGCAGATGACCGTATTATTGGTGTTGCTCAAGAAGGTGAAGAATTTGTTGATGTGATTGGCTGGCGTTTAGATGACGTAGTTGATTTAATCAAAGGCCCTAAAGGGACAAAAGTTCGTCTGCAATATCTAAAAGGGGCGGATGCTCACGGCACACCAAAAGTGGTTGAAATCACGCGTGATAAAATTCGCTTAGAAGACCGCGCTGCAAAATCTGAAGTATTTGAAGCAAAATATTCAGACTTAACCAGCAAAATTGGTGTGATTGAAATCCCAGGTTTCTATAACAACCTATCACAAGACGTTAAAGTTGAAATTGCAAAATTAAAAGAAGCCAAAGTAGACGGTATCATCATCGATTTACGTCAAAACGGCGGCGGTTCACTTTACGAAGCGACTCAGCTTTCTGGCTTATTTATCGATCAAGGTCCTGTAGTACAAATTCATACGCTAAATAATCGTATTGAAGAGCAAAAAGACCGTGACGGCGTCACTTTTTATGATGGCCCACTTACTGTGTTGGTTGATCGCTACAGCGCATCTGCCTCAGAGATTTTTGCAGCAGCGATGCAAGATTACGGCCGTGCTATTGTGATTGGTGAGCAAACCTTTGGTAAGGGTACTGTACAGCAGCACAAACCACTTGGCCGTGCTTATGACTTATATGATCATCCATTAGGTAGCGTGCAGTATACCATTGCAAAATTCTACCGAATTAATGGCGGAAGCACACAGCACAAAGGCGTTATTCCAGATGTGTCATTCCCATCGGCAATTGAGCCATCAGAGTGGGGCGAGAGTCAACAAGACAACGCGCTACCTTGGGATAGCATCATACGTGCTAAGTACAACTCGGTTGATAACCTAAAACCAGCGATTGCTTACGTTAATAAGCTTCATGATGCGCGTATTGCAGATGAGCCTGAATTTGGTTATGTGTTTGCTGATATTAAACGCTATCAAGAAGAGAAAGACCGTAAGACTATCTCATTGGTTGAAGCGACGCGTCTAAAAGAGAAAGACGAAGGTGAAGAACGCGCGTTAGAACGTGCTAATGAACGACTTGTTCGCCTTGGAGAAAAGCCAGTAGAGAAGCTTGACGATTTACCTGATAGCCTTGACGAGCTAGACCCTTTCTTAGAAGAAGCCGCATTAATCACCCAAGATTATATAAAATATGGTCGTATCGCTAAGAAATAATTAGCAATTAATTAGCAATATCGATTAATAAAAAGGCGCTTAAGCGCCTTTTTTGCTACCTAAAACAGGTTAGATTGGTATAATCACAAAATCTGGCTGCATAAGGCCACTGAAGTTTTGCGTCAAAGCTTACAATAATAATTAAACACGCCACATAAGACGTGTAGGAGACTATCTTTTGAATTCAATTGAAGAGAAGCCAATTAAACAGGCCAGTTTTTTAGATGCCTTAATCCCAATTACTGTGCTCGTGTGCCTACTAGGCGCTGCTGTTTATTTATTCGGTGATAATTCATCATCAGGTCCTAACCAAATTGCTTTATTATTCGCTACATTTACCGCGGCATTAATAGGCTTAAAAAATGGTTACACCTGGAAGAAACTAGAACAAGCTATGATTGAGGGGATCACCTTATCCCTTGGAGCAATCATTATATTATTAATGGTGGGTGCCTTAATTGGTACTTGGCTGTTATCAGGCACAGTACCCACTCTAATTTACTATGGCTTACAAATTATCAACCCAAGTTGGTTCTATGCCGCTAGTTGTTTAATTTGTGGCATTGTCGCTATGAGTATTGGTAGCTCTTGGACCACAGCAGCGACTATTGGTGTGGCGCTATTAGGTGTTGCAACCGGTCTTGGTTTAGAACAAGTTGTCACAGCAGGTGCGGTGATTTCTGGTGCCTACTTTGGTGATAAATTAAGCCCGCTTTCTGAAACAACAAACTTAGCACCAGCAGTGGCTGGGGCAGATTTATTTGAGCATATCCATCACATGCTTTGGACTACAGTGCCAAGCTTCATTATTGCGTTAATCATTTTTATTTTTATGGGCTTTAATGCCGGTGGTTCAGCTGAAGCTGGACGTATTGATGAAATCGTTAATTTATTAGAGCAAAACTTTAATATTGGTTTTGAAATGCTAGTACCACTGGTGGTGTTGCTGTTTTTAGCAATTCGTAAGATGCCAGCTTTCCCAGCTATATCGATTGGTGCCGTGCTAGGTGCAATTTGGGCTATGTTATTTCAATCAGATTTAATCAATAGTCAAATTGATGCCTCACAAGGCCAAGCAATTGGTTACTTCAAATTAGTTTGGACAACATTCTTCGATGGATTCAGCATTGATACTGGCGATGAAAAAATGGATTCATTATTAAGCGGTGGTGGTATGGCTGGCATGCTAACAACCACTTGGCTGATTATGACGGCCTTGATGTTTGGCGCTATCATGGAAAAAACCGGCTTACTTGATATGTTCGTAAAGAGCATCTTAAAAATTGCTAAAAGCACGGGTTCTCTTATCACAGCAACGATTGCAACGTGTATTGGTACCAATGCGGTTGCAGCTGACCAATATATCGCGATTGTTGTTCCTGGTCGTATGTTTAAAGATGAATATGAAAAACGCGGTTTAAAGCCTGTAAATTTATCTCGCACATTAGAAGATGGTGGCACAATTACTAGCCCACTTATTCCTTGGAATACCTGTGGTGCCTATATGCAAAGTGTTTTACTAATCAATCCATTTGACTATGCAATGTACGCCTTCTTTAATTTAATTAATCCATTCTTAGCGGTTGTTTATGCCTATTTTGGTATTAAAATTTTACGTATTACCCCAAAACATCTTAAACAAGAAGCTAACGCCGAATAAACTATTTAGGCCCTGCTAAGCAGGGCCATTTGGAGTCAGTAATGTCTGCTACGAGTAAACCTCAAGCTCAATATTTAAAAGATTACCAAGCCCCACAATTTTCAATCCAACATATCGATTTACGTTTCGAATTAGCCCCTTTAAAAACATCAGTGCAGTCAACAATGACAATCAATCGTACCGATGAAAGCAATGCAGATCTTGCGCTAGATGGTGTTGATTTAACGCTAATTTCAGTGATTGTTGATGACAAAGCGTATGATGATTACACGCTTGAAGATGAAAAGCTGATCATTCATAACTTACCTGAAAGCTTTATTCTGAAAATTGAAAACCATATTGACCCGCAAACGAATACCTCGTTAGAAGGTTTGTACTTGTCGGGTGGTGCTTACTGTACGCAATGTGAGGCAGAAGGTTTTAGAAAGATTACCTATTACCTTGACCGCCCAGACGTGCTTGCTAGCTTTGATGTAACCATTATTGCCGACAAAAAGTACACTCACTTGCTGTCTAATGGTAACCAAATTGAATCAGGTAACTTAGATGACGGTCGTCATTTTGTAAAATGGCAAGACCCATTTAAAAAGCCTAGCTACTTATTTGCATTAGTCGCCGGTGATTTTGACGTATTACGTGACCATTACACGACGCAGTCTGGACGAAAAGTTGAATTAGCCTTGTTTGTTGATAAAGGTAATTTATCAAAAACGCCTCATGCCATGACTTCTTTAAAGAAATCAATGCAATGGGATGAAGAGCGCTTTAACCTTGAATACGATTTAGATATTTACATGATTGTTGCCGTTGATTTCTTCAACATGGGCGCAATGGAAAATAAAGGCCTGAATATCTTTAACTCTAAATGTGTTCTTGCTAATCAAGAAACAGCTACAGACAAAGATTACCATACGATTGAATCAATTGTAGGTCACGAGTACTTCCATAACTGGACCGGCAACCGTGTGACTTGCCGTGACTGGTTCCAGTTGTCTTTAAAAGAAGGCTTAACGGTTTTCCGTGACCAAGAGTTTAGTAGCGACTTAGGCTCACGTGCGCTTAATCGTATTGATGCGGTTAAAGTAATGCGTACTCACCAGTTTAGTGAAGATGCAGGCCCTATGGCTCACCCAATTCGCCCTGAAAAAGTCATTGAAATGAATAACTTTTATACAGTGACTGTGTATGACAAAGGGGCTGAAGTTATTCGCATGATGCACACCTTACTTGGAGAAGAAAAGTTCCAACAAGGTATGGCATTGTATTTCGAGCGCCATGACGGACAAGCAGTTACTTGTGATGATTTTGTCGCTGCCATGAGTGATGCGTCTGGCATTGATTTAACGCAATTTAAGCGCTGGTATAGTCAAGCGGGTACACCTAAGCTCAATGTAGAGCAAGCGTATGATGAACAAAACCAAACTTTCACATTAAGCATTGAGCAGTTTGCACCTGATAATCAGCCTAACAATGCCTTACTGCATATTCCTTTTGCTATTGAACTTTTAGATAGTGAAGGGCAGTCGCTACCACTTGTGATTGATAATCAGCCACAAGATTCGGTATTGAATGTCACAGAAAAAACACAGCAGTTTGTTTTCGAGGGCATTAAACAGCGCCCAGTCGCAGTGCTACTAGAAGATTTCTCTGCGCCATGCATCGTTAATCAAAATACATCTGCCGCTGAACTGTTACATATTATGCGTTTTGCTCGCAGTGACTTTTCACGTTGGGATGCTCAGCAGCGCTTATTTACTAATGAAATGAAAGCGGCGATTGCCAGTGGTGAAGCTTGCTTATCGGATGATATCTTGTCGGCATTAAAACTACTAGTTGATAATCGTGAAGGTGACCTTGCGCTGATTGCGGAGCTGTTAAAACTGCCTAGCTACGATACTCTTGCAGCTGAATATGCTGTCATCCCTGTTGATGACATTATTGCTGTTCAAAATGCATTTGAATCGCAAATTGCCAACGTCCTAACAGAATCATTGGTTAATTGTTATAACGCGCTTGAAGATGATGGTTCAACATCTGCTACAGCCGTTGCAGTGCGTGCTCTAAAGCAACTTTGTTTACACTATTTAGCGAAAACAAATCACAGCGACGTTAATGGCCTTATCGAAGAGTCTGCCCACAGTAATAATATGACTAATGCACTTGCTGCATTAAGTGCTGTTGTAAAAGCAAATCACTCACTATGTGATACGCTTTTAACAGAGTTTGATGCTAAATGGCGTCATGATGTGCTCGTTATGGATAAATGGTTTGCACTGCAAGCGATGAAAGATTCAGCAACGAGTATCAGCGATATTAAAGCGCTCTATGATCACCCAAGTTTTGACTTTGGTAATCCTAACCGTGTTCGTGCTTTGGTTGGTAGCTTTAGCCACTTTAATATCACTCAATTCCATCGAGCCGATGGTGAAGGGTATCAGCTATTAGGTGACTTATTAGTGAAGCTTAATGATATTAACCCGCAAAATGCATCACGCATGCTAACGCCATTTATGTCATGGAAACGCTACGATGAAAATCGTTCTGCGGCAATGAAAGCACAACTTCAACGTTTAGCTGATTTAGACGGCCTCAGTGATGATCTGTTTGAAAAAGTAGAGAAAGCACTTGAAAGTTAATGACAGAGTACTATTTTGCCTTGTATCTGAGTTACTCAGAGTGTCTTGATTACTATCATGGTAAATATAAATCTGTGCAAGTCACAGAAGATGGTGGTAAGACAGTTCGCTTTGACGCTCACCATTTGCGTCCTTTTATTTCTTCGCTAGGAATAAGAGGGCGCTTTAGGTTGACATTAACGGCTGAAAATCAGTTTTTAAAACTCGAGAAAATTAGTTAAAAAAGCAGCATTAGCTGCTTTTTTTGTAATATTTGTCTCCCAAAATGCTAAATTTCACTGTCCCCAATTCGCTAAATTTATTATATTTTTGTTAATTCGATTTGTTCTATTGTTAATTTACGTGTATAAAATATCTGGTATGACGTCTTACCAATACGTAAACGTCACATTTTTAAATAAATATTAACCGATTGAACGCGTTCTATATTGTAATTTTACTGTTTCGCTTCTATCGTTAGAAAGATACTAAAAACAACAATTTGATCACAAAACAACCCGTTACAGGGGGATGAACACAATGATAAAACGATCGCTTTTTGTTAAAAACAAAATAGCTTTGGGACTCGCGGCGGCTACACTCGGACTCTCAAGCACATCTTTGCATGCGGCAAACTTTGAGTTAGGTGACTTCGATATACGTTTTGACTCTAACTTCTCTTATGGCCAAAGCATTCGTGTTGAAGACCGAGATTTTCAACATATAGGTAAGAGTAATAATCCTTCATTTGACTGGACGGGTTATCATTCTGCTTTAAATCCAATTTATTCTTCTGCTGATGTATGGAACCAACCAGGTGCATACTCAAATAATGGTGATGCAGGTAACCTCAATTTTGATAGTGGTGATTCATTCTCAAAATTATTAAAAGGTAACCATGAGTTATCAATCAGCAAAGATAATTTTGGTTTCTTCACTCGCTTTATGTACTTTTACGACTTTGCCTTGATGGATGGTGATTACGCTTATAGCAACCCAACATCAGGTAACAAAGTAGACCCATGTGACGATGACGACACAAAAGAACAAGTGTGTGCTGATTTACGTTTACTAGACGCTTATGTATGGGCAAACTTTGATTTAAATGAAGGCCGTAACCCGCTGTCTATTCGTTTAGGCCAACAAGTTGTGAACTGGGGTGAGAGTACCTTGATTTCTCATGGTATTAACGTTAACCCAGTTGATATCGATCGTTTAAAAGCGCCAGGTGCAGAGTTAAAAGAAGCTTTCATACCTGTTGGTATGCTTTGGGCATCACTAGGTATCACAGATAACTTAACGCTAGAAGGTTTCTACCAATATGAATGGCATGAAACACGTCTTCCAGCGGCTGGTACATACTTCTCGACGAACGATTTTGCGTCAGAAAATGGTTATCAGCAAAATATCCAATTGGGCTTCACGTCTAACCCGGATATTGATTTAGCATTCTTAACTGAAAGCTTAAATAATTTAGATGACATTGTTCGCTCGCAAGGTGTTGATCCTACATCTGCACAAGGCCAAGCAATGATGGCGCAAATGTACCTAGCTTACCCAACCAAAGTGGCATTAAAAGGCAAAGGTGGTGCAGGTAAAAACGAGCCAGACGATGGTGGCCAGTATGGTTTACGTTTAGGTATGTACTTACCTGAATTAAACGACACTGAAGTGGCGTTATACCACATTAACTATCATAGCCGTCGTCCGGTAATTTCTGGTCAGGTATCAAACTTCACTGATGCGGCAATCGCTGCTGATATCGGTATGTTATTAACTACAGATATCACAGAAGATAATGTAACTAGCCTTCAAGCATTCACTAAAGGTCAGTTAGAATATCCTGAAGATATTAAACTGTACGGTCTTAGCTTCAACACATCTGTGGGCGAAACGGCACTTGCTGGTGAATTTGCATTCCGCCAAGATGAGCCTCTGCAAATTGATGACGTAGAGCTGTTATATGCGGGTATGCCAGAGCAATTAGCAGTTGCAGGTATTCGTCCTGACTTTGCTGGTATTTCACAAATGAGCCCAGGCGATGCTACAAGCGTTGTAGGCCCTGGTGAAGTAGCACAAGGATTTATCCTACGTAACACTGCACAATTACAATTTACAGCAACACACCTATTTGGTCCTTCACTTGGAGCTGATAGCTGGGCGGTAGTTGGTGAAATTGGTGGTGTACGCATTAACGATATGCCAGATTACGATGAGCTTCGTTTAAATGTTGCTGGTACTGGTCGAAGCGGTATTATGCAAGGCCCATTAAGTGATGATTATTCAACACTGCACTTAGGTCTTTCTAATGGTCCTGAAACGAACCCGTTCCCAACGGCTTCTGCATGGGGTTATCGTTTAATTGCGAAAGGTGATTATTATAACTTCTTCAGTGGTGTTAACTTCTCACCACGTTTTGTGTTCTCGCACGATGTGAATGGTATTACACCTGATCCAATGTTCTTATTTGTTGAAGACCGTAAATCGCTCGGTGTTACTATGAACTTCAACTATCAAAATGCGTGGTCGTTCGACTTTAGCTACAACTCATTCTGGGGTGGTGGTGCAACGAATACTTTCTCTGACCGCGATTATGTATCTTTCAATATTAAATATTCAATCTAAGGGTAAATTATGATTATTAGAAAACCTACCCTCATTGCTGCAGCATTTTGTGGCGTTTTCGCAAGCTCAAGTGTACTTGCAAAAATTACCGCTGATGAAGCGGCACGTTTAGGTAAAGATTTAACTCCTATTGGCGCAGAAAAAGCTGCGAATAAAGATGGTTCAATTCCAGCTTGGGATGGTGGTATCACAACACCACCTGCTGGTTATAAACCGGGAATGCATCATCCTGATCCGTTTGCTGATGATAAAATCTTATTCACGATTGATAAATCGAATGTAGCTGAGTACAAAGATTACTTGAGCCCAGGTCAAATTGAATTATTCAATACCTATCCTGATACGTTCAAAATGAACATCTATCCAACGCGTCGTAGCGCGTCGTATCCTCAGTTTGTATATGATGCAACTAAAAAATATGCAACGACAGCTGAGTTAGTAGAGGGCGGTAACGGTATTAAAAATACCGCTGTGGGTGTTCCGTTCCCAATCCCTAAAGATGGCTTAGAAGCGATTTGGAACCACTTATTACGTTTCCGTGGTTTATCAATTGAGCGTTCTGGTGGTCAAGCTGCACCGACAGCATCTGGTTCATATAACTATGTAGGTTTTGATGAGCAACTGTTAGTTGAGTATTCATCACCTGAAGCAACGCCTGAAAAGCTACAAGAATCTAATATCTTGTTTAAGTTTAAGCAAAAAGTAACTGAGCCAGCGCGTCTTGCTGGTACTGCGTTACTAGTTCATGAAACAATGGACCAAATCTTAACGCCACGCCAAGCATGGACATACAACTCAGGTCAGCGTCGTGTTCGTCGTGCACCTAATGTTGCCTATGATGCACCGGGAACAGCTGCAGATAGCTTACGTACAACTGATGACTTTGATATGTTCAACGGTTCTCCAAATCGTTACAACTGGACATTAAAAGGTAAGCAAGAGCTTTATATTCCTTATAACAGCTATAAGCTTCACAGTGACAAACTAAGCTACGATGATATTCTGCAAGCAGGTCATATCAATCCTGAACATGTTCGTTATGAAAAACACCGTGTTTGGGTTGTTGAAGCGAACCTGAAAGAGGGCACGCGTCATATCTATAAAAAACGTGTTTTCTATATTGATGAAGATAGCTGGCAAGTTCATGTAACGGATATCTATGATAACCGTGATCAAATGTATCGTGTAGCGATGGCGCATGGTCTTAACTACTATGAAGTACCAACTCATTGGAGTACGTTAGAAGTTTACCATGACCTTAACTCTCGTCGTTATTTAGCAATTGGTTTAGACAACCAAGAAAAAATGTATGATTTCTCACAATCATTCAACGATAACGAGTTTACTTCAAGCGCATTACGCCGCGAAGGTCGTTAATCAAATTAAGGCACCTGACCCCAGGTGCCTTTTGCAATTCGCGTAAGTCATCAGTACACGCAATAGATTTCTCAGTGGCTTTTTTGACTTCTCTTTTTATTTTTTCGAAGGCGATTTATCTTTATGAAGTATTTGCTTTATGCCTGTCTTGCTTATAGTGCTTCATGTTTTGCTCAAGACATGCCTATGCCGCAACAAGCGATTAGCGCTGTTAACGCAAACAAAACTCTTCTCACCGACATTGAACTAGCTGGCCCAAATCTCATTGCAGTTGGTAAACACGGTGTGGTTATCACAAGTACAGACGCTCAAACTTGGCAACAAGCCAGTGTGCCTACTCAAGTGCTGCTAACAGCCGTTGATTTTTATAATAACGATTTAGGCTGGGCATGTGGTCATGATGCAACCATCATTAATACTGTAGATGCAGGAAAAACCTGGCAGTTACAGCAATCTTTACCAAACATGGATAAGCCATGTTTAGATATTTTATTTACTACTGAACAACATGGCTATGCAGTCGGTGCATATGGAATGTTTTTTGAAACTAACGATGGTGGCCAAACTTGGCAGAAGCGTTTTTTAGATAGCCTGTTATTTGAAGAAGACCGTGAATACCTCAATGATTTAAAAGACAGTGACCCAGAAGGCTATGAAATTGAAACAGCTTCAATACTGCCACATTTTAATCGCATCGTTAAAACTGAGGAGAGTCTATTTCTAGCTGGTGAAATGGGTTTAATGGCACAAAGTTTCGACAATGGTCGAACATGGCAGCGTCTTGAAGAGATCTATATGGGCTCTTTCTTTACGTTTGCGTCAACTGCAGATCAAGGTGGTGAAGATCTAGTTGCAGGCCTTCGAGGCAACATTTTCACTCGACAAGCCGGCAGTGATCAATGGCAACAAATACCACACGACAATTATGCAACCGTGAATAGTGCGATTAAATACAACAACCAGTGGTTATTATTTGCTAACAGCGGGGTGATTTTCCAAATTGAGAATGGCCAATTATCAGAACAACAAATGGCCGATGGTAAATCGTTACTTGATGGTGTTGTGTTTCAAGACAAACTAGTTATGGCTTCAGAAAATGGCATTAAAGTGAAGGAGTTGAATCCGTAATGCGTGGTTTTTTAGATATTTTAGAAAGAGCGGTGTTTCGTCATCGCTTATTCGCAATTATTTCCTTTGCTTTGATCACCTGTTTCTTATTATTCAAAGCAACACAAATACAATTAGACGCTTCTTTTAATAAAAATATTCCGCTTAATCATGACTACATGAAAGTTTACACCAAACATGAAAAACAGTTTGGTGGAGCAAACAGCATTTTGATTTCTGTCTGTGATGCAGATGGTGATATTTTTAATGAGGAATTTTTCACCCAACTTAAAGCAGTTCATGATCAGCTTTACTTTATTCCTGGTGTAAATCGCCCGTTAGTTAATTCAATCTTCGCACCGAGTGCGCGCTTTGTTGAAGTGGTTGAAGATGGTTTTGCTGGCGGTCCAATTATTCCGGCAAACTTTACCGCTGATAAACGTGGTCTTGCGGTTGTAAAAGAAAACATCGAAAAAGCAAAAGTCGTTGGCCGTATGATTGCCAGTGACTACTCGTGTGCGATGGTAACCGCCCAGCTACTTGAAACTGATCCACAAACACAAGAAAAACTAGATACTTTAGCGTTTGCAGAAAAGCTAGAAACACAAGTTCGTGAACCGCTAAGTACTGACAAGGTCAGTATTCATATTATCGGTTTTGCGAAAATGGCAGGGGATGTCGCAGAGGGTGCTAAAGGGGTACTGTTATTTTTTGCTATTGCCATTGCTTTCACATTCGTAATGGTTTGGCTGTTCTGCCATTCTTTAAAACTGACTATTTTACCAATTGCCTGTTCAATCATTGCTGTTGTTTGGCAGTTAGGCTTGCTTTCAAGCTTAGGCTTTGGTTTAGACCCTATGTCAATTTTAGTGCCGTTTTTAGTGTTTGCGATTGGTGTAAGCCATGGCGTGCAAATGATCAATGACATTGGCAAAAAAGTGTCTACGGGTAGTTCAACTCGGGTTTGTTGTCAGGCAAGCTTTAGAGCACTTCTGATCCCAGGTGGTATTGCACTGCTATCAGACACAATTGGTTTTTTAACCTTACTCACCATTGATATTGGTATTATTCGTGAACTTGCTATCACAGCAAGTTTAGGTGTGGCGGTAATTATTTTCACCAACTTAATTTTATTACCTGTATGGGCATCGTACATGCGTTTTGAAGGCTCTGTGCATATTCAAGCAGGTACTCACACAGACAAACCAAATCTACTAGACAAGTTACGCGAGCTATTAGTAAAAGCGACTGATCGTAAAACAGCTGGTTTTATTATCGTCTTTACGGCTGTGTTATTTGCAGTGGGTTACTGGCAAGCTGACAAAATGCGTATTGGTGACTTACATGCTGGTGCGCCATCTTTGCACCAAGATGCCCGCTATAACCAAGACACCTTTTTGATTTCTGATAAATACACCATTTCATCAGATATCCTAAAAGTGATTGTAGAAGCGTATCCTGCTGCGTGTACTGAGCATGATGTTATGGAGCGTATTAGTCGTTTCCAATGGCAGATGGAAAACGTTGCAGGGGTACAATCGGCTGTGAGCTTAAGCTCAGTTGCGCAATCGGTGAACGCCGGCTTCAACGAAGGTAACTTAAAATGGCAAAGCTTGCCGCGCAATACGGCAAGTTTAGTGCAAGCAACTTCACGGGTTGAAACAAGCTCAGGTTTACTCGATGGAAACTGCTCTGTAATGCCTGTGATTATTTTCTTAAATGACCACAAAGCAGAAACAATTGACCATGTGGTAGCTAAAGTTAAAGAGTTTGCTAAGGCTGAAGAAACCGATGAATTAAAGTTTAAGCTGGCGTCAGGCCCAGTCGGTGTAATGGCTGCAACGAACGAATCTGTATCAGCTGCACAGCTACCTATGATGCTTTACGTTTACGGCGCCGTAATCCTGCTATGCTTAATTAGCTTTAGAAGTGTTAAGGCAACGGTCGCGGTTGTATTACCTCTGTACATCGTATCAACCTTAGCGCAAGCGTTGATGGTACAACTTGAAATAGGTTTAACAGTGTCGACATTACCAGTTATCGCTTTAGGTGTTGGTATTGGTGTCGATTACGGGATTTACATACTTTCATCAATGATGGGGCAGCTAAAACAAGGTGTGGCACTCGAAGTGGCTTATCGTAATGCATTAGCAGAGCGTGGTAGTGCAGTGCTGTTCACAGGTATTACCTTAGCCATTGGTGTTAGCACATGGATTTTCTCTGATCTGAAGTTCCAAGTGGATATGGGTATTCTGCTAACCTTCATGTTTTTGGTTAACATGTTGGGTGCAGTACTACTTTTACCTGCTATTGGTAGCTTCCTCTGGACTGACCAGAAAAAATAATGTGAATAATTGTGCTCCAATATGGCCAGTAATGGCCATTTATATCTATATTTTGTGAATAGATGACCAAATAGCTGAAAAGCTTAAAATGATTTCATCGAAAAGGCTGTTTATTAGCTGTAAAAGAGTTAGAATTTACCTGACTCCACGCTAATAAATGGCTGTACAAATATTCTACTAATCGATAAGTAGTATAGATTAAGGAACATACAATGACACGAAATGAAGGGCAAGCCTCGGTTATCTTAGATAATGTCTGTAAGCTGATCCAGAAAAAAGTTCACGCTGATAATGTGTTACTCGTTGAGAAATTCGCCAAAGCCTTGTACAGCAATATGTCTAAAGAGGATTTGGCTCATCGCAACGATAGTGACTTATATGGCGCTGCACTAAGCCTATGGAACTCGCTAGAAAAAAATAATTCTGATGACGCGGTTGTCCGTGTTTTCAATCCTGAAGTAGCAAAAGATGGCTGGCAGTCATCGCACACTATTGTTGAAATCATCGCGAAAGACATGCCTTTCCTCGTTGATTCTGTGCGTATGGCCATGACCCGCGCAAACATCGCTTCTCACTTATTACTTCACTCTCCGCTGAAAATCCAACGTGATAAAAATGCTAAAATCACCGGTATTTCAAGCTTAAAAGCAGAGCAAGAATCAACGTCGACAAAAACTGTGTTCTTTATCGAAATTGATCGTCAAACAGATGCAAAAGTAATTGAGTCTTTCAAAAAAGAACTTGAGTCTGTGTTAGTTGACGTATCTATCGCTGTAGAAGATTGGCAGCCAATTCGTGAAAAGCTAATTGCGGTAACGAAAGACTTACCTAAACGCCACCATAATAATAACGAAAGCGAAGTTGCAGAAACGGTAGAGTTTTTAGACTGGTTAGCTAAAGATAACTTTACGCTAATGGGTTACCGTGAATATGAACTTTCGCCAGTGCAAGGTGATTACCAGTTAAAAGGTAAAAAGGGCACTAGCCTTGGTCTAATGAAAAACACAGACGAAGAGCATAGCCGCTTACTTTCTGAGTTACCTGAAGTAGCGCGCCAAGAAGCGCGTAGCAGTAACTTATTAATTTTAACGAAAACAAATTCAGTGTCTCGTGTACATCGACCTGCATACATCGACTACGTGGGTATTAAGCGTTTTGATGATGAGGGCAATGTAATTGGTGAAGATCGCTTCCTTGGTTTATTCTCATCAAGCTTTTACAACAACAGCGCCGCTGATGTACCTGTACTGAAAAGTAAGATTAACCGCATTATGGAAATGTGTGACTTTGCTAAAGGCACCCATGCATACAAAGCGGTATTAAATATTTTAGAAACGTATCCACGTGATGAGCTTGTGCAAGCACGTGAAGCTGAACTACTTGAAGTTGCCATGGGCGTATTACAAGTACAAGAGCGTGATATGTGCCGTATTTTTGTGCGTAAAGACGCATATGGCCGTTTCTTCTCTTGCATGGTATATGTTCCGCGTGAGCGCTATAACACGGCACTACGTCGTGAAACGCAACGTATCTTAGCCAATGCATTTAATTCTGACGACAAAGTCGAATTTACTACTTTCTTCTCTGAGTCAACATTAGCCCGTACACATTACACGGTGCGTGTGACTGACAATAATATTGAATATAACGTGAAAGACATCGAAAACAACCTAATTGAAGCTGCCCGTACTTGGGAAGATAGACTCCAATCTGCACTACTTGAAAGCGCAGGTGAAGCACGCGGTAAAGAACTAAACCGTAAATATGCACAAGCGTTTGCAAGTGCGTATAAAGATCAGGTTTTACCAAGTGCAGCGGTTGTTGATATTGAAAAGCTAGAACTTCTAAACGACGAGAACAAACTTGAGATGTTGTTCTACCGTCCACAAGAAGAAGCAAACACAAATGTTGTTCGTTTAAGCTTATTCCATAAAGATGTGCCAATTCACTTGTCTGACGTAATGCCGATGTTAGAAAACTTTGGTTTACGCGTAGTAGGTGAAACACCTTACTCAGTGAAAACAACTGACGGTAAAGTTAATTGGATCATGGATTTCACCATGCTAATTGACAACAAGGGCATTGCTGACTTTGATAAAGTGTCAGCGCGTTTCCGTGCTGCATTAACGAACGTGTGGAATAACCGTTTAGAAAATGATGGTTTCAACCGTTTAGTATTAATGGGTGGCTTAACAGGTCGTGAAGCGTCTATTCTTCGTGCCTACGCTAAATACATGCGTCAAATTGGTGTAACTTTCTCGCAAACTTACATCGAAAGCACATTTGCAAATTACCCACACATTGCATCGCAAATCGTTAACTTATTCACTAAAAAGTTCTCAGTTAAGAACCCAGGTAGTGAGAAGACATTAGAGAAGCTAGTTGCACAAGTTAATCTTGAACTAGAAAACGTAGCAAACCTAGATGACGACCGAATCATCCGTTTATACGTTGATATGATCAATGCAACTCTTAGAACGAACTTCTTCCAAAAAGAAGCGGACGGCCAATTTAAGTCATACGTATCGTTCAAAGTTCAACCTTCTATGATCCCTGAAATGCCATTACCTCTGCCTGCATTTGAGATCTTTGTATACTCGCCGCGCGTTGAAGGTGTGCATTTACGTGGTGGTAAAGTCGCTCGTGGTGGTTTACGTTGGTCTGACCGTCGTGAAGATTTCCGTACTGAAGTGCTGGGTCTTGTTAAAGCGCAACAAGTTAAAAACACGGTTATCGTACCAGTAGGTTCGAAAGGTGGTTTCGTATGTAAACAGCTACCGACAGACCGTGAAGCATTCTTCAAAGAAGGCCAAGAGTGTTACAAGATTTTCATCCGTGGTTTATTAGATATCACAGATAACATTGAACGTGGTGAGATTGTTCCACCAGTTAATGTTGTTCGTCATGATGAAGATGACCCGTATTTAGTTGTTGCTGCCGATAAGGGTACTGCGACTTTCTCTGATATCGCTAACGGCATTGCAAATGAATATAACTTCTGGCTAGGTGATGCATTCGCATCAGGTGGCTCAGTAGGTTACGACCACAAGAAAATGGGTATCACTGCAAAAGGTGCGTGGGAATCTGTTAAGCGTCATTTCCGTGAAATGGACATTGACTGTCAAACAACTGATTTCACTGTGGTGGCAATCGGCGACATGGCGGGTGACGTATTTGGTAATGGTATGTTGCTTTCTAAGCATATTCGCTTACAAGTAGCGTTTAACCACATGCACATCTTTGTTGATCCAAACCCAGATGCAGCGACATCTTACCCAGAGCGTGAGCGTTTATTTAATCTACCGCGTTCTTCTTGGGAAGATTACAACAAAGACCTCATTTCTCAAGGTGGTGGTATTTTCTCTCGTGCGGCTAAATCAATTAGCTTAAGCCCAGAAATGAAGAAAATGCTTGGCACTAAGAAAGCGAGCATGACACCTAACGAGTTAATCAAAGCAGCTCTAATGATGGAGTTTGATTTACTTTGGAATGGTGGTATCGGTACTTACATCAAGAACTCTAAAGAGACTGATGCTGATGTGGGTGACCGCGCGAATGATGCACTTCGTATTAACGGTTCTGAGCTTGGTGCGAAGATCCTAGGTGAGGGCGGTAACTTAGGTGCGACTCAATTAGGTCGTATCGAATTTGCGGCTAAAGGCGGTCGCGTTAACACTGACTTCATCGATAACGTAGGTGGTGTTGCGTGTTCAGATAACGAAGTAAACATCAAAATCTTACTTAATGGCCTAGTTGCTGAAGGTGACTTAACACGTAAACAGCGTGATGAGTTACTTTATTCAATGACTGATGAAGTGTCTGAGTTAGTATTAAAAGATTGTTACCGTCAAACGCATACCTTATCGATTACTCAATCAAAAGGTACGTCAACGCTTAAAGAAAAAGTACGTTTCATCCATGCCCTTGAAAAAGATGGCAAGCTTAACCGTGCAATCGAGTTCATTCCAACGGATGAAGAGCTTGCAGAGCGCGCAGCAGCGGGTAAAGATTTAACTCGTCCAGAGCTTTCTGTACTTGTTTCTTACGCGAAGATGGTTCTTAAAGAGTCTCTAGTGGTTGATGAAATCACTGAAAACCCTTACTACCGTCAGTTATTAGTTAAGTCGTTCCCAGTGCCACTTCGTGAGAAGTTCAACGATGCAATGGATAACCACCCACTTCGTAAAGAGATTATCGCAACGAAACTTGCAAACAACATCGTTAACGATATGGGTCTTAACTTTATGGTTCGTATGCACGAAGAAACAGGTGCTAACGAAGCTGAAATCGCACTTTGCTACTCAATCGCAAAAGAAGTGTTCGAGATGCCAGAAACATGGTCATCAATTGTTGCACTTGATAATAAGATCCCAGCAGCTGTACAAACAGAAATGCTATATCAATTACGTCGTACGGTTCGTCGTGCAACACGTTGGTTCTTACGTCATCGCAATAAAGCACAAACGATTGAGCAAGCAATTGAGTTCTTTGCACCAACATTTGCTGATTTAAGTGAAAACTTAAACAGCTACATGGTTGAAAAAGAAAGCGAGCGCCTAGTTAAAGCGGCAGATAAGCTAATTGACAGCAATGTACCAAAAGCACTTGCAACACGTATTGTGTCACTATCAAGCTTATTCTCTGTAATGGACTTAGCTGAAATCGCTAACAATTCAGAGCGTAGCATTGATATGGTTTCTAACACCTACTTCAAGCTAGGTGCGCGTATGGGCTTACATTGGTTCCTTGACCAAATCACCAACCAACCAGTTGCGAACCACTGGCAAGCACTTGCTCGTGCTTCTTACCGTGAAGAGCTGGATTGGCAACAACGTACATTATCAGCTGTGGTACTTAATAGCTTTGCTGCAGACAGCAAAGACATTGATGCACAAATTGATGAGTGGATGGATAACCAAGATCTACTATTACAACGTTGGAAGCAGATGCTATCTGAGTTCAAAACATCGCAAAGCCATGATTTTGCGAAGTTCTCAGTGGCACTTCGTGAACTAATGTTGTTAAGCCACAACTGTGACACTTCCAAATAAGTGAAAAGTCGTTAAAATACATACCCCAGCTCGCTGGGGTATTTTTTTGCCCTTAATTTGCAATGGTCCGTTTACAAACGGCTACCTTGTTTATTTTTACCTAAGGAACAAACCATGTTTTATGATCTAGCTCGCCGTTTTATGTTTACCCGTGATGCGGAGTGGGCTCATGAATTTGCACTTAATAATTTACGCCGATTTGCTCATACGCCATTGAGTGCTGCGTGGTCTCAATCTGTCCCTAATAAACCCGTCAACTTTTTAGGTTTAGAGTTTAAAAATCCAGTAGGTTTAGCGGCAGGCTTAGATAAAAATGCCGAGTGTATTGATGCATTCTCGCAAATGGGT
Source organism: Pseudoalteromonas sp. UCD-33C (assembly GCF_001306895.1). Lineage (NCBI taxonomy): Bacteria > Pseudomonadati > Pseudomonadota > Gammaproteobacteria > Alteromonadales > Pseudoalteromonadaceae > Pseudoalteromonas > Pseudoalteromonas sp. UCD-33C. Next base: position 502,467 of record NZ_LJTB01000002.1, on the reverse strand, counting down.
TTTGGTTTTGTTGAAGTAGGTACTGTTACACCACGTCCTCAAGCGGGTAATGACAAGCCACGTATTTTCCGCTTACCTGAATCAAATGCGATTATTAATCGCATGGGCTTTAACAATAAGGGCGTTGATAACCTAGTTAACAATGTTAAAGCAGCGAAATACGACGGTATTCTAGGTATTAATATTGGTAAAAATAAAGATACACCAAACGAGCAGGGTAAAGATGATTACATTCACTGTATGCGTAAAGTATTTGAGCATGCATCGTATATCACAGTAAATATTTCTTCACCGAATACCCCAGGTCTTCGTGACTTACAATATGGTGAAGCGCTTGATGACTTATTGCAAAGCTTAAAGAATGAACAACTTGATCTGGTTGCTAAACATAACAAACAAGTGCCTATGCTAGTTAAGATCGCCCCTGATCTAGATGAAGTACAAATCGGCCAAGTTAGTGAGTCATTGATCAACAATAAGATCGATGGTGTTATTGCTACAAACACGACACTTGAGCGCGCAATGGTACAAGGTCAACAGTATGCAAATGAAGCGGGTGGTTTATCAGGCCAGCCTGTGCGTCAGCGTTCAACCCATGTGGTTAGTGAGCTTAAGCGTTTAACCGAAGGTAAACTACCTATCATTGGTGTGGGTGGCATCGATGATGCTGATTCGGCAAAAGAAAAATTTGCAGCAGGTGCAGACCTTGTACAAGTTTACACTGGTTTCATTTATAAAGGCCCAGAATTGGTAAAAACGATCCTAAATAGCTTATAAGGATCAGTTATCTAAGCAATTGATCATTAATAAAATGTTCTAAGAAATCATTTTATTAATGGTCTGCTTTAGTTATAATTTGTGATTATGCGCACAGTATTTATTCGTTAGGGAGGAGACATGTTACAAGCATCTAAGCAATGGAAATGGCTTGCTTGTGCAAAAAATAATCGTCTTTTGGTTGACCTAGACCAAGATATGCAACTGTGCACGCCTTACAAACTTCGCCAACTCACCGATGCTGTTTTACAAGAGCCTAACTTTAGCCTTGAAGACGCTGCATTTTATCAGCAAGTTTATCAATACCTCGAAACTTTCTCACTATGGAACCCTGCAGAGCTTTGCCAAATCGCGCTGAATGCCACTGCGGTCAAATTTCATTTAAAGCCAGTACTTGCAAAAAGTTGGTTCTTTCATGAGTATAATGGCAGCCAACCAAGTGTCGAAGCTGTAGTGAAATTGTGCTCACAGGCACAAGAAGGTGAGTTTTTAATTGTTGATCACTCAAGCGAAGCCTCAGTGTGTATTAACCTAAGCCAAAACTTTCAATTAGACGAAAACCTTTCTCTTGAACAGTTTGAGGCTATTAAGGTTTTAAATAACCGTATCCATCCTGTTTATATTCAACAAAAACAGTTTAAATCAGCCTAGGGCGTGTTGACCTTTGTGAATTGAAATTTGTTCACTTTAGGAGCGATTTAATCGCCGCGCGAGATTCGTAACCTAGTGAGCTAAGTAAAAATCCAGCTAATATCCCTGCAAATGTTGGCGTTTTTGTTCGCCAAGCTATGCTATAATCCTGCGCAATTAGCATTTAAGGGTTTTTACTTTGCAATTTATCGCACTTACTTCTATCGGAATAGAAAATTTACTTGTTGATGAGCTTACAGCACTCGGTGCAGAAGTCTCAAAACAAACCGTGGGCTCTGTACGTTTTGAAGCAGATAGCTTATTAGCACAAAAGATTTGTTTATCGAGCCGTTTTGCGACTCGTATCATGATGCTGATAGAAGAAAAAGAAGGCGTAAAAGACAAAGACAGCCTTTATCAATTTGCACGCTTACAGCCTTGGCAGGAGTGGTTTAGTCCTAAACAAACCTTTGCTGTTGATTTTACTGGTACTAATAACGATTTAAAAAATACGCAATTTTCAGGTCTAGTTGTAAAAGATGCGATTGTTGATTACTTCGCGGATTTATTCGAGCAACGTCCTGATGTAGATAAATACAATGCCAATGTACGTGTTGTAGCAAGGTTGAACCGTCAAGGTGTTGCGCTTTATATCGATTATTCTGGCCCGCGTTTATCTGAGCGTGGTTATCGTCAAGATCAAGGCAAAGCGCCGATTAAAGAGCATTTAGCTGCAGCCCTTGTGAAACGAAGTGGTTGGCTTGAAAACGTACAGCAACCTTTATTCGATCCATGTTGTGGCTCTGGTACCATTTTAATTGAAGCTGCAAGCATGGCACGCAATGAAGCGCCGGGCTTATTCCGTGAAGGTTTTGCCTTTGAGCGCCTGCCTAGTTTCCGAATTCAAAAATACAAAGAATTAAAAGCAGAACTAACTGCACAAATTACAGATCCTAAACTTTGGCTTATTGGCCATGATATTGACGCCAGTGTGATTTCAAAAGCTCAAGAAAACGCAGAGCGTGCTGACCTTGGTAATGTGATTAAGTTTAAACAAAGCGATGCCACTAAGTTAACCCCAGTTGCGAAACTACCTGGTGTGGTGATTTCAAACTTACCTTATGGTGAACGTTTAGGCTCAATGGCTGAGCTGGTTAACTTACACCGTAGCTTAGGTGTTGGCTTCAAAAAGCACTTTAATCATTGGAAACTTGCTTTACTTGGCACTGACGAAAGCTTATTTAAGTTATTAAAGTTAGTTAAGTTAAAACGCTATAAGTTTAAAAATGGCCCGTTAGATGTTGTATTAAATCTTTACCAACTTGACGATAAACAAGTAGAACTTAGCAAAGAAGATAAGCCGGCTCTTAATTTTGAAGGTTCAACAGCCTTTGCAAACCGTTTAAAGAAAAATAAGCAAAATTTAAAGAACTGGTTAAAGCAAAATGAAGTAAGCTGCTACCGTGTTTATGATGCGGATATTCCAGAATATAACGTAGCTGTAGATGTATACGATGATTCAGCGGTTATTTTTGAATATGCTGCACCGAAAGAAATCGATGACAATACGGCTCAAAAACGTTTGCAAGATGTGATCAGCTTGACCGCTGAGCAGTTAAATATAGCACCAGAAAATATTGCAGTTAAAGTGCGTAAAAAGCAAAAAGGTGAAGAGCAATATACCAAGGTAGCAAAACAAAATCGTACTCAAGTAGTGGAAGAGTTTGGCGCTAAATTCAAAGTAAACTTATTTGATTATTTAGATACTGGTTTGTTCTTAGATCACCGATTAGCTCGTCGTTATATCCAACAAAACGCACAAGGCAAACGTTTCTTAAACTTGTTTGCTTATACAGGCAGCGCATCTGTGCATGCTGCTGTGGGTGGTGCTAAAGCCATTACCACGGTTGATATGTCAAAAACCTACTTAAAGTGGGCGCAAGAAAACTTTGCTCTGAATGATATCAGTAATACCCGTTATCGTTTTGAGCAAGCAGACTGCTTGAAGTGGCTTGAGTATGCACAAGGCCAATATGATTTAATTTTCTTAGATCCACCGACGTTCTCAAACTCAAAACGTATGAAAGATGCGTTTGATGTACAACGCGACCATATCAAACTACTTACCTGGGTTAAGAAAATTTTAAGCCCTAACGGTACGCTTATATTCTCAAATAATAAGCGTGGCTTTAGCATAGATGAAGTAGGGCTAATGGGTCTGGGTTTAAAAGCAGAAAACATTTCTGACAAGACTTTATCACCAGATTTTAAACGTAATAAGCAAATTCATAATAGCTGGCTTATTACCCATGGCTAACTTTACCCTGTACCACACTGATGGCTGTCATCTGTGTGAAATGGCCGATGAATTATTAATTGCTACAAACGCTTCGTTTGTAGCAAAAGATATTATGGACAGTGAACAGCTGATTGAACTTTACCAAACCAGTATTCCGGTTGTGGAATCTCATCAAGGCAAGAAATTATTTTGGCCTTTTGATGCTGAGCAATTAGCGCAATTTATTGCTGATAATAAAGAATAAGAGTAGTAATCACGATGGATTTAATCAGAATAGCCAAAGCTCAACTCGCTTATGGTACGCATCCGCTACTAGATGATGCCGATGCTGTTATTGAGTCAGGTGAGCGCGTTTGTATCGTTGGTCGAAACGGTGCAGGTAAATCAACACTATTAAAAGTGCTTGATGGCCAAGTGACATTGGATGATGGTGAAATCAACCAATTAGGCGGTATTCGCATTTCACGTTTAGAGCAAGATCCACCAAAAGGGGCGGCAGGCTCAGTATTTGATTATGTCGCGCAGGGCATGCCTGACATTGCTAACTTACTGATAGAATATCACCAAGTTAGTAATCAAATGCAAACAGACTATAACGATAAATTGCTTAACAAATTAGAGCGTTTATCTAATCAATTAGAAACTGTTGATGGCTGGCGTTTTGATACCCGTATTCAGCTCGTTTTATCTCGCTTAGAGCTAAACCCAGAAGCCAAGCTTGAATCATTATCGGGTGGTTGGCTACGTAAAGTTGCTCTTGCACGAGCTTTGGTTAGTGAACCCGATTTACTGCTACTTGATGAGCCTACCAACCACTTAGATATGAGTAGTGTTATTTGGCTTGAGCAATTTTTAAAAGAGTTTAAAGGCGGCATCGTTTTTATTTCTCACGACCGTGCATTCATTCGAGCAGTTGCAACCCGTATTCTTGATTTAGACCGTGGTAAGCTGGTTTCATACCCTGGCGATTATGCGACATATCTTGAACAAAAAGCGCATGATCTAAAAGTAGAAGAAACACAAAACGCATTATTTGATAAGCGCTTAGCAGAAGAAGAAGCGTGGATCCGCCAAGGTATTAAAGCACGTAGAACGCGTAATGAAGGCCGTGTACGTGCTTTAAAAGAGTTACGTAAAGAGCGTAAGCAGCGTGTTGATCAAGTCGGTAAAACTGATTTCAATATTGAAACAGCGGATCGTTCGGGTAAATTAGTATTCGAAGCGAAAAACATCTGTCATGCATTTAAAGATAAAGTCATCGCAAAAGACTTTTCAACCCTTGTTATGCGTGGCGATCGTGTTGGCCTTGTTGGGCCAAATGGTATTGGTAAAACAACACTGCTTAAAATTTTATTTGGTGACTTAACACCTGATAGCGGCAGTGTTAAGCAAGGTGTTAACTTAGAGTTTGCTTATTTTGACCAGTATCGTCAAAAGCTTGATGAAGAAGCCACAGTACAAGATAACGTAGCTGAAGGTAAGCAAGAAGTGATGATGGGCGGGCGCTCACGTCATGTACTAGGTTACTTACAAGACTTCTTATTTCCACCGGCAAGAGCGCGTACGCCAGTAAAAGCGCTTTCAGGTGGTGAGAAAAACCGCTTATTATTAGCAAAGTTATTTTTAAAGCCATCGAATATTATTGTTCTCGATGAGCCAACCAATGACCTCGATATTGAAACTTTAGAGCTTTTAGAAGAGATCATTAACCAATATCAGGGCACTGTACTGATTGTAAGCCATGACCGTGAATTTATTGATAATACCTGTAATTCTGTATGGGCATTTGAAGGTAACGGCAAGATCACCGACATTGTTGGTGGTTATAGCGACTATGAAGCGTATGCAGCTCATTTAGCTGAGCAAGAAAAACAACAACAGCAACAAATTAAGCAAGAAAAGCCGGCCGTTGTTAGCCAAGATAAAACACCAAAGAAAAGTAATAAACTCTCTTACAAATTAAAACTTGAATTAGAAGAATTACCCAGTAAAGTGGAACAACTTGAAAAAGCGTTAGACGCTCAGCAAGTTGTGGTTAATGACCCTGACTTTTTTAAGCAAGATGCTGCAATTACAACAGAAGCATTGAACCATTTAGCCGAGTTAGAGTCTGAGCTTGAAGTCGCTTTTGAGCGCTGGGAAGAACTCGAAGATTTAAAGAATCAGTAGTAAGGATTAAAATGAAATACAAATTACTCGCTGCCAGTATTTTAGCCACCCTAAGTACCTCAGCGATAAGCGCAACCTATAAATTAGAAGAATTAGGTGGAATTGATGGCGCTAAATTTAACTACGTAACAGATGTTAGTGAAAACGGTCACATCATAGGCTTAGCAAATGGCCTTTACAAATTACCCGTTGATGTCTCTTATATCGATTTTACAGATTCGTCGATCAAAGATTCTTATGATACAGCTAAAAAGCAGTATGAACTCATTGATAAAGAAATTACATTCACGCTTGATGATATTGAGAATAACGATGCGGTAAATACAAATGCCGATGCTCATGCATTTATGGTAAGTTTTTTAACAGGTCGTTCAACTGAGTCTGAATATCAAAAATTATCAAGTGCAATTGCAACGCTTTACACATCTGAAGGTGCTTCAGAGCAAGTTTTATTTGATGAACAGTCTCTTGATTTTGACGGCTTAACACGCTCGACTTCTAACTTACTAAATGCTGTAACAGATGACGGTGTAATGGTTGGTTGGGGCAGTGCACCTTACGAAAAAACATCGTTCACTCAAACAGATGAAGATGAAGAAGAAACCCACTTTTTAAGAGACTTCATTAGCCGTGCAATTGTTATTACCGAAGACGGTGTGAAAGTTGAACTTGCACCAGAGTTTGATGATTACGGCGGTATTAGCTCGGCAAATGACATTATCAAAACAGCTAATGGTTACGAAGTTGTAGGTACTGTTTCAACGGATATTGCGGTTGATCCACTGGATGATATTACTGATAACTGTGATGGCGAAGATGAACCAGTTTCAGACTGTGTTGAAGCGTACAACCGTACTTATTCAACGGGTATTTATAATAAACGTGCTGTTAAGTGGACATTAGACACTAATCTAAACATCACCAATACAGAAATGTATGGCTTAGGTTTAACGCCTGAAGATGATGAAGATTTCGCGTTCCGTAGCAATGCAATTGCAATCAACGAAAATGGTTTAGTGGTTGGTACGTCTGATGTGCGTTACAAGAGTAATAGCACACGTATTACTATGCCTGTTATTTTCGAAAATGGTGAAGTAAAAGAATTTATCGACCAAGAGGATGATTGGATTTCGGGTCAGCCTTTAGCGGTTAATAATGATGATGTTATTGTTGGCTATGCGAGCAAGCGTATCGACGGTACAACGCGTACAAAATTTTTCTACTACGATAAAAATAGCGACAGCGTTGTTTTCCCAACTGATTACTTCTCAAGCTCAAGCTCATTAGCTAACGATATCAATGATAATGGTATAGTTGTTGGTGAGGGTGAAACAGATATTTATAATACTTCTACGCGTCGTCGTGAAGGTTTCATGTACACCATTGGTGAAGACTCAGTTGTAAACTTAAACGATTTATTACCTTGTTATGAAGAAGATGGTGAGACTCGCTTTAAATACACGGTTGCTGAAGCGAAATCAATTAACAACAATAATGAAATCTTCGGTGTTGCGACTAAAACTGTTGAAAAGACAGATTCATTCGGTAACGTTGTAGTCGATGTTGATGGCAATATCGAATATGAAAGTGTCGCAGTGGCTGTTAAGTTAACACCAATTGACGGCAGTGTTGAAGAATGTCCTGCAGAAGAGATTGAACAATACGAGCGTCAATCAGCAAGCTTCCCTTGGTATGCATTATTGCTATTACCATTTGCAGCAGCACGTCGTGTATTTCGTAAGAAGTAATAATTAGAGAGCTTTATGCAAAGCAAATAGCTTTCTTGCAAGAAATAAAAAACCCAGCTTCAAGCTGGGTTTTTTGTCTATACTGAAATCAGTTATTTTTTATGGCGGTGTATCCATGCTTTACGGACTGAGCGTTTCCAAAGCATATCGGTACCAAAATAACCAATGATTGCCGCAGCTGTTGCACAAATAAATGAGCCAACTAAAAACGCAGGGCCGATAGTTGTAAGGCTATCTATAAACCATTGCCAGCTTGGTTCAAATTGGAAGTGCTGCTGTGGTTGAGCAAGGGCAATCGTGCCTACAATATATGAACAATAGAAAATAGGAGGCATGGTTAGTGGGTTAGTGATCCACACTGTTGCAACAGAAATCGGTAAATTTACTCGAAATGGAATAGCCAGGGCGGCTGCAAGAACCATTTGAAAAGGAACAGGGATGAACGCAAAAAATAAACCAACCGCAAATGCACCGCGTGCTGAGCGTCTATTTAAGTGCCATAAATTGGCATCATGCAATAAACGACCAAAAATTCTTAAATACTTGTGTTCTTTTACCTTGTTATGATCAGGTAAAAAGCGTTGGATCGTTTTCTTAGCCATTTAAAGCAACCATTTACATCTATTTGGTTATGCAGCGGCTTTGTCATAGGCTGTTTTTTCACCCTATATACATTTGGCACTGCGGCGTTTTATATAATGAGTTTTGCTGTATTGCTAGCAGGTGCCTATTTTAAGCCTTTTTTAACTCTATTGTCAGGGTTTATTTGCGCTATTTTAGTAGTGATTTTTCATTACATCATCTTTTACTCTATCTCTAACTGTCAAATCGATTATCAACAAAGCCGATTAGTTCGATTTGAGGTAGCTGAAACTTACAGTGAACAAAGCCCTTATTACATTAAAGCAAGTCTAAAAAATATTGAATTTTGCTCTACAGGTATGCGACCTGCTCCTAATGCAATGCTAAGCATTACTTCAGATAAACCTGTTACTAGTGGAGATGAATTAAGCGCAGAACTCAAACTTAAACCTTACAGATCGGTAAAAAATTTCTATAGTTTTGATAGAGAACGGCAAGCATTACTTGAGCGAGTATTTTATAAAGGCCGAAGCGTAGGGGAGATAAGCTATTTAAATCATCATCGATATGACTCCCTTCGAGTGAGCTACCGCACATATATTGAAAAAGTGACGGCAAGCACCCAATTACAATGGCTTTATTATGCGCTTTTAACCGGTGACAAAAGTAAAATAAGCTATGAAGATAGAAAACACTTACGTGAATTAGGTTTGTCGCATCTGCTTGCTATTTCAGGTCTTCATATCGGACTTATCTTTGCAGTCGGCTTTTATAGTAGTAAGTGGCTGTTAAGAGTGAGTCATTTACGCGTAAGACAATCAATTCAATTAAATAAGTTATTTGTTTTTATAGGGTTCTGTTGCTCGTTCGTCTATGTCTACTTAAGTGATTTTATAGTTTCCGCAAGCCGAGCGCTGCTGATGTTAGGCTGTTACCTTGTTATTTATAACCTAGGGAAAAACCCAGTGCGTTGGCGTTCAATTTTGTACGCCTTGAGTGTTGTGTTGTTTATAGACCCATTTACACTTTTGAACCCCGGGCTCTATTTCAGTTTTTTGGCCGTTACGATCATCTTTCTACTGACTAAAAACACAGTTAATTTGTCACTTGGTTTTTTAAAGCGATTTGCACAGCTACTGCAAGTTCAGTGCGCTTTATTTGTCGGTTTACTGCCTCTATCCTTATATTACTTCTCAGGCACTAGTGTCATAGGTTTATTGATTAACCTTATTGCTGTGCCCTTGGTTGGTGTGCTGTTATTGCCTTTCTTAATTTTTTATAGTTTGGTTTCTAGCCTACTGGATATTTCTGGTTTGTTATCACTCGTCGACAGTGCGCTGTATTATGGCTATCAATTACTACTTTCTATCCCTAATGACTGGCGTTGGTTCTCGCTCAATGAGTTTAGTTTTTCATTATTGATCATAAGTTACATAACACTTCTGCTGTTGTACTTTAGCCCAAATAAATATGTGTGCTTAATTCCTGTTTGTGTATATGCCGTTGATAGTGAATTACAGCCAGAAGCTAAGTTTCAGTTAGATGTGTTTGATGTAGGGCATGGATTAATGGTGATGGTAAGCCACAAAAACAAAGCGATAATTTATGATTTAGGGCCACAGTACTTTGGCCGTTATGATTATGTACGCCGTGTATTACTCAACAACATCAATAAACAACAGTTATCTATTATTGCAACAATAATAAGCCACTTAGATAACGACCATTCTGGCGGTTTAACAAGTTGGCAAATGGCAGGCTATCAACACACCTTAGCTACTTTTCATCCTCAGGGGCTGGGAAATAAGTGCAAAACAACAACGCTCAAGCCTGATGAGCTTAAAATCAGAAGTTTTACAGCAAAGGTAGAAAATGCAAGTCGTAATGATCAGTCGTGTTTATTAAAAGTAACGGGTTTTAATTATTCAGTGTTATTGACTGGGGATATATCTGCAGCGGCAGAAACTAAGCTTGTTGAAGAGGGGATGGATTTAGGAGCGACTATTTTAATAAGCCCCCATCATGGTAGTAATACCTCTTCAAGTTATGAATTTATAGGTGCAGTAAACCCTGAAGTGGTCATCCATTCATCTGCTTATCAAGGGCAATGGCACTTTCCTCATCCTGAGGTTGTAAATCGTTATAACCAACACCATATAAAGCAGTTATCGACGGCAGAGAATGGCCATATACGCATAAAATTTTACGAAGATAAATATCGCTTAGAATTTGCGCGAGAGCAGGAAAGTTATTGGTTCGAACAAGATTGACGTTTTGTTTTTACCCCCTAAAGGCTACAATAGTTGAAGTCTATGAATAAGAGAGTGTTATGGATCAAACTACATCCCAAATCTATAAGCGATTAATCAGTTATGTGGGTGATTATAAGTTAATCGCGTTTTTCGCCATTGTAGGCATGATTGGCTATTCAGCCATGGATGCATTGTTTATCAATTTAATGAAGCCCTTCATTGATGAAGGTTTAAATGATCGTAACACTGATGTTTTAACTTATGCACCATTTGTTGTAATTGCATTGGTATTAGGTCGTGGCATGTTTAACTATATGTCGTCGTACTGTTTAAGTTATGTAGGCTCTCAAGTTGTAAGAACGTTGCGCCAACAATTATTCGAACATATTTTACATCTGCCGGTGTCTTTTCATGATAAAAACTCAAATGGCGATTTAATCTCTAAAATCACCTTTGATACTGAGCAGGTTCAACAAGCCATTACTAAAGCCCTATTAATTGTTGTTAGAGAAGGGGCCTTTGTTGTTTTCTTACTATTTAATATGTTTTATACCAGTTGGAAGCTATCACTGATATTTTTAGTCATTATTCCGCTGGTGGCCGTGATCGTTGCCTTTGTATCGAAACGTTTTCGTATGATTTCGAAAAAAATCCAATCTGCTATGGGACAAGTAACTCGCAGCTCAGAGCAAATGCTATCTGGTCACAAGGTGATTCATGGTTTTGGTGGTCAACAGCAAGAGATATCACAATTCTCGGCTATTAATAATCATAATCGTCAGCAGCGCATTAAAATGGATGCAACTAAAGCGTTAAGCGTTTCTGTTATCCAAATTTTGGCAGCAAGCGCGATGGCCGTGATTTTATGGGTTGTGTCTATGCCGTCGATGATTGATACCATCAGTTCAGGTGACTTCGTATTACTTATTTCATCAATGATGATGTTATTACGCCCACTGAAGCAACTTTCTAACGTTAATAGCGATTTACAACGTGGTATTTCGGCAGCGCAAAGTATCTTTTTAGTACTTGATGAAGAAGTAGAAAAAGACACTGGCACTTACAGCGTTGACAAAGTAACTGGGAAAATTGAAGTGAACAATGTGACCTTTAAATACCCAACGAAAGATGAGCCTGTATTAAAGAATTTATCACTTTCGATTAATGCCGGCGAAAGCATCGCATTGGTTGGCCGTTCTGGCTCAGGTAAATCGACCATCTCAAATTTATTACCGCGTTATTATGAGCTTGAAGGTGACAGTGAAATTTTGCTTGATGGCGTCAACATCGCTGATTACAAACTGACAGACTTACGTAAGCAATTTGCACTCGTTTCACAGCAAGTGGTTTTATTTAATGACACCATAACGAATAACATTTGCTATGGCCTCGACCGCGAATTAACAAACGAGGAGTTAATGGCCGTTGCCAAGCAAGCCCATGTATGGGAGTTTGTTAAAGACTTACCAGAAGGTTTAGATACCATGGTGGGTGAAAACGGCGTTATGTTGTCAGGCGGCCAGCGTCAGCGAATAGCCATTGCACGTGCAATATTAAAAGATGCCCCTATTTTGATTCTAGATGAGGCGACATCTGCACTTGATACTGAATCTGAAAAACTAATCCAGCAAGCACTTGATAGCTTAATGAAAGAAAAAACATCGATTGTGATAGCACACCGTTTATCAACAATAGAAAACAGTGATTGCATTTATGTCATCGACCATGGTCAAGTTATCGAAAAGGGCACACATAGCGAGCTTCTTGAAAAAGACGGTACCTATAGTGCCTTATGTAAGATGCAATTTGGTGAGCAATAGTGAGTGTTATTGAAAAAAGCTGGTATAAAAAGCCAGGCTTACTCAGCGTTCTGCTGTTACCTTTCAGTGTGCTTTTTTGGCTTATCTCAACGCTTCGTGCTTTGTTTTATAAGCTTAATATATTAAAAGCATTTAAAGCGCATCTTCCTGTCATTGTTGTTGGTAACATTAGTGTGGGTGGAAACGGCAAAACACCATTTGTTATTTGGCTCGCTGAGTACTTACAGCAGCAAGGTTTAAAAGTGGCGGTGATCAGTCGTGGCTATGGTGGTCAGTCTGATTCGTATCCTTTGTTAGTGACGGAACATACGAGTACAGCGCAAGCTGGTGACGAACCTGTACTTATTAAACGCCGCCTAGGTTGTGTTGTAATGGTTGGCCCTGACCGACAAGCGAGTATAAAAAAATTAGAGCAACATGATATCGATGTCATTATTTCTGATGATGGCATGCAGCATTATAAAATGGCGCGTGATATCGAATGTTGTATCGTTGATAGTGAACGCCAATTTGGTAACGGTTTATTAATGCCTGCAGGTCCACTTCGTGAAACCAAAGCGCGCTTAAAATCGGTTGATTTAGTCATAGAAAATGGTGGCAACGCTCAAAGCCGCTATGATTTAACATCAAGCCCATTTCGAACCGTAAGTAATTCAGAACTTGCCAATTCAGTTCAAGATAAAGGCCATGCGGTCAGTGCTATTGGTAACCCCAAACGCTTTGAAATAAGTCTTGAGCAGCAAGGGATTAACTTGCTATCGACTCATCATTTTCGTGATCATTATGCCTACCAAGCTAATGACTTTATCGATTTTGCAGATGACGCTGTATTTATGACAGAAAAAGATGCAGTTAAATGCTTTAGTTTTGCTAAACCAAATTGGTATTATTTACCTGTTGATGCAAAGCCAACAGCAGCAGTTATCGAAAAACTTAATTTATTATTAAAACAAAAAGGGATCCTCAATGGCCTTTGATACAAAATTACTTGAAATTATCGCTTGCCCAGTGTGTAAAGGTAAACTACGTCTTGATAAAGAAAATCAAGAGCTTATCAGTACTGCTGCGAAACTAGCGTACCCAATCAAAGACGATATCCCGGTGCTTTTAGAAAATGAAGCCCGTGAATTAAGCCAAGAAGAGGTTGATAAGTGGAATTCGTAGTTGTTATCCCAGCTCGCTACGCATCGACGCGTTTACCAGGTAAACCACTTGCTGATATTTGTGGTAAACCAATGATCCAACATGTTTATGAAAAAGCGGTTGCTTCAGGTGCTTCACAAGTTTATGTAGCGACTGATCATCAAACAGTGTTTGATGCAGTAAAGAAGTTTACTGATAATGTATTGATGACACGAGAAGATCACCAATCAGGCACAGAACGTTTAGCTGAAGTTGTTGAACAGTTAAAACTTGAAAGTGACACTATTGTTGTCAACGTGCAAGGTGATGAGCCTTTATTGGCAAGCGAAAATGTATCTCAAGTTGCCATGCTACTTGCTGATTCTGATGCGCCAATGGCGACTTTGAGCACCAGCATTGATGAGATTGATGATATATTTAATCCCAATTGCGTGAAAGTCATTAACGATGCAGACAACAACGCACTGTATTTTTCGCGTTCGCCAATCCCTTATCATCGTGATGCGATGATGAATGATGACCGAGAAAAGCTAAATCTTGCTGATTTTGCGCGCCATATTGGTATTTATGCTTATCGTGCTGGCTTTATTAAGGACTACATCGAATTACCAGAATCTCGATTAGAGCTTTTAGAGTCATTAGAGCAGCTTCGCGTACTTTATCATGGTCACAAAATTAAAATCGCAAAAGCTCTGTGTGCACCGCAAGCAGGCGTAGATACCCCTGAAGACTTAGCGCGCGTTATTGCAGTGCTTGGCAACTAAAAATGCATGATGTAAACAATGTTCATCTTCATGCCAGTGAAGATGACTTCTTTGTTTTTTATAAACCAGCAGGTGTGAGCTTTCATAGTGAACAATGTGCTGGTTTTGTCGTACTTGCTGAAGAGCTTGTTAATGAGAAGCTCTATCCGGTTCATAGGCTAGATAAAGTAACATCAGGTTTAATTATATTAGCCCGTAACAAAGAAGCAGCAGCCGAATTCACTTCGCTATTTTCTGATCAAAAAATAAATAAGTTTTACCTAGCCGTAAGTGATGCTAAGCCTAAGAAAAAGCAAGGTTGGATAAAAGGGGATATGCAGAAAAGTCGTCGTGGTGCATTTAAGCTGTTAAAGAGCCAAACGAATCCTGCTATCACACGCTTTTACTCAAAAAGTATTCGACCAGGGCTTCGTGCATACTTGTTAAAGCCATTCTCTGGTAAGACACATCAGCTTAGAGTCGCGATGAAAAGCTTAGGCGCTCCAATTCTAGGTGATAGTACGTATGCTGGTAGTAAAGACGAGCGCACAAACTTGCATGCCTATGCACTACAATTTAGCTATAAAGAGCAGCTTAAAGAGTATCGATGTGATTACACTTTAGGTACTCATCTTAATGAAGTTTTTAACTCAGACGAATTCAAAGAGTGGACAGCTCCTTGGACGTTGGATTGGTAAATGAAAGAAACAACACAAGACATTCGTTTTGGTGGCATTAAACGTTTATATGGTCATCAACAATTTGATTGGTTACAACAAGCACATTTTTGTGTCATTGGAATTGGTGGCGTAGGTAGTTGGGCTGCTGAAGCATTGGCTCGAACGGGTGTAGGGCAACTAACCCTCATTGATTTAGATGATATTTGTGCAACCAATGTTAATCGTCAAATTCATGCTTTAACTGGCACCGTAGGCGAAGCAAAAGTAGAAGCGATGAAAACACGTTGTGAGCTTATAAATCCAGATATCAAAATTAATGTTATTGACGATTTCATTACGCTAGATAACATTCGTGAGCATATTCAAGGTTTTGACTATGTGATTGATTGTATTGATGCTGTAAAAGAAAAAGCTGCGCTTATTGCTCACTGTAAACGCATAAAACTACCGGTTATTACAACCGGAGGCGCAGGCGGGCAAACCGACCCTAGTCAAATCAGTTTTGGTGACGTTGCAAAGACAACCCATGATCCATTGCTTGCAAAAGTACGTTATATTTTGCGAAAACAGTACAACTTTAGTAGCAATCCAAAGCGAAAATTTAACGTTGATTGTGTTTATTCAACAGAGCAGCTTGTATATCCAACCTCTGAAGGTGAGGTTTGCCAAGCAAAACAAGGTGCAGATGGTTCAATGAATATGGACTGTAATAATGGTTTTGGCTCTGCAACTATGGTTACAGGCAGCTTTGGCTTTTTTGTTGCAGCCAAAGCGATTAGAAAATACCTCGATAAAAAACAGCGTAGTTTATAAAACTTATTGTTTTTGTTTAGCCATGGTTTGAATTTTATCAACCATGGCTTTAATACCATTACCACGAGAAGGGCTCAAATGGCTAATTAGACCGAGTCGTTCAAATTCATCATAGGCATTAATTTGCGCTGCTTGCTCCGGTGTTAGACCATTGTATAAGGCTAAAATTAAAGCCAATAGTCCTTTAACGATGCGAGTATCTGAATCGCCCGCTAATACTAGGCTGTTTTCCGAGTGATCAAAGTCAATATACAGCCACACTTTACTTTCACAGCCTTTAACTAGGGCATCATCTACTTTGAGCACTTCAGGCATAACAGGTAATTGCTTACCTAAGAGCATTATTTGGCGATATTTTTGCTGCCAGCCAGCAGCGGTTTCAATGTTTTTACTAACGGCTTCAAACGCTGAATTCATAACTTATCCAAAATTAATCTAATAACTCGATACTACTTTTAACAGCACTGATAAAGGAATCGACATCAGCTTTATTGTTATATAACGCAAAACTTGCTCGTACAGTCCCTGGTATACCTAAATGGCTCATTATAGGTTGCGTACAATGATGGCCACTACGCACGGCAATGCCAAATCCATCAAGTAGGGTGGCTAAATCAAACGGATGTTCATCGAGATAATTAAAACTAATGTTACCGATGTTATCTGTTTGGTTTGAATAGATATTAATACCATCAATAGCTGATAATTGTTTTATCGCATAGTCAAAAACTGTATGCTCATGTTGACGCATTTGCTGAAAATCTAACGATGTTAAATAATTTATTGACTCACTAAAGGCAATGACACCTGCAATATTGGGTGTTCCTGCTTCAAATTTACCCGGTGCATCACGAAAAGTGCTGTGTGTTAGGCTCACTGTTTCGATCATTTCGCCACCGGTTTGATATACATCCAGCGAATTTAACAGCTCAAATCGGCCATATAGGCCTCCTAAACCTGTTGGCCCGAGCATTTTATGGGCAGAAAATACGTAAAAATCACAGGAAATCTCTTGTAAATTAGGGCGTAAATGCATCGCTGCCTGCGCACCATCAACAACAGAAATAGCATTAATGGCTTTACATGCGCTAATGATTGGCGCTAAATCAGTGATGTTACCAAGGGTATTTGATGCATGGGTAATAGCGACTATTTTAGGCTTTTGTTGCTTGATAAATTCACTACAGTGCACGCTATTAATAGTTAAATCATTTTCTATCGGCAAAATAATGACTTCTGCACCGGTACGCTGAGCTAGCTGTTGCCAAGGAACGATGTTAGCGTGATGTTCAATAGCAGATAGGGCAATTTTATCGCCAGGTTTGAGCCTCGAAGCCAGACCATTTGCGATTAAATTAATCGATTCGGTTGCCCCTTTGGTCCACACTATCTCATTATTTTTTACAGAAAAATAATCTGCAAGTAGCGTTCGTGTATGCTCATATTGGCGTGTCGCGTTTTCACTGAGTGTGTGGCGGCCGCGGTGCACATTGGCGTTCTCGTGCCTATAAAAACGGCTAAGAGCATTAATAACTGCCTGTGGTTTTTGCGAGGTAGCCGCAGAGTCTAAATACACCAAAGGCTGCTCATTGACTGTTTCATTCAGTATGGGAAAGTCAGCACGTATTTTTGTGATATCGAACATGAAAGGCCTTAAGCTACAAGAATGCGACGATTTTAATTACTTTGCACAAATAGACAAGTGCAGGGCAACAAAAAAGGCCGCATAGCGGCCTTTTTTAAACGCAAATTCGTATTAACGCTTGTCTGTTGGTACGTAATCGCGTGAAGTTTCACCAGTGTATAACTGACGAGGACGGCTGATCTTGTGACCAGGTTGAGAAAGCATCTCATCCCAGTGAGAGATCCAACCAACAGTACGTGACATTGCAAAGATTACAGTGAACATGCTTGTTGGAATACCGATTGCTTTTAAGATGATACCTGAGTAGAAATCTACGTTAGGGTAAAGTTTCTTCTCAACAAAGTATGGGTCTTCAAGTGCAATTTGCTCAAGCTTCATAGCGATATCAAGAAGTGGATCTTGAATGTTTAGCTCAGCAAGTACTTCGTGACATGTTTGACGCATTACTGTCGCACGTGGGTCGAAGTTTTTGTATACACGGTGACCAAAGCCCATAAGACGGAAAGGATCAGACTTATCTTTCGCTTTAGCAACATACTCGTCGATACGGTCAACAGAGCCGATTTCTTCTAACATGTTAAGACATGCTTCGTTAGCACCACCGTGCGCAGGGCCCCATAGAGATGCGATACCAGCCGCGATACACGCGTAAGGGTTAGCACCTGAAGAACCTGCTAGACGAACAGTTGACGTTGATGCGTTTTGCTCGTGGTCAGCGTGAAGCATGAAGATTTTGTCCATTGCTTTAGCAAGAACAGGGCTTACTTTGTATTCTTCAGCTGGTACTGAGAACATCATGTGTAAGAAGTTTTCAGCGAAGCTTAGGTCGTTACGCGGGTAAACAAACGGTTGAC
Organism: Pseudoalteromonas sp. UCD-33C; assembly: GCF_001306895.1. Classification (NCBI taxonomy): domain Bacteria; kingdom Pseudomonadati; phylum Pseudomonadota; class Gammaproteobacteria; order Alteromonadales; family Pseudoalteromonadaceae; genus Pseudoalteromonas; species Pseudoalteromonas sp. UCD-33C. The sequence goes on along the minus strand of NZ_LJTB01000002.1, from coordinate 484,312 downwards.
CTACATTGTATTTGTAAGCCATCGCAGCGATAGTTGGTAATTTAGCAACTAGCTTGATTGCGCTTGTTTTACGTTGTGTTGCGTCAGTGATGTCTAAATCTTCGTGGTAGAAAGAAGAAAGAGCACCTACAACACCACACAGCATTGCCATTGGGTGAGCGTCAAAGCGGAAACCTTGGAAGAAGTTTGCGATTTTAGTATCAAGCATTGTGTTGTGCGTGATTTCTTGAGCAAACGCTTCGTATTGTTCTTTAGTCGGTAATTCGCCGTTTAATAGTAAGTAGCAAAGCTCGATGTAGTTTGATTCATCAGCTAATTGCTCGATTGGGTAACCACGGTGTAATAAAACACCTTTGCCGCCATCGATGTAAGTGATTGAAGATTCACAAGAACCGGTCGACATGAAACCTGGGTCGTAAGTGAAGTGACCGTGTGAACCTAACGTACGTACGTCGATTACATCTTGGCCAGCAGTGCCTTGGTAAATTGGAAGTTCGATTGGATCAAGACCATCAATATGGACCGTGGCTTTCTTATCCGCCATCTATTTATCTCCTATTAAGATAACAACTCTGATTGTTATGTTCTGAATCTGTTTAAGCACATTCTTTTCATTTTAACGTGAAAGAGGGGTATAAAGTCAATTTTTATAAACATTATGCACAAATGGATAATAAATATTCTGTCAGGATTAAATATTATACTATTGGCTAATTCGCAAACGTCTCTTACTAAACAAGAATTGTAAAAAGACCTTTGGCTATATATACTATCCAAGGTTTTATACCGTATTGTCTGTAGGTAAACTTTATTTTTACATTTGAGTTTTGCATAAGTGTGAACTTTTTGTGTATCAACACGGTTTACTTAGATAGTTCCATCGAAATTCATTTTGATGGGTTTTAGAAAAACAAGTAGATGAGCTCCTTAGTGGGCAAGATGGGCAAGTAACTGTGAAAAAGCAAAGACCTGTAAATCTAGATCTAACAACTATATCTATGCCGGCAACGGCTAAAGCATCAATTTTTCACCGCGTCACCGGTGTAGCATTATTTTTTGCTTTAACGTTTGTCATTTGGGCTTGGTCTGAGTCTCTTTCTTCTGCAGAAGGTTTTGAATTCGTCAAGGGTCTGTTCAGCGGATTCATTGCCAAATTCATAGCATGGGGCACCATTTCTGTATTGGCGTATCACTTAATCGGTGGTATCCGTCATATCATTATGGACATGGGTCACTGGGAAGAACTTGAATCAGGTAACTTCAGCGCTAAAGTTGCATTAGCTTTAGGTGTTGTAGCTGCAATTCTAGCAGGAGTGTGGATATGGTTTTAAATCAAGCAACTCTTAAACGTGATGGTGTACAAGATTTCGTATCACTACGTGCAACAGCATTAATAATCAGCGCTTACGCGATTTTTATTATCGGCTATTTTTTATGTACGCCAGAAGTCACTTTCGAAGCCTGGCAAGGCCTATTCTCTAACCTAGCAATGAAAGGGTTTACCTTAATCACCCTAGTTTGCATCATGGTTCACACCCGTATCGGCCTTTGGCAAGTTCTTACTGACTATGTTAAATGCGCTAAATTACGTGCTGTTTTAGGCTTTGTATTAAACCTTATGGCTGTTGCTTACGTAGCAATTGGTCTAATCGTTTTATGGGGTGTTTAAGTGAATTATTCTGTTCGTGAATTTGACGCAGTAGTGATTGGTGCCGGTGGTGCGGGTATGCGCGCAGCACTAGCTATCACTGAATCAGGCAAAACCTGTGCACTTATCTCAAAAGTTTTCCCTACACGTTCTCACACTGTGTCTGCACAGGGTGGTATTACGGTTGCTCTGGGTAACTCACATGAAGATAACTGGGAATGGCACATGTACGATACGGTTAAAGGTTCCGATTTCATCGGTGACCAAGACGCTATCGAATATATGTGTAAAACAGGCCCAGAGGCTATTACTGAATTAGAAAACATGGGTTTACCATTTTCTCGTTTTGAAAATGGCCGTGTTTACCAACGTCCTTTCGGCGGTCAGTCGAAAAACTTTGGTGGTGAACAGGCTGCACGTACAGCTGCAGCAGCTGACCGTACTGGTCACGCGCTATTACACTGTTTATACCAACAGAACGTTAAAAACAAAACTAACGTATTCTCTGAGTGGTACGCACTAGATTTAGTTAAAAACAGCGACGGTCACGTTGTTGGTTGTACAGCAATCGACATCGAGTCTGGCGAAGTTGTTTACTTCAAATCAAAAGCTGTTGTTTTAGCAACAGGTGGTGCAGGCCGTATCTACGCATCGACAACGAATGCACACATCAATACTGGTGACGGTGTTGGTATGGCTACACGTGCTGGTGTTGCAATGCAAGATATGGAAATGTGGCAGTTCCACCCAACAGGTATCGCCGGTGCCGGTGTACTTGTAACTGAAGGTTGTCGTGGTGAAGGTGGTTACCTTCTAAATAAAGACGGCGAACGCTTCATGGAACGTTACGCACCAAATGCTAAAGACTTAGCGTCTCGTGACGTTGTTGCTCGTTCAATGATGACTGAGATCCGTGAAGGTCGTGGTTGTGATGGTCCTTACGGTCCACACATCAAGCTTAAGCTTGACCACTTAGGTGAAGAAACACTTAACTTACGTCTTCCAGGTGTATGTGACCTTGCGAAAACATTCGCACACGTTGATCCAGCTAAAGAACCAATTCCAGTTATCCCAACATGTCACTACATGATGGGTGGTGTTCCAACTAACGTAAATGGTCAAGCATTACAAATTGATGCAAACGGCCAAGAGAAAGTAGTTGAAGGTTTATTCGCTGTTGGTGAGATTGCATGTGTATCTGTACACGGTGCTAACCGCCTAGGTGGTAACTCACTACTTGACTTAGTTGTATTCGGCCGCGCAGCTGGTAACTTCTTAGGTAAGTACCTTAACGGTGTTGAAGCAGGTAAAGATGCGTCTGATTCAGACCTAGAAGCATCACTTGCACGCTTTAACCGTTGGGAAAACTCTAAAGCTGGCCAAGGTGAAGACCCAGTACAAATCAAGAAAGACCTTCAAATGTGTATGCAACTTAACTTCTCGGTATTCCGTGAAGGTGATGCAATGGCAACAGGTCTTAAAGAGCTTAAAGAAATTCGTGAACGTCTTCAGTACGCTCGTCTTGACGACAAGTCGACTGAGTTCAACACTGCACGTATCGAATGTCTAGAGCTTGATAACTTGATGGAAACAGCATACTCAACAGCAGTAGCTGCAAACTTCCGTACAGAAAGCCGTGGTGCACACTCTCGTTTTGACTTCCCAGATCGTGATGACGATAACTGGCTATGTCACTCTATCTATAACCCAGTTACAGATGAAATGACAAAACGTGAAGTAAACTACGCGCCGAAACTGCGTGAAGCTTTCCCACCTAAAGCACGTACATACTAGGAGCGAGACGATGGCACAAGTACAATTTTCGGTTTATCGTTACAATCCAGATGTTGATAATGCACCACGTATGCAGGACTTCTCGCTAGAAACGCAAGAAGGCCAAGATATGATGGTATTGGATGCGCTTATGCAATTAAAAGAGCAAGATCCAACATTATCATTCCGTCGTTCATGCCGTGAAGGTGTGTGTGGTTCAGACGGTATCAACATGAATGGTAAAAACGGTTTAGCGTGTATTACCCCTTTATCAACGCTACTTAAAGGTGGCAAAGGTAAAATCGTAATTCGTCCTTTACCAGGTTTACCAGTGGTACGTGACCTTGTTATTGACATGAGTCAGTTCTACACTCAATACGAAAAAGTTAAGCCTTACCTAATCAACGACACGCCTGCGGCGGGTGAGCGTCTTCAGTCAATCGAAGAACGTGATAAGTTAGATGGCTTATATGAGTGTATCTTATGTGCATGTTGTTCAACATCGTGTCCTTCGTTCTGGTGGAATCCAGACAAGTTCATCGGTCCTGCGGGTCTTCTTCATGCTTATCGTTTCTTGGCTGATAGCCGCGATACAGCTACTGAAGAGCGTCTTGCTGACCTTGACGATGCGTTCAGCGTGTTCCGTTGTCACAGTATCATGAACTGTGTTAGCGTGTGTCCAAAAGGTCTTAACCCGACCAAAGCAATTGGACAAATCAAATCAATGCTTTTAAACCGCGCTGTTTAAAGCTTGAATATGTAAGGTGGTTAAGTGATTAACCACCTTGTTTTTACAACAATTAATTTCTGCGCTAAAGAAAAGGGCTTATAAATGCACGAAGGTGTGATGAAGGCATGGCTAGAATCTTCTCACTTAAACGGCGGTAACGTTGCTTACGTAGAAGAGCTTTATGAAGCGTACTTAGATGATGCGACTTCTGTGCCAGAAGAATGGCGAGAAGTGTTCGAACAATTACCAAAAGTTGATGGTGTGGATGTTGACGTTAAACATTCAGAAGTTCGTTCACAATTTGCACAGCTTGCTAAAAACAAGCATAGAGAAGTAGTGGTAGCAGAGGGTGGCTCTGGCGATCCTAAACAGGTCAAGGTGCTACAACTTATTAATGCTTTCCGTTTCCGTGGTCACCAAAATGCCAACCTAGATCCATTAGGTATTTGGCAACGCGAACGTGTTCGTGATCTAGAATTAGAGTACCACGATTTATCTGAAGCTGATTTTGACCGTGAATTCAATGTGGGTTCGTTTGCTGTCGGTCGCGAAACCATGCCATTAGGTGAGCTATATCAAGCACTCAAAACGACTTATTGTGGGTCGGTAGGTGCTGAGTATATGCACATCACTTCAACTGAAGAAAAACGTTGGTTACAACAACGTTTAGAATCAGTGCAATCACGTCCAACGTTCTCTAAAGAAGAAAAGCTACGTATCCTTAAAGGATTAACAGCTGCAGATGGCCTTGAAAAATATTTAGGGGCTAAGTTCCCTGGTGCAAAACGTTTCTCACTTGAAGGTGGTGACGCATTAGTACCAATGCTTAAAGAACTAATTCATCGTGCAGGTGAAAGCGGACAAAAAGAAGCTGTTATTGGTATGGCTCACCGCGGTCGCTTGAACGTACTAGTGAACGTTTTAGGTAAAAACCCATCAGAATTATTCGATGAGTTCGCTGGTAAACACAAAGACACATTAAGCTCAGGTGATGTTAAATATCACATGGGTTATTCATCTGACTTTGCTACTAACGGTGGCAACGTGCACATGGCACTTGCATTTAACCCGTCTCACTTAGAAATCGTTAACCCAGTGGTTATGGGTTCGGTACGTGCTCGTTTAGACCGTCTAGGTGATAAGTCAGGTATTAAAGCATTACCAATTACTATTCACGGTGACTCTGCAATCGCAGGTCAAGGTGTTGTACAAGAAACATTTAACTTATCGCAAACTAATGCATTTAGTTGTGGTGGTAGTATCCGTATCGTTGTAAATAACCAAGTTGGTTTCACAACGTCTAAACAGTCTGATGTACGTTCTACACCATACTGTACTGATATTGCAAAAATGGTTCAGGCACCAATTTTCCACGTTAACTCTGACGATCCTGAAGCGGTTGCATTTGTAACTCAAATTGCACTTGATTTCAGAAACCAGTTTAAACGTGATGTAGTGATTGATTTAGTATGTTATCGCCGTCATGGTCATAACGAAGCGGATGAGCCGAACGCGACTCAACCACTTATGTACCAAAAAATCAAAAAGCATCCAGTACCTCGTCTAATTTACGCAGATCAATTAGTTGCTGAAGGTTCATTCTCAGAAAATGAAGTTAAAGCACTTGCTGATGATTACCGTAACGGTTTAGACAAAGGCAACTGTGTTGTTGAAGAAATTCAACTAGAAACATCGCACTCTTCTGATTGGGCTAAGTTTGTTGGTCATGATTGGGATGTTGAGTACGATGCAACAGTGTCGGTTGAGAAGTTAAAAGAGCTTGGTGAAAAAGTAGCAAGCTTCCCAGAAAGCCACAAAGCACAGTCGCGCGTTAAGAAAATCTACGACGACCGTAAGCTAATGGCAACAGGTGAAAAACCACTTGATTGGGGTATGGCTGAAACACTTGCTTATGCAACGCTTGTTGATGCGGGTACTGATATCCGTTTAACAGGTCAAGATTCAGGTCGTGGTACATTCTTCCACCGTCATGCTGTTGTTCATAACCAAACTGACGCATCAACATACTTGCCGCTGCAAAATATCAGCGAAAAGCAAGGTGCATTTGAAGTATATGACTCAGTTCTTTCTGAAGAAGCAGTACTTGCATTTGAATATGGTTACGCAACAGCTGAGCCTACGTCACTTGTAATGTGGGAAGCACAATTTGGTGACTTCGCTAACGGTGCACAAGTTGTATTTGACCAATTCTTAAGTTCAGGTGAGCAGAAATGGGGCCGTTTATGTGGTCTTACATGTTTACTTCCACATGGTTATGAAGGTCAAGGTCCTGAGCATAGCTCGGCACGTTTAGAGCGTTTCTTACAGTTGTGTGCTGATCACAACATGCAAGTATGTGTTCCTTCAACACCTGCGCAAGTTTATGCAATGCTTCGTCGTCAATCTGTACGTCCACTTCGTCGTCCATTGATTGTTATGACGCCTAAGTCGCTACTTCGTCACCCGTTGGCAACATCTTCACTTGAAGAGTTATCTGAAGGTGTGTTCCACAATATGATCGATGAAATCGATGATATTGCAGCAGATAAAGTAGAACGCGTTGTATTCTGTAGCGGTAAAGTTTACTACGAACTACTACAAGAGCGTCGTAAGCAAGAATTAAATAACATTGCTATTGTTCGTGTAGAACAATTATATCCATTCCCACACGCTGAGATGGATACAATCATGCAGCGTTACCAACACGTTAAAGATTTTGTTTGGTGTCAAGAAGAGCCGCAAAACCAAGGTGCATGGTATTGTTCTCAACACCACTTTGTTGACGCAATCCCAGCCGGTGCTAAATTAACTTACGCAGGTCGTAAAGCATCAGCATCACCAGCGTGTGGTTACATGTCAGTGCATAATAAAGAACAACAAGCGCTAATTGCAGATGCGCTTACTATTGAAAAGAAAGGATAAGCAATGAGCACAGAAATTAAAGTTCCTGTACTTCCTGAGTCGGTTGCTGATGCTACAGTTGCAACTTGGCACGTAAGTGTTGGCGACAAAGTAAGCCGCGACCAAAACTTAGTAGATATTGAAACAGATAAAGTTGTTTTAGAAGTTGTTGCACCAAATGACGGTGTAATCACTGAAATTTCACAAGAAGAAGGTGCAACGGTACTTGGCGAACAAGTAATTGCATTACTTGGTGATGCAGATGCTACACCAGCAAGTGACGACTCTGCACCAGCTAAATCAGAAGACGCGCCAGCGGCGCAATCAGCACCAGCATCAGAAGGTAAAGAAGTGGACATTAAAGTACCTGTACTTCCAGAATCAGTCGCAGACGCGACAATTGCTACTTGGCACGTTCAACCAGGTGAAGCGGTAACTCGCGACCAAAACCTTGTTGACATCGAAACTGATAAAGTTGTTCTTGAAGTTGTTGCTCAAGAAGACGGTATCATGGGTGAGCACATTCACGCTGAAGGCGAAACAGTACTTGGTGAGCAAGTAATTGGTACAGTTAAAGCGGGTGCAGCACCGGCAGCAGCAGCTCCTAAAGCTGAAGCAGCACCAGCAAGCGAATCAAATGACAGCTCTGACGTATTAACGCCGTCAGTTCGTCGTTTAATCGCTGAGAAAGGCCTTGATGCATCAAAAATCAAAGGTACTGGCAAAAATGGCCGTGTAACTAAAGAAGATGTTGATACATTCTTAAAAGCACCGGCAGCAGCTCCTAAAGCGGAAGCAGCAGCGCCAGCAGCACCTATGGGTGACCGTACACAAAAACGTGTTCCTATGACTCGTTTACGTAAAACAATCGCTAATCGTCTTCTTGAAGCGAAAAACTCAACTGCAATGTTAACGACTTTCAACGAAGTTAACATGAAGCCAATCATGGACCTTCGTAAGCAGTACCAAGAAGTATTCGAAAAGCGTCACGGTATCCGTTTAGGCTTCATGTCTTTCTACGTGAAAGCAGTTACTGAAGCACTTAAGCGTTTCCCTGAAGTAAATGCGTCTATCGACGGTGATGATATTGTTTATCACAACTACTTCGACATCAGCATCGCGGTTTCTACACCACGTGGTCTTGTTACTCCAGTTCTTAAAGACTGTGACAAGCTATCAGTTGCTGAAATCGAAAAAGGTATCCGTGAGCTAGCGCTTAAAGGTCGTGACGGTAAATTATCAATTGATGACATGACAGGTGGTAACTTCACTATCACTAACGGTGGTGTATTCGGTTCATTACTATCTACACCAATCATCAACTTACCACAGTCTTCAATCTTAGGTATGCACAAAATCCAAGAGCGTCCTATGGCTGTAAATGGTAAAGTTGAAATCTTACCTATGATGTACTTAGCGTTATCTTATGATCACCGCCAAATCGATGGTAAAGAATCAGTAGGTTTCTTAGTAACAATTAAAGAGTTACTTGAAGATCCGACTCGTTTACTACTAGATGTTTAATCTGGTTGTATGAAAACTAAGCTGTGAACCTCGTTCACAGCTTTTTTTTTGCGCCTTTGGTCTAACTGGGGTTTTCATGTGGAGCCTTGGGATTTATACTAAGTGCGCAATTTGGGATAGCTGTTTATTTTGCATAAATATTCAGCTCTTTTAGTATAAAAAATTGGATAAAGCATCATGAATTTGCATGAGTATCAGGCAAAACAACTTTTTGCCGAATATGGTTTACCAGTTTCTCAAGGTTTCGCTTGCGATACACCTGAAGAAGCTGCAGCAGCTGCTGAGAAAATCGGCGGTGATATGTGGGTTGTTAAAACACAGGTTCACGCAGGTGGCCGTGGTAAAGCTGGCGGTGTTAAGCTAGTTAAAACAACTGACGAAGTTAAAGAGTTCGCTGCGAACTGGTTAGGTAAAAACTTAGTTACTTACCAAACAGACGAAAATGGTCAGCCAGTATCAAAAATTCTTGTTGAAAGCTGCACTGACATCGCTAACGAATTATACCTTGGCGCTGTAGTAGATCGTGCTTCTCGTAAAGTTGTTTTCATGGCATCTACTGAAGGTGGTGTTGAAATCGAGCAAGTTGCAGAAGAAACTCCAGAACTAATTCACAAAGCTGAGATCGATCCACTAGTTGGTCCTCAAGCTTACCAAGCTCGTGAGTTAGGCTTCAAACTAGGTTTAAACCCTACTCAAATGAAACAGTTCGTTAAGATCTTCATGGGTCTTGCTAACATGTTCAACGATTTCGATTTCGCTCTATTAGAAATCAACCCGCTAGTAATCACAGACGAAGGTAACCTTCACTGTCTAGACGGTAAAATCGGTGTAGATGGTAACGCGCTTTACCGTCAACCTAAAATCCGTGAAATGCACGATCCTTCACAAGAAGATGCGCGTGAAGCTCACGCTGCAAGCTTCGAGCTTAACTACGTTGCACTAGACGGTAACGTTGGTTGTATGGTTAACGGTGCAGGCCTAGCAATGGGAACTATGGACATCGTAAACCTACACGGTGGCAAGCCAGCTAACTTCCTAGATGTTGGTGGCGGTGCAACTAAAGAGCGTGTATCTGAAGCATTCAAGATCATCTTATCTGACGACAACGTTAAAGCTGTTTTAGTTAATATCTTTGGTGGTATCGTACGTTGTGACATGATCGCAGAAGGTATCATCGGCGCAGTTAAAGAAGTAGGTGTTAACGTTCCTGTAGTAGTACGTTTAGAAGGTACTAACGCTGAACTTGGTCGTGAAGTACTAGCTAGTTCTGACCTTAACATCATCGCTGCTGAATCACTAACAGACGCAGCTGAAAAAGTTGTTGCTGCTGCGGAGGGCAAATAATGTCTGTATTAATCAATAAAGATACAAAAGTTATCTGTCAAGGTTTCACAGGTGGCCAAGGTACTTTCCACTCTGAGCAAGCGCTTGAGTACGGTACACAAATGGTTGGTGGTGTAAGCCCAGGTAAAGGCGGTCAAACGCACCTTGGTCTTCCAGTATTCAACACAGTACGTGACGCTGTTGAAGCAACTGGCGCAACTGCATCAGTTATCTACGTACCAGCACCTTTCTGTAAAGATGCAATCTTAGAAGCTATCGATGCTGGCATCGAGCTAATCGTTTGTATCACTGAAGGTATCCCAACACTAGACATGGTTGACGTTAAAGTTAAGCTTGATGAAACTGGTGTTCGTATGATCGGTCCTAACTGCCCAGGTGTTATCACTCCGGGTGAAACTAAGATCGGTATCATGCCTGGCCACATCCACAAGCCTGGTAAAGTAGGTATCGTATCACGTTCTGGTACTCTTACTTACGAAGCGGTTAAGCAAACTACTGACGCTGGTTTCGGCCAATCAACATGTGTTGGTATCGGTGGTGACCCAATCCCTGGCACTAACTTCATCGACGTTTTAGAAATGTTCGAAAAAGACGAGCAAACTGAAGCTATCGTTATGATCGGTGAAATCGGTGGTACTGCAGAAGAAGAAGCTGCAGAATACATCAAGCACAACGTGACTAAACCAGTTGTTTCTTACATTGCGGGTGTTACTGCACCTCCAGGTAAGCGTATGGGTCACGCTGGTGCAATCATCGCAGGCGGTAAAGGTACTGCTGATGAGAAATTTGCTGCATTAGAAGCTGCTGGCGTAAAAACTGTACGTTCATTAGCTGATATCGGTAATGCACTTAAAGAGAAAACAGGCTGGTAATCAGTTCTAATCTCTTAAAAAAGGCTCGCTTATGCGGGCCTTTTTTGTATCTATCACATCCTTCTACCCGGCAAGAAAATTCCAATCATAAATTAAGAATAATAATGCTTTATTTGTGAATATAAATTCTCTACACTTGTGGCTTGTATATCTTTTTTTATTAAAACATTCGACTTTAATAAGGTAAATATTACGTGCGTACCACAGAATTGGTAGATGGATTTCGCCAGTCAACCCCATACGTTAATGCTCACCGCGGTAAAACATTCGTTGTTATGCTTGGCGGAGAGGCGATCGATCAGTCTGGTTGTCGTAGCATCATCAACGATGTCGCGCTATTAACTAGTCTTGGTATTAAGATTGTTTTAGTGTTTGGTGCTCGCCCACAGTTTAACGCAGCGCTTGAACAAGTTGGCATAACTAGTCAATTTCATAATGAGATACGGGTAACTGATAACGCAACATTTGATGTGATTAAAAAAGTTGCGGGTGCAATGCAGTTCGATATAACCGCGCGTTTATCTACGTCTTTAAGTAGTACACCTATGTCTGGCTCATTTTTAAATGTGGTGAGTGGCAACTTTGTTATTGCTCAGCCTTTAGGTGTTGATGAAGGTGTTGACTATCATCATTCAGGTAGAGTGAGACGTATCGATGTTGCGGGTATTCGCCACCAGTTAGATAACAACGGAATTGTTCTGCTTGGGCCAATAGCGGCTTCTGTTACAGGTGAAAGTTTTAACTTAACTGCTGAAGAAATTGCTACGCAAGTAGCTCTCAAACTACGCGCCGATAAAATGCTTGGCTTTTGTAAAGAAGCCGGTATTTTGGATGAAAATGGTGAGGCGATTGCAGAGCTAATGCCAAATGAAGCTGAGCAGCTACTAGTAAACTATCGCAAGCAACCAGATTCATGTGTAAGCGCCACTGTTTTCTTACAAGCTGCAATTGATGCTTGTCGAGGTGGTGTACATCGTTGCCATCTTGTTAGCTACAAAGAAGATGGTGCACTATTACAAGAGCTGTTCTCTTTAGATGGTATTGGTACACAAATCGCTCCGCAAAGCTCTGAGCAATTACGAAGTGCTAGTATTGCTGATATTACCGGAATCATTAACCTTATTAGACCCCTTGAACAGCAAGGCTATTTGGTGCGCCGCTCTCGTGAACAGCTAGAAATTGAAATTGAACAATTTACGGTTATTGAGCGTGATGGTCTTATTATAGCCTGTGCTGCTTTGTATCCGTTTGCCGACGAACAAGTGGGGGAGTTTGCAAGTTTGGCTGTTCACCCTCAGTACCGAGATGCTGATCGCGGCAGTTATCTACTGAGGTTTATTATTAATAAGGCTAAACGTGCGGGTTATTCGCATTTATTTGCTCTCACCACACGCAGCATTCACTGGTTTTTAGAGCAAAGTTTTGAAATAGTGACAGTTGATGAACTACCTGCGAAGAAAAAAGCGCTTTATAACCATGAACGCCGCTCTAAAGTATTGCGTCTAGATTTAACTAAGCTAGGAAATAAGAGGTGACGCATGCGTCACCTCTTATATACCCAAACATCCTCACGGTGCGAGTTTCAGCATCTTGAGGGGGCTTGGTTATACTCTTAATATTGATAGTTAATGTGCTGATAAAAACGCACGCGTAAATCTTGGCGAGTTGGATTAAATGCCAGCTCGTCAGTAACTTCATTTATCGCACTTTGCACTTGATTCATAAACTTACCATAACCAATGTCATGCTTGTCTTTATCGGCTGCGGCAATCACAAAATGTAGTGAATCTACAAGTTGATCTGCATCCCAATACTGTTGTAATTGCACCTGTTCAGAGCTGCAATCAAAGGTTAGTTTTTGCAGTTCGCTGTTACTTTGTGCGTTATCAATATTGCTATTACGAACAATAGGGCGAGTACCGTTAGCGATGAAAGCGCCGAGTGTTAATCCGCGTTTATCACATGCTCGTTTGAACGCATCAAAGATATATTGATAAAACTGCGTATAATTCTCTTCGTTCAGCATATGCTGAAATTGCGTTTTAATGGCTCGGGTTACTGGAATCGAAAACCCAGCGTATGTCATCTCACTGTGTTCATTTGGTAAATGACATTGGCGAGACTGGTAACGTGGATATAAGCTACGTAATTTATAGCCATAGCTTTCTTTGTGACCTTTAGCCTTAGCAAATAAATCATAAGTGAGATGTTGGTGGTCACGAATTTTAAGAGGTGGTTGGCCGCTTAGTAGTTTTTCTTGTAGTGAGTTGATCACTCTTTGCACATTATGATGAAAACTAGCCGCATGAGCGCGAATATCTTCACCGGTCGCTAAGAATAATAAACGAATTTTTTTGCATTTTTGCTCACCATCAGCAAATACATTATGTGCTTCATGGTATTGTGGGTTATAGAAAAACAAAATTTGCTTAGCGGTTTCTAAGCTATATGCCTCATCATGGTAACGAACCACTGGCAGTTTATCGTTGGCGATTAGGTGTACATTATGTAATTCATACTCATCACATAGTGCAAATAACTCCCTTGCAAGACGCTTATAAGCACAGCTCACATTGGTGAACTGGGCAAAAAACTCATCAGTAGGTTTAAATTCAACTAACACATACTGGTTTGCACGTGCTGAGCTTGGAATATAGACTCGATGTTGATTGAGCGAAGCCATCTTTTTTCCTTATTGGTAGTGAAACTGACGGCACTATATCGCTAGTCAATGATCATTTTATTGCGTTAGAACAATTTTTTTACCGATTTTGCCGAGTCTGTGAACTATGTATTCAACATTCGACGTAATATCTTCAATAAACATGATGCAACCACTGTATGTTAGGGTTTGTTTTTGTAATAATGCATTAGTTTTGTCACCATGCAATATTCAGAGGATTATGCTCCTATGGCGGAAATTGAGAATCGCCCAAGTAACTTTATTAGAACGCGTATCGACGAAGATCTAGCAAGCGGTAAGCATGCGACTACACACACGCGTTTTCCACCAGAACCAAACGGTTTTTTACACATTGGTCATGCAAAGTCTATTTGTTTAAATTTTGGTATCGCCCAAGATTATCAAGGTCTTTGTAACTTACGTTTTGATGATACGAATCCAGAAAAAGAAGACATCAACTACGTAAACTCGATTAAAGAAGATGTGCAATGGTTAGGTTTCCAGTGGGATGGTGAAATTAAATATTCATCTAACTATTTCGATGCGTTATATGGCTATGCTGTTGAGCTTATCGAAAAAGGCCTAGCATATGTGTGTTTCTTATCGCCAGATCAAGCCCGTGAATACCGTGGTACTTTAAAAGAGCCAGGTAAAAACAGCCCATACCGTGATACGCCAGTTGAAGAAAACCTAGCGTTATTCGAAAAAATGCGTAATGGCGAATTCAAAGAAGGTGAGTGTGTACTGCGTGCTAAAATTGATATGGCAAGCTCATTCATGGTACTGCGTGATCCGATTATTTACCGTGTACGTTTTGCTCATCACCACCAAACAGGTGACAAGTGGTGCATTTACCCAATGTACGACTTCACGCACTGTATTTCAGATGCGCTAGAAGGTATTACACATTCATTATGTACGCTTGAGTTCCAAGATAACCGTCGCTTATACGATTGGGTATTAGATAACATCAGCCTTGAGTGTCATCCGCAACAAATCGAGTTCTCACGATTAAATCTTGAGTACACCATTATGTCTAAGCGTAAATTAAACGACTTAGTGGTAAATGGTCATGTTGAAGGCTGGGACGACCCACGTATGCCAACGATTGCTGGTTTACGTCGTCGTGGTTATACACCTGCATCAGTACGTGAGTTCTGTTCTCGTATCGGTATCACTAAACAAGAGAACATGGTTGAAATGGGTATGCTAGAAGCCTGTATCCGTGAAGACCTAAATGAGCATGCACCTCGTGCAATGGCTGTTCTTGATCCTGTGAAGATTGTTATCGAAAACTATGACGCAGATAAAGTAGAAACGTTATCTGTAGCTAATCACCCGAATAAAGAAGAGATGGGTCGCCGTGACGTACCTTTCACTCGTGAACTTTATATCGAGCGTGAAGACTTCCGTGAAGAAGCAAACAATAAGTTTAAGCGTTTAGTTCTTGATAAAGAAGTACGTTTACGTGGTGCTTATGTAATTAAAGCTGAGCGCGTTGAAAAAGACGAAAACGGCGAAATTACGACTATCTTCTGCTCTTATGATCCTGAAACTCTGGGTAAAAACCCAAGCGATGGCCGTAAAGTTAAAGGTGTAATTCACTGGGTATCAGCGAGTGAATCTATCACAGCTGAAGTTCGTTTATACGACCGTTTATTTAACGTGCCAAACCCAGCGGCAGCAGAAGACTTTAACGCAACACTAAACCCTGAATCACTTGTGGTTCTTGAAAATGCGAAAGTTGAGCCATCACTTGCAAATGCACAAGCAGAGCAGGGCTTCCAGTTTGAGCGTACAGGTTACTTCTGTCGTGATAGCAAAGCAGAAACCTTAGTATTCAATCAAACTGTGGGTCTTCGTGATTCATGGGCAAAGATTGAACAAAAGGGCTAATAGCTAATTTTACTTAGTTTCTATGCTTAATAAAAAACCCTTTCACTTTAAAAGTGAAAGGGTTTTTTTATAACTATTAAAAGCGATTAGAAATAACCGCGAATACCCAAGCTGAAGTTACGACCAGGTAGTGGTGCTTTTTCTTTAATGAATGAGCTGTGTACGAAACCAAGTTCATCGGTTAAGTTGTCAACATTGATGTAAAGCTGTGTATCAACAGGACCTAAGTCAAGTTGGTAGTTAGCTGATGCATCAAATAGGGTATAGCCGTCAGTTTTTGTCTCGTAAGCTGTAATGTCAGACTGCTCAAAATAATGAGTACCGGTTAGGCTAAACTTCCAATCAGACACTGTGTACTGTAATTCAGAACCCAGTTTATTAGCAGGGATACGAGGTAAGTAACCTTCATCATCTTTTAGCTTAGCCGTTGTTGAATCACCAAACACTTTAACTAGCGCACTTGGCGTCACTTGATAATGTACGTCAAACTCAATACCGTATAATTTCGCATCTTTACTTGTAAATTGGTAAACCGCCATTGCATCTTCATCTGCATCAGCTGCTGATTCTAAGCCATGCTCTTCATCAAAAACTAAACCGGTGTTTTGCTGGTAGTAATAGTTTTCAATGTCGTTATAGAAGAAGTTAACTGTGTAACCAAAGTCACCAATAAAGCGGCGGAAACTTAAATCAAAGTTCGTTGCAGTTTCTTGCTCGATATCTTCTGGCTCAAAATGAATTTCGCCATCTTCAATATGATAACCAAGACCTAGCTCGTAAGTGCCTGTTGCGATATGAATGCCGTTTGATAGTAATTCCGCACTTAGTGGCGCACGTTCTGAACGAGATACACTTAAAGCAACACTTTGGCCTTCTTGATATTGCCAAATTGCACCTGCAGATAAGCTTAAGTTTGTGAAATCTTCACTGTAGTTAATGATTTCAGCTTCTTCTTCGTCATGGTGCTCTTCTTCCTCTTCATGATCGTGATGATGCTCAGCCATGCTTACAGCAGAGTCGATTTGGTAATCTTCAAGGCGTGCACCTAGCTCAACGGTCACATCACCAAACTGGCGTTCTTCAAGAACGAATAACGCGTTTGTTTTAGTAACACTTGCTGGCGTAAAGGCTTCTTCACCATCTGCATCATAGTCAGACTCAGTGTAGTGATAACCAGCCATACCGTGCCAAAGGCCTAACTTGTGCTCAACAGTTGCACGTGCTTCGGTTGTTTTGTTTGTAAACACCGTGCCCACTGCACCATCTTCAATTTCAGCGTGTTTGTAGTCTGTGTAGCCAACGCGTAGTGAGATATTTTCAATCCAGTTATCATGAAGTGCATAGCTCATGTAACCTTGCCAGCGGTCTTGCTCTAGCTGTGCAAATACTGATTCTTCGTGCTCTTCTTCACCTTCATCATGATCTTCCTCTTCTTCATGATGATGATGCTCATGAGCAGGAATGCCATAATCTGTTTCGATGCGACCGAATGACACACCTAGCGTTAGGTGATCGCCTACGTAACTAGTACCAAAGTTAACTGTTTGGCTATCGATAAAGGTGTTTTCTACGCTATTAGCTGTTTCGTGTTCTTCATGCTCTTCACCTTCATGCTCCTCGTGCTCTTCATGTTCCTCAGGAAGCTCGAAGTTTGGCGTGTCATAATCGTGACCTTTGCGCTTTGTACCATCGAAATGGAAGTTGAAACCATCATTACCGGTTTCAAGTTTTGCAGCATAAGTGTTTGTATTTGATACTGTATCGTGTGTGTATTGTGCAGCACCGGTTAAAGAGTCAATGTTATCGGTAGGAATACGGTTATCAACAACGTTCACCACACCACCGATAGCACCAGAGCCATAAAGTAGGGTAGCAGGGCCGCGAAGTACTTCGATTTGCTCTGCTGCTAGGCTGTCATTTGATGTTGCGTGGTCAGGGCCGATACGAGATGCATCACTGCTATCAAGGCCATTTTGGGTGATCTTCACACGCGGACCATCTAAACCACGAATAATAGGGCTTGATGAAACTGGGCCAAAGTAGCTAGCATTAACGCCCGGTAAACCTTTTAGTGTTTCGCCTAATGTCGGTTTTGCTTTATCTTTTAACTCATCACCGGCTAAAACATTCACTGGCGAAATCATTTCAAGACTATTTTTATGAAGTGCTGATGCATAAACAACAACAGTTTCAACCGATGTTGGTGTAAGCGTAACCACAACATTTTGGTCTTCGCCATTAATAGCAACACGCTTATCGATGAAATTGTTTTTACTGATGTGAAGCTGACCTTTATTGTCTACATCAATTTTAAACTGACCTTGTTTGTCAGTGACAACGCTTTGTGATTTGCCGTGTACATGTATTTCAGCATTGCTGATAGGTTGTTGGTTTTTATCTAATACTTGACCTGTGATCACAGCAGCCATTGTTGATTGAGAAAACAGCGCAGCGGCAACAGCACTAGAAAGAATTGAAACTTGTTTCATCATTACTACTTCTAAGTTTGTTGTTGAGTGTGGTGATATAATATAACACTGCAATTTTTTAACTGCAATAACGTTATACTATAACTTTACCTAAGTCGCGATTTTAACACCATACACTATACTTAGACTGTTACACTGAGATGGCCAAATCTTATGTCTGATAAAAATAGGGTATTCAAAGCAAATTTTACCATTGCTGATTTAAGAGAGCATCGTAATCACAAAGAGGTGTTTACCACTGCTTGTGACCGTCGTGAAAGCTATCAACACTTTGTACTCAAGCTTTTAAGTTATTGCTTATTTTCACACAACGAAACAGCCATATTGAATGCAAGGTTCAGTCATGCTGAACCAGATGTATCAATAAAAGCGCTTGATGACCATTATCATACATGGCTTGCTGTTGACCAACCTGATATTTTACAGCTCAACAAAATTGCAAAGCGGGTTGATGAGCTATGGGTCGTGACAACCTTAAATAACGATTGGCTTAAAGAAAATGAACACCAGTTAGAACTTATCAATAATGGTCATTTAATTGCGTTTGATGACAATTTCATTGAGCAATTAGCGAGTCATCTAACTAAAAACTTACAGTGGGATGTTACGATTGATCAGCAAATGGTGAGTGTGTCAGATAAAGAAAATTTCTACCAAACCAGTGAGCTTATTTGGCATTAAAGCTCAATTTTTATCTTTCCATTGGGTTTACTACAACACAGCAACACTTCGCCTGTTCGAACGAACGCAAGCGGCTCTTGATTGTAGATCACATCACCTTCGACTAATTTTGCACGGCAAGCGCCACAATAACCTTCACGGCATTGGTAGGGTACATCTATTTTGTTTTGTTCTAGGCATTCAAGGAGAGATGAACAGCCAGAATCAAATTCAAGATTCTGGCTGTCTGTTCCTGCAAGGATAACCTCTGCAGTGTTGTTTGAGCTCATTACAGGTCGAAGTCACCAAAGTCAGATGCATCAACTTGAGAGTCAATTTGACCAACAAGGTAAGAGCTGATTTCAGCTTCTTGTGGAGCAACTTGAACGTTGTCTGATACTAACCAAGAGTTGATCCACGGAATAGGGTTACTCTTACTTTCGAACTGTGCAGGTAGGCCTACCGCAGTCATACGTGCATTAGTGATGTATTCAACGTATTGGCATAAGATATCTTTGTTAAGACCAATCATAGAACCATCTTTGAACAGGTATTCTGCCCAATCTTTTTCTTGTTCTGCTGCTTCAACAAACATCTGAATTGCTTCTTCACGACATTGTGCTGCAACGATTGCCATTTCTGGGTCGTCTTTACCTTCTTGCATAATGTTCAAGATGTGCTGTGTACCAGATAAGTGTAACGCTTCATCACGGGCGATTAGCTTGATGATTTTTGCATTACCTTCCATTAATTCACGCTCAGCGAAAGCAAATGAACAAGCAAAGCTTACATAGAAACGAATCGCTTCTAAGATGTTAACCGACATCATTGCTAGGTAAAGTTGCTTTTTAAGGTCAAATAAGCTGATTTTAACTTCTTCACCGTTGATCACATGTTTACCTTCACCGTATAGGTTGTAAACAGAAATCATGCTGATTAAATCATCGTAGTACTTAGTTACCGCATCAGCACGCTCACTGATTTTCTCGTTGCTTACGATATCGTCAAAAATAAGTTCAGGAGATTGCGTAACGTTACGAATAATGTGCGTGTATGAACGGCTGTGAATAGTTTCACTGAACGCCCATGTTTCAATCCAAGTTTCTAGCTCAGGAATAGACACAATAGGTAGTAACGCAACGTTAGGCGAACGACCTTGCACACTATCAAGTAGCGTTTGATATTTTAAGTTGCTTAAAAAGATGTGCTTTTCGTGCTCTGGTAACGCTTGGAAGTCAAGACGGTCTTTACTTACATCAACTTCTTCAGGACGCCAAAAGAACGAAAGTTGCTTTTCAATTAGCTTTTCGAAGATAGGGTACTTTTGTTGGTCGTAACGTGACACGTTTACCGTTTGGCCGAAAAACATCGGTTCTTGTAATTGGTTATTATGATTTCGGCTAAAAGTTGTATATGACATAGTGATTTCTCAAAAAACAGTCAGGACAAAGCGGGCTAATGAGCCCGCTTTTGTTATGTTATTAATTTAATTAGATTTTACAAGCGCCGCCTGCACAACCGTCATCTTCTACCTCTGGTGTTAACTCATCTTGAGAGTCTGATGCACCATCACGTGTGTTGTGATAGTACAGGGTTTTAACACCAAGTTTATACGCAGTCAGTAGGTCTTTTAATAGCACCTTCATAGGTACTTTACCGCCTTCGTACTTAGATGGATCATAGTTAGTGTTTGCAGAGATCGTTTGGTCAACGAATTTTTGCATAATACCAACAAGTTGTAGGTAACCATCGTTTGAAGGAATATCCCACAGTAGCTCGTAGTTATCTTTCAGATTTTCATAATCTGGCACTACTTGCTTTAAGATACCATCTTTACTTGCTTTAACGCTGATATGACCACGTGGTGGTTCAATACCATTTGTTGCGTTAGAGATTTGCGATGATGTCTCTGAAGGCATTAGGGCAGATAGCGTAGAGTTACGCATACCGTGCTCTTTAATGCTTTCGCGTAATGAGTCCCAATCTAAGTGAAGCGGCTCTTCACAGAACTGATCTAGGTCACGCTTGTAAGTATCTGTTGGCATAATGCCTTGAGAATACGTTGTCTCGTTAAATTTAGGACACGCACCACGTTCTTTAGCTAACTCATTTGATGCTTTCATTAGGTAATATTGAATTGCTTCAAATGTTTTGTGAGTTAGGGCATTTGCGCTGCCATCTGAGTAACGCTTACCATTTTTCGCTAAGTAGTACGCGTAGTTAATAACACCAATACCTAGCGTACGACGACCCATAGTTGCGTTTTTCGCCGCAGGAACAGGGTAGTCTTGGAAATCAAGTAAGTTATCAAGAGCACGTACTGCAAGTTCAGCAAGTTCCTCTAATTCGTCAAGTGATTCAATTGCACCTAAGTTAAACGCCGACAGCGTACAAAGTGCAATTTCACCTTCTTCATCCATTACATTGCTAAGTGGCTTAGTTGGTAATGCAATTTCTAAACATAAGTTAGATTGACGAATTGGTGCCACAGTCGAGATGAACGGGCTGTGCGTATTACAGTGGTCAACGTTTTGTAAGTAGATACGACCTGTGCTCGCACGCTCTTGTGCAAACATTGAGAATAACTCAATCGCCTTAATACGTTTTTTACGAATTGACTCGTCTTGCTCGTATTTGATGTATAGCTCATCAAACTTTGCTTGATCTTCAAAGAATGCATCGTATAGACCCGGTACATCTGAAGGGCTAAATAATGTGATGTAATCGTCTTTGATTAAACGGCTATACATTAATTTATTGAACTGCACACCGTAGTCAAGGTGACGTACACGGTTATCATCAACACCACGGTTGTTCTTAAGAACAAGTAGGTTTTCAACTTCTAAGTGCCAAAGTGGGTAGAACAACGTTGCTGCGCCGCCACGAACACCACCTTGTGAACAGCTCTTAACTGCTGTTTGGAAGTGCTTATAAAACGGAATACAACCTGTGTGGTACGCTTCGCCGTTACGAATAGGGCTACCAAGGGCACGGATGCGACCGGCATTAATACCAATACCCGCACGTTGCGAAACGTATTTAACAATCGCAGACGATGTTGCATTGATAGAATCTAGGCTATCACCACATTCAATAAGTACACATGAGCTGAACTGACGTGTAGGGGTACGTACACCTGCCATGATAGGGGTAGGTAATGAAATTTTGAATGTAGATACTGCATCATAAAAACGCTTGATGTAATCAAGGCGTGTCTCTTTTGGATAATCAGAGAATAAGCTTGCAGCCACTAAGATATATAAAAACTGTGCACTTTCGTAGATTTCACCAGTAACACGGTTTTGAACTAAATACTTACCTTCAAGTTGCTTTACAGCAGCGTAGCTGAAGTTTAAGTCACGGTTGTGATCGATGTAAGCATCTAACTCGTCAATTTCTTGCTCGGTATAATCAACAAGTAGGTGTTGATCATAACGCTTGTCTTCAACTAATTTCGTGATGTGATCGTATAAGCGTGGTGGCTCAAATTGACCGTACGCTTTTTTACGTAAATGGAATACAGCTAAGCGAGCAGCTAGGTATTGGTAATCAGGCGTATCTTTAGAGATCTGATCAGCTGCAGCTTTGATGATTGTTTCATGAATGTCATCGGTACGAATGCCGTCATAAAATTGAATATGTGATTTTAATTCAACTTGTGAGACAGACACATTCTCTAGACCTTCTGCGGCCCAAGCGATCACGCGATGGATCTTATCTAGATCAAGTGACTCTTTACGGCCGTCACGTTTGCTTACAGATAGCTGTTGGTTCATAGTTTTGCCTGTATTCCTTGGGAAATTATAGTTGTAAAGACAAAGGTATTCTTTATGTAATTATTATTATTAAACGCCAGGGTGATCTAATTGAATAACATTTAGCCACAATATCTGGTGTTGTTTAAATTGCAGATCACAAGATAGTGTGGTCTGCGCTGTTTTGCAAGGGATAGAATTGCCCCACTTTGTGGATAACTATTGGATAAACGCATTGTGTTAGTGACCATTAACCTTTGAACATTCATAGACGACGAAATTTGTAGAAATCAACAAAAGATCCAGAAAATTTACCGTTTTTAAAAATAAATTTTGACTGATTTTTTTATCATCAATGAATGCTCAAAAGTAAATCAAATCACAATATATGGTGTTTCAGTTATCAAATAACACTATATATGGTTAAAACCATCTATTGGCGTTTGCCAATTGAAATCCGCTTGCCAGCCAAGTGCAGCGTCTACACTGGGTATATAACCCCATAACGCTGTTGCGCTGTACATATTGGCCGCTTTTGCAGCTTGAATATCACGTTCAGCATCACCGATATACAAACAACGGCTCGGATCAACATCTAAGATCTCAGCAGTGTGTAATAGTGGATCCGGTGATGGTTTTGACACAGCTAATGTATCGCCACTCACAACTGCCTTTGCATCACGCAAGGAGGGAATAGCTTGCACTAAGGGCTCAGTTAAAAAGCCGGGCTTATTAGTCATAATGCCCCACTTAATATTGTTTTGCTCAAGTGCAATTAAAAGCTGTTCGATGCCATTGAAACATTTACTGTGCACAGCAATATCTTCGGCGTAGTAGTCAAGAAGCTGCTGGCGCAAGGCGAGTTGTTCAAGTTCGGGCCATTTATCCCCAAACCCTACTTCTAATAATGCATTTGCACCGTTAGACGCAGCAGGGCGATAAACATGCTCAGCAACAGGCGCCACATTGGCATCTGCTAACACGCGGTTCAATGCGCCACCTAAGTCATCTGCGGTATCGAGTAGTGTGCCATCTAAATCAAAGATAAAAGCATCAAAATCGATAGAGGGTGTTTGTACACCACTCATCAGGCTAGTTTCTCAAAGTGCAGGATGTAATTAACACTTACATCATCATTTAAGCTGTACTGCTTAGAAAACGGGTTATAGTTAAGGCCGGTACTGGCGCGTACTTTTAATCCCGCTTCTTCTGCCCATGCAATAAGCTGTGCAGGTTTGATGAACTTTTTATGGTCATGAGTACCTTCAGGGACCATCTTTAAAAGCTTTTCAGCACCGACAATAGCAAACAAATAAGCTTTTGGTGTTTTATTTAATGTTGAAAAGAATACATCGGCGCCCGGTTTAGCAAGCTTTGCTACAGCACGAATAATAGAAGCAGGATCTGGAACATGCTCAAGCATTTCCATACAGGTCACAACATCAAAGCGAGCAGGGTGCTCAGCAGCAAATTGCTCTGCAGGTACCTTTATATAATCAACAGGTACGCCTGTTTCTAAACTATGTAACTTAGCAACGGTAAGTGGCTCTTGGCCCATATCGATGCCGGTTACTTTAGCGCCCATACGCGCCATACTTTCACTTAAGATGCCGCCACCACAGCCAACATCTAAGGTTTCCTTATCAAATAAGCCGCCTACTTTATCAGCGACAAAATCCAAACGTAGAGGATTTATTTCATGAAGGGGTTTGAACTCTCCGTCGCGGTCCCACCAACGTTCTGCGATGGCTTCAAACTTTGCAATTTCTGCATTATCTACATTTTGATGCTCGGTCATAAAAAACTTCCTCGTTAATCTGAGGCCATTATATAGGGGGAAATTAATAAATCGCAAAGATTTAGCGCCTGTAAATCTAAATAAATTGTGATAGCATG
The DNA here is from genome assembly GCF_001306895.1 of Pseudoalteromonas sp. UCD-33C. Taxonomy (NCBI): domain Bacteria; kingdom Pseudomonadati; phylum Pseudomonadota; class Gammaproteobacteria; order Alteromonadales; family Pseudoalteromonadaceae; genus Pseudoalteromonas; species Pseudoalteromonas sp. UCD-33C. The sequence continues at coordinate 460,141 of NZ_LJTB01000002.1, read as the reverse complement.
GTCTGGAAATAATAACTAAAGCTCTTAAGACGGCGGTTTGCCTCTTAATGAGTCAATACTGAAGGAATGTGAAATCAAATGACTGATCTCGCCAATGAAATTCTGCCAGTCAATATTGAAGATGAATTAAAAAACTCCTACCTTGATTACGCGATGAGTGTAATCGTAGGACGTGCATTGCCAGACGTACGTGACGGCTTAAAGCCAGTTCACCGCCGCGTTCTGTTTGCAATGAACGAACTCAATAATGATTGGAATAAACCTTACAAGAAATCAGCACGTGTTGTTGGTGATGTAATCGGTAAGTACCACCCACATGGCGACAGCGCGGTATATGACACCATCGTTCGTATGGCGCAGCCTTTCTCATTACGCTACATGCTTGTTGACGGCCAAGGTAACTTTGGTTCTGTTGACGGTGACTCTGCGGCAGCAATGCGTTATACGGAAGTCCGTATGGCGAAAATGTCACATGAATTATTAGCTGATTTAGAAAAAGAAACGGTTGATTACGTACCGAACTACGACGGTACTGAGCAAATTCCTGACGTATTACCTACTAAAGTACCTAACTTATTAGTAAATGGTTCTTCGGGTATCGCGGTTGGTATGGCGACTAACATTCCACCTCATAACTTAACAGAAGTTATCAATGGTTGTTTAGCGCTTATTCAAAACCCTGATATGTCAATTGCTGAGCTTATTGAATATATCCCGGGTCCAGATTTCCCGACTGCGGCGATTATCAATGGTAAAAAAGGCATTGAGCAAGCGTACTTAACCGGTCGTGGTAAAGTATATATCCGTGCTCGCGCTGAAATCGAAGTTGACGAAAAAACCGGTCGTGAAACAATCATCGTTCACGAAATCCCTTATCAAGTTAACAAAGCACGCCTTATTGAGAAGATCGCAGAGCTTGTTAAAGATAAGAAGATTGAAGGTATTAGCGCACTACGTGACGAATCAGATAAAGACGGTATGCGTATCGTTATCGAAATCAAACGTGGTGATGTTGGTGAAGTAATCTTAAACAACCTATATGCACAAACTCAGTTACAAACTGTGTTTGGTATGAACATGGTTGCACTTGATAACAACCAACCTAAGTGTTTCAACCTAAAAGAAATGCTTGAAGCGTTTATCGTGCACCGTCGTGAAGTTGTTACACGTCGAACTGTATTCGATTTACGTAAAGCCCGTGACCGTGCTCACACGCTTGAAGGCCTAGCGATTGCCCTTGCGAATATCGACCCAATTATCGAACTTATTCGTAAGTCACCAACACCAGCAGAAGCAAAAGCTGCACTAACAGCACGTCCTTGGGAACTAGGCACTGTTAAAGCGATGCTTGAAAAAGCGGGTGAAGATAACGTAGCACGTCCTGATTGGTTAGCGGCTGAACTAGGTATTCGTGACGGTCAGTACTATTTATCTGAGCAACAAGCACAGGCAATTCTAGACCTACGTTTACACAAACTAACAGGTCTTGAGCATGAGAAGATCTTAGACGAGTACCAAAACTTACTTGATCTAATTGCTGAGCTTTTACACATTCTTTCAAGCCCAGAGCGTCTAATGGAAGTTATCCGCGACGAGCTAGTAGAAATTAAAGAACAATATGGTGACGAACGTCGTACTGAAATCAGTGCAGCTGCTCACGATATTAGCCTTGAAGACCTAATCAATGAAGAAGACGTTGTCGTAACGCTTTCTCACGAAGGTTACGTTAAGTATCAACCATTATCTGACTACGAAGCACAGCGTCGTGGTGGTAAAGGTAAATCAGCAACGAAGATGAAAGATGAAGACTTCATAGAACGTCTATTAGTTGCTAACACGCACGATACAATCTTATGTTTCTCAACAGCAGGTCGCTTATACTGGTTGAAAGTATATCAGTTACCATTAGCAAGCCGTGCAGCGCGTGGTAAGCCAATTGTTAACTTATTACCACTTGAAGCTGATGAGCGTATTACAGCTATCTTACCAGTACGTGAGTACGAAGAAGATAAATTCATCTTCATGGCAACTGCGTTTGGTACAGTTAAGAAAACACCACTTACAGCATACAGCCGTCAACGTGCGAGCGGTATCATCGCTGTTAACCTAAATGAAGGCGATAGCCTAATTGGTGTTGATATCACTGATGGCACGAATGAAATCATGCTATTCACTGATGCTGGTAAAGTTGTTCGCTTTAAAGAAGCAGAAGAGTCAGAAGTTGTTGATGAAAACGGTAACCCAGTTCTAGACGAAAACGGTAACCCAGAAATCCGCTTCAAAGGTGTACGTCCAATGGGTCGTACAGCAACAGGTGTTCGTGGTATTAAGATGGCTGACGACCAACGCGTTGTGTCGTTAATCGTACCTAAGTCAGATGGTGCAATCCTAACTGTGACAGAAAACGGTTACGGTAAGCGTACAGCACTTGAAGATTACCCATCGAAGAGCCGTGCAACACAAGGTGTTGTATCAATCAAAGTAAGCGAGCGTAATGGCGCTGTGGTTGGTGCAGTACAAGTTGACGATAACGACGAAATCATGATTATCTCTAATCGCGGTACCTTAGTACGTACCCGTGTAAACGAGGTTTCTACGGTTGGTCGTAATACTCAAGGCGTTATTTTGATACGAACTATTGACGAAGAGCAAGTAGTTGGTTTACAACGTATCGAAGAAATCGAAGTTGATGAGCTTGAAGCCATCGAAGGCGAGGCCGTTGAAGTAGTCGATACCAATACTGAAGAAACGGGTGATAACCCACCTTCAGAATAACATTGATTTAAAAAGCGGCTTCGGCCGCTTTTTTTATCCGCACTATAATTACTGGAATGAGGCAAAGTAATGACTAAGTATAATTTTTGTGCAGGACCGGCAATGCTACCGCCGGCAGTTATGCAAAAAGCACAAAAAGAATTTATAGATTGGCAAGGTTTAGGTGTCTCTGTGATGGAAATTAGCCATCGCAGCAGCGACTTTTTAGCGCTTACCACTAAATGTGAAGCAAGCCTGCGTCGTTTAATGAATATTAGCGATGAGTTTGAAGTGTTATTTATGCACGGCGGTGGCCGTGGTCAATTCAGTGCTGTACCATTGAATCTTCACCTTGATGATAAGCCAGCCGTGTACTGTGAAAACGGTGTGTGGTCTAAAGGGGCTACTTCAGAAGCGGCAAAATTCACTGCAGTTGAAAGCATCAATGTACGTGATGATGAGCAGCAAAATGGCCAGTTCTCTATAAAACCAGCAAGCAGCTGGGAATTACCAGCTGATGCGTCATACATTCACTATTGTCCGAATGAAACCGTAGATGGCATAGAAATTTTTGACGTACCATCACACCCATCAGCACCGATTGTGGCTGATATGTCATCGACTATTTTATCGCGTGAGTTTGACGTAAATCAGTTTGATCTTATTTACGCTGGCGCACAAAAGAATATTGGCCCATCTGGTTTATCGATTGTTATTGTACGTAAAACGCTATTAGAGCGTGAAGGGCTTGCAAAGCCAGGTATTCTTGATTACGCCTTAGAAGCAAAACAAGGCAGCATGTATAACACACCACCTACATTTGCGTGGTATTTAGCTGCTGAAGTATTTGAGTGGCTTGAAGCAAACGGCGGCGTTAAAGCGATGGAAGAACAAAACATCGCAAAAGCAGAACTTCTTTACAGCTACATTGATAGCTCAGATTTTTATAGCAACAAAGTTGCTAAGCATTGCCGTTCGCGTATGAACGTACCGTTTTGGTTAAACGACGAATCACTGAATGATAAATTCATTAGTGAGTCAAAAGAAGCAGGCTTATTAGCCCTTGAAGGTCACCGTATTGTCGGTGGTATGCGCGCAAGCATTTATAATGCGATGCCACTTGAAGGTGTTCAAGCCTTGGTTAATTTTATGGAAAAATTCGCCAAGGAGAACAGCTAATTATGGAACAGCTTCGTCTTGAACCGATTACAAAGGTAAATGGTAGTGTGACACTACCAGGCTCAAAAAGCTTATCAAACCGTATCTTACTGCTTGCTGCTCTTGCAGAGGGCACAACGGTTGTTGAAAACCTATTAGATAGTGATGATATTCGTCACATGCTAGGTGCATTAAATCTTTTAGGCGTAAATGTTTCGCTTAATGAAGATAAAACAGTGGCCACCGTAGAGGGTGTTGCAGGTAAATTTAAAACTCCGAGCGAGCCTTTATTTTTAGGTAATGCCGGTACTGCTTATCGTCCACTTACAGCCGTTTTAGCAGCTGTAGAAGGCGAGTACCAGCTGGTGGGCGAGCCTCGCATGGAAGAGCGCCCAATTGGCCATTTGGTAGATGCACTGCAAGCACTGGGTGGTGATGTTGAATACCTTAAGCATAAAGATTATCCACCACTGGCCATTAAAGGCGGCAAAATCAACGGTGGCAAAGTTGCAATTGATGGCAGCATTTCTAGCCAGTTCTTAACAGCGTTACTAATGGCAGCACCATTATTTAATGGCGATACAGAAATTACCATTAAAGGTACACTGGTATCAAAGCCTTACATTGACATTACCCTAGATGTAATGAAGCGTTTTGGCGTTACAGTAAGCCATGACAATTACGAAACATTTTACGTTAAAGGCTGTCAGCAGTATCAAGCACTTGAGCGCATTATGGTTGAAGGTGATGCATCAAGCGCCTCTTATTTTGTTGCGGCGGCTGCAATAGCAGGTGGCGAAATTGAAATTAACGGGGTAGGTGCGGCATCTGTTCAAGGTGATATTGGTTTTGCCAAAGTTATGGAGCAAGTAGGCGCCAAAATCGATTGGTATGATGAAAAGCTGGTGGTTCGTAAAGGCGAGCTAAACGCTGTCGATATTGATGCCAATGCAATTCCAGATGCGGCAATGACACTCGCCACTGTTGCGCTTTTTGCTAAAGGTAAAACAGCTATTCGTAATATCTATAACTGGCGTGTAAAAGAAACAGATCGCCTATATGCCATGGCGACTGAGCTTCGTAAAGTTGGTGCAGAAGTGGTTGAAGGTGAAGATTTCATCGAAATTACACCACCAGAAACATTTAACGATGTAGCGATTGATACCTATAACGATCACCGTATTGCCATGTGTTTTGCAATGGTTGCCGTTGGCGGAAAGCCGATAACCATTAACGATCCTAAGTGTACATACAAAACTTTTCCAACGTTTTTCAAAGTACTAGAGTCTGTCTCAAGTCAATAAAACAGAAGAAAATATAAAAAGTTACATTCTAAATGCGGATCTATTTCTAGAACTGGCGTATAATATCGCGGTTTTATTTTGGTGTGCATTGCAGGAGGTTATAAATGCAGGCGTTATCAATGCCCGTAATCACCATCGATGGCCCAAGTGGTTCAGGTAAAGGAACTGTTTGTCGCTTGTTAGCCGAGAAATTAGGTTGGGATGTATTAGACAGTGGAGCGATTTACCGTGTGCTGTCACTTGCAGCGCTTCATCATCAAATTGAACTAGATAATGAAGATGCGCTAGTACCGCTAGCTGCAAACTTAGATGTGCAGTTTTTGGTCGATAGCCAAACGCATACTTCTAAAATTGTATTGGAAGGCGAAGACGTCACAACCACAATTCGTAACGAAGAAGTGGGTGCTGCGGCATCAAAGATTGCTGCATTACCACGGGTGAGAGAAGCATTATTACGTCGTCAACGTGCGTTTCGTACTGAGAGCGGCTTAATTGCCGATGGTCGTGACATGGGCACAGTTGTGTTCCCTGATGCACCATTGAAGATTTATTTAACCGCATCAGCTGAAGAGCGCGCTCGTCGTCGCTTTGCTGAGTTGAACGAACGCGGTCTTGATGTTACACTAGGTGGTCTACTTGAGGACATAAAAGCTCGCGATCACCGTGATATGACGCGTGAAGTTGCGCCGCTTGTTCCTGCAGAAGACGCCATTGAGCTCGATACTAGCGAGCTTAATGCAATGCAAGTGTTTGATAAAGTTGTAACTTTACTCGACGAAGCAGTACTTGCAGGAAAGCTTCCAAAAGCTTAAAAGTAATTTATTAAGGTGCCGGCAGGAAGCTAGTGCTATTTTAACAACCCCATGCAGCATGGTTGCTAATTGGTTATTTAATTATTTAGAGACGTATAATGTCAGAAAATTTTGCGCAGTTATTTGAAGAAAGCCTTAAGGGTTTTGAAGCAGAGCAAGGCTCTATCGTTAAAGGTACTGTTATCTCAATCGAGAACAACATCGTACTTGTTGATGCTGGTCTTAAATCTGAAAGTGCAATCCCTGCTGAGCAATTCAAAAATGCTGCTGGTGAACTAGAAGTTGCTGTTGGCGACGAAGTAGATGTTGCTTTAGACGCAATCGAAGACGGTTTCGGTGAAACTATCCTTTCTCGTGAGAAAGCGAAGCGTCACGAAGCGTGGATCCGCTTAGAAAAAGCATGTGAAGAGCAAGAGACTGTTACTGGTGTTATCAACGGTAAAGTTAAAGGCGGTTTCACTGTTGAAGTTGATTCAATCCGTGCCTTCCTACCTGGTTCACTTGTTGATGTTCGTCCAGTACGTGACACAACTCACCTTGAAGGTAAAGAGCTTGAGTTCAAAGTAATCAAGCTTGACCAAAAACGTAACAACGTTGTTGTTTCTCGCCGTGCAGTTATCGAATCAGAGAACTCACAAGAGCGTGAAGAACTTCTTGCTAACCTTGTTGAAGGTCAAGAAGTTAAAGGTATCGTTAAGAACCTTACAGACTACGGTGCGTTCGTTGACCTTGGTGGTGTTGACGGTCTACTACACATCACAGACATGGCGTGGAAGCGTGTTAAGCACCCTTCAGAAATCGTTAATGTTGGCGACGAAATCGCAGTTAAAGTTCTTAAATTCGACAAAGAAAAGACTCGTGTATCTCTAGGCCTTAAACAGCTTGGCGAAGATCCATGGGCAGCTATCGCTGGTCGTTACCCAGAAGGTTCTAAGCTTTCTGGTCGTGTAACTAACCTTACTGACTACGGTTGTTTCGTTGAAATCGAAGAAGGCGTAGAAGGTCTAGTACACGTTTCTGAAATGGATTGGACTAACAAGAACATCCACCCTTCAAAAGTTGTTTCACTAGGTGACACTGTTGAAGTTATGGTTCTTGAAATCGACGAAGAGCGTCGTCGTATTTCTCTTGGTCTTAAGCAATGTATTGCTAACCCATGGCAAGAATTTGCTCGTCTACAAAACAAAGGCGACCAAGTTACTGGTAAGATCAAATCAATCACTGACTTCGGTATCTTCATCGGTCTTGAAGGCGGTATTGACGGTCTTGTTCACCTTTCAGACATTTCTTGGAACACGCCAGGCGAAGAAGCTGTTCGTGAATTCAAGAAAGGCGACGAAATCACTGCTATCGTATTACAAGTTGACCCAGAGCGTGAGCGTATCTCTCTAGGCGTTAAACAAATCGAAGCTGACCCATTCAATAACTACCTGGACGCAAACAAAAAAGGTGCTATTGTTAAAGGTAAAGTGACTGAAGTTGATGCGAAAGGCGCAACTGTTGAGCTAATCGAAGGCGTTGAAGGTTACATCCGTGTAGCTGATATCGCTCAAGAGCGTGTTGAAGATGCTACTACTGTAGTTTCTGCAGGCGACGAAATCGAAGCGAAATACGTTGGTGTTGATCGTAAGAACCGCACTTTAAGCTTATCTGTTAAAGCTCTTTTCGAAGCAGAAGAGAAAGAAGTACTAGAGAAGCTTAAGAAAGAAGAGCCAGCGTTCGAAAACGCTATGGCTGCAGCATTCAAAAATGCTCAAAAAGACTAATATCTAGTCTTTTAAAATTGGAAGGGCAGTTTTGCCCTTCCTTTACCACTCTTTAAGGAAACGCTATGACTAAGTCAGAATTGATAGAACAACTTGCCGAGCAACACGCACACATCCCTGTGAAAGATGTTGAAAATGCCGTTAAAGAAATTCTTGAACAAATGGCCGGCTCATTATCTAGCTCAGATCGCATCGAGATCCGTGGCTTTGGAAGTTTCTCATTGCATTATCGTTCTCCTCGCACAGGTCGTAATCCAAAGACTGGCGAAACAGTTGAGTTAGACGGTAAGCACGTACCACATTTTAAACCAGGTAAAGAATTACGTGACCGCGTAAATGCGAGTATTGCCTAGTTTTATACAGGAGTAGTTACTTGTTTAGGGTATTAAAAATTGTATTAATTGCGCTGTGTTTATTTATTGCGTTTGTACTTGGTTCACAGAATCCACAATTGGTGCAAATCAATTATTTAATCGCCAGTAATACTTTGCCCTTAGCTGTTGTAATAAGTATCTGCTTTATTTTAGGTGTCGCAATTGGTTGTTTTATAAGCTTTACACTGTTTTCTCAGTTAAAGTGGCAAAATTATCGCTTAAAGAAAAAATTAGCGCCTGAAAAAAACAATAAAAAGCTTGTTGCTAATAAAGACACCTAATCATGATTGAGCTTCTGTTTTTACTTTTACCCGTTGCAGCCGGTTACGGTTGGATAATGGGTAAAAACAGCGCTAAAAACCAAGCTCATCAGCTTAATCGCCAAATTACCTCTGAATATTCTAAAGGCCTTAAATTTCTTTTAGACAGAGAAGAAGACCAAGGCTTAGAGCACCTTATCAACCTACTCGAAGTTGCCGCTGATTCAGTTGAACACTATTCAACGCTTGCAACAATGTTCCGCCGCCGTGGCGAACTTGACCGCGCCATTAAAATTCATGAGCTGCTATTAAAACATCCAAGTCTTGATGACCAACAAGCTGCAACCAGCCGCTTAGAACTTGCTGAAGATTACATTATGGCAGGCTTGTTAGATGGTGCAGAAGAGCATTTAGTATGGCTTGTTAAGGCAGGCTATAAAGAAGCCTTAGAGCCTATTATTAATCTTTATTCACAAACCCGTGAATGGGAAAAGGGCATTAACATGTACGAGGCCCACAGTGAGTTGTTCACTAAACCTCAGCATGTAAAAGCGATTGCCAATTTTTACTGTGAAGCAGCCTTACAAGATAACGATACGCAAATTATGCGTAAAGCCATTAGCTTAAACCACAAAGCCATTCGCCCACTGTATGAGCTTGGCCATAGTGCTTTCACCAAAGAAGATTATGTGAAAGCAATTTACTACTGGCGCGAGCTGATTAGCCAATTCACGTTTTTTGCGCCGGTATTTATTGAAGAATTAGCGCTCAGTTATCAAAAGCTCAATTTAACGCATCAGTTTTACGAATTACTCAATGAACTGCTCGATAAAGGTGGCGTATTAATAAAAATAAAACACTGCCAAGCGTTACTTGAGCAAGGTCACATAGAGCAAGCAATTAAATTTTTAACGGATAGTTTAAAGCGTCACCCAACTATTCGTGGCTTTAGCTTTTTATTACAGCTACTAGCTAAACAAAACAACGATATTAAAGATGTACTCGATCAAATTGATAAGCTAGTTACGTCTTATATCGCAACCAAACCTGATTTTCAGTGCCAACACTGTGGCTTTACCAGTCATACCATTTATTGGGTATGTCCATCTTGTAAGCACTGGGAAACAATTGTTCCAAGCCGTGGCATAGACGGTTTTTAATTCATATTAGTCCATTAGTTTTTAGGAAAGTTATGTCTGTCGAAGATTCAAAAAAAGTATTAATTGCCCTTGATTATGATGATCAACAAACAGCTCTTGCGTTTGTAAAGCAATTATCGCCTGATACGTGTCGCCTTAAAGTAGGCAAAGAAATGTTCACGTATTTTGGTCCTAGCTTTGTTAAGGAACTAATCGACTTAGGTTTTGATGTATTCTTAGACCTAAAATTTCACGATATTCCAAATACAGTGGCTAAAGCTGTAACAGCGGCTGCAAAAATGGGTGTGTGGATGGTTAACGTACATGCCTCTGGTGGCGTTGAAATGATGACTAAAGCAAAACAAGCTTTAGAGCAGTTTGGTGATGACGCACCATTACTGATTGCGGTAACCGTACTAACCAGTATGGATGCCGCAGAGCTTACTCGTTTAGGTGTAGATAAAACACCAGAAGAGCAAGTAATTTACTTAGCAAACCTTGCCAAAGAATCAGGCCTTGATGGGGTAGTGTGCTCAGCACAAGAAGCGAAAAAGCTTAAAGCAGAACTTGGCGCAGACTTTAAACTGGTTACTCCAGGTATTCGCCCTGCAGGCAGCGATGCAGGCGACCAAAAGCGCATCATGACACCAAAACAAGCCGTTGAAGATGGCAGCGATTTTTTAGTTGTAGGCCGCCCAATCACCCAATCGGCAGATCCAGTTGCAACACTAAAAGAAATTAACGACTCACTAAAATAACCTCGTTATTTTAAAATAGTCTTTAAAGAGCATTGTAGGCACGGTTTATATCGGGCTATACAATGCTCTTTTTGTTTGTATTTAAACGTTTTTAAATTTCGTATGCTCAGTTTTAAGCGAGTTATAGTAATCTACTATTATTTACTTAGTTCCAAGAAGCGATATTTCGCAAACTCATTCAAGCTCTGTCCTGTCTTAGAGTATTTGCTATACACTTAAGGATACTTAATGGAGTGGATGGAAAGCAGCAGTATAAACCAGACGTAAAAGAAAAAGCTCCCATTGCGAGAGCCTTAGTGTATATGACAGAACAAAATCAGTGAACTATATTCTTTAAGTAGCACCCTGCATAATTCATCTAGCCTGCAAAATTCAAGGTTTATTTATTATCCATAACCATTTTTACAATGAAATCAAGAGATGAATTGGAACTATTTTGATCCATAATTTTAGATAGGTCATTTTTATATTCTTTCGATATTGAATAAGATTTTTCCAATCGTTTAGCATTTGTAGTTTTCTTGGTCTCTTCAATAACGCCAACTTGAAGTAGTTTCAAAAGGATACTAGGATCTTTATTCATCCTTTTATTAATAAAGTCGACAGTTTTTACTTTAAACCGACCGTTACTCCAAAAATAATTCAAACATTTCTTAATGCTTTTTTCATAGTTATCTTCTTTTGCCAAACTTAGTTCTTCAATCTCTGAAAACTTATCTTCAAGGTCTGTTATATTACAGTTGTGTTCGAAGTTTTCTCGGCGAAAGTTAATAAAGCCATTACTATATAAAGGTTTTATGAAAGTAGATTCATAAAACCTTGTATTAATTGTAAAATCACACTCTCCAAATGCTGCATAATTTTCTATCCTGCAGTTTTTGAACACCATATCTGAGAAATTGAATGTACTTTTAAACGTCCTAGTTGAATAGAAATTAATAAGATTTAAATTTTCGATAACACCTCTACTTGCCCCGGAATATATTTGCTCCAATAATTTTGTCCTTTCATCCTTTGTTTGATTATCGAGTGTGCATAGGATAAAGAAAAACATGGATGATGATAATTTTCTATCAGTATTATCTTCTGAAGCTAAGCCGACAAACAGGTAAAGATTTTCGATCAAATCGTTTCTGAAAGCATCGATATCACTGATTCGCTTTTTAATCAAATCAATAGCAGATACACCAATAGACAATACTTCACTGATTGTTTTTTTGTCTAGGTTAGATAATTCACTCAAATCAGTTTCTTTTGATAGAAGTAAAAACACGTACAACATCTTGAAGTAGTCTGCGAAAAAATCGTATCGAAATAGGATATAGTCAGAAATCGAATCATATATTAATAAAGGATGCGCCTTATATATATTCAGATGGTTTACATCAACATATTCATTTTTATTCAGAATGTGACATGGTACTTTTCCATCATAGGTTTGAGCTATTTTTATGAATAGGTTAATTTGTTCATCTATTGACTTATGACCCAGTTTTATTATTTCCCTATCACACACTTTACCAATTAAAAAGTCATTAGCTAGTTCCGGATTCAATAGTTCTGTATTGGGAAAAGAGAGATTGTGCTCTTCTACTAGAAGGTTTTCCTTCACCATGTCTAGTATATAAGGAACATATTCATTTGTTTCTTTATTTAAAGCAAATTGTTCAGACAAACTTAATGCCTTACTAATTTTGTTTTTATTTCCTTCAAACTTTTTCTCAAAATATTTTTCAGCTAATTCTCTAGTGAAAGGTGATAAAGTTAGTGGATATATTTTATCCTCGTACTCACCGATAGACCAAAACTCTTCTCGACAGGTAAATATAACTTTAGCCTTAGCCAGGGTGTCAGTATAATTATTAAAAATAGAACTAATCAGTCCATTTACATCAAATTTACCACCTAACTTAGCTAGTACCTCATCAATACCATCAATAACGAATATTAAATTACCATGATCTATAGTAAGTTCAAAAACCGTTTTATCCAAAATGTAACTTACATTTTCAACATCCAGGAATGCTTTATAAAAATCATATAAATCACTAACTTCATCATTTTTACTAAGAACGTTGATCAGATCATGAGAGCTTACAAATATTATGTTAACATCGCCTTTTCTTTGCTTGTACAAACCATCAAGGTAATGTTTTACAACTGTTGTTTTACCAATTCCACCTAGGCCTTTCAAAATCATTAGAGGCGAGTTATCTAATTCCATCCACTCCGAAATCAAAATATCTACATTTTTATCGCTATCTATTGTCAGGGGGGTTATAAAATCATCAATCGAAAACTCACCATCATGTAATATGTCAACTTCGAAAGCATCGTTATATATTTTGTCCAATGAAAATTTCTCAATTGTGTAAATTTCAACACTTATCCCGATGCTTTTAAAGTCTTTTGATAGTTTATTATCGTTAAACTCACCACCAGTTCTATTTGCATTATCAGTTATCAAAAAAACTTGATCTTTATTCATGACTAAGTTTTTTTCATATATATGCTGAACAGCTTTTGTTTGCGATGTGTACTTATTAAAATAAATTAAATGTATTGGGTTCTGTATTATTCCACCGGATAATATATAGTGTTCATACTTGTTTTCTTTAGAATGATGCTTGTATATAATTGATTTAGGGGATTGAACTTCTCTAAAGCAATCAACCAATTTGCTTACAGTGTATTCTTTCTCTCTTATTATCAGTTCATTAGAATTTTTACATCCAGAAAAAAGCAATGAGATATCATTTGCGTTGGCAATTGCATTCTCTGGCGTACTATCTCTTTTCAATTTTCTGATAAAAACATTTCCTTGTTTATATGCAGTTTGAGCTGGTAGTTGTTTATCTAACTCTAGTAGAAATGGTATTTCTTTAAATGATATTATTAACAGCTCTTTGTTATCTGATTTTTCTTTTTTTATTGTAAAATAACTATCAATTGGGATGCTTTTTAAATCAACATAGCTATCACTACATTTAACGCGAAAGTTTTTGTTAAGTCTGCTAACAAGATTTTTTTTGAATGAAGCTATATCGGATATATTCTCTATTTTATTTCCATTTTTATCGTAATTATAATTGTTTTTTTTCTTTGTATTTTCATCAAAACCGATAATTAAATACTTTGTTTTTTCTCTACTCTTAGTATTAAATAGAGAAACAAAGTCTTTTAGAAGTTCACCCCAAGCTTTTTGCGTGTCTTTGTCCAATCCGTTCCAATACCAAAACGACTTGAACTCTAAAGATTCTGACTCTTCAAGTGAAATTAATTTATCTAAAAGCATTGTATACCATCACCAACTGAATTATGCTTCAATCATACTTCACAACTGGTAATATAATCAATTGCTTACCATGCATTCTACACTTTTTCTTTTTTACTTCTTCTGCTTATATTATTAACAACTCTTTCGTAAAGTAGTTTTTAAGAATTCTAATCAGAGTTTTTGCCAATCAATACTAGGCAATAAGATTGAAGACATTCATTGGCGGTGGGTTTGTACAGAAGGGCAACTTGAAGACGCTAGGTTGTTTGCTAATGAAAGCTAGAGAATTACCCGTAATCAAAAACTCTTTACTGTACATTAATTACAGTTGTAGCAAGGTGTAAAATTGACATACGAGTTTCCTGATGAAGTAGAGTTTTTTGAAAAAGGATTTGGCTATTCTTGCGAATATGATCATGATGAAGGGCTATTCTCATTCATTAAGACCTATGAGAACAACGAAAAATTAATATTTACTCATTCACCATTTATGAATAACTCAGTGAGTGTAAAGTTATTTTACGGAACGGAGTTAGTATTTCATATTTATAAAGAAGAAATTACAAGAATTGCCTTTCAAGCGTGGGGCGGTGAGTTGGTTTTAAGAGTCTATTTAGCGAACGACGATAATAACTTCTTGGTTTCTTTTGAACCAAAACCAAGGCTTAGATATGTTGAGCCGAATATCTAATTGCATATAAAACCCTGTTTTCGCTTAAAAGGATTCAATTAATGGAAATCATACTAGGGCATGGAATCGACACAATTCAATTTGGTCTTACAGAGACGCAAGCTGTTTCTGCGTTAGGTGTACCTGATAAAATATTTTTCACCGATTCAGAAAATAAGCGATTGCAGTTTAACCAGCTTTTAATAGAGCTGACTTTTGAAATTGACAATGATAATCGTCTTGGCTGGATCGAAGTTTACAATAAAAGTGCAGCTTTGTTTGGTTATCAACTTATAGGTAAGCCAATGGCCGAAGTTATATCAATTATTAAGACTGAACTAGGCTCTGAACCTTCTGTTGATGATTATGGCTCGTTTATATCTGTAACGTTTGAAAAAGAATGGCTAGAACTTCAATTTCATTTTAATAACCTCACAAACATTAATTTTGGTGTATTGTATAGCGATAACGATCAGCCTATATGGCCAACAACATCACTAGAATGCATTTAACATCGAGTATAAAATCTCGTATGTTCAGATTAATTTAGGTTTTTTTGATAAATTTAATTAACTCAAAATGTGAATTATATAGTTATTGAAACTAAAAAAGAGTAAAGCTTTACTCGCAACTCGCAACTCGCAACTCGCAACTCGCAACTCGCAACTCGCAACTCGCAACTTATTTCAATCTAATCGACGTCGCTTCAATATCAATCAAACCTTGCTTAAACAAACCGCCAATGGCTTTTTTGTAGTTTGCTTTACTGGTCGAGAAGGTCTTTTTAATTGCTTCTGGGTCTGACTTATCGCCTAAGTGAAGTACGCCGCCTTCGGCTTTTAATTTAGCTAAGATTTTTTCGCCTAAGTCGTTTACTTTGCCCATGCCTGGCTTTTCAAGTAGTACGTCGATTTTACCGTCTTCACGTACTTTTTGAATAAAGCCTTTTAAGCGTTGGCCAACAAACAGCTTTTTAAATACCGTGTTGTAATAAACAACGCCAATGTGAGCTTCGTTTACAAGTACTTTGTAGCCTAGGTCTGTTTTACCGGCAACGATTAAGTCAACTTCTTCCATTACAGAGTAAGTTGGTTCTTCTTTCGATAAAAACTTATTAAAGTTGCTCGATGCACAAATACGTTTGCTGGCGTTATCGAGGTATAAGCGTACAAGATACGAAAAGCCGTCTTTCATTTTTGGCTTTTGTTCGTTGTATGGCGCTAGTACGTCTTTTTCGAGGCCCCAATCCATAAACGCACCGGTGCTATTGATTGCTTTAACACGTAGTAGGGCAAATTCGCCTACTTCAGCTAAAGGTTTTTTTGTAGTGCCAGTTGGGTGACCTGCGTGATCTAAGTAAATGAATACTTGCACGCTGTCGCCAGCTTCTAATTCGTAATCAATTTCTTTGCTTGGTAAGAATACTTCTCCTAAATCACGGCCATCTAAATAAGCACCTTCGTTAGACATTTCGTTAACGAAAAGGGTTTGTGTGGTTCCTAAAATACTCATTGTTATTCCTGTTCTGGCTTTTTCTTACGGCGCATTGGAGCAAAACCATCTACATCAATTGGTGCTTGAATAGGGGTTTTTGGCTTTTTAGGGGCTGCTTTGCGTTTTGGTTTTGCAGGTTTAGCAGCCACTTTTTTCTCTGCTTTTTTCCAAACTGTGTTTGGTTTTTTCTCACGCAGACCTTTAAATTTACCAACAAGGCCGTCAACGGTGAAAAAGCTTAATTCATCATTTAAAAATGCTTTAATTGCTTTGTAGCTTGGCCAATCTTTCGGGCCTACTAACGAAATAGCAGTTCCTTTAAACCCTGCGCGACCAGTACGACCAATACGGTGCACATACTCTTCAGCATGTTTTGGTAGGTCGAAGTTAATTACGTGGGTTACGCTTAATAAATCAAGACCACGCGATGCCACATCGGTGGTGATTAAGATTTTAAAGTTTTCACGGCTAAAGGCGTCCATAATTTCAAGGCGCTTAGCCTGTGTTAAGTCACCCGCAAGCGCTTGCGCTTTAAAGCCTTTATCATTTAATAGCTGACTTAAACGCTGAGTGTCGGCACGTGTTGCGGTGAAAATAATGCATTGGCCAACATTGTCTTGTTTTACAAAGTGCTCAAGTAGGGCTTCTTTGTGATCTAAGTGATCAGCTAAATAAAGTTGCTGAGTAATGTCACTATGTTGCTCGTTAGAAGCACTTAACAGAATTTGTTTTGGTGAACGTAAAAGGTTACGTGATAGGGCATCAACTTGTGCATGGTCAAGAGTTGCTGAAAACAATAACGTTTGGCGTAAACGGTGATCAGCAAGCTCGTTAATCATTTTAACTTGATCGGTAAAGCCTAAATCTAAGATACGGTCAGCTTCATCAAAAATTAACAGCTCTAAGCCTGAAAGCTGTAATGAGCGTTGACTCAAATGGTCAGCTAAACGCCCTGGTGTACCTACTACAAAATGTGGGTCTTTGCGTAGTGCTTTAATTTGGTCATTAAAGTTTTCACCACCCAGTACTTTTACAGCACTAATGTTTGTACCGGCAATTAATAGCCTTAATTGGCTGTACACTTGGGTTGCTAATTCGCGGGTAGGCGCAACGATTAAAACGCGAGGGTCGCGTTTACTGAGTGCTTTTTGTTTCATTACGCGCTGTACAGCAGGTAATAAAAACGCCAGCGTTTTGCCCGATCCTGTTTTTGACTGTGCAAAAATATCATGGCCTGCGATAGCTGTAGGTACCGCGTGAGCTTGAATGTCAGTGGGCTGGGTGATGCCTTGATGCGCAAGTTGTTTTTCGAGGCGTGTATCAATCCCAAGTTCAGTAAAATGCAATGCGTAATCTCCGATGAGCAAAATTTGTAAATCCTGTTCATTATAACGCACTTGCCTCACTTGGAGACAGTAAAAACACAGCTATTTCGCATCAGTTTTTGCAATTATCGCTAATTCGCGTAAAATACGCGCCCTCAATGCGCCGGATTTGCGATTCGGTTAACGCCCCACATGGGCATTTAAAGCAAAAGGTAAAACCATGACTGCTGTTCATAAAGACAATGTAACTAGCGAGCACTTTGTTGTTTGCGCACTTTACAAATTTGTAGCCCTTCCAGATTTTGAAGCTATTCGCCAACCATTACTTAAAGTAATGGAAGACAATGAAGTACGCGGTACTTTGTTACTTGCGGCTGAAGGTATCAACGGTACTGTTTCTGCTAAACGTGAAGGTATCGATAACCTACTTGCATGGTTAGATTCACAACCAAACCTAGACAACATCGTGACTAAAGAGTCATACGATGACGAATGCCCGTTCTACCGTACTAAGGTAAAACTGAAAAAAGAAATCGTAACTATGGGTGTTGAAGGTATCGACCCACGTGAAGTAGTGGGTACATACGTAAAACCAGCTGAATGGAATGCGTTAATTTCAGACCCTGAAGTGATTCTTATCGATACGCGTAACGATTACGAAATTGAGATCGGTACTTTCCAAAATGCGGTTGATCCAAACACCAAAACGTTCCGCGAATTCCCAGCGTGGGCGAAAGAAAACCTAGACCCAGAAAAGCACAAAAAAGTTGCTATGTTCTGTACCGGTGGTATTCGCTGTGAAAAATCAACTGCGTACATGAAAGAGCAAGGCTTTGACGAAGTATTCCACCTTGAAGGCGGCATTCTTAAGTACTTAGAAGAAGTACCAAAAGAAGAAACCATGTGGGAAGGTGAGTGTTTTGTATTTGATAACCGTGTTGCGGTAAATCACGACTTACAAAAAGGCTCTTACGACCAATGTCACGCGTGTCGTATGCCTATCACTGAAGAAGAAAAGCAAAAGCCAGAATACATGGAAGGTGTATCGTGTCATCACTGTCACGACAGCCTAACAGAAGAGCAACGTGCACGTTTTGCTGAGCGTCAAAAGCAAATCGAATTAGCACAAGCGCGTGGTGAAGGTCACATCGGTAACGAAGCGCAAGAAGTTCTTCGTAAGCGTAAAGAAGCTAAAAAAGCGCAAAAAGAAGCACAGCGCCAACAGTAATTGTTAGCTTTATGAATTGATAGAAACCCCAGCTTTGTCTGGGGTTTTTTTTATGCCTGTTCGTTTTAGCTACATACAGTTTTTTACACATCTTAAACAGTCTCTAACTGACCTTAGAAATACTATCTAACTTAAGCTTTATACTGATGGGATGACAATAGAATGAATAAATTACTGCTAGGTTTACTATTTTTAGGTGGCTGCGCGACACAAGGGGTAGATAGAGCCGACCAAAATGTAATGATTAAACGCTTTTATGCAAAAGTGACATCGGTTCAGCCAGTTAAGCTATCATCCAACGTTGAAACGGGTATAGCAGCAGGCTCTACAATTGGTCTTGTTGATCAGCTAGATGGCAACCACGAAGATATGATTGCAGGGGCAATTGCTGGGGCACTTGTTGGCGGCCTAGTAACAGCTATATCAGAAGGTAGTAATGATACCTTTGAGTATTCATTAAGATCAGAGCAAGAAGGTAGTTTTACACTAATTCAAAAGGAACAAATAACTGATCAATCTGATTGTGTAGAGGTAACCATTGCAAGCGAAGCACACTTAAAAGAAGTCGATTCATCACATTGTCGTTTCTAATTAGAAAACACAGGCGATGTATGGGTTTATTTCACCTTGGCTAATTGTTTATTAAACGAAGTCAGCTTTTTATTGATCACAAAGCTGTTACACTTCGTAACAATTAAAACGATTCTTATTTAGGTGAAATTTTGACAATTGGCAAATTACATACATGGACTTTAATTGCCTGTATTAGTTGTATTTCCGTCGCTGAAGCGGCTAATGTAGTTGTAGAATCAGTGTCTGTTGAAAAGTCTAAACAACAGATAAAAGCCGTGGGTAATGCTGAAGCGATTCACTCAGTCACTCTTTACCCAGCCGTTGGGGACAGAGTCACTGCTGTTTACTTTAAACCAGGCGATAACGTTGCCAAAGGCGACTTACTATTAGAGCTTGATTCACGTAGACAAAAGGCAGCGTTGATCGAAGCTGAAATTACTTTAAAAGATGCTGAGCGTACCATGAAAAGGCTTGAAGAAAGCCACGCCCGTGGTGCAGTACCGCAAAGTGATTTAGATGATGCGAAAACGCTTTATGAGCTTGCAAAAGTCCAGTTAATGCAAGCGAAAACAGAGCGTGAAGACCGCGAAGTTCGTGCTCCTTTTAGTGGTGTTATGGGTTTAACTGACGTTGAAGTAGGCGATAGGATCACAACCCAAACAGCCATTGCCACCATTGATGATATTTCTGAGCTTTATATCAATTTTAATGCCCCAGAGGCTGCTATCTCTGTGCTTAAACAAAAATCTTCGGTCGAAGTGGTGCCTTGGTTAGGCGATAAAGCTTACACGGCTCAGGTGGCAGAGCTTGATTCGCGTATTAATGCCCAAACCCGCACACTCAGAACAAAAGCCAAACTTGATAATAATGCCCAGCAATTTATGCCGGGTATGAGCTTTCGTGTGCATATAAATATTCTAGGTGAAGAGCTTGCCGTAGTACCTGAAGCAGCCATGATGTGGGGGGCAGCAGGCCCTTACGTATGGAAGAGCGTCGATAAAAAAGCAACTCGCGTTGATGTTAAAATTGAGCAGCGTTTAGCAGGGCGCTTGTTAGTCTCTGGTGGCTTAAACGAAGGTGACTTATTGGTGACAGAAGGAGTTCAACGCCTAAGACCTAATCAAGAGCTTAATTTCATCAATGAAGTGCAGCTAGCCAAGGAGTAATGATGAAACAGCAACCTATGATGGAAGACTTACCATCAATGGCGATACGTCGCCCTGTTTTAATCGTGGTACTTAACTTACTCATTATTATCGCCGGTATTGCAGCAATAGCAGGGGTTGAAGTACGTGAGCTACCTGATGTTGATAGACCTCGTATTACTGTATCAGCGTCTTTTCCTGGTGGTTCACCGGAGACCGTAGATACCGAAGTAACTAGCAAGCTCGAAGGGGCGGTTGCTAGGGTTAGTGGTGTAAAGTCGATTCGCGCGCAAAGTGAAGAAAACAATGCTCGTATCGTGGTTGAGTTTCGTCCCGGTGTAAATTTAGATGATGCTGCAAACGAAACGCGTGAATCGGTAGCCCGTGTGCAGCGAGAATTACCCGAAGAAGTTGAACGGGTATCAATTATTAAAGCCGATAACGATGCCGAAGCGGTTGTATCGTTAACGGTATCAAGTGATAGCTTATCCCTTGAGGCGTTGACAGAGCGTGTTGATGTCGACTTAGCTCCGCAGTTTTTAACCATTCCAGGCGTTGCTGATGTTCGTTTAAATGGCGACCGTGAACGGGTGCTTAGAGTGCGCATCGACCCACTTAAGTTAAGCAGCTTTAACCTTACGGTACCAGATATTGCCAATGTACTTCGCCAAGCTCCCTTTGATGTGCCTGCGGGTAGTTTAAAATCAAGCGACCAACAGGTGATTGTTCGTGCTGATGCAACGTCAATATCAGCAGAACAAGTAGCCGATATCATCGTTCGTGACGATACCCGTATTGGCGATGTTGCGGCTGTTTACTTTGGCCCAGCCGATCCGCGTTCATTCGTAAGGCTTAATGGCACACCTGTGATTGGCATGGAAATTATTCGTCAGGCGCAATCTAATACCATTGAAATTTCTGATGAAGTGCTAACTTTAATCGAGCGCATGCGAGTACGTTTTCCTGAAATGGAATTCACTTTAACCTCTGACGATGCTCAGTTTATCAGAAGCTCAGTTGATGAAGTTATTAACTCACTGTTACTAACCGTGCTGTTAGTGGTGATCACACTGTGGGTGTTTATTGGCTCATGGCGCGCAACGCTGGTTCCTGCATTTGCGATACCTGTTGCATTAATTGGCTCTTTAGCACTTATTTGGGCGCTTGGTTTCTCAATTAATATTCTTACCTTGCTTGCACTCGTGTTAGCTACAGGCCTAATTGTAGATGATGCCATTGTGGTAAGTGAAAACATACAACGTCAGCGGGGCTTAGGTCTTGGTCGTCGAGCAGCTGCAGTGGTTGGTACCCGTGAAGTATTCTTTGCTGTTGTGGCAACAACCGCCGTATTAGCTGCGGTGTTTGTGCCTATCGCTTTTTTACCATCAACAGCAGGGCGACTATTTAGAGAGTTTGGTGGGGTATTAGCTGGCGCTGTTATCATATCAAGCTTTGTAGCGCTGTCTTTGGTCCCTGCGCTGACATCAAAACTGAAATTAAAGCAGGGCGGTTTTCATCCATTTGCAAAAGTTGGTCATGTGTTAGCCGCTGTTTATAAGCGCACAATACATGGTGTACTTGAACATGCATGGCTTACCTTTTTTGCGTGTTTGTTGGTCGCTGCAGGCTCTGGTGCACTGTATTTCAATTTAGATAACGAGTTATTACCAACAGAAGATCGCGGTAAAATTCGTATTTTTGCCCGTGGTCCAGATGGTGTTGGCCTGAATTTTATGGACAGGCAAGCGGTTCAAATGGAAGATATCTTACTGCCGTATGTTGAAAGTGGTGATATTGAGTCTATTTACACTGTGGTTGGGCAGTGGGATCCAAATATTGTATTTATTACTGTGCCACTAAAACATTGGGACGAACGTCACTTTAGTCAGCAAGAAATTATCAATAAAATACGTGAGCCTTTAGGGAATATTCCTGGTGCGGCTGGTTACCCAGGTGGCTCAAATAGTTTGAACCTGCGTGGTCAAGGTGGTGGTATTGAGCTTGCGTTATTGGGCCAAGACTACCTCGAGATATTTAAAGCTGCGCAAGACTTCTCTGCTGAAATTGAAAAAGCAGTGCCAGAAGTGGCACCTGTACGTATTTCATATCAGCCGTCACAGCCACAATTACGGGTAAATATTGATAGACGTCGTGCTGAAGAGCTAGGCGTATCGCTCAATGATATCTCTGTGACACTTCGCGCTGCAATCAATGGTGATGATATCGCCGATTTAAATATTGGTGACCAATCAATCCCGATTATGTTGCAAGCACAAAACCAAACAATCACAAACCCGAGCGATTTAGCTAACTTGTATGTTGGTGGCCGTAATGGTCAGTTAGTGCCACTTAGTAGTGTAGCAACGATTACTGAAGAAGGTGTTGCAGCTGAGCTTGAGCGCCACGCGCAGCGCCGTGCTATTGAACTGAGTATGGAAATGCCTGAGGGCGTAACTATTGCTGAGCTGGTAACAAAAATTCGTGATATTTCAGAGCAATCTCTGCCTGCTGGCATCAGCTTAGCGTTTAAAGGTGAGGCATTAACTTTTGAAGAAACTGCCAACGAAGTATTAGTGACCTATGTTCTGGCCTTTTTAATTGTTCTTTTGGTATTGGCTGCACAATTTGAAAGTGTGAATAGTGCAATCGTTGTTATGATCACAGTACCGTTTGGTATTACATCTGCAATTCTAGCGCTGTATCTAACAGGTACATCATTAAACATTTACTCGCAAATTGGTTTAGTGATGCTGATTGGTCTAATTGCTAAAAATGCCATCTTGCTAGTGGAGTTTGCTGACCAGTTACGTGACCAAGGACGCTCGGTTAGAGTTGCAGTAGAAGAGGCCGCATTGGTTCGTCTTCGCCCAATCGCGATGACACTGGTTTCAACCTTACTGGGTGCATTACCACTTATATTATCTACCGGTGCAGGGGCTGAGGCTCGTAACGCGATTGGTTGGGTAGTATTTGGCGGTTTAGCACTGGCGGTGTTATTTACCCTCTATTTAACGCCTGTTATTTATCTTGGTTTAGCCCGCTTTACTAAACCGAGGGGAGATGAGTCGAAACTTCTGGCTGAAGAGTTAGAAAAGGCTTAATCCTACTTAATTGGCTATTTTTTCTTTGAAAAAATAGCCAATTACCCTCACAATTAAATCAAATGGTTTAATCTAGGTACGCGTATGCAAGCCGAACACGTCGATATTGCCCAATTTCTTTCTGATCATGCTCCATTTGATGATCTTCCTGAAGAGGCAGTAAATAAACTCGCAGCACAAATCGAAATCGCTTATTTTCGCGCAGGTACTGAAATATTAAATTATGGCGAAGATATCGCTGATTTATATGTTATACGCAGTGGTGCCGTTGAAATGTATCGCCGTGATGGTGATTTATACAACCGTTTAACTATCGGTGGGATCTTTGGTTCAATGGGCCTTCTTATGAACCGTAAAGTGCGTTTTCCGGCAAAGGCGCTTGAAGATACCTTAGTTTATTGCATCAATGTTAAGTTGTTTAACGAGTTTTGTGATGAGTACGAAGTGTTCGCCGATTTCTTTGAAGCCGATGGTAATGTGCGCCTTCATCAGGCAATTGTTGAACAAGCTGACAGCAACGATTTAACAACTGCTAAGGTAAAGTCGCTTCTTCATCGTGATGTTGTTACTGTGGCAAAAGATGCATCAGTGCAAATGGTTGCGCAATTAATGACGCAAGAGTCAGTATCGTCTGTACTAGTTACTGATGCCGATAAACCAATCAGTGATGATCCTGATGACGACGACGGCCAAGTAGTTGGCATCATTACCGACCGTGACTTACGTACCAGCGTTATTGCTGAAGGGTTAAGTTACGAAACGCCAGCCGCGCAAATAATGCAAAAGGACTTAGTACTTCTTGATAGCAATGCGTATGTGTTTGAAGCCGTGCTTGCAATGCTCAGAGATAATATTCACCACCTGCCTGTAGTCGTTAAGAAAAAACCGATTGGCGTTATTTCGTTATCAGATATTTTACGCTACGAGTCGCAAAGTAGCTTATTGTTAGTACGCGGCATATTAGCTCAGCAATCGGTTGAAGATTTAGCTCACTATGCAAGGCAGCTGCCTAATGTGTTTGTACGCATGGTTAACGAAGACGCTAACTCACACATGATTGGTACCGCAATGGCTGTAATAGGGCGTACCTTCAAACAGCGTTTACTTGATTTAGCTGAAGAAAAGTTTGGCCCACCGCCGGTTCCTTATTGCTTCATCGCTCTAGGTTCAATGGCGCGTGATGAGCAATTAATTGTAACTGACCAAGATAATGCCATTATCCTTGATAATAATTTTAACGAGGAGTTACATGACGAGTACTTCCAGAATTTGGCTGATTTTGTTTGTGACGGTTTAGCTGAGTGTGGCTACAAGTATTGTGAAGGCGAAATTATGGCGTCATTTAAAAAGTGGCGTTTAACACGCGAGCAGTGGAAAGAGCAATTTGCAGGTTGGATGGCCGAACCTAAACCGCAGGCTTTGTTACACAGCTCGATCTTTTTTGATTTAGACGGTGTTTACGGTAAAAACAAATGGGCCGATGAGCTCAAACGCTTTATCGCAACAGAAGGGCGTAAGAATAAACGTTTCTTGGCAAACCTTGCAGCGAATGCGCGTAACAGAACACCGCCTTTAGGTTTCTTTAAAGACTTTGTGTTAGAGCATAATGGACAACACAAGCGCTCTATGAACTTAAAACGCCGCGGTACAGCGCCTTTATCTGACGTAATACGCGTGCACGCATTAGCGATAGGCAGCCGTAAACAAAATTCATTCGAGCGTTTAGAAGATATTATCGAAGCTAAATTACTCCCTGAAGGCAAAGCACAAGATTTACGAGATGCCCTAGAATACATTGCCATGATCAGGATAAGACACCAAGCATGGCAAATAGAAAAGCTTGATGAAGCGCCAGATAACGACTTAGAGCCTCATTTACTTTCTCCTTTTGAGCAGCGTAATCTCAAAGAGGCGTTTGCCATTTTAGATAAAGCGCAGAATTTCCTTAAATTCAGATATTCTGCCAACACTGGGATGAAGTAATGGCAAAACAAGGCGCGAAACTTGATTGGCCCACTCGGTATCAACAGTTATTAGCACAGAGCAAACAGCCACTAATTAAAGCATTTTATGAATCAGCTCTTTGTGATTTAAACATGCCTATTAGCGATGTTCCCTTCGTTGCACTTGATTTTGAGACAACCGGTCTAAATTATCAAAATGACGATATCGTCAGTGTTGGTTTAATCCCATTCAATACTAAGCGTATTTTTTGTAAAGATAGCCAACATTGGATTGTTCAACCAAGGCGTAAGCTTGCTGAAGAGTCGATTGTTATACATGGTATAACTCACTCAGAAGTGAGCGATGCACCTGATTTTTCAACGATTATGGAGCCTTTGTTAGCAGCATTAAAAGGCAAAATTATAGTGGTGCATTTTGCTCCCATTGAACGGCACTTTTTATATCAAGCGTTGCAAGCTCGCTTAGGCGAAGGGCTTGAATTTGCTGTTATAGACACGCTAGATCTGGAAACTCGTGCTCTTAGAGCAAAGCAAGGGTTACTAGGGCGATTATTTAACTCTAAGCTTGATTCTGTGCGCTTAGCAGACTCTCGTATTCGTTATTCGTTACCTGCGTATCAAAACCACAACGCACTGAATGATGCCACAGCCACCGCAGAGCTGCTACAAGCGCAAATAGCTTACCACTACCGCCAAGATACACCGCTAAGCGAATTACTCATATAGCGCCAGTAGCAACGGCTTTTGCCGGTTAATTTAAATTATCTGAGCAAAGCTTATAAATAAAAAACGCCGCAAATGCGGCGTTTTTTATTATTTAACGGCAGGTTTAGTGTCTTGGTTCTGTTCGTAAGCCAAGAATTAAACTTACACACATTAATAGCAATACAAAGGTAAACGGCAAGCCCGTAGATACGGCGCCGGCTTGTAAGGCTTCGATTGCTTGTGTGCCACCAATCCAAACAAGTGCTGCTGCAATAGCACCCTCGATTGTTGCCCAAAAGATACGTTGAGGTACTGGTGCGTCAACTTTACCACCGGCAGTGATAGAGTCGATTACTAATGATCCTGAGTCTGATGAAGTAATAAAAAACACGAGTACTAACACAATTGCAATGAATGAAAGCACTTGCGACATTGGTAGGGCTTCAAACATTTGGAACATTGCAAGTGGTACATCAGTTAAGCCTTTTTCACCTAGTACACCCACTTTATCAATAACTTGTTCAATAGCGATACCACCATAAATCGACATCCAGAAGATAGTCACAACAGTAGGAACTAGTAATACAGCAATTAAGAACTCACGGATTGTACGGCCTTCAGATACGCGCGCAATGAACATACCTACAAACGGTGACCATGAAATCCACCAAGCCCAGTAGAATACAGTCCAGCCATGCATCCATGTTTCATCTTCACGACCATGAGGGTTACTTAATGGAATAATGTTCTCAACATAACCCATTACAGTATTTGGAAGGTTGCCAAATGCTGCAGAAAAACCAACAAGTGCAACAAATACAAGTAATACAAAAGCAATAAGCATGTTTACGTTACTAAGCAGTTTTACACCGCCATCAATACCGCGAACAACAGAAATCACAGCAAGTAACGTCACACCCACAATAACGCCAATTTGTAAGCCAATTCCGCTATCAGTACCAAATACATGGTTAATACCTGCAGCAGCTTGTTGCGCGCCTAAACCAAGAGACGTTGCAAGGCCAAATAGAGTGGCAAGTACAGCGAGAATATCAATAAGGTGGCCAGGCCAGCCCCATGCTTTGTCACCTAAAATAGGGTAAAAAATTGAACGAATTGATAACGGCAAACCTTTGTTATAGCAAAAGAATGCGAGAGAAAGCGAAACAACGGCGTAAATTGCCCAAGGGTGTAAACCCCAATGGAACATAGTTGCACCCATTGCCATTTTGGCAGCTTCTGGCGTGTTTGCTTCAACACCGAGAGGTGTTTCGTACCAGCCTGTAAAGTAAGCTACAGGTTCTGCTACGCCCCAGAACATTAAGCCTATACCCATACCTGCAGCAAATAACATTGCTAACCAAGAAATACGAGAGTGAGTTGGACGCGCTTCTTTACCACCAAGGCGGATGTTACCGTATGGTGAAACAATTAACGCTAAGCAAAACAATACGAATAAGTTTGCTGACCACATAAAAAAGCCATCAAAGTTATTAATAATGTCGTTCTTAATACCATTCAGGGTTGTTTTTGCTGTTTCAGCATCTGAAATAAGTGTTGCCACTAAGAATAGGGCAATTAAACCAGCACTAATGCCAAATACAGGGTTATGCACATCAAAACCCCATTTTTGTACATTGTCCTGACCGACGGTGTAGTCGGTATTGTCGATACTGTACTTATCATGATGTTCGCTCATGAATACCTCTTGTTGTAGTTATATCTAGCAGAAAGCTAAACGGCCGGATGGCACAAGTTCAACTAATACTCTTTACGTGTAAAACTTAAAATTAGTTTGTAGACGAACTAAATTTGTACCAAAGTCTAGTCTTTAGTGTAGGAGTTCGAAAAAAAATGTAAATGGTTTTGTCCCTAAACAGCCGAATAAATGCAGTTTTTTACGTTTTTTGTTGGAATTGTGAACAAATTGGGTAGGGGGAAGGAATAATTTGATGACAGTATTATTTCAAAGCAAATTATTTCAATTGAGAGGAAAGTGCTGCAAACACAGGGCTTGCAGCACAAAGTTACTACTTTTTGTAAGCGTCGTTATGAACGCCAGCAGCACGACCTGAAGGGTCAGCATTGTTTTGGAATGATGCATCCCAAGCTAGTGCTTCAGGAGTAGAACAAGCAACTGATTTGCCATGCGGAACACATTTCGCAGCTGCATCACCAGGGAAGTGCTCTTCGAAAATACTACGATAAAAATACGCTTCTTTAGAATCAGGCGTATTGATCGGGTATTTGTATTTTGCATTAGCAAGGTCTTGATCGCTTACTTGTTCGTTCACATACTCTTTTAAAGTATCAATCCAGTTATAGCCTACGCCATCAGAGAACTGCTCTTTTTGACGCCAAAGTACGTCGTCTGGTAGATAGCCGTCGAACGCTTCACGAATAATGTGTTTTTCGATTTTACCGTCTTTACACATTTTCGCTTCTGGGTTGATACGCATTGCTACGTCTACAAATTCTTTATCTAAGAATGGCACTCGCGCTTCAACGCCCCATGCTGCCATTGATTTATTCGCACGCAAGCAATCGAACATATGTAGTTTAGAGACTTTACGGTTAAGTTCTTCATGGAACTCTTGCGCATTTGGTGCTTTGTGGAAATAAAGGTAACCACCAAATAGCTCATCAGCACCTTCGCCCGATAACACCATTTTAATACCCATGGCTTTAATTTGGCGCGCCATTAAGTACATCGGCGTTGAGGCACGAATAGTTGTTACATCGTACGTTTCGATGTGATAAATCACTTCACGCAGGGCATCAATACCTTCTTGAATAGTAAAGTGAATAGGGTGGTGAACCGTACCAATCATATCAGCTACTTTTTGTGCAGCTGCTAAATCGGGTGAGCCTTCTAGACCCACAGAGAAAGAATGCAGTTTTGGCCACCATGCATCAGACTCGTCATTATCTTCGATACGTTTTGCAGCAAAACGCTGTGTGATAGCAGAGATAACCGATGAATCTAAACCACCAGATAATAGAACGCCATATGGAACGTCACACATTAATTGACGTTTAACAGCTGCCTCTAAGCCTTCTTTAACATCGCTCACTTTAGCTTCGTTGTCTTTTACTGCATCATAGCTTTGCCAATCACGGCTGTAGTACTTACGAAGTTGACCATCTTTGCTCCACAAGAAATGACCCGGAGGGAACTCTTCAATATGTTTACAAATTGGCGATAATGCTTTTAATTCTGAGGCAACATAAAAGTTACCATGCTCATCATGACCCGTATAAAGCGGAATAATCCCGATATGGTCACGACCAATTAAGTAAGCATCTTGCTCTTCGTCGTATAAACAAAACGCAAAAATACCATTTAAATCGTCTAAAAACTCAGGGCCTTTTTGTTTATATAAAGCCAAAATAACTTCACAGTCTGATTGAGTTTGAAAAGTAAAATCAGTTTCTAAGCTAGCAGCGAGCTCTTTGTGATTATAAATTTCACCGTTAACAGCAAGAATATTTGTACGCTCAGGGTTGTACAAAGGCTGTGCACCACTTGATACGCCAACAATCGCTAGACGCTCGTGCACTAAAATAGCTTTATCTGATGAATACACGCCAGACCAATCTGGCCCGCGGTGCCTTAATAGTTTTGACATCTCAATTGCTTGGCTACGCAATTGAGCGGGATCAGATTTAATATCTAATACCCCAAAAATTGAACACATAGTGACTCCTCATTCCAAATATGTGCGCAGTTAACAGAATTTATATAACTGCGAATGTTTGTTTTAACAGAAATAATTACCTAAGTCACACAGGTTTTTTAATTAATTGAGAATAAAATATGCACCTGCGGTTACCTCTTTGCACCAGTATGGGGTAAGTGGTTAAAGGGTGAGCAGTTTAAATGCTTGATTTGTGCAAATTGGATGATAATGAGTCTGGAATAAAGGCTTTTGTTACTAAACTTTCTGCACAGCTTTGGTGCAAAGGAATACGTAGGGTTTTTACCTTTTTAAATGTATAGACAAGCTATGAAGTTAACGCGAGCAAAGACTTTCTTTGCTCGCATTTTAAACATCAATAAATTAAGCGCTATTTATTAATATAGTTTAGTGCTATCGCAAGTTGATTTAAGTGCGCAGTTAGCTTTTCTTGTGCCTCGTGGGCTTCGTTGAGTGTAACAAACTTAAAGTGAAGGAAGTCGCCGGGTTTTAATTGTGCAAAATGACGAAGATCCGCTTCGATCACGGTGCCGAGCAATGGATAACCACCCGTTGTTTGCGCATCGTTTAATAGCACTATGGGTTCACCATTTGGCGGAAGCTGAATACAGCCAGGAGCAACAGCCATAGAGGGTAATGAAACATCATGGCTGATATCACACTCATCACTTAATAGTCTTGTGCCCATGCGGTTACTATTAGGCGATACATGCCAAGAATGATTTATAAAGTTAACGATGGTTTCTTTTGGTAACAGTGCTGCATGTGGTGCAGCATGAATACGAATTTGTGTACTTTTAGGTGGTAGCATGGCACCTAAGCCAACTTTGGTATTGTACCTTGGCGTTATATCAAAACTATCGCCAGCCTGTAGTGCTTGACCGGTTAAGCCACCAAAACCCGCTAATATATCTGTTGAGTAAGAATCTAAAATGGGCTCAGGTAAATGCCACTCGCCGCCAATAGCAAGGTAGCTTCTAAAACCATGACGTGCAGCATTAAACTTTAATACATCGCCTTTTTTTATGTAAAAGCTCCAGCCAGGATCAACAGGGTTGCCATTCACTGTGGCTTTCATATCAGTGCCGTGCAGAGCAATGTAGTAATCGTTATCGAACTGAATTTCGGCAAGACCTAAAGTGATCTCAATAACGGGGTTGTTGTCGTCGTTGCCAACTAAACGGTTTGTAATAACTTGAGCGTAAGGGTCTATGCAACCTGATTGACCAATGCCTAAATGGCGAGAGCCTGTGCGGCCTTGATCTTGTATAGACATTTGCATGCCAGGTTTGATGATAGTGATCATTTTAACACCTCCTGAATAACAAACTCTAAAGTATCACCAGGTTCAATAGCACAAGGCGAGGCTGCATTGATATCAAACAGACGAAAATCTGTATGACCAATAATTTGCCAGCCACCAGGTGAGCTTTCAGGGTAAATACCGGTTTGATCGCCGCCGATAGCAACAGAACCTTTTGGAACAGAGAGCCTTGGTTCAGCATGACGAGGTGTGTAAAGTTGTGGATTTAAACCATCTAAATAAGCAAAACCGGGCTTAAAGCCTAAAAAAAGCACGTGGTATTTGGCACTGCTGTGCATTTGAGCAACATCATCAACAGAAAGCTTATGATGTCTAGCAACATGCGCTATATCAGGCCCATATTCACCTCCATAACGAGTCGCAAGTTTATGATGACGTGAGTTAAAGTCTGTGGCTTTAAGTTCGTGCCATTGTTCTAGCAATCGTGGCAGCCAACCAGCAAGTTGAGCGGGCTCTTTCAGGTAAAGCGTTAAATTATTATTGGCAGGGACTACATCAACAAAGTCATCACTGCTTTGGCAATATTGGGCTAATGCCCATATTTTCTTTTGCGTAGTGAGTGTGTCGCTTGCTGTTTCATAGGCATCAAAAAAGATGCTATGCGTAGTGAGCGCCATAATTTTAGGTGTACTATTGGTCGTCGTCATTGCGTATCAATCTTATTATTATCCCTTAATGCTTATTAGCATATAGGCTGTTTGTTGATGATGTAAATGTGTCTTTAGTGTTAATTAGAAAAACTCAAGACAATCAAGTGGCTATAATAGCTTATAACCACTTGATAAAGTGCAATGCCTAATTACTGTGCGTTATTTAGTAACCAATTAGACAGTAAACGTACGCCATAGCCTGTACCGCCTTCAGCTAGTTCATCTTTTGCTTTAGAATTTAGCGCGTTACCAGCAATATCAATGTGAACCCAACGTGTGTCACCGGCAAAGTTTTGTAAGAAACTCGCTGCTGTAGTAGCACCTGGGCCATGTGAACCGATGTTTTTAAGATCAGCAATGTCTGACTTTAAAGCATCTTCATAACCTAGAGGTAAACGCCATAGGTTTTCGTTTACTTGTTTACCAGCAACAGTTAGTTGCTCTACAAGGGTGTCGTCGTCAGAAAACACAGCCGCATAGTCATTACCTACAGCACGAATTTTAGACCCTGTTAGGGTAGCAACATCAACCATAATACTTGGTTTGTACTTGTCGCGGGCATACCACATTGCATCACTTAATACTAAACGGCCTTCAGCATCTGTATTTACAATTTCAACGCTTAAACCTTCAGCGGTTCTTACAACGTCACCCGGCGCGACAGCAAATTGCGATACCATATTAGCTGCCATGCCCATTACAGCAACAACGTTTGTGTCGGCTTTAGCCAGTGCCATTGCTTTTACAGTACCCAGTACAGCAGCTGCACCTGCCATGTCTGATTTCATGCGGGCGATTGAAGCGCCTGTTTTAAGGCTGTAACCACCAGAATCAAAGGTAATACCTTTACCCACTAATGCGATAGGGGTGTTTTTATTACCTTGATAATGTGCAACCACTAAACGTGCACCTTCTTCGCTACCACGGCCAACAGCCTCAAGTGCACCCATGCCCAGCTTTTTAAGTTGCTTAGGCTCTAAAACAGTAATTTTAACACCTAACTTTTTAAGCTCTTTTGCCGCTTTAGCAAAATCAACCGGCGTCATTTCTGTTGCAACTTCAGACGTTAAGTCACGCGCTAAAAATACACCTTGTTCAATGCTTTGTAGTAGTTTATGGGTTTTGACCGCTTGGTCTAAATTTTCAACATCTAATGTGTAGTTAACAACATGGCTGTCTTGTTCTTTTTTGTATTGCTCAAAACGGTGGTCACGTAAATTTGCGCCATGTGCAAATTCTGCTGCATATTTAGCATTGATTGCGCTGTCTTTTAGCTCTGAAAAATCAAGGCTAACATTTTCCTGTTTAGCCGACTGCAATTTAGCGTGAACGTTACCACCTAGTTTTGCCATTTTTGCTGCATCTAGTTTTGGCTGCTCTCCTAAGCCAACAAGTAAGATGCGCTGATGGTCGCTACCGTTTGGTGCGATAACTTCTAAAGTTTTGCCATAGCCTGCTTTAAAGTCGCTAAATTCAATGACTTTATTTATGTGAGTTTGGGTTTCTGGCTTTAAATAATTAAAGTTAGCAACTTGGCTATCTGTATCTAAAAATAAAACTAGGGTGTTGTCGTTCGGTTTAATTGATTTCGCAAAAGTGAACTCTGCGGCATTCACTTGCGTAGCAAGTGTTAATCCTAATGCAATAGCAGATAAGCTGTGTGCAATTTTCATTTTTTAATATCCCAATGTTAAAAAGCTGTTTTTTACCGTAAATAAGGTTAAGAGTTAAATTGTTAGCGGTGAATCGCTGTTTGCATGCGTTTAAGTTGAAATTATTAATACCTATGCTCGGTCTGTCTTAAATACAGGCTTTTAAGAGGAAATTAGTATGACAATTAAGTCGATGTTACTGACACTATTCACTTGCAGTGCCATTTTTACCACCAGCCCAATTAAAGCTGACACAATGCCAGATAACGCGACAGGGCATATTGAAACCATTGTGCTTGGTTCAGGTTGCTTTTGGGGAGCAGAAAAACGATACGAAGCACTGGATGGTGTATTGGATGCGGTATCTGGCTATGCCGATGGGCATGGATTTAAAGCGACCTACAAGAACATAACACGTAGCTCACGACGCTTTGATAAAAACAATTATGCAGAAGTTGTTAAAGTGACATACAACAGCAACGAGTTAACAACACAATCACTGTTAAAGCATTATTTTGAAAATCATGATCCAACTCAGCTAAATCGCCAAGGGAATGATGTTGGTACTCAATACCGCTCAACAATTTTGGTAAGTAATAATGAGCAACAAGAAGTTGCGAATAAACTTAAAGATGAATACCAAAGCAAATTAACAGCAGCAGGCTACGGCAAGATTGTAACTGTGATAAAACCGCTTGATGCATTTTATGCCGCTGAGGATTATCACCAAGATTATTTAAAGAAAAACCCTAATGGCTATTGCCCGGATCATTCAACGGGCGTTGTATTCACACCAGTAGAAAAACAGCAGGTTGATAACACAGCCTTATTGGCAGGTAAGCAAATTGTAGTGATAGATGCAAAAGGTTATTGCCCATACTGTGAAAAGTTTAAAAAAGAGGTAGCTAATGAGTACATGGGTTCGATACCAATGACCTTTCGATATGCTGATCAACTTGATGGCTTAACGGTTAAAACGCCGACTTGGGCAACACCCACGTTATTATTTATAGAAAATGGCGAAGAGGTTTATGGTCGCCAAGGCTATGTCAGTAAAGATGAGTTTTACAAAGCCTTAGGCGCATTTAAACTAGGTGACAGTGAAGCTTTTAGAGTGGCATTTCATGCCAGAACTGACAGCCCATTTTGTAAGCAGTACGATATCTTTAAAAATACACCCGACGGTATTTTTATTGATAAGCTAAGTGGAGCGCCGCTATTCGATACCCGAGATAGATTTAACTCAGGCACTGGCTGGCTTTCTTTTACACATCCAGTAAAAGACAGTGTAACTATGCATGAAGACAACAGTTATGGCATGCAACGTATTGAGCTTAAATCAAAAAGCTCGGGTATTCATTTAGGTCATTTGTTCCCTGGTGAAGGGCCAAGAGGTAAAGATAGATACTGCATAAATGCTACAGTGCTTGATTTTGTGCCAAGAGATAAATCTTAAAAGGTAACTGACGTAAGAAAACCAGCCGACATGGCTGGTTTTCTTTTAGCCTGATGACTTTTTACCACAATTTTAATTCCTGTTTAGCGAGATTTAAGTTAAACGACACCAGCTCGTTATTATTTAGCTGCACAGCCTCATAGAAATCGGCAATGGCTGCCGTATCATTTTTCGCCATTAGTCTGGCAATACCTCTATTACTTAATGCATAAGATGTCAGTTCATTACGCTTATAGTGCGAGGCATTGACCTTTTTAAGCATCGCGATTGCTTGAGAGCAATCTTGATCAGCTTTATCAAACTGCTTCAGTTTCACACTCGCAACACAGCGGTTAAACGGCACGATATAGTTGTTAGCTTCGTTCATTGTCTCTAATGAATTTGCAAAGTTGCCTTGCATAATTGCTTTTGAGCTTGCGTTATCGTCAACAACCATGAGTTTAAAGTCGTTGTTGTTGGCGAATACAAAATTTGAACAAACAAATAATATTAACCACAGGCAGGGTTTAAGATTTAATTTAAACATTGTTTTCTCCTTGTTAGCGTAAGCGTTGTGCTTACTCTATAAAGTTAGAAAACAGGGTATAAAACTGACAAACGATATAATCGCACCCATAAGGTGAAGAAAAGTATTCTATAACGCAGATATTTTAGACGAAAAAAAGCCCGGTCAGAACACACAAGAACCGGGCTTTCGACAACAATTTGGTTGGGGGTAACTTTTACAGCGCTAGGTTTTGTTTTGCGCGGCTTAAGTTGTGGTTAACAAGTTCGTTTTTAGAAATTTGTACTGCTTCATAAAAGTCAGAAAGAGCAGCAGTATCGTTTTCAGACATGATGCGTGCAATACCACGGTTACTAAGTGCAAACGATGTTAGTTCACGGCGTTTGTAACCTGGTACTTTACTTGTACTTAGAAGAGAAATTGCTTGTGTACACAGGCTTTCCGCTTCTGAAAAATTCTTTTCTTTAACGCTTAATGCACAGCGGTTGAAGGCAGTTTCGTATTGGCTAGTTGCATTGTCGTTAGATTGAGCTTGCTCAATAACCATCAGTTTATAATCAGCTTGGTCGGCTACTGCCATCGCTGAGCAAGTTAATAAAGAGCTAAGTGCAATAGTTTTTACAAGTGTTTTTAACATGATAGTTTTCCTCTGAATAAGTTGGTGTTTCTTGCCAACGAGTGAACTTTAAAATATTCCTATAAGCTAAACAAACGATTAAATTAAAACTGATAGATGAAGAAATTTAATCTATAGAGTAATTACTCAGGGTTCAGGTTTTTACTGTGGTGTAGAGGAGGTGAAGTTGTTTTATTCCTGTATTGGAAAGTCAAAATAGCTTAGCTGAGTGCTGATAATTTAATGCCGTCACTTCATGTACAAATGTTATTTAGGTTTAAGGGACGCGGCCGTACTGTTAGAACAGTAGCAAAAGGTAAGTAACTTTGTTAAAAATTGTCTTTTAAGTAATATTCTGTCGAATTGTTCAAAGTGCTCAATATGCCTGTTAAAAAACTCTTGGTGGTTCATGAAGCTAATCGTATTGCTTGTTAGAAAAGCTATAGATTCTAAATTTAAAGTATTTGGCTTAAAAATTATACAGGATATAAAAACTGATGATTTTATAAATATATTAGACTTTTGCCTGAAAAATGGCTGGGTTAAAACTTATGAATACGATAATTTTGATGCATGGATTGATTACGGTAAGGTTAAGCTAGTAAAAGAAAATCGTGTACTTAAATTTGAGTGGGATCATTGGTTTGAAGGTGAAATATCAGGCAAAGCCGATGATATTGTTATTATAGCGAAAAAATTTGGTTTAATGGCAAGAGATAAACCAAATTGGATTCACGTTAAATAAAAAACTTTGTCTCTAACATACCGATAAGATTAGAAAATTTGAATTCAGTTCGCTTTGCACTCATTTTAACCTACCGTTAAAGCTAATTAAGTTGGCGAAACAACTCAAGGGAAGTCATGGATAAATTTTGTTGGGAAATTACTGTTCAAGATCTTAATGAACATGCTGTTTGGCTTTTTAAGTATTGTAAGGATGATTCAGTTGATGAAACCATTGTAACACCAGCCTCTGAAGCTGATACACTAAACCCAAATAATCAGTTACTTGTAAAATCACAGTTTACTGATGCTATTGGCAATAAATTCTTGGGTTACATTCATATCGGCTTAGCCGGGATTGAGTATACGCAACCATGTATGTTTGTTGATGATGAACCAGTTGGCTTTTGGTTTGGCATATCAACACCTAATACAATTGATTTACCAAAACTAAACTTTCCAATTCAAGCTGTTTCAGAGCCTATCTATGGTCTACCTTCTCAAATCGAGATTATTAACGGTTATATTTCCTCGAGTATTGAGATATCGTCACAATAGACTACTGACCTAACAAATATTTTTAACTATAATTATGCAAAAAGTTATCTAAATTTCTTTTACTCTCCAGTCTCATATCTGGAGTGCTTTCATTTAAGACGCTTGCTAACAACCAGTCAGCTGATTTCGAAGTCATTAATCTCGCAGATGATTTTTATACTTTATATCAGTCAAGCAATACGTTGACTGCAGAAAATAGAGCAGAGCAGTTTTCTCAACATTTCACCTCTCAATTTGCACCTTTTTATAGTGATAAAAGCTTTTTAAAAGCTATTGCGGGTTTTAGTGCAATTGAAGAGGTTTATCACTCAAAAAATAAGCATTTATCAAAAGATTTAAACAGCAGTATGGAATCATTTATTGCTACTTTCCCTGATTTCAAATCTGAAACCCCCATTTACATACTTCACTCGTTAGGAAGGTTCAATGGGGCAACGCGAGAGTTAAATGGTAAGTCTTACTTAATGTTTGGTGTAGACCTTATGGCCAAATATCATACCTGGAAAAACGATACGCCATTTTTTCATCACGAGTTATTTCATGTTTACCATGAAAAATTATTTCAATGTAAGGATGAGCTATGGTGCTCTATTTGGACTGAGGGGTTAGCTACTTACGTTTCATATAAATTAACTCCGTCAGCCAGTGATGATGAATTGATGCTAAACATACCTAGCAATCTGGTGAAAAAGATTCGCTCAAGACAGCTCGATTCTCTCGTTGACCTCAAGAAAAAGTTTTATTCAAAAAAACCTGAAATATATTCTTCATTTTTCAACTTCGCAAAGGACGAGACAAAGCTGCCATAGCGAAGAGGTTATTACCTAGGATTTATTTTAGCTAAAGAAATTGGCAAAAATTACAGCTTAGAGCAATTGGCTAAAATGGATAAACAGACAGTAGAGAGCTTATTACTAAAAGAGCTTGATTTATTAATAAAAGCGGAAGGCTAAAAAACTAAACACCTAAACGACAAAACCCAGCCTAAGCTGGGTTTTGAGACAACACAAATCTGTGAGAACTTATAAAGCTAAGTTCTTTTTCGCACGAGTTAAGTTGTGCTCAACTAACTCGTTCCCTGAAATTTGTACTGCTTCGTAAAAGTCTGACAATGCAGCAGTGTCGTTTTCAGACATGATGCGTGCAACACCACGGTTACTTAACGTAAATGACGTTAGTTCGCGACGTTTATAGCTAGGTACTTTACTCGTACTTAGTAAGCTGATTGCTTTTGAGCATAATGTTTCAGCTTCAGAGAATTTTTTCTCTTTAACACTCAAAGCACAGTCATTAAATGCTTGTTCGTATTGACGGTTATCTGCAACATCAGCAGTGATAGATTGGTCAATTACCATCAATTTGTAGTCACTCTGATCAGCCACTGCCATAGCTGAACAAGTTAATAAAGAGCTAAGTGCAACGCGTTTCATAAGTGTACTAAACATAATCTTTTCCTCTATTTGAATCGGTATCAATCGCCGACAAATGAACTTTAATTGAACAGCGCAAATTCAACAAACGATAAAAAATGACCTAATAGATGAAGAAATTTAACCTATAGACTTTAGTCTAATGTAGTGAGTTAGTCTTATAGCTGTCAGGTCTGTGATCTGACCCCGATAAAGTAGACACGGGGTTTAAATAGCTAATGTTAACGATAAAGAAAAATAAAGGGGCAGAGTACGCAAAACAAACAAATTGTTGTTAATTAAAAATAAAATCGGTACTTTATGATGGTATGTATAGTTGATGACTTAATTTATTTAGAATAAGCGTATAACCATGAAACTGATATTTGCGTTGTTACTTTTAGGACCTGTTATTGCCAATGCAGCTGAAGATAAAGTCGCTGTTTATCTTAATTTTGAGCAGGCTTATTTGAGCAATGATGTATCTTTGTTTACGCCATTATTAAGTAAAAACTATACGATTAGACAAACATTGCATATTCCAGGCATAGGGTCAGATACTGTACCTGTTACTAAAGCTCAGTTACTTGAAGGCATGAAGCAAAATCCTAACCCTAGTTCATTACCGCGCTCAAAAGCTGAATCAGTTATAATAGAAACAATTTCAAAACAGCAATTCTGTGCAAGTTCTCAAACTTTAGATCAAGTCGTAGTAGCAGGTAAAAACTACGAAGAGAAGGAACTAAGAAAAGCGTGTTTTAAACACGAAAATAACAGCTATGAAGCTATATCACATACCATTGATGTGTATTATCGAGAGCTTTGATAGAGGTAGTTAACATTCAGAAATTTCCGTGTATCAAATAAACGTACTAACTGATATTAATTACGGATAAACTCTATAAATGAGATAAGGAAATAAATATGAACAAACAGTTAGGTTTAGTAGCTGGGGTATTACTAGCATCATCGAACTGTTTCGCAGCTGATAGTTTTCAAGTTGAAACTGCTGTTTATAGAGCGAATGAGCTTCTAGCATCGCCAGTAATGCTGGTGGAAGAAAAACAACCTGTAACCATCTCTATAGGTGAGGGGTTTAGCTATGAAGTTAAAGTTACACCACAAAAAGAGAATACGGCGGCTGTAGAAACATCAATCACACTCGCTGGCAGCTATTTTACACCTTCTTTTATTGTGGAATATGGTAAACAGGCTTCTTTCGAAATAGGTGAAAACAAAGTGAGTATTTTAATAACCAAGGCGAAAAGTTAAATTAGCAATAAAAGACCCTCAACAAAATTGAGGGTCTTTTATCTATTATTTTAGATGTTTAAAAGTATCAATCATCCATTTTATAAATAGTTCTAATTGTGCATTGGTTTCGCTAGGATCGTGTTGCACTAAGTAATATTTATCTTTTGTTTTTAATGGCATATCGGTGAAATTAAATAACCACTGCTCATCAAACCAAGTCTGACTGATAGGTAAGGGGATTAGGGCAATACCCATACCCTGTTGCGCGGCACGTGCCACACCAAACATACTATCAACTTGAATAATTTGCTTTGGTGCAAAGTCTTCAATACCAGCATGCTCTGCCCATTGGTGCCAAGCCCAAGGACGCGCTTTATGAAGTATAAGAGGTACTTCATTTAATGCCTGAAACGGGTTTTCTTGCCATGCTTGCCAGTTTTCTTTATTGCAAGCTGGTGTATACGATAGCGAAAATAGCTCATGTACAACGCCTTCGTGCGGTTTAGATGAAGATAATACAATCGACAAATCGCTTTGCTTAGTCAGCTCTTTACGCGTTTTTAAGGTATTAAGCTGTAAGTTTGTATTTGGGTGCTCACTGGTCCATTCGCTCAGTTTTGGCATTAAAAGCTCACTGGCAAAAAACTCAGGTAGCGTAATACTGATCGTTACGTTTTCTTGTAACTGACTAAATTCATTGATGGTTTTTTCTAGCGCTTTGATCAGCGGTGATACAGAGTCATAAAAATTCTTCCCCGCAGCAGTTA
The DNA here is from genome assembly GCF_001306895.1 of Pseudoalteromonas sp. UCD-33C. Classification (NCBI taxonomy): domain Bacteria; kingdom Pseudomonadati; phylum Pseudomonadota; class Gammaproteobacteria; order Alteromonadales; family Pseudoalteromonadaceae; genus Pseudoalteromonas; species Pseudoalteromonas sp. UCD-33C. Next base: position 419,722 of record NZ_LJTB01000002.1, on the reverse strand, counting down.
GGCGGATAGAGCGGGTTTGACGTTCAAATAGTTCAATACCCAATTGTTCTTCTAATTGTTTGATCTGATGGCTTACGGCAGACGGTGTAAGGTAAAGTTGGTTTGCAGCATCTTTAAAGCTAAGGGTGCGTGCAGCAAAACAAAATGAGCGTAGGCCACGAATAGGTGTTTGCATAGTTAATTTCAGTAAGTCTCAATAGCGCTTGTTAGTTAATTAACTGCTAAGCAATTATTATCCCAAAATGTAAAAAAATAGAGAGTAAAGAATGAATATAGCTAACTCTTGCCATATTGTATAAAAAACAATCGTGAATCGCTCGTTTAATCTATGTTTAGGCAAATGTTTAGTATAAAAGTGATCTTAGCAGTTTTAGCTATTTCGTCATAGTCTCAGTATTAGATACTGCCAATTCACTAAAGCAGGGCATTTTATACTATTTATGTGACAAAATGGTGCGGCGAAAGGCTGACTTTAGATAAAAAAAATCCCTCTTGCGAGGGATTTTGGGTAACTCAGCGCCATTGGCACTGGGAATGAGGTCGGTACATGGGATGTGAGTGGCTTAAAAAGCCATCTCTGGAACATCACCTTCAACAAGCAATTTGCCTGCCGTTTTGCTAATAATTTCATCTACCGACACGCCTGGAGCGCGTTCGATTAGATGAAATGCGCCGTCTTTAACTTCTAGTACGGCTAAATCAGTTACGATTTTCTTTACACAGTTAACCCCAGTTAGCGGTAAAGTGCAACTTTCTAATAACTTAGAGTCGCCATGCTTGCTTGCATGAGTCATCGTAACAATAATATTCTTCGCGCCAGCAACGAGGTCCATCGCGCCACCCATGCCTTTAATTAGCTTTTTTGGGATCATCCACGATGCGATGTTACCGTTCTGGTCAACTTCAAATGCACCTAATACTGTTAAGTCTACATGACCACCCCGTATCATGGCAAAACTATCTGCACTATTAAATATTGCTGCACCTGTGGCTGCTGTCACGGTTTCTTTACCCGCGTTGATCATATCTGCATCAACTTGGTCTTTGGTTGGGTACGCACCCATACCTAATAAGCCATTTTCAGACTGCAACATAACTTCGATACCGTCAGGTACATAGTTAGCAACCAGAGTAGGGATACCAATACCTAGGTTTACGTAATAGCCATCTTGTAGTTCTTGTGCAACACGCATTGCAACTTGTTCACGTGATAATGCCATTTTATTACTCCTTAATCGCGAGTTGTTACACGTTCAATGCGTTTTTCAAAGTCGCCTTTGATCACGCGATTAACATAAATACCTGGGGTATGAATTTGGCTTGGTTCAAGTTCACCTGGCTCAACAATTTCTTCAACTTCAGCAACAGTAATTTTACCTGCTGTCGCGGCCATCGGGTTGAAGTTCATTGCTGTGTGGCGAAATACAAGATTACCGTAGCGGTCAGCTTTCCATGCTTTAACAATAGCAAACTCACCTGTAATTGACTCTTCTAAGATATATGGGCGACCATCAAATTCTTTGACTTCTTTACCTTCGGCAACAGGAGTACCGTAACCTGTAGCTGTATAAAACGCAGGAATACCCGCACCACCAGCGCGCATCTTCTCAGCGAGTGTCCCTTGTGGTGTTAAAACAACATCAATTTCGCCATCGAGTAGTTGTTTTTCGAATAGCGCATTTTCACCCACATAAGAAGCGATGATTTTTTTAATTTGCTTATCATGAAGTAAAACCCCTAAACCAAAATCATCAACACCGCAGTTGTTCGAAACAACGGTTAGATTTTTAGTCTGTTTACGCTTAATTTCACTGATAAGTCCTTCAGGAATACCGCACAAGCCAAAGCCACCAGCGATAATAGTATCGCCATCTTTTAAACCTTCCATTGCAGCTTCATAACTTGAAACCACTTTATCGAAACCGGCCATGAGCCTACTCCTTAATTATTCTGAGTGTTCTTTAGAGCAAGTGATACCTTGCTGACAGGTTGTTTATTTAGTGCACTGCAAATAGCCCAACCAGCTTTCGCCAGTCTTTCTAAATCAATTCCATGCTCTATGCCAAGCCCTTGTAGTAAGTAAACTACATCTTCAGTGGCAACATTTCCTGACGCACCTTTGGCATAAGGGCAGCCACCAAGGCCTGCAACAGCACTATCAACCGTTGCTATACCGCGTGTTAGGGCGGTGTAAATATTTGTGAGCGCTTGTCCGTAAGTGTCGTGAAAATGTACAGCGAGTTTTGATTTATCAATATGTTGCAAGAGTAAATCTAATAACTCATCGACTTTTTTCGCCGTACCTACACCAATGGTGTCGCCAAGGCTAATTTCGTAACAACCTAGCTCTAATAATCGCTCTGATACTTTTAATACATCATTGTAGTCGACATCACCTTGATATGGACAACCCATAACGCAGCTAACATAACCTCTAACACGAATGTTATTCGCTTTGGCAAAATCCATTACATCTTTAAAGCGGTCAATACTTTCATCAATAGAGCAGTTAATGTTCTTTTGACAAAACGCTTCACTTGCTGCTGTAAAGATTGCAAATTCTTGTATGCCGACTTGTTTTGCCGCCTCTGCACCCCGTAAATTTGGGGTGAGGGCACTTAAGTTAACATTAGGCAAATTTAACGCGCTAATTACATCGCTTGAGTCAGCCATTTGTGGCACCCATTTAGGTGACACAAAGGCGCCTGCTTCAATATCTTTAAGCCCAGCATCTGCAAGGGCGTTGATAAGAGCGACTTTATCTTGCGTGCTAACGGCGGCTTCATTTTGCAAACCGTCTCTGGCGCCAACTTCTACAATGCGAACAAAATCAGGAAACTGTGCCATTACGCCTCCGGCTCTTCAACAATCGCGAGCATATCACCGTGACTCACCAGTTCACCTTCAGCAAAGCAATAGCTCGTTAATACACCATCATGCGGGGCATTAAGGGTGTATTCCATTTTCATCGCTTCAATGATGACAACAGCGTCACCTTTAGCGACAGTAGTACCTACCTCAACTAAATGTTTAACAACAGTACCATTGAGTGGTGCAGCTAGTGGCAATGCATCACTTTCGTGTTCACTAATATAGTGTTTATCAATCAGCTCTAGCACCTTTTGCTGTGCTTTGTACATCACTGTGATGTGAGAGTCTGTTTGATTAATATGAGCTACAACTTTTTCGCCATTAACGACTAGGTTTGCAAGGCCATTTTCAACCTTGCCCGAGGTTGTATAGTCAACTTCATTTAGGCTGATTTTAAAGCCATCTGAGGTCTTAACCGCATGAACGTTTAAATCCACAAACGGAATTGTTGTTTTAGCGTCACTGTTTAGCATAAAGCCTGTTAATTGTTGCCATGGGCTGCTGCTTTCACCTTTTAGTTGGTGTGCATACGCATAGGCTGCCACAACGCTTGCAATAACAGACTGTTGCTCGTTTTTAGCAACAAGGCGTTCACCTTGGTCTTCAATAAAGTGCGTATCAGGTGCACCAGCTTGAAAAGTAGGGTGGTTAGCAAGGTTAAATAAGAAATTAACGTTACAGCTAAAACCTGCTAGGTGGAATTGCTCTAGCGCTTTTGCTAAACGCCCAAGCGCTGCCTCACGGTTATCGTCATGCACAATTAACTTAGCAATCATAGGGTCGTAAAACGGGCTGATTTCATCACCCGCTGCAATCCCTGTATCTATTCGAACAAATTCAGATTCGTTCGGTGTAAATAGGGCATCAATGTGACCAGAACACGGAATAAAGTCATTACTTGGATCTTCAGCATAAATACGCGCTTCAAAGCTGTGACCTTGTAGCTGAATATCTGCTTGGCTAAGTGGTAAAACTTCACCTGCCGCAATATTGATTTGCCAATTCACCAAATCAACACCGGTTACCATTTCTGTTACTGGGTGCTCTACTTGTAAACGGGTGTTCATTTCCATGAAAAAGAATTCATCACCGCATAATAAAAACTCAACCGTACCAGCACCGCGATAGTTAATCGCTTGGGCACAACGCACCGCGGCTTCACCCATTTCTTTACGAAGTTCATCAGATAAACCCGGAGCAGGGGCTTCTTCAATTACTTTTTGGTGACGACGCTGTAAAGAGCAGTCACGGTCGCCTAAGTACACACAGTTACCATGGCTATCGGCAAAAACTTGTACTTCAACATGGCGAGGTTTGGTGACATAGCGCTCTAACAGTACTAAATCGTTACCAAAACCAGCTTTTGCTTCACGTTTTGCGCCTTCAAGTGCACTGATAAAATCTTTTGCGTGTTCTACAACTCGCATACCTTTACCACCGCCACCAAAAGCCGCTTTAATCAGTACCGGGTAACCAATTTTTTCAGCTTCGGCTTGTAAGAACTCAGTATCTTGGTTGTCACCATAGTAACCAGGCACTAAAGGTACATTTGCTTGATACATAATTTCTTTAGCGCGGGTTTTTGAGCCCATGGCTTCAATGCTTGATGCTGGCGGGCCTATAAAGGCGATATCATTTTTCTCACACGCGAGCGCAAAGTCACAGTTCTCTGATAAAAAACCATAGCCAGGGTGAATACAATCAACACCAGCTTGTTTTGCAACATCGATGATTTTGTCTGCCACTAAGTATGAGTCTTTACTTGGCGCAGGGCCAATATGATACGCCTCATCAGCAAGCTTTACGTGTTGAGCATGTTTATCGGCATCTGAGTACACTGCAACCGTTGTTAAGCCCATTTGCTTTGCTGTACGCATAACTCGGCAGGCAATTTCACCACGGTTGGCAACGAGAATTTTTTTCAATGATTTTGTTGTCATAATGGTTCCTATTTCTGCCAGTTAGGGGCACGTTTTTCAAAAAATGCAGTCAGGCCTTCTTGGCCTTCTTCAGATACACGAATGCGTGCAATACGCTCTGCGGTTAACTCAATCAGTGCATCATCTATTACGTTGCCAGAGACATCATTGATTAGCTGCTTTGCTGCTTTAACAGCAATAGGGCCATTGTTAACAAGGTTTTGTAAGTGTTTATCGAGCGCTGTTTGTAAATCGCCGGTGATCTGGTGAATTAAACCCAGTTGCTTAGCTGTATGCGCGTCAAAAATCTCTGCCGTTAAAAAATAACGACGTGCAGCGCGCTCACCGATAGCTTTAATGACATAAGGGCTGATAACAGCAGGAATAAGACCCAGCTTTACTTCACTTAAGCAAAACTGTGCATCGTCTTGGCAAATTGCGATATCACAACACGCAATCAAGCCTAACGCACCGCCAAATGCAGCACCTTGTACGGCACAAATTGTTGGATGTGGGCTGGTAGCAAGGACTTTCATAAGCTTTGCTAGCTGCATAGAGTCCGCTAAGTTTTCTGCAAAGTCATTGCCAGCCATCGACTTCATCCAGTTTAAATCAGCGCCAGCAGAGAAGTGCTTACCTTCGGTTCTTAAAACCAGTGCGCGCACATCACAGCTATTTGCGTGTTCAATTAAACGGATCAGCTCACTGATGACTTCTTCGTTAAATGCATTGTGTTTTTCTGGGCGACTTAGTACCAGTACAGCCACATTTGATTTTGTTATTTCGAGTGTTACTGACATAAGGCCTCCATTACATTCTAAATACGCCGAACTGAGAATCGCGCTCTGGTGCATTTTTAGCTGCACTTAAGGCAAGCCCTAATACATTGCGGGTATCAGCAGGATCGATAATGCCATCATCCCAAAGGCGGGCACTGGCGTAATATGGATGACCTTGTTTTTCGTATTGCTCGATAATTGGCTTTTTAAACTCACTGACTTGTTCATCAGTCATGCTTTCGCCTTTACGGGCTAAACCATCTTGTTTAACTTGTGCAAGAACGCCTGCTGCTTGTTCACCACCCATTACAGAGATACGGGCATTTGGCCACATCCACATCATGGTAGGTTCAAACGCGCGGCCACACATACCGTAATTACCTGCGCCATACGAGCCACCAATTAGCACGGTGAATTTTGGTACATCAGCACATGACACTGCGGTTACCATTTTCGCACCATGTTTTGCGATACCTTCGGCTTCGTATTTTTTACCAACCATAAAGCCAGTAATGTTTTGTAAAAACACTAAAGGAATTTTGCGTTGTGCACATAGTTGTATAAAGTGCGCGCCTTTTTGCGCTGATTCACTAAATAAAATGCCGTTGTTAGCAACAATACCGACAGGGTGACCAAAGATTTTTGCAAAGCCGGTTACTAGTGTTTCGCCAAAGTAGCGTTTAAATTCATCAAAAGATGAATCATCAACAACACGGGCAATTACTTCGCGTACATCAAATGGCTTTTTAAGGTCAGTACCCACAATGCCGTAAATTTCGTTAATGTCGTAACGCGGTGGTTTAACATCATCTAGTAACGGTGCAGTAGGGCGCTGATAATTAATTCGTTCAATACATTGGCGCGCGATAGAAAGTGCATGGGCATCGTTTTCAGCATAGTGGTCGGCAACACCGGATGTTTTACAGTGAACATCGGCACCACCGAGCTCTTCAGCACTCACTTCTTCACCCGTAGCTGCTTTAACCAGTGGCGGGCCTGCTAAGAAAATTGTGCCTTGTTCTTTTACGATAATACTCTCATCAGCCATCGCTGGTACATAAGCACCACCTGCGGTACATAAACCCATTACGACTGCAATTTGTGGAATGCCTTTACCAGACATACGAGCCTGATTATAGAAAATACGGCCAAAGTGTAATTTATCAGGAAATACATCATCTTGTTCAGGCAGGTTTGCACCGCCTGAATCAACTAAATAAATACACGGTAAATGACAACGTTCTGCGATATCTTGGGCACGTAGATGTTTTTTCACTGTTAGTGGAAAGTATGTACCGCCTTTTACGGTTGCATCATTGGCGATGATCATACATTCAACGCCTTTCACACGACCAATACCAGCCACAACACCGGCACAAGGAATAGCTTGTTCGTACACACCAAAGGCAGCAAATTGAGAAATCTCTAAAAATGGCGAGCCTTCATCAAGTAGCGTTTCAATACGGTCACGAACAAATAACTTACCACGGCCTTGGTGGCGCTCAATCAGGGCAGGGCCACCACCTAAACGGATATCAGCTACTTTTTCACGTAAATCACTTACGAGCGCTGCCATGTTGTCGTGATTTTGCAAAAATTGCGGATCGTGTGGATTTACACTCGATTTTAAAATCGTCATAACAAGGTCCTATCGGCTTTCAGTGAATAATTCGCGACCAATTAGCATGCGGCGGATTTCTGAAGTACCTGCGCCAATTTCATATAGTTTTGCATCACGTAATAAGCGACCAGTCGCATATTCGTTGATATAACCATTACCACCTAAGATTTGGATAGCATCTAGGGCCATCTTAGTTGCAAGCTCTGCTGCATATAAAATAGCGCCAGCGGCATCTTTACGCGTTGTTTCGCCGCGGTCACATGCACGAGCTACCGTGTAAACGTATGAACGAGCTGCATTCATTTGCGTGTACATGTCAGCAATTTTGCCTTGAATAAGTTGGAACTGACCAATTGGGCTATCAAATTGTTTACGTTCATGAATATAAGGAACCACAATGTCCATACATGCTTGCATAATACCAAGCGGGCCTGCAGCTAAAACAACACGCTCATAATCAAGGCCACTCATAAGTACTTTTACGCCTTCGTTTAAGTTACCTAGAATGTTTTCTGCTGGTACTTCGCAGTTCTCGAACACTAATTCACAGGTGTTAGAGCCACGCATACCAAGTTTGTCTAGCTTTTGTGCAGTAGAGAATCCTGGCGTGTTACGTTCTACGATGAACGCTGTTATGCCCTTAGGGCCGGCATTTAAATCTGTTTTTGCGTAGATAACAAAGGTATCGGCATCTGGACCATTAGTGATCCACATTTTGTTACCGTTAAGTACAAATACATCGCCTTTTTTCTCAGCTTTTAATTTCATTGATACAACATCAGAACCCGCATTTGGCTCACTCATCGCAAGGGCACCAATGTGCTCACCGCTGATAAGCTTAGGTAGGTATTTTTCTTTTTGAGCCTGAGACCCATTACGGTTAATTTGGTTAACACATAAATTTGAATGAGCACCATAACTTAAACCAATCGATGCACTTGCACGGCTAATTTCTTCCATTGCAATAACATGTTCAAGGTAGCCAAGGCCAGCACCGCCAAATTCTTCAGGCACTGTCATACCTAATAAACCCATTTCGCCAAGCTGTGGCCAAAGTTGATTAGGGAAGGCATTGTCTACATCTGTTTGTTCTGCAAGTGGGGCAATTTCTTGGCTCGCAAAGCTATTAACGTGATCGCGGATCATGTCTGCTGTTTCGCCAAGTCCGAAGTTCATTTCTTTATAAAGTGAAATAGTGCTCATAATGTGTGTTCCTGTGAGAGTCTGTTGACGAGATTGTTGTCAGGTTATTCGTCTAAATTATTAAGGGTTTCACGACAGCGACGTTCTGCGGTCACCAATTCCATTAGTACAACTTTAATGTCGTCCATTTGTTGGCTTAGGTCCGCTTTTTTCTCTGCGATAAGGTCAAGCATAGTGACTAGCTGTTTAGCGCTCGATTTATCTGCATCGTAAAGTTCAAACAAACGGCCCGTTTCAGCCAAGGTAAAACCTAAGCGTTTACCGCGTAGAATAAGTTTTAATCTTACTTTGTCGCGTTTTGAATAAATACGGGTTTGACCATTGCGATCAGGTGAGATCAGGCCTTGGTCTTCATAAAAGCGGATAGAGCGGGTCGTTATATCAAATTCTTTTGCTAGTTCGCTGATACTAAACGTTTGCTCATTGCTAGCAGGTTCAACTGCTGCGCTTTCAAAGTTTGTTTGATTGTCTTGTTTCATGATTTATTTACCTCATTCGAATAACACCAATATAAGTGAAGTTTACGTAAAGGTAAAGGGGGATTTGGGAGTTATACTTTAGACTTATAAAGATAACTGGTTGGATTTGTTGAAAAGCTTTATTTATCTAGCCTTGTAAGCAGATGTTCGATTTTTCATACAACAAAATACAGATAAGTTTACAGTTTTACCGGCCGCAAAAATGTTGATTTTAGATTTACGTTGGCGTAAACGTAAATATTATGTATGCTGAATTAAATCGAAATTAAACTATAACAAATTAACTGTTTGGTTACACATGATTTGAACACATGATGATAACCACTTACATGGAGCCAATTATGACTACTGAAGCCGTTGTTATTGTTGCCGCAAAACGTACCCCTATGGGTGGTTTTATGGGCGCACTAAGTGGTGCACACGCAACTGATTTAGGTGCTACAGCTATTAAAAGTAGCTTAGAGCAAGCCGGTTTATCTGCCGATAAGATTGATGAAGTGATTATGGGCTGTGTATTACCAGCTGGTCTTGGTCAAGCACCTGCACGCCAAGCAATGTTAAAAGCGGGTCTTAATCAAGGTACTGGCGCTACAACAATCAACAAAGTATGTGGCTCTGGCTTAAAAGCTGCAATGTTTGCCCATGACTTAATTAAATCAGGCTCTATCAACTCAGCGGTTGCTGGTGGTATGGAAAGCATGAGTAATGCCCCTTATATGTTACCAAATGCACGTTCAGGTATGCGTATGGGTCATGGCGAAGTAAAAGATCACATGATGTGTGATGGCCTTGAAGATGCTTACGACAACAAAGCAATGGGTTGTTTTGCACAAGACACTGCCGATCAGTATTCAATTGGTCGTGAACAAATGGATAACTTTGCACTTAGCTCACTGACTAAAGCGAATAGTGCGATTGAAACAGGTGCATTTGCAAACGAGATTGCCGCGCACACTATTTCTACACGCAAAGGTGATGTAACCGTTGCGATTGATGAGCAACCAGGCAATGCACGTCCTGATAAAATCCCAGGTTTACGTCCTGCATTCAAAAAAGACGGCACTATTACAGCTGCAAACTCGTCATCAATTTCTGATGGTGCAGCAGCGCTTGTGTTAATGCGTGAATCTGATGCTAAAGCACAAGGTTTAACACCACTGTGTCGTATCGTTGCTCACAGCACACATTCACAAGCACCAAGCGAATTTACGCTAGCACCGGTTGGCGCAATGCAATCGCTTTTAGAAAAAGCCGGTTGGTCTGTTAATGATGTTGATTTATGGGAAATCAACGAAGCGTTTGCCATGGTGACTATGCTTGCAATTAACGAGTTAAAACTTGATGAAAGCAAAGTAAACGTCAATGGTGGTGCCTGTGCACTTGGTCACCCAATTGGTGCAAGCGGCGCGCGTATCTTAGTTACCTTAATTCATGCATTAAAGAATCGTGGTCTTAGCAAAGGTGTTGCTTCACTGTGTATCGGTGGTGGTGAAGCAGTTGCTATGGCAGTTGAAGCTCTTTAATCGCTTTAGAATTTTAATCTCTCACAGCCGCAACGTATTTTAAAAACTATCATGTTGCGGCCTCTTTATACCCACTGGGGAGGAGTGCCTCATGCACCAAGTACCTTTATTTATCAACGGCGAATTTACCCAATCAAGTTCAACGCAGTTGATTGATGTTATCAATCCTGCAAACCAAGAAGTGTTAGCTCAAGTTCCGTGTGCAACGGATGCTGAAATGGATGCAGCCATTGCCTCTGCAAAAGAAACATTTAAAACATGGAAAGAAGTGCCAATTTCTGAGCGTGCGCGCATTATGATGAAATACGCAGCACTACTAAAAGAAAACCATGATGAGCTTGCGACGATTATTTGTCATGAGCTGGGTAAAACATTTGAAGACGCCAAAGGTGATGTTTGGCGTGGTATTGAAGTTGTTGAGCAAGCAGCCAATGCACCATCACTCATGATGGGCGAAACAATGGAAAACGTAGCGCGTAAAATCGATACTTATTCTTACATGCAGCCACTGGGTGTATGTGCGGGTATTACACCATTTAACTTCCCTGCGATGATCCCATTATGGATGTTCCCACTGGCTATTGTGTGTGGTAATACCTTTATTCTGAAACCATCAGAGCAAGATCCACTAACACCGATGCGTTTAGCTGAACTATTTGTTGAAGCAGGTGCGCCAAAAGGTGTGTTACAAGTTGTTCATGGTACAAAACCACAAGTTGACCGTTTATTAGAAGATCCAGCAGTCCGTGCTATTTCATTTGTTGGTTCGTGTGGTGTAGGTGAATACATCTATTCAAAAGGCACAGCAAACCTTAAACGCGTGCAAGCTTGTGTAGGTGCAAAAAACCACATGGTTATTATGCCTGATGCAAGTAAATCGCATGTTGTAAACAACCTTGTAGGTGCGTCTGTAGGTGCTGCGGGTCAGCGCTGTATGGGTATTTCGGTTGCTGTATTCGTTGGTCAAGCAAAGGACTGGGTTGATGAAATTAAAGCAGGCTTTGAAAACGTACGCCCTGGTGTATGGGATGATGCTAACGCGGCTTACGGCCCACAAACATCAAAAGCAGCTAAAGATCGTATTTTATCACTTATCGCAAGTGGTAAAGAACAAGGTGCAACGTGCTTAATTGATGGCTCTGACTTTACTGTTGAAGGTTACGAGCAAGGTAACTGGGTTGGTCCAACGCTATTTACTGATGTAACAACCGAGATGGATTTATACAAAGAAGAGATCTTTGGTCCTGTACTGGCTTGTATGTTTGTAGATACCCTTGAAGAGGCGATTGAGCTTATCAATAACTCGCCTTACGGTAACGGTACTTCGTTATTCACATCAAGCGGCGCTGCTGCACGTAAATTCCAACATGAAATCGAAGTAGGTCAAGTTGGTATCAATGTGCCAATTCCTGTGCCACTACCGTTTTTCTCATTCACAGGTTGGAAAGGCTCATTCTACGGTGACCAACACACCTATGGTAAGCAAGGTATTCGTTTTTACACAGAAACGAAAACAATTACTTCACGTTGGTTCGAGGATGATATCGCCTCAGGTCCGAACATGAGTATCAACCTTAAATAAGCCGTAATTAATTTACTGCTGAGCGAGCACATGCTCGCTCAAAGAACACACATTTGAACGACAACAATCGTTATTCACACAAGAATAAGACAACAAAATAGAGGTCTACTATGGACTTTAATTTAACCGAAGATCAGCAAGCGTTTGCTGAAACAGCCCGTCAGTTTGCAGAGTCTGAACTTGCTCCACATGCTGCTAAGTGGGACCAAGAACACATTTTCCCTAAAGACACCATTAAAGCAGCCGGTGAGCTTGGCTTTTGTGGTTTATATACCCCAGAAGAAGCGGGTGGCTTAGGTTTATCTCGCTTAGATTCAAGCATTATCTTTGAACAGCTTGCAATGGGTTGTACAGCAACGACTGCAATGTTGACAATTCATAATATGGCAACCTGGATGATTGCAAGCTTTGGTACTGAAGATGTTAAAGCTCAGTACTGTGAGCAATTAGTCATGGGTGAGTTACTTGCTTCTTACTGCTTAACAGAGCCTGGCTCTGGCTCTGATGCAGCATCACTAAAAACTAAAGCGGTAAAAGAGGGCGATGAGTATGTGATCTCAGGCTCTAAAATGTTTATCTCGGGTGCTGGTGAAACTGATTTACTTGTAGTTATGGCGCGCACTGGTGGTGAAGGCGCAGCCGGTATTTCGGCATTTGTTGTGCCTGCTGACGCAGCAGGTATTGAATATGGTAAAGCTGAAGAAAAAATGGGCTGGAATGCACAGCCAACACGTTTAATTAGCTTTGAAGGTGTCAGAATTCCTGCGGCTAACTTACTAGGCCAAGAAGGCGAAGGCTTTAAGTTTGCAATGCAAGGCCTAGATGGTGGCCGAATTAATATTGCTACCTGTTCATTAGGTACAGCACAAGCAGCTCTTAATACTGCGCGCGAATACTTAAAAGAACGTGAGCAATTTGGTAAGCCATTAGCTGCTTTCCAAGCACTGCAATTTAAAATTGCCGACATGAACACCGAGCTTGTTGCAGCTCGTCAAATGGTGCGCTTAGCCGCATTTAAACTAGATACCGGTGACAGCGAAAAAACCACTTACTGCGCGATGGCAAAACGTTTTGCTACAGATGTTGGTTTTAAAGTATGTGACGACGCACTACAAATTCATGGTGGTTATGGTTACATCAAAGAATACCCATTAGAGCGTCATTTCAGAGACGTACGTGTGCATCAAATTCTTGAAGGCACAAACGAAATCATGCGTGTGATTATCGCACGTCGTATCTTAGCTGAGTCAGCTGGCGACATTCTATAAGGAGCAACCTATGTCTAATCCATCGATTGATTTAAATATTGAAGGTAACGTAGCGGTTTTAACCATGAATAACCCGCCAGCGAATACCTGGACACAAGATACATTAACCGCGCTTAAAGACACTGTAACTGAGCTAAATGCTAACAAAAATGTCTATGCATTAGTGATTACAGGTCAAGGTGAAAAGTTCTTTAGTGCAGGTGCCGATTTAAACGTGTTTGCCAGCGGTGACAAAGGCGTTGCTGCCACTATGTCAAAAGTGTTTGGTGATGCATTTGAAGCATTAACCAATTTCCGTGGTGTATCAATCGCGGCTATTAATGGTTATGCCATGGGCGGTGGTCTAGAAGTGGCTCTTGCGTGTGATATTCGTATTGCTGAAGAGCAAGCTCAAATGGCACTTCCTGAAGCGAAAGTTGGCTTGTTGCCTTGTGCTGGTGGTACGCAAAACCTTGCATGGCTTGTTGGTGAAGGTTGGGCAAAACGCATGATCTTATGTGGCGAGCGCCTAAAAGCTGAAAAAGCACGCGAAATTGGCCTTGTTGAAGAAGTGGTTGGTGCTGCCGAAAGTTTAGCTGCAGCAATGAAACTTGCTAACCAAGTTGGCGAGCAAAGCCCGGTTGCTGTGACTGCATGTAAAGAACTTATTCAAAAAGGTCGCACACAACCTATGGCTCATGCGTTGCCATTAGAGCGTGAGCTATTTGTTCAGTTGTTTGATACGCAAGACCAAAAAGAAGGCGTGAATGCGTTCTTAGAAAAGCGTAAAGCAAATTGGGTAAATGGCTAATGACTTACGTAACACTACTAAATCATCAAGATGCGCCTGTGGTGTTTGAAACTGCAGAGGCCGAGAGTGGCCTCATTGCAATTGCGACACTCAATGCGCCGAAATCGTTAAATGCCTTAAATTACGACATGATCCAACTGCTTGAGCCTCAGCTTAGAAAATGGGCTGACGATGACGCCGTTGCCATGGTCGTGCTAAAAGGGGCTGGCGAAAAAGCATTTTGTGCCGGTGGCGATGTAGTAAGCCTGCATAAAGCAATGAGCACAGGTGAGCCTGCTAACTACATTGAAGACTTTTTTACCCTTGAGTACAAATTAGACTACCTAATTCACTGTTATGAAAAGCCAATATTACTTTGGGGTAATGGCATTGTTATGGGTGGCGGCCTTGGCTTAATGGCTGGGGCAAGTCACCGAGTGGTAACAGAAACATCGCGTATTGCAATGCCTGAGCTAACCATTGGTTTATACCCAGATGTTGGCGGCAGTTACTTCTTACATAAAATGCCTGAGCAAGTGGGTCTATTCTTAGGGTTAACTGCGGCGTCTATCAATGCTGAAGATGCCTTGTTTGTTAATCTTGCTGATCACTATGCAACAGCAGATAAATATGACGCTATTTTAACGGCTATCACCGCTGAAAAATGGGGCAAAACAGCCTCATTAAATCACGAAAAGCTGACTAACATTCTAATCTCGATTGATAATATTTCAGGCCGTGTTCCTAAAGGTAATGTAAAAGAAAACTTAGAGGTTATTCAAAAGCTGGCTGAATTTGACTCACTGCAGGGCAAAATTGACTACATTCAAGCTTTACAAACTGAAGACAAATGGCTTAATCGTGCGCAAAAATCATTAGCACATGGTTGTCCGCTTAGTTGTGCGCTGGTTGAACGTCAATTAGTTAATTCAAAAGAGATGACGTTAGCAGATTGCTTTAAAATGGAGCTAGGTATGTCAGTACGCTGTGGCGAAGTAGGCGAGTTTCAAGAAGGGGTTCGTGCGCTATTAATCGACAAAGACGGTGCACCTAACTGGCAGTTTAAATCGCTTAGCGATATCGACGAAGCAGTTGTAGATAGCTTCTTTACAGCACGCTGGGATGAGCAATCTCACCCACTAAACTCATTAACGTCATCTTAAGTCCAAGGGGTAAACAAATGGCTAAATTAACAATAGGATTTATTGGTTTAGGCAACATGGGTGGCCCAATGGCGGCAAACCTTGTCAATGCAGGTCATACAGTTCGTGTATTTGACTTAAATAAAGCAGCGGTCAGTGAGCTTGCCGATAAAGGTGCAATTGCTGCTACCGATGCAGCTGAGTGTGCCATTGGCGCTGATATTTTTATCAGTATGCTACCAGCAAGCAAACACGTTAAGTCTCTTTATTTAGGCGAAACAGGCCTTATCAACTTACTTGATAGCAAAACTTTAGTGATTGACTGCTCAACCATTGATGCAGAATCAGCGCGTCAAGTGGGTAGCGAACTTGCTCAAAAAGGCATTGATTTTGTTGATGCACCTGTATCAGGTGGTGTTGCAGGTGCAACAGCGGGTACTTTAACCTTTATCGTCGGTGGTGAGCAAAGCCACTTTGAAAAAGCCAAACTGGCTTTAGCAGATATGGGTAAAAACATCTTTCATGCTGGTGATATTGGTGCAGGCCAAGTCGCAAAAATATGTAACAACATGCTGCTAAGCATTTTAATGGCTGGTACTAGCGAAGCACTACAAATGGGAATTAACAACGGGCTTGATCCAAAAGTGTTAAGTGACATCATGACTGCAAGCTCTGGCCGTAACTGGACGCTTGAGCTTTACAACCCATGCCCTGGTGTAATGGAAACAGCACCAGCAAGTAATGATTATAAACCTGGCTTTATGGTTGATTTGATGGCAAAAGACTTAGGTCTTGCTATGGAAGCGGCTCAGCAAAGTAATTCATCTACCCCAATGGGGTCAATGGCGAAGAATCTATACACTATGCTTCAGCATCAAGGTGCGGGTAGTGATGATTTTAGCGCTATTTTTAAATTATTCTCGAAGTAGGAGATTGTTGTGGAAATTAAAAACAACAACATCGTAATTACCGGTGGTGCGCAAGGTTTAGGCTTTGCGATGGCCGAGAAATTTGCATCCCTTGGCGCGAACATCGCCCTTATCGATATGCAACAAGACGTTCTTGATACTGCAGTATCAGCGCTTGCTAAATATGGTACAAAAGTTATGGCGTATGCTGCTAATGTGACCGACGAAGACGCCGTGGTAGCAACGTTCAACACTATCAACAAAGACTTTAGCCATATCGGCGTGTTAATTAATAACGCAGGTATCTTACGCGATGGTATGTTTATCAAAGCAAAAGAAGGCAAAGTGGTAGATAAAATGTCGTTAGCTCAATTTCAATCTGTTATTGATGTGAACCTGACCGGTGTATTCTTAGCAGGTCGTGAAGCTGCGAGCCACATGATTGAGTCTAGCAAAGGTGGCGTTATTGTTAATATGTCGAGTGTTGCCCGTGCTGGTAACATTGGCCAAACAAACTATGCTGCGTCTAAAGCCGGTGTTGTTGCGATGACAACGGGTTGGGCGAAAGAATTAGGTCGCTTTGGTATCCGTGTTGGTGCAATCGCACCAGGTGTTATTCGCACAGCAATGACAGATGCAATGAAACCAGAAGCAAAACAACGCATGATGGCGGTAACGCCAGTGGGTCGTTTTGGTGAAGCAGAAGAAATTGCCCAAACAGCACAATACATTGTAGAGAATGACTTCTTTACAGGTCGTGTTGTTGAAATTGATGGCGGTATTCGCCTTTAATTTCAAAAGGTAACCCTTTACCCATTGAAAGTACCAAAACGGTAAGCCTAGCTTGCCGTTTTTTTATTTTTAAAGTATTTTAAATTCATAATGATAAGGAGATTTGTTATGAACACTGATGGCATTACAGTATCAATGAGCAAGGGAATCAAAGCTAACTTCAAACTAGGTGAACATTTAATTGAATACTGGGGTTCGGCTTATTCAGGAAAAGAAGTACTGAAAGTAGACGGTGAATTAATAGCAGAATCACGTAACTTTAAAACTAAATCTGTTCATGAGTTTAGTATTGATGGTAAAGCCTGTCAGTTGTGTGTAAGGGTTAAACCCTTTTTTAAGTTCTCAGCCGTTATATCATTAGAGTGTGAAGGTGAATTAGTTCAGCGCTACAGA
Source organism: Pseudoalteromonas sp. UCD-33C (assembly GCF_001306895.1). Lineage (NCBI taxonomy): Bacteria > Pseudomonadati > Pseudomonadota > Gammaproteobacteria > Alteromonadales > Pseudoalteromonadaceae > Pseudoalteromonas > Pseudoalteromonas sp. UCD-33C. The sequence continues at coordinate 402,473 of NZ_LJTB01000002.1, read as the reverse complement.
CTCACATACGGTAAAACACGAAAAGTCGCTTGGTATTTCAGGTATCTCGATCTCTTAGCTTTTTTTGTTTTGGGATGGGTATTCATGGCAGAAGCAATATCACTGAACGAGCTAATTTTACTTGCTGGTGCCATTTTAATTTTTTCCGAAATAGTTTTTAAAAATCATGGCTGGATCATCGAAGAGCAAAAGCCTTGTAATTAACTGCCTAGCATTCAATAATTAAGCGGTTAAAAGCCGCTTAACTTTGAGAGATGTAGTGAATCCCAAACAAATCCGCAATTTTTATATCAATGAAGAACAGTCTGTTTATTTACTGTCTCACCATGATGCTAAAAAGCACCGCCAATGGCTTAATATTTGTATTAAACAGCTTACTTTGCTTGGTTACAGTGACGTTGAGTTAATTGGCTCTGGTGCGTTTGGATTTGTTTTTGCCGGTGTTGATGATGAAGACTTACCTTGGGTATTTAAGTTTTCACGTATAACCCTTGCACAAAGTGTACGTGATCGTCTAGAAGACGAAGCGTACATGCTCTCGCAAGTTAATAATCCGCTGGTGCCAAAATTTTATGCCTTTGAACGCATTAAAAAGCAAGGCATTTTAATGATGGAGCGCGCTCTAGGTGAAGACTTAGAAAAAATCTCCATTAAACAGGGGCGTTTTAGTGCAGCAAAAGTTATGGCACTGGCACTTAGGCTACGTAATGTGCTTTTAGATTTACGTGAACACAAAAATGGCTTAAGCCCACAGCCAATTGTGCATGGCGATATTAAACCCTCTAACATCGTTTATGATGAACAAACTAACAAGTTGTCTTTGGTAGACTGGGGCAGCTCTGTTTATGCACAAATAGATGCAGAGGGGAATCCGGTTGCCAGCAATTTTATGGATCTTATGTCTGCTGATATTAGTACCACTAATGCACGTATGGGTGATGTGTACTTTATTGGTGATGAGCAAATGTCAGGCGGGCAGTCATCGCCACGTTTTGATGAACAAGGTGTTGCCTCAACCCTTTATGCATTGGCCTCTGCACAATCTTGTAGATTTGGTGCTGCGGTTATTCCGGCTACAAGCCTGAATTTACCTATGGAGCTTGCCCGGGTTATTGACGGTATGCTTTCAAAAGATAAGGCAACCAGAGATGGCGCAGGTGATTATTTTATGCGAAACATGCCTACAATGGCTAAAGCTTACCTACCTGAGCTGCCCCGTAAAGTCATTCGCCCGTATATTCCTTATTGGTTTAGTGAGTTTGATGAACACCCAGACACGGTGGTATATAGCTCTCGTAAGCAATTTTTAAGACAAGCGGACCATAATCAACAATTACTAGATGTAAACGATGCCCAGCTCGACAGATACTACAAAGAGTTTTTATTTGATACCGGCGACACCGAAAAAGCATTTTTGGCCTCAATAAGCCGATTAGCAAAATACCCAGTAGTAGGGGGCTTGAGTTTTCATTGGAAAGAAAACTCACTGTTTGTCGAGTCTTCCCTTATTCTGCATGATGAAACGCTTGGCACTGCGTTTACCGATGCGATTAACAACACGGTGATGTTAGCACAGGGGATTGAACAAAAAGGTCTCTTTAAATGTTGCTTGTTTGATGCGCGTAAAACCATTCAGCTCGAGCGTGATGGCACAGGTGCGTTTAAATTTGAGAATTTACCTGAGCTTGATTACGAAGTAATGGATGTACAAGCCTCAGACGTAACCAGGCCACACTCTTACTTTGAAGATGGTAAAGACCCTGATGAGCAATTACAGCTCCCGAAAAAGGTTATAAAGTGCGTATTTGAGCTAAACCAAATACACCATACAGGCTGTATCATTTTTGAAGCTTTACCTGATAGGATGAAAATACATCATTACTATCGTTTGCTTGATGCCAGTAAAGAGCCTGAATTTAAACGCTTATTAAGTAAGCTTATGCAATACGCAGTTAATATCACAGATGTAGGTGTGGCAGGCTTTATGAAGCTACCTTACAAAAATACCCGTGAATTTGATTTATGTACTAAACAGCCCGATGAGTTTTATCCGCGAGATCCCAAAAGAGTGTTAGACATATAAGCCTTCTGCCTATGGCTGATGCTTCAGCTAGTGAGAAAGACAAAATTGATGCATTAAGATGTATTAAAATGCGGAATCTTGTAGGAGCTGCAAACAATACAAAGTGGAATGAGCTCATCTGTGAAGTGCGAGAATGGAAAAATTGGAAACCACCTTTTCGTTCGAAATGGGTAACTGGGCATATATCAGAATGGGATTGTGAGTGGTGCTATCATTTACCATTTCCTTTTATTGGTGTTCAGTGGCTAGATTTATACTTTATTGAAGAGATAGTAGACGTCAGAAGGCATCACTCTATAAAAGAGCATGATCACTCAGAGAGCTTAACTGAGCTTTTAGATAAGATAGGCTTATCTTACGATAAAGGTAAAACAACATTAAGAATTTGGGGATATCTTCCTAAGTGCTATGAGCTTTTTGATGAAACTAATAACTACATGTTGAATGTATTTAAGCAAAGTCACTAAAAGTGATCACAATAGTAAGGATATGGCTGATGAATCAATTAACAGAGAAAAAGATTACTTGTCCGTATTGTGGTGAGCAAATAGATATCTTACTGGATCCTGCAGACTTAAATCAGCAGTATATTGAAGATTGCCAGGTTTGTTGTAAACCAATAAACTTTTTAGTTTTTGAAAGCATAGATGAAGAGCTTTCAGTTACAGTATCAAGTGATGATGAAAGTAATGGCTTTTCTAATTTTTAAAAATTAGATTCTATGATTTCTAATTTATAAATTAAAAAACCTGCTAAATAGCAGGTTTGTGGGTAATTGGCTTTTACTTATGCTCTTCAATTATCTCAGTGATCCCTTCAGCAGAAAGTATCTCTATCCAATAACCATCTGGGTCTTTTATAAAGGCTAGACCTTTCATAGAGCCATCGTCTGGTTTTTTTACAAACTCAACATCGTATCTTGCAAAACGCTCGCATGCTGCATATACGTCTGGCACACTAATACCGATATGACCAAAGCCTTTTGGTTCATCATTACCACTATGGTAACCAGCAAAACTGTCGTCGTTTTCTGTGCCCCAATTGTGTGTAAGCTCGATAAGAGCAGGGCGACGAAACACCCACTGTGCTTTTTCTTTATCTGTGCCTTTTGGTATTTCTTGCTCATAACCTAAAAAGTACAGCGTAAACTCCATTTTAGGGAAGTCATATTTACCCAGTAACTTCATGCCTAAAACATTTTGATAGAAATCTAAAGAAGGCTTTGGATCTTTAATGCGCAACATTGTTTGTTGCATCACGAAATCTTGCGTTGCATTTGCGATTTGTTCAGGTGATTCGTTGTAGTTAGACATACACATCCTTTTTTACTGACATTAATGATGATTAACTCAGTCTAACATATTCAAGTTACCCTTAAATTAATAACAAATAATATTGACGTCTTTAGATAGCCCTTCAAATCTTAACTCGCTAACTCAAATAAAAAACCGCCCTTAAAGGCGGCTTATTTCAACTAACAGCTAAAAGCTTATAGCTCAGAGCTAAAGCTTAATTACCCCAAGGATTACTCGCACTTGAACGTTGTTTACGGGTGCGGGCTTTTTGCTTGGCTTCTTTTTTAGCGTGAATACGTTTAGCGTCAGTAAAACTTAACTCACATGGTTCACCTGGTTTTTGATCAGCAGGGATCACACGATCGCGCGGCGGCAATTCATAGTTTACATCGTCTGGGCGTGGTAAATTTTTAAGACGATACAAATAAAAGTTTTCGACTTTTTCTTGAGCCCATTGGGTTTTACGTAAAAACTTAACCGCAGATTTTATATCAGGGTTATTCTTAAAGCAGTTCAAACGCATATAGGCGTGGAGTAATTCCCAGCCATATTGTTCGACAAGCTCTGTCACTACTTGCTCGATACCAACACCTTGCAGTGGGTTATTGCTGAAAATTTCTTTATTACTCATTAGACTTTCCGGTATTACAAAACTAGGGTAAGTATAATTGCCTTTACCCTAGTTTTATAGCTAACTTGCTAAGAATGTTTATATTCGAGCTTATTCTTTGCAATTAACTACTACACGGCCGCGAATTTCACCTTTTAATAGGGCTTCTGCATTTGCAACGGCTTCAGAAAGTGGAATTTCTTGCGAAATAGCATCGAGGTACTGAGCCTCAACTAACTCACTTAAACGTTGCCATGCTTCAATTCGGTCAGCTTTAGGGCGCATTACACTATCAATACCCATTAGGCTAATACCGCGAAGGATAAACGGAGCTACTGTTGCCGGAAAGTCCATACCTTGTGCTAAACCACACGCTGTTACAACACCACCGTATTTAATCGATGCACACACATTTGCAAGGGTGTGGCTACCCACAGAATCAATTGCGCCAGCGAATTGCTCTTTAGCGAGTGGTTTCCCAGGTGCTGAGAATTCTTCGCGTGATAAAACGCGTTTTGCGCCTAATTTTTCAAGGTGATCTGCTTCGTTCATTCGTCCTGTTGTCGCAACTACATCAAAACCTAGTTTATTTAATAAATAGATAGCAAAACTACCCACGCCGCCATTAGCACCGGTAACAAGAATTTCGCCACTTTGGGGTGTGATACCTTGTTTTTCTAAAGCGATGATACTCAGCATTGCCGTATAACCTGCAGTACCAATTTGCATAGCCTGTTTTGGTGTTAAATTAGCAGGGAGGGGGATGATCCAATCAGCACTCATAGACGCTTTTGAACTCAAACCACCTAGGTATTTTTCCCCAACACCAAAGCCATTTAACAGAACTTTATCACCTACTTTAAATTCATCGCTTTTAGAGTCTGTTACTGTACCTGAAAGGTCTATCCCGGGGATCATAGGAAATGTTCTTACTACTGGGCCTTTACCTGTAATGGCTAGGGCATCTTTGTAATTCAATGTACTGTAGTCAACATCAATATTTACATCTTGCTGGTGGATGCTTTCTACAGGAAAGTCTGTGTATTCGGCACGGTAGCCTTGATCATCTTTGTTGATAACTACCGATTTTACTGATGTTGTCATGTTGACTCCTTTTAGACCGATCGTCTTTTAATGGTTAAAATAAAACCGTATTTAAACGGCTTTATAAAATTAAGCGTAAAAATTGTGCTGTATAAAGGGTAAGCGGTTCACTTGATTTATCAAGTTTAGAGCGCATCACTGCGCCTTCCCAGCCAATCCAGAAGAACTCAGCAAGCATTTTGCAATCTGATGATTGAGGAATTTGCTTTTGCTTCTTAGCATCAACTAAGCATTGCTCGATTAAAGCTTGCCAGTTGGAGTAAGCCTGTTTTATGCGGTCAATCATAGGCTCATCAAGGTGACTGATTTCTTGGTTTAAATTACCTATTAAGCAGCCGCGTTTAAACTCAAACTTTGCCATGCCTTGTTTGGCGTCATTGGCAAATAGCACAATCCTCTCAAGAGGGGTTGTTGAATCGTTGTTTAGGTGGCGTTTTAACTTTGCCTGAAAATAGCTGTCGTAAGCATCAATGAGTGCTAAGCCAAAATCATTCTTACTTTTGAAGTAATGATAAAAAGAGCCCTTAGGTACCTGAGCTGATTTTAATATTAAATCAATGCCGGTTGCGCTAAAGCCTTTTTCGGTTAATACAGCTAGCCCCGTATTAATCAAAAGGGCACGGGTATCTGCATTTGAACGCGCTATTTTTGGTGGCCTGCCACGACGGCTTGGCACAGAGTTATTTGTTTCCATACCGACTATATTAGACCGATCGGTTTTTAATATGCAAGCATTAAATTGACTAAATTGTAATCATCATAAATTTGTTATGATTACAATTTAATTGGGAACTTTGCAGAAAATGGCTTGGTCACAAATAATGAAGCTAGAAGAGCTGTATCGTTTTTAGCTGAATTTAAGTGTATTAATAGATGGTTTTAGTTGAAGAGGTACGACCACTTAGTCATTTAAAATGTTAATTCATTTGAGCATCAGCACGTTAGTTATTGTCAATTTATTTAATTGCTTTTTGCTATTTGAATTTAACAGTTTTATTAACTATTCATTAAATGTAGATGTCAATTTCGCTACATATCTATAAATATAAAAAGGTGAGGATATTACCTATGAAGAGACAGAAAAGAGATCGTTTAGAAAGAGCTCATTCTCAAGGTTATAAAGCAGGCTTGGCAGGCCGTTCCAAAGAACAATGCCCTTATCAACAAATCGACCCTAAATCTGAGTGGTTAGGTGGCTGGCGAGAAGCCATTGAAAACCGAAACATGTTTAAAACTTAATATAGGCACCTTATTTACGCAAAAAAGCCCCATTTAGGGGCTTTTTTGTATCTGCTATTTTGTATCTTAAATTAAAGATTAAAACGCAGATGTATCTTGGAAAAGACCTACTTTAAGATCTTTTGCTTCATAGATTACTCGGCCATCTACTTCTACAGTACCATCAGCCATACCCATGAATAATTTACGTTTAATAACACGCTTCATGTCTAAACGGTAAGTTACTTTTTTAGCTGTTGGCAAGATTTGACCTGTGAATTTAACTTCACCTACACCAAGTGCACGACCAAGACCTGGACCACCAGACCAACCTAGGAAGAAACCAACTAATTGCCACATAGCATCAAGACCAAGACAACCAGGCATTACTGGGTCACCTTTAAAGTGACAGTCGAAGAACCAAAGATCAGGGTTGATATCTAGTTCTGCAACGATCTGGCCTTTACCGTGCTCACCACCATCAGCAGTGATAGAGATAATGCGGTCCATCATTAGCATGTTGTCACTTGGTAAACGACAGTTGCCTTCACCGAACATTTCACCTTGACCGCAAAGGACCAATTCTTCTTTTGTATAGCTGTTTTTAGGTTCCATAACTCTCATTCATCGCTTAGAAATTGCCCTGTACTTTAGCGTACACTTGTACGCTAAACAACTCGGAGCAGTTAATTATTTGCTATTTTTAGCTTGTTTTATGACCATTTAATTAAACTGTCGCTGATAAAGGAAGATAAAACCGCGCATTGTGAAGTAAAAATCATTATAATTGCTGTGATTCTTTAACCAGTCTAAAGGAAATTTATGATCCTTTTTGTAAACTCACTGACAGTGATTGATTTTTCTTACTTGTGTAATAAACGCGGCGCAGTTGGCGAGAGCTGGATTGTGGATTTAACTCTGCACGGTCAATTAAATGATGAGTCGATGGTGCTTGATTTTGGCTTAGTTAAAAAGCAAATCAAGGGCATTATTGATAACTGTATCGACCATAAACTTGCTGTGCCAGCTTCTCTAAGCGGTTCACTAAAACAGCATGCTGAGCACAGCGTGCTAGATTGTCACTTCGGTGATAATTATCACTTAGCTATGAGTGCTCCTAACCAAGCATACTGTTTAATCGATGCTGATGTTATTGATGAAAAATCTGTAACTGAGTTTTTAATTAAAACTATTATGCCTGAGCTCCCTGGCAACATCGAAAAGATTGAAATTAATTTATACCCAGAGCATAGCCAAAGTTTTTATTATCATTACAGCCATGGTCTTAAAAAGCACGATGGTAATTGTCAGCGTATTATTCATGGTCATCGCTCTCAGATTGGTATTAGCCTTGATGGTATGGCTATGCCTCGCTTACAAAAAGAGTGGGCAGATAAATGGGAAGACATTTATCTAGCAACAGCTGAAGATGAAATCAATAAATCAGACCTTAAGCATGTAACTGCACAAGAGAACGATGTGTGCTTTGCTTACACATCACAGCAGGGCTATTTTGAAATGGCGATAGACAAATCACGCTGCGACATTTTACCTTGCGATACTACGGTTGAGTGCATTGCAGACTACTTAAGTTCACAAGTTAAAAACCAATACCCTGATTCAGAAGTTAAAATTACAGCTTACGAAGGGGTTGGCAAGGGGTCAATCAGTTATGCGTAAAGGATTATTTATAGCAGCATTTGCAGGATTGTTTTCTTTAACTGCAAGTGCTGTTGAATTAAAAGGACATTTAACTCAAGGCGGTTTAGTAACAGGCCAAATTGATGGCGCTAAAAGTGTTAGCTTCAATGGTGAGCCTCTTAAGCTTTCAACAAATGGTGAGTTTGTATTTGGCTTTGGTCGTGATGCCAAGACAAATCATAGCCTTTCTTGGGTTGATAGTGCTGGTGTAAGCCACGAACAAGCAATTGTGATCACTAAGCGTGATTACAAAATTGATAAAATCACCGGTGTAGCTAAAAAATATGTTTCGCCACCTAAAGAAGTGTCTGAGCGTATTAGCCGTGAAGCTGTAGCTGTACGTAAAGCTAGGCAAGTCAATTCTGACTTAAGGTACTTTTTAGACCCTGTTTATAAGCCGGCAACGGGGCGCATTTCAGGTGTTTATGGGAGCCAGCGTTACTTTAATGGTGAACCCCGCCGTCCGCACTTTGGTTTAGACATTGCCAATAAAACGGGTAGCCCAGTGTATGCACCAGTGAGCGGCACAGTTGTTTTTGCTGATGCTGACTTATATTACTCTGGTGGTACCCTGATTCTTGACCATGGCCATGGTGTTACCTCTACTTATATTCATTTAAGCAAATTAGATGTAAAAGTAGGTGACGAAATTAAGCGTGGCGATAAAATTGCCGAGATCGGTGCGACCGGTCGCGTAACTGGCCCTCATTTAGACTGGCGTTTTAATTGGAAAAATGAACGCCTTGACCCTGCGCTAATGATGCAAGACACATTAGCTAATAAAAAGTAGAGACTATGACACAACAAATCGATCGTGACGCTATTATTGCAAAGCGTATTGCTGACTCAACAACGTCGGTAACAAAAACAGTTTTTCCTGGCCGTACTAACCACCACAATACTTTGTTTGGCGGTGACGCGTTGGCATGGATGGATGAAGTAGCGTTTATTGCTGCTACACGTTTTTGCCGTAAGCCACTTGTAACGATTTCGTCTGACCGTGTTGATTTTAAAGAAGCCATTCCGGCTGGTACATTTGCAGAGCTTATTTCTAAAGTTGTACACGTAGGTAACACTAGCCTTAAAGTAGATGTTGAAATCTTCTTAGAAACAATGCACAAAGACGATAAACACTTAGCTATTTCTGGTAGCTTTACGTTTGTTGCTGTTGATGATAACCACAGACCAACTCCGGTAGTGTGCGACAAAATGATCAACGGATTCGAATAAGACTTACAGTGAGTTTTAAATAAATTAAGTACCTTCGGGTGCTTAATTTAATACACAACAAGAACACATCATACTATATTTGATTTAAGCATATCTCAGCAAAGAGCAAAATATGCAGCTATAAGTTATCAGAGGAGGGGAGCGATGCGTTTAATATTTTTATTCTGTTATATAGCTATATTAGTGTTAGCATTTAATCAATTCGATGGTTACTTATTCGATTTGGCGGCCGCTTTACGAGGGTTGCTGATTGTATGTAGTTTTTTACCTGCATTTTTTTTGTTGTGGTGGAACAAAAAACTATCTCTCAGTTTAATTGCTCTAAGTATTTGCTTAGTAATATTTCATTTTAAACCTTACTCATCATCTGAAACGACTCAAAACACAGATATCAAAATCGCCCAGGTAAATTTGCAATATAGTAACCCTAACTTAGCAAATATCATCACTAGCCAATTTATAAATGCGCAAAATGATATCTTAGTACTGTTTGAATTCAATGATACGCAGCGGCATGTGCTTGATGAGCTAAACTCTAAATATCATTTATTTGGTTATGCTGAAGTTGAAGGGGCGCCATTTGGCATTATTGTTCTATCAAAACTTCCAATCGTACAAAGGCAAATTAAACGCTTTGATAATCCTAAGCTTGGCTACGTAAAGCTTAGCTTTTTACATAATAACGTTATGTTAAATAGTGTGTTTTTACATCCTCCATCACCTAGAACTCAAAATTTGTGGAGTCAGAGAAACTTAGTTTTAAGTGAAGTTGCTTCAGAAATTAAAAAGTTAAAGGGGAGTTGGTTAGTTGCTGGTGATTTTAATACAGTACCTTGGTCACGATACTTTATGAGTATTAAAAGCAGTTGTTTTAATCACGCAGGTTTTTATACATCTTGGTCTTTAAAAAACCAGCTAAGTGATTTAAAAGTTTTGGGTTTACCAATAGATCATTGTTTAGTGAGTGAAGATGTTTCTTTATCTAATGTTAGTGTTAACTCTGTAAACGGCAGCGACCACAAACTGCTGCACTATGAACTCACATTTTCTACGCATTGATTAAATTTAAGGTGACTATTTTCAATTAATATATCAACCAGCATAGTTAGCTCAAAGTTATCCCAAGGTTTTGCGGTAATCATATTAGCTATATTATTGTTAAGCGCACTTTTAGAAGCTTCTAGCTCTGCATAGCCGGTAATCAAAAGGCGAGAGCAGTTCGGCTGTAGCAATTTAATGTCCTCTAAAACAGCAAAACCACTGATTGCAGGCATCAACAGATCACAAATGACTAAACTAATTGGGTTCTGTTTCGCATACTCAATTGCCGATAGAGGGTCGCTGAAACAAATTACATGGTTATTAGTACCTAATAATCGTTTTAGCGACCTTAAAATTGCTTCATCATCATCGATGATTACAATGTTTTTTCTCATGAATGTGCTCCAAATAAGTGCTTCAAGTCATAGAGCATATGTTTAAAGTTTCGTTTATGAGGGAATAGCCAAAAGGCTTTATTCGAATAGATAAGTGCTTTTGAATACTGACCAAGTTCACGATAGAACTCGCCATAACATTCACTTAAACGTGCTTTGATTTTTTTAAGTTCATTGTTTGATACAACAGATTGGTTACGATTAATAATTTCAACCATAGCCGCTAGTCTATTTTCCCTATTTGATGTTATAGAGTTAGCACGCATTAGATAGTGCATTGCACACAGCGTTGAATAACCTACATAACCTTTTTTTGCTATTTTTAACCAGCAATCTAAATCGGTAGCGCTACTTAACTTATTGTCAAAACCACCCACATCAACAATGGTTGAACGTTTAACCATGACCGACGAAGTCCCAACGATATTGGTTGTGATCATTTGGCTTATTGGATTATCTAGAAACTGGAAGTCTGTGTTTTCTTTATTGCATTTAAATTCGGGCCAATAATCAAAACAGCCAATTATATCTTCGTTGTTTTCATTAAAATGCATGTAGTCAGTAAAACTTAAAACACAGTCTGGATGTTTTTTATGAAATGCTAACTGAGCTGCAAGTTTATCGGCTGACCAATAATCATCGGCATCTAAAAAAGCTACGTACTCTGACTTTGCTTGCGTAATTGCAAGGTTACGAGCAGCGACAACGCCTTTTCTTTGTTGGCTAAATATGCGTACTTCACTTTTGTCAGCAGCAAGTTGCTCAAGGTATTCTTTACTGCCATCTGTAGAGCCATCATCAACAATAATAATTTCGAAATTAACATTTTTTTGCTGGTAAATGCTGTTAATACAGGTATCTAGATACTGAAAACAGTTGTAGTTAGGAGTGATAATACTGACTTGGCTGTTCATAATATGCTCCAATAGCATTTCTTCACGTAGTAAAGGATACGCAATTTAGACGCCAGCTTTAAATCTGTATTTTCTGTGAAATTACTCAGCCTTTTCTCTTTGTGCGTTGCATTTTGCAAATCTTCGCTAATTTTTTATCTCAATTCGGGAATATTTCGGTTTTTTTGCTGGGTATGGAACTTGCCATAGCTCTTATAACAGTTTTTATAGGAGCGTTTTTATGAAGCACATTGCTATTTTGGTTCCAAGCTTTCCAATTGCATCTGAAACATTTGTTGTAACGGAAATTAAAGCTCTTCTAAATGCAGGGCATAAGGTGACAGTTCTTACATTTGAAAAAACCAGTGTGATGATTAACTTAACCAGTTCCATTGAAGTTAAAAAAATCACTAAGCCTGCTTTTAAATCAATCTTACCTTTTATGTTTAACATTTATAAGTTAGCAAGGGCAACGCATACTGCAGCTCAATTTAAATCAATTTCAACACAATCGTTGCTTGCTTATGGTTATCAAATTGCACGTTATATAAAAGCTGCAAAGATAGATCATTTACATTGCCATTTTATGCATGGGCCTCTTGCATACGGGATCGTTGCGGCAAAACTTGCTGACATTACAGTATCTTCTATTGGTCATGGCCATGATGTTTACGTAAACAACGCAGACTTAAAACCTAAATTAGCTCTTTGTGATTTTTCAATAGCAGTTTGTGAAGAAATGGCTATGCAATTTAAACGCTTTTCGAAGAGCAATGTTAAATTGTTGCATTGTGGTATCGATACTAGCCAATTTAAGTTTGTACCATCGTCCCTAAATGAATCTGTTCGTTTAATTTTTATCGGTCGTCTAGTCGAAAAGAAAGGGCTGCAATTCCTATTACCGGCACTTAAGCATATTCCAAAAGAGTTTGGTATAACCCTAGATATAGTAGGGGACGGGCCAATGCTTAACGATTTAATGTATATGGCTGAAGAGCTTGGTATTCGTAAATCTATACGCTTTCTAGGTGAAAAACCTCATGATTGGGTTAGCTCAAACCTAATTTATTATTCTGCGCTTATCGCCCCTTTTTGCGTCGCAGAAAATGGCGACCGTGATACAGGCCCGTTAGTTTTAAAAGAAGCCATGGCTTGTGGCCTTCCTGTTCTCACAACCACCTTAATGGGAGCAAACGAAATTGTAACCCCAAGTGTTGGTATGAAATGTATGCCAGGTAGTATCTCAGGACTCAGCAAAATGCTTTATAAATTTCACCAATTATCTCCACATAAGCGTTATCTACTTGGTCAAAATGCTAAGCAACATGTTAACGAGCATTACAACGCAGTTAAGCAAGCTAAGCAACTTTCCAAATGGGTTGAATCATTATAGGGAGGTTTTATGAGTAACTTAAAACAAATTGGTTACTTTGCTTTAGCTATTTTTGCAGTAAAAGGGTTTGGCTTTTTACTTTTACCAATTACAACTCGCTTTTTAGAAAAGAGCGAGTTTGGTGAGCTGAACTTCTTAGTAACCATGTCAGCGCTATGCTCTTTAGTGGTTTCTCTTGGTTTACCTGAGCTACTACTAAAACAACAGTACCCATCTTTTCGTGAAAAAATGGCGTTATTTAGAGACTCTCTGGTATTAACAATCTGTTTTAGTGCGCTTTTTTTAGGCTGTAGCTTTATATTTAGCGAGCAAATTATTGCAACCTTACCTGCGCAAATAAAGGTGATTGATTTTAGGTTACTTATTTTAAATTTAACTTTTGCCTCGGTACTTGCTATCCCGTACACCTACTACCGGTTATTTGGTTACGCGCAAAAGTATTGTTTTTATAGTATTGCGCATGCTGTCATACAAACTTGTTTAACAATCACTTTGTTATTTCTTGGTTTTAATGTAACCGGTGTAATGGTTTCAGGTGTTGTCTGCACGTTCATTATTATGTGTTTAACCTTAAGTGATATGCGAAGTGCACTTAAAGTGAGCTATTCTCGCTTTAGCTGGAGAATAAAAAAATCACAGACTGTATTCTTAACTTCAATTATCGCATCAGGTTTGTTTGTTTATGCCGGTAATGGGGCTGAAAACTGGTTTATCGTTGCCGAATTTAACGAGAGTGTTTTAGCGAGTTATTACGTTGCAGCGCAATTTGCCATTATAACTTCGTTCACATTTGAGCCGATTAGGCTTTGGTGGTTCGCCAAACGTTTTAGCTTAATTAAGCAAGATAAAACGCAATATCAAAATTATGCAATAACCTCATTAAATGCAGGCTTAGCTATGTGTGTTTTAATGAGTTTATTGGCACCAATCGCATTAAACTCAGTACTTCCTGCTGAATACCATGGCAAAGATAGCTGGCTGATTCTGTTGATTATTGTTGTTGCCATACGCCATCACAGCGATATTTTTAATATTGGTTGCTACATGCATAAAAATGGTGTGTTTGTATCAATTATAAATTTCTTTACGGCACTTTTAGGCCTTAGCCTGCTGTACTTTTTAGTGCCAAAACTTGGTGTTGAAGGCGCTATTTTGGCGCTAATCATTATGCAAAGTTTTAAATTAGTTTGCCTTTACTCAGTTAGTCAGCATTTCGAACCTCTAAAGCTAAATTTTGCAGCATTAATACCAAGCTGGTTAGCATTAGGCTCTATAACACTGATCACTTTACAGTTTAGCGAACTAAGTTTGGCTAAATGGATTGTATGTTTTATCTATATTGTTGGTATGGCTTATCAATATAGAGCATTAATTAAGCAAGTAATAAAAAGCTTAATGAAGGAGCATCACTATGCTCAATTACTATAAACAAAATCAGTTATTCATTAATGGCATTTTAGTAACCTTACTTGTGGTTGTTACCTATGCCATTTTGGGCCCAATAGCAGTATTTGCATTGCTGCTATTACCTTTTGCCGCTTTCACTGCAGTAAAGGTAAGTGTGGCTTTTATAATTTTGTTTATTTTATTTAGCTACTTTCGATTACACGAAGCTTTTCCTTTTTTAATGCCTTTTAAAATTCCTAAGTTACTCGCGCTTGCGTCGTTATTGGGAATAGCTTGGCACCTGTTTATCTCACAAAAATTAAAGCCACATTGGCATACCAATCATCTGATATTTTTTGTTTGGTTTATTTGGCTAACTGTTTGCGTTTTTAGTGCCTCAAATCGGGGTTTAGCGATGGAGTACTGGTCAGGTGTACTAACAAAAGTACTCATTATGGTATTTGCAATCTCGTGGTGGATGAGCACATTAAAGCATTTTAATGTGGTTAGAATTGGCATCATGATCTCAGGTGCCGCCATTGCTTTAGTTGCCCTGAGTAACAAAATGAATGGTATTGGCCTAGTAGAAGGTACCCGCGTCACTATTTCGCGAGAACTTCGCTCACAACTTGGTGATCCTAACGATTTATCACTTGTAATGATGTTTCCCGTGTCTTTTTTAGCTGCTGAAGTATTTGATTCAAGTGCCCATAAATTTAGACGCATCATTGCATTTATTTGCTTAGTTATCGCAATCAGCGGTGTTATTGCAACACAAAGCCGAGGAGGCTTACTTGGCATTGCTGCTGTACTTAGTTTCTTTATTTACCAGAAAGTTAAAAATCCTGTAGTGGTCGGCTGCATTGGTGCCGTGGGCATGTTAGCCATGGTTGCTTTTGCAGGTATTGCAGATAGACAAAGTGGCGGCTCCCATGAGGGCGGTGTTGATGAATCTGCTATGGGCCGTATTTACGCATGGCAAGCTGCAATCAATATGGCAATACATAATCCATTAACAGGGGTTGGGGTTAATAACTTTGTCGTTAATTACTATTTCTACAGCCCTCATTGGGATGGCAAGAATCATGCAGTACACAGTACGTGGTTTCAGGTATTAGGTGAAACGGGAATCGTAGGAATATGCATTTTTGTATTAGTGATTGCCTGTATTTATCGCACCTTGAACCGTGTGTTCTTAATGAATAAACAGATTAATGACAAACAAATAGATGTAAATGCGAAAGCTCTAAAGGGCGGCCTAATTGGCTTTATGGTGTCAGGCACCTTTTTAACTCAGGCATTTACATGGCCTATTTATATCATTCTTGCTTTAACTATTGCATTAGAAAAGCTTGTAATCGATAAACAAAGGGAGAGCTCACATGAGTGAAAATATTAAACAATGGCTTAAATCAAGTGACAGCCCATTTGCAAAATCACTTTTTCAATTTGCGAAATCGATTCGCAATCCGCAAATGTGGGTTATCCCAGGTATTCATTCATTTATATATAAATTGCATTTATTGGTTAAAACAGTAGTGAGTGAGCTAGGGCGCATTTTTTATTACACACCACTATTTAAAAGCCAAATCAAGGGCTCAAAAGCAAATTTATACCTATATTCTGGTATGCCGCAAATTTTAGGAAAACTTGAAATTAGCTGTAATGACAACACACGAATTAGTGGCATCAGTACTTTTTGTGGGCGTAGTCATGGTAATAACACACCCAAACTTATAATTGGCAGTAATGTAGATATTGGTTGGCAAAATGCGTTTTCTGTTGGACGAAAAATTGTTTTAGAAGATGATGTTCGCCTTGCTGGTCGTGTATTTTTAGCAGGTTTTCCTGGTCACCCTCTAAACTCTGAAAGACGTGCTCTAGGCGAGCCTGATGATGAATGCCAAGTTGGCGATATCATTATCAAACAAGGCGCTTGGATAGGCACCGGCGCAACTGTGCTTGCAGGTGTAACAATAGGCGAGGGTGCTATAGTTGCTGCAAGCGCGGTAGTTACTAAAGATGTCCCAGCAAATACTATTGTTGCTGGCAATCCAGCAAAAATTGTTAAACAGCTGGAGGGGACGCTATGAAATTTATTGTATTCGGTGAAGACTGGCAAAGTCACCCAAGTAGTACACAGCACCTATTTAAACAACTATCAAAACAACATCATGTTATTTGGATTAACTCGATTGGTATGCGAAAACCAACATTTCGCTTGATTGATGTGAAACGAGTTTTTAATAAATTAAAAAGCCTTTTTTTATCAAAGCGCACAGGGTCAAATGCTAAAACAACGAATACTAGCCAAAACATTAATTTAACATCACACACATTAGCGGTTTTACCCTGGCACGATAACGTTATAGTAAGGCTATTTAATAAATGGATTTTTAATCGAAAAGGTTTCATAGATGATGAGCCAATTGTTTATTGGCTTAGTGTGCCTACTGCAATTAGTCTAATTTCACCGCGAGAGCAAGATAAGGTAATTTATTATTGTGGTGATGACTTCTCTGCACTTGCGGGGGTTGATCATAAAATGGTCGCGCCTTTTGAAAGTGACCTTATCGAAAAAGCTGACACCATCTATGTTGTGAGTGAGTTTCTTGCCAACAAAATGCCGAAATCTAAAGTTAAAATGCTTTCTCATGGTGTCGATTTAGAGCTTTTTACTACGCAAACCACAAAAGCCGTTGAACTTGAGCAAATAAGCAAACCAATTATTGGTTTCTATGGTTCCTTGAATGCTTGGCTTGATAAAGCCTTATTGTTAAGGCTAGCTAAAGATAGGCCTGAGTATCAATTAGTATTTATAGGCCACCTTGTCGAAGACTTCTCTGATCTACTCAAGTTAGACAATGTAACCCATATACAGGCTGTAGAGCATGATCGTTTAGCTTCATTTTCTCAGCATTGGCAGGTATCTATCTTGCCATTTGTTGATAATGAGCAGATCAGGGCCTGTGATCCACTTAAATTAAAAGAATACATAGCCACAGGCACACCAATTGTGACAACACGCTTTGCTGCGGTTAATCCGTACCAAGAGACCATATTAATAGCAGACAACCACCAGGGCTTTATTGAGCGATTAGACTATGCTGTAAGCCTAAGTAAATCAAACAACTTAAATTGGCGAGCCAACCAATCTCAGCAGGCAAGTGATCATAGCTGGCAAGCAAAAGCCAAGCTAGTCTGTAAACAACTTAGGTTTTGCTAAATAAACCTTTCAACCCAAAGCCGCATCTTGTATCGCTACAAGATGCGGCTTTTTCATTTTGGCTCATTAACTGCAATTAACTAACTATCTATAGAAATCTCGGTTGTTTTTATCAATTTGCAAATTAAAACCGAGCAATTTCGCAAAATGCAAAGCAAAAGGTAAAGTATGTTAGTTAAAGAGCAGATCAAACGGTTAATTTATTTAGGGCTTTATGCGCTTTACACGCGTATTAAGCTCTTTATTATTCCGTTTTGCATTGTGCCAATCGTCGTCATTGCACTTGGTTTATCTGCTCAAAAACAATATACCAATCACGCTACCATCTTAATTGAAGAGTCAGCACTACTTAATCCTTACTTAGATGATCTGTCTTTCTCGTTTCAGCTTTCTGACCGTATGGCAGCACTGCGTACCTTAGTTATAAGCCGCAAGGTACTTATTGCAGTAGCAAAAGAAACCCAATTAATAGCTGAAGATGCTACGCCAAAGCAAGTTGAAGAAATCCATCAAAAATTATCTAAAGCACTATCACTTTCGTTAATTGGTGATGAGCTGGTCCGCATTAACTTTATTTGGCATGACCAATCACAAATGAAGCCAGTGCTTGAAAAGGTGGTAGAAAAATTTATTGAACGTTTATTAGCACCAACAAAGGCATCACTTGATACTTCTGAGCAGTTTTTCTTTAAGCAGCTGGATAGTTTACGCGAAGAACTTGAGTTATCTGAAGAGGCACTTGCTGATTTTAAAACCAAAAACAGTAACACCTTACCCGATGTTTTACATAGCAATCGCCAAACCTTCGACAGCTTACTAAGTGAAAAACAACAAAAGCTGATTGCTCTTTCAGGGGCTAAAGCAAAACTGAATGCCTTAGTGAGTAAAGTAGGGCAAGCCAATCCAATTTTAGGCAATTTAGAAGAAAAGATAATTCGTACTGAATCAGAGTTAAGTCTTTTGAGAACACGCTATACCGATAAACATAGCAAAATTATCGAGAAAAAACGCACCCTTGCAAATTTAAAAAGCCGCCAACAGGCGCTGTTAGCATCTAGTGAAGAGCTAGACACAACGAATCTTGATCAGTTATGGCAAATGGTTAATACGCTTCCTTCTGGTGATGGTAAAGAGAGCAGCGTTTTAGTTTCACAACTTCTTGCGCTTGAAGAGGCCCGTAATAATTTACTTCAGCAAGAACAAGAATTTGCAATGCTCGAAGAGCAAGTTCAGCTAGTCAGTGAACGTCTGTTAGTAACCAGTGATGTAGAAAAACAATTACGTAAACTAGAGCGTGATTACGATGTTAAACAGTCACTTTATAAAGACATGCTGAGCCGTTACGAAATGGCCAAAGTTACGGGCAAATTAGTGAAATACGAAGGACCAGACAAAGTTAAAACTATCGAGCGAGCTTATAGCCCAACACAACCTATCAATACCTCAATGCTGATGACCGTTATCGTTGGCATTGTGCTTGGGATTTTCACAGGTAGTGCAAGCGTATTTGTTGCTGCACTTTGTGACAGTCACTTAAAAGATATTAAAACCATCGAAAAACTCACCAGCGCAGAGGTGGTAACAGTACTTCCTATCGTCAATGCCGAAACTAACTTCGGAAATATTGAAGGAGATAAATCATGAATGTCATGCACTTAGTTCAACACCTACAAGTAGGTGGCCTAGAAAAAATGGCAATTACTTTACTCAAAAATAGTCAATTTAGTAGCTCGAGTATTATTGTTTCTCTTGAAGGAAACAGGCAATCTGCGTTTGAGCAATGGCCAGAGCTTGAACAATATAGCCATCGAGTTATTTGTTTAAACAAAAAACCAGGCGTGAGTATTTCTGTTATCGCAAAGA
The DNA here is from genome assembly GCF_001306895.1 of Pseudoalteromonas sp. UCD-33C. Taxonomy (NCBI): domain Bacteria; kingdom Pseudomonadati; phylum Pseudomonadota; class Gammaproteobacteria; order Alteromonadales; family Pseudoalteromonadaceae; genus Pseudoalteromonas; species Pseudoalteromonas sp. UCD-33C. Next base: position 383,035 of record NZ_LJTB01000002.1, on the reverse strand, counting down.
TAAAGGCATTAATAAAAGAGCATGATATCGATATTATTCACAGTCATCATGTTGGTCCTGTTATTTATGCCGGCCTTGCTTGTGCGTTGACCGGTGATTCGGTTCGTCATATATCAACAATTCATGATGCCTGGTATTTAAATAACGTTAAGCAATGTACTTTCACTAAGTTACTTAACTCGTTAACGAATATTTATTGGGTCGCAGATGCACGCATTGTTGCCGATGAATTTAGAGCTAAAACGGCAATCATTCCTGAGCGCACCATTTTAAATGGTATAGATTGCGATAATTTTGTCGCAATTAATCAATCAACCGCCAGAAATCAGCTCAATTTACCCCACAAAGTTAAGCTAGTTGGCTGTGCTGCAAGGTTAATTGAAGGTAAAGGACACAAAGATCTTATTCATGCATTGCATTACTTACCTGAAGATTACCATATGGTGTTTGCTGGAGATGGCGATCAAAAAGTCATTTTAATGAATTTGGTACGTAATTTAGGGCTTAACGAGCGTGTGCACTTTTTAGGCAACGTTCACGATATGCGAGCCTTTTATTCGAGTATCGACGTGATGTGTTTATACTCACAGCGTGAAGGTTTGCCATTATCGATTATTGAAGCCATGGCATGTGGTATTCCAGTTGTAGCGTCTGATGTAGGTGGAATTCATGAAGTTGTCACCGATAACGAAGGTGAGCTTGTGTCTTTGAACGAGTTTAACAAGCTTGCACCGGCTATTTTGAGAGCATGTAAACTGCCACATGGTCTTTGCATTCGTCATCATGCTATTGCAGTCGCTGATGCAAGAACCATGAGTAGTAAATACGACAATTTATATTCTGCATTAGCAGTGTAGGAGCCAACCATGACTATTTTTACTACATTATTTATCATTTTAATGTGTATTGCTGCGTATCATCATATTGGCTACCCATTATTACTAAAGTGTGTTGCAAGCAAAAAGCAAAAACCAAGCAAGCAAACCGTTTTTGATGACAACTACACACCGAATATTGCTGTTTTGATGTGTGCTTACAATGAACAACAGCATATTGCAGAAAAGCTTTATAACTTAGCATCACTAGTTTATGACACTCATCATTATTCTATTCATGTTTATTTTGATGGTTGCACCGATAAAAGTTATCAACAAGCTCTTAAAGCACAGCAGGTATTACATAAGCAAGGCGTGCAGTGCTATTTTCACCATCGTGATGAAAACCAAGGGAAAGTACAAGGGTTAAATACCTTGATGGGGATGGCAAAATATCACAATGATATTTTACTGTTCACTGATGTTAGTGCTTTATTGAGTATTGATGCATTAAACAAAGTAGCTAAGCAATTTAGTGATCCGCAAGTGGCAATTTCGACAGGTGTTTACACCTTAGATGAAAATGCACCAGATGCGCAAAAAGCCTACTGGCAGTACCAAAACCAAGTGAAAAAATCCGAGTCAAACCTTGGCGCTGTGATTGGCGTACCAGGAGCTATGTTTGCCATGCGAGCTGAGTATGCAAATGAATTAGAAAAAAACACCATTAATGACGACTTCGTGCTATCAATGAAAGCTTTAAGTAAAGGCGGTAAAGCCATTGTCGATGAAGACGTAGTCATTTACGAGCGCGAATGCGATGAGCAAAGTGAAGATTATAAACGCCGAGTAAGATTAGGTGCCGGTAATTGGCAACAAATAAAAGCGCTGCTTTTATTACTTAACCCTCGTTTAGGTTGGACTTGTATGAACTTTTTCTCGCACAAAGTATTACGTGGGGTTATGCCAATTATTTTAGCCTGTATTTATGCTTGTGTATTTATAGAAGCTATCGTCACGCAATCTGTATGGTCACAATTGATTGCTACAGGCATTTTATCGCTTCACACACTGCAAGCGGTTAAAACTATATTCGCTTTTAAAAGACGCATTCCTATCGTCGATAAAGTTAATTACATCTTAAATAGCTACTTTTTAGCACTTTGGGGGATCATTCGTTATGAACAAGGTTACTTCGACACCCCTTGGCAACGTGTAAAATCTGCGAGTAAAGCACAAACCAAATCTGTTATTAAAGTCATCAAAAGAAGCTTAGATATTGCAGGTGCCTTATTTGCACTAAGTCTAGTTTGGCCTGTTTGTTTAATTGCGGCACTGACTATAAAGCTTACATCTAAAGGTCCTATCATCTTTAAGCAACTTAGAGTGGGTGAGAGCTCAGATGACTTCGTTGAGTTATTTTATGTTTATAAGTTTCGCTCTATGGTGGTTGATGCTGAGTCACGTTCTGGTGCTGTGTGGGCCAGTAAAGATGATCCAAGAATAACGGCAGTAGGGCGCTTTATGCGTAAAACACGAATTGACGAACTTCCGCAATTAATTAATGTGCTTAAAGGCGAGATGTCATTAATTGGCCCAAGACCAGAGCGCCCTGTGTTTTATGGTAAATTAGAAAAAGACATTCCTTATTTTTGCCAGCGTACTTACGGGGTTAAACCAGGTATTTCTGGTCTTGCTCAAGTGATGAACGGCTACGATGAAACCATTGACGATGCACGCAGTAAAATTGGCTGGGATTACGCCTATTCACTGAGTATGTCATCACCGCGTGCTTGGGCGAAGCTTGAGTTTTCAATTGTGGTTAAAACATTACAAGTTGTCTTTACTGGCAAAGGGCAGTGATACCAATCCACGTCTTTTTTACCAAATAAATTAAGCAAATCACGTTGCATAATGCAAATTAACAGTAAAAAGTTAATTGCATTATGCATCGCCCCATCATTTAGCCTTTAAATTTCAACACCTTATAAACTGGCATTTTAGTTGTACTAGTTACTATGACTAACCAATTTAACTAAGGTGAAGATCATGGCTAACAACACATCATTTTCTAACGATACCAAACTAATTTCACTACCTAGTGACTTTTCTGGTCTAGCCGTCGATGGCTTTAAAGATCAGTTTGAAGAAGTTGCACACGGCAAACAGCAAAGTGTGGTTCTCGATTTTAGCTCTACTACATTTATTGATTCATCTGGCATTGGTGCCATGGTGTTCCTATACAAACGAATTGAGAAAAAAGGGCAAAAACTATCACTGCTTAATGTGTCTGGGCAACCACACAAATTAATGAGTCTATTAAGAGTTGATAAGACGATTCCATTTATCGAACAAGCTGATATCGCGTGAGGTGATTTATGAAGCACATACTATTTACAATCATTTTGCTAACGCTTGGTGGATGTGCTTCTTGGCCTGATGAGGGGCAAGGAGGCTGGGCTGAAAAATATCAAAATTATCCGCTTACTGATGAACAACACGAGATGATTTACGACACACAAGAAACCGTGGTGCTAAGCGAATTTGAACATCATGTTTTAAAGTTAGATTTATTAAAAGCACAAGGTATACAGCAATGTATGCCAGCGCAATTGCTAAAAGCACAAATATACGAAAACCGTATAAGACGCCTAATAGCAGCGCAAATGTGGTCTGATGCTGAGCATGATTTACTTATTCACTATCACGGTTTAAATCAGCTTGCGAAGCACTTTGAAACTGTTAATGCGATGAGCCAATGTGCAGGCGTTACTGATACTGAAAAAAACATGACAGCATCACTCAAAGACCAGATCACTGAGCTTTTAAATAGTGATAACCAGTTTTCGTTAAATGATTTTCAGGTTACTCCTAAATACATCACACGTTTAGCACAAGCGGCTGACTTAATTAAACAAGTTGATGAGGTTAACTTACTGCTTGTTGGTCATGCTGACATTAGTGGTCAGCAACAAAACAACTATGAGTTAGCACTTAAGCGTGCCGAAACAGTAAAACACTGGCTAGGTATTTATGGTGTAAACCCAGCAACAATAACAACCTTAACGCAAGGTAGTCTAACACCGTACAGCGACGAACCTGACTCACGCTCAAAACGTCATTCAGATAGACGAGTAGAGGCAATTATTATCGACATGAGTGACGATAAAGCCACTAAACAAAAACATGCATTATCCAGCTGGACCAAAATCTTAAATGGTCCTAAGGAGCAATAACATGAAACAGTTAATCTTACTTTGCTTACTTATATTCGCGTCACCTACTTTCGCAGAAGAGATTGAAGTCGGTAATAAACTTTACTTATACCTACCAGGCGAAGCTGAATTTAGCGAACCGTTTGAAGTTGATAAAGAAGGTGCTATTACCTTACCAGAGCTAGGTCGTTTTAAAGTAGCAGGCTTACAGCTAGATGATGTGCAAAGCCAGCTACGCACAGCATTAAGTGAAATGTATGTGGCGATGGATGACTTTTATGTCGAAATTCATTCACGAGATATTTTTATCAATGTTATGGGCTATGTGAACGACCCATCACAAGTAAGTATTCCTAAAGATGGCAACATTCAAATGGTCATCGCCCGTGCAGGCGGCTTAAAACCAGGCGCTCAATTAGACCGTTTACAAATTCGCCGTGGCACCGAGATGATTGAGTTTAACTATAAAGCCTACTTAGACTCAGGCAACATTGATTTATTACCTGCATTACAAAGCGCTGACACGGTCTTTGTGCCTGTGTCTCCGCTGTTAGGTAACGTACAAATTGACTTTGATGCACAAACCTTAAGTGCATCAGGTGATGCAAGTGATAACAGTGCTATTACTTTGCTTGGCGAGGTGCACAATCCTGGTAGCTTTTCATTTAAAGAAAACATGAGTGTACTTGATGCGCTAATGCGTGCTGAGGGTGTAACCCGCTATGCAGATGTAACCAAAATTCGCGTTATCGTTGATAAAACCCCAGTCGTGTTCGATTTAAAAGCGTATTTAGATAAACCTAATAACGACACTATGCCAGAGCTAAAAGCGGGTTCTACTATTTATGTGCCTATCATGGTTGATGATGTAAATACCACTTCAAGAACAGTTTATATCATGGGCGAAGTACAAAAGCCGGGCGCTTATGAAGCAGGCGAAAGCACCAGCTTTTTAGATATTCTGGCTAATGCAGGTGGCCCAACCCGTTTTGCAGAAACTCGTCAGATTAAAATCTTAACTCCAGCAGGAGAAAGCATCTTATTTGACTTACAAGGTTATAGCGAAGGCATAGTTACAGTAAAAGTGCCAAGCCTTAACCCTGGCGATGTGATTTTTGTACCAGAGAAAACCGATCAAAACGAAAAAAGCTGGTTAAAAGTACCCCCAAAACGTGCCATCAAAATTATCGGAGCCATTTTATCTCCGGGTCGTTATGAGTGGAGCCCTGAAATGGACTTTACTGATTTACTTGCGCATGCCGGCGGCCCAACTAAAGGTGCCAATATCAATGATATTAAAATTGTAAGAAACGGTGAGGTGACCAAACGTTTCGATTTAGAGCAATACACTATTAATGATTCTGGCAAATATGAACTGCCAAATTTAATGGCTGGCGATACCATTATTGTTGAAGAGTTACCAGTTGACCCTGCAGACAATAAATCTCAATGGATCCGTCAAGAATCAAGCAAGTCTATTTACATTATGGGGCAGGTGGGCTCACCAGGTCGCTATGCATTTAATACAAATATGCACTTTATCGATATTTTAGCCGCTGCTGATGGCCCTACAGATAACGCTGACTTACGCAATATTCGTATTACTCATCGTAACGGCAATACAGCAAGAGTCAGCAAATTAAACCTTGCACTGTATTTTGAAACCGGTGATGAAACTTTATTTCCACACGTTTTACCGGGCGATACCATCTATATCCCAGAAAAAGATAAAGACTGGTTACGTACGCCAAAAGAGCAAGTAGTTCGCATCATGGGCGCAGTTGAAAAGCCTGGTCGTTATAGCTTTGATGACACTATGACTGTACTTGATGTACTTGCAGAAGCGGGCGGCCCATCAAGCTCAGCGCTTATCGACAAAATCGTGGTGGTAAATCATTCATGCTGTAAAGAGCAGTCTCGTGTATTTGATTTAGAAGAGTTCGTTAAAAACCCTAACTCAGCGTATATCCCTGTGTTACGTGCTGGCGATACCCTGTATGTACCAGACAAAGGCCAAGATTTAATGAGTCAGTTTAAATCAAACTTCTTAGATTTTATTACTGTTGTAGCTTTAGTGGTGGGCTTATGAAACTAATACCAGCGCAATACCAAGAACTTGAAGCCGTGTGTAACGAAATAGATAACAGTAAAGCCCGTTGCATCTGCTTTATTTCGTTAACCGGCAACGAAGGCTCTACATCACTTTGTGCGAGTGTTGCACAGCGCTTAAGTTTGCAAGCTGCCAAAGTGCTTATTATCGACTTAAATCCGTTAAATCCATTTAAGTTTGATGAACCAAAAAAACCAGAATCTTGGTGCTTCAGCGATATTTCGTGTCAGTTGAATATCATCAATACTGAACAGGTAGACCTGCTCACCATGGCGCATCTTAAAGAGCTTGAATCGGTGAAAAACAAAAGCGTACTAAATGATGCAATAGAACGCATAAAACAAGAATATGACTATATATTTTTAGATATGAGCCCAGCTCTTAAATGTAATCGGGGCAATGTACCGCTGCATGCGCTTAGTTTATGTACAGAACTGACATTTTTAACGGTATCGCTTGGTTATAACGACGAAGAAGCTCTATGTCACGGTATGGCAAATCTTGAACACGCAGGCGTCAATAACGTAAAGATTGTTGTTGCGCAGCATCAGTTTGCTCCATTGGGTAGCCGCATCGTGAAAACGCTCAAAGCGTTTCAACCAAAATGGCCTAAACTCACAGAGTACTTATTAAACAAAGTTATTAAACAGCGCTGGTTGTTTTTACCTTATTGAGAACCTGTATGGACTGCTTATATCAAAAATCATTTAGTCTAGATTGGCCCACAGTCAGTGAGATTCGCCATATTTTAAAACATGTTTTGACGGCGATCAGTGTTAAAAATCAAGATATAGATGCAGCAGGGTTAGTAGCAACCGAATACCTAACTAATCTGTTACGCCATAGCCAAGAAACGTCAATGCATGTGCAGTTTGCTATGCATAAACTGCCCGATAAACAGCTGCTAATTGAATTTAAAGACAGTATGCCAAGCTATGATTTATTTAATCAACAACCATCAGGTTGGCAATTAGACTGTGGTGAATTAGTTGAAGGGGGTATGGGGGTGGCGCTCATCAAGCATTACTTTCCAAACGCTTGTTATAAAACTGTTGGCCAGCAGAATACATTCTCTTTTTGTTTAACCAATATCGATAAACGACCCACGCTTATCTACATAGATGATGATAAGGCACAACTTGCTTTACTGAATGCTTATTTATCTGAGCATTTTCAGGTTATTTGCTGTGAGGATAGTGAATCGGGGTGGCAAGAAATTCTCACCTCTGGGGCAACAATTTTATTGCTTGATCATAAACTTAAAAATGGTACTAGTGAGCCTTTACTTAAAAAGCTTAATCAATCTAACCTAAAAATTAATTTATCTGTGGTTATGCTGACAGGTGATGACAGTGAAGAACTTATAAAACGTATAAACCTATTAGGGGTTGATGATTATTTAGTAAAACCCGTAAGCAAAACTCGGTTATTACAAAGTATTGAACGCATTGTGCATCGTTTTTCTGCATTAAAGTATTTAATTAACGAAGAGCGCATGCAAACAAGGCAAAAAATAGGGGAGTTTAATGCCTATAATTTTGGCTCCATTATCAGCCAAAATGGGGGAGATTTTTGTTTGTACCCCCACCAGCAGCAAGCACCTGTGATCATTGGCGATATGATGGGGCACGGTATAACAGCACTAAAAGAAAGTTTTGCCATAAAGGGCTTTTTAAGTGGCTGTTTAGCGACAGAAATACCAATAAGAAATGTTTTAACAACCTTGAACCAAGCCCTGTATGAACAGCGGTTATGTAAAACTAGTTTAGTCACTTTACTAATAAGTTTTATTGAAAATAACACACTTCACTGGTTTAACGCAGGTCATCCAGCCCCCTGTGTGATAACCAAAAATGGTAAATTGATCCAGCTAAGCGGCACTGATCCCTTACTGGGCCTTAGTGATGATCATGTTTATCAACATTATAGTTATAACTTAAATGACGTTGAACACATTTTATTATTCACCGATGGTTGGCTTGATAATCAGCAATTAAGTGATGTAGACCAAATTATTACTAAATTAACTGACGAAAATGTGCAAAGTGAAGAGTTTGCTTATGCACTTTGGCAGGCAAGCCAAGTTGAGTTAACTGCTGAAATAGACGATGCCTCGTTAATTGTGATCAATAAACACTAAAGTTTGAGTTTACAAACCGGTCAAATACGCACTAAGCTACTAATAAGGAACTGTTAAATAATCACTTTATCTCAGCATAAAACGATAATAAAGGAAGTCTGTAATGCCACCTAAAATACTCATTGTTGAAGATACAGAATCGCTAGCGCTGATGTACCAATCATATTTGATCCCAACCGGTGTCGAAACACGCATTGCCTACAATGGTGAACAAGCCGTCGTTGCATTACAGGAGTTTGAGCCTGATTTAGTGATTTTAGATGTTATGTTGCCAGATATGAACGGGCTAGATATTTTATCCTCTTTAGACTCTGACACAGCTCCACAAGTGATTGTTTTAACAGGGCATGCCACCAAAGAAATGGCAATCAAAGCCATTAAACTCGGTGCCAGTGACTTTCTAGAAAAACCAATCGAAGCAGATCGTTTTCGCATTACAGTAAACAACGCATTAAAACTTAAAGATTTAAAACAAACAGTCAAAAGCTATCAAACAACTTACGAGAACGGTAAATACTATGATTTGATTGGTAGCTCATCAGAAATGCAATCTGTTTACCAAATCATAAAATCAGCATCGGCAAGTAAAGCCACTGTGTTTATCACTGGTGAAAGTGGAACTGGTAAAGAGCTGTGCGCCCGTGCGGTACATTTAGCGTCACCGCGTGCGAATAAACCCTTTGTAGCCCTTAACTGTGCAGCAATACCAAAAGATCTAATCGAAAGTGAAATATTCGGTCACTTAAAAGGGGCGTTCACTGGCGCGATTGCCAATCGTGAAGGGGCGGCTGGCCAAGCTGATGGTGGTACGTTGTTTTTAGATGAACTATGTGAAATGGACATCAATTTGCAAAGTAAGCTACTGCGCTTTATTCAAACCGGTTGTTACCAGCAGGTAGGCAGCGAAAAAGAAGTTAAAGTTGATGTGCGCTTTGTGTGCGCCACCAACCGCGACCCATTATTAGAAGTGCAAGAAGGCCGTTTTCGTGAAGACTTATATTATCGCCTACATGTTATCCCTATTGCCTTACCACCGTTGAATCAGCGTGGCAAAGATGTGATCGAAATTGCCGATGCATTATTTAAAAAAATAAGTAAAGAAGAAGGCCGTGCATACAAAGGCATGTCAGAAGGCGTTAAAAATCTATTTTTGAGCTATGGCTGGCCTGGTAATGTTCGCCAATTAGAAAACACCATACGTAACATTCTTGTTTTGCATGATGAATCTTACATTGAAGCGAGTATGATACCAGCACTACCAAACGCACAAAATCAATCACAACCAGTAGCAGCAACTGTTAATACTGTAGCCTCGGAGGTGATGCCGTCACAAAGCTTTACATCGCCATCAACTGAAGCCACTCCTGTTATCAGCGAAGTTGCAACAGCATTTTCTCAAGCCGATATTGAACCGCTTTGGTTGGTAGAAAAACGTTATATTGAGCAAGCCATTGATGCTTGTGATAACAATATTCCTAAAGCTGCAGCTCTTTTGGATGTGAGTCCATCTACGATTTATCGTAAAATTAAAAGCTGGGAAGAGATGCAAGTAAGCTAGAGCTATAGACTCTATCTAGCTGCTTAAATTGCTGCTCTCCAGAAAAACGTTGTTTAACAAGTCTTTGTGCATTGCCTAGCATGTAGCTTCTTTGATCATTACTTAACATAATTACGTTGTTCAGCTGTTTATGCAAAGCATTGCTTGTACTTTCAGTCATCATTAACCCATTGGATAGGTGATTAATTATCTGAGGTAACTGACCAACAGGCGATGCAATAACGAGTACCCCGTGTGCCATTGCTTCTAATGCCACCATAGGTAGACCTTCAGCCCGAGAGCAGATCACCAATACATCGAGTTGTTGCCATATTTGTTGTTGCTCACACTGTCCATGATAACTCACCGCTGACGTATCAAGCTCATTGAGCATAGGGCCATCACCAAACATATGAAATTTTAAGTTAGGTGTGTTGAATCGTTTGGCAGTTTCAATAAAAATGTCAGGGCCTTTTTCATGGGATAAACGACCAACAAATCCGACGTTTAATTGATCATTATTTTTTAGACCTAATACTTTAGTAGATTCATTTACTGGAATAAAATTTTCTAGTAATTCAGCATTGTACAGCTCTTTGGTGAGTTTGCTAGAAACAGCAAAGTTAAGTGAAAAGTAACTTAGTAGTTTGTCGAGTTTATTGTAAAAATAAACCTTACCCGTGCCTGCTTCACCGGCATGATAGGTTGAAATACAAGGGCGGTTTTGCCAGCGACACACTAACTTGCCCATGATACTTGCCTTGTACCCATGGGTATGGAGTAACGCTGAGCGAGGAAACATTTTTAGTATTTCGTTCAAGCTTTTTAAATTTCCGCCAGCAAAACCGAAAGTGATATTTGCATTTTCTAAGCGATTATATAATTCACGGTTATTATGATCTTGATAAAATAGTACCGAGCTCATAATATTATATCGTTCTAACAGCTTACTCATGGCAATCAAATGGCTTTCGATGCCACCAATTAAGCTTGAATCTACGAATAAAATAACACTATATTTCATATTCACTCCAAGGTGAGACCATGATAGATACTGCGACCTATACGCAATTACAACAGGATGTTGGTGACGACCTAGCAAAACAACTTTTGCAGGTATATATCACTGAGTCCCGCCAAATCGTTGCGGATCTTGCTGACGCAACGAAACAGTCTGAAATCGAAATAAATGCCCACAGTTTAAAAAGCAGTAGCCGTAGTTACGGGGCATTAGCCGTAGGCGGCCTTGCAGAACAAATTGAGCAAAAGGCTAAGGCATCACAATTTGACGATGAACTACAAAGCTTAATAGCCTTACTGCAAGACCAATTTGCACAAACGCTAACTCACGCGCAAAGTTTGATTGCTACTGACTAGTTGCTCAGCTTCTAGGCTTAACGGCATTTTTAATATTTCGCCAAATACATTACTTAGCTGCTCAATGTCGTGCTGCTGGTTTGGCGATTTAACAACATCGTCAAAGTGAGACACAATTTCACTAAGCGCATCTAAAGAGATACTCATGTCACAAAACCGGTAACCAAGCATGCCTTCGAGCCAATCAACCGGTTGCATATCGAGCGATTTAATTACGCTGGCTTCTTTGGCAATATTTTCGATAAACAATCGGCATGCTGATGTTTGTTGCACCGCTTTAGCTATGTCTTCAACTAACATGGCAGGCATTACACTGGTAATTAAACTTCCAGGGCCAATTATTAGCATATCGGCGTTTTCAATAGCTTGAACCACACCAGGAGCAGCATTCACATCTTGTGAGAGCGTTAAATAGTCTGGGAGCTCTTCTTGTGAATCAATATCGCATTCACCAAATACTTTTATGCCTGATGACATAACAGCTAGTAAATCGGTCGGCTCGTCTGACATGGGTAGAATCGTTTCTGAATTACCCAACATGGCATTGAACCATGCAACCGCTTGAGTTGCTGAGTTAGTTTGTTGGGTTAAGCTTAATAAGGCTAAATTACCAAGGCTGTGGCCATTGAGTTCACCCCCATCAAAACGGTGGTGAAAAACTTGGTGGATTAATGAGTCACTATCAGCTAATTGCAAACAACAACGTCTAATATCACCAAGGGCAACTACATCTTGGCTTTGACGTAATTTACCTGTGCTGCCGCCGTTGTCTGTGGTTGCAACGATAGCTGTCAGTTCGGCGCAGTGAGGTCTAATTGCACTTAACATATGGGATAAACCGTGTCCGCCGCCTATGCATACTATTTTCATAACTGTCACCTTGGTTAAACTTGATTAATATTTAGTTAGCATGGCCCGTACCAAGTGTTCGGATTTATATAACACAATGAAATTTAAATAATTTATTTTGATATTTTTATGGCTAAACTGAGAACTGTTTTCTATATTTGCAATATGCGATGCAATATTAACTAGGAATGGCAATGGCAGAGTTAAACTTAGAGCAATTACAACTTGAGCTAACGGCATTTCATGGCATAAATGATAGCCGTGCATTAAAAGCTCAACTTGAAAAAGTGCTTCTGCCATATTTTTCGTTTAAAGAGTTTTGTTTAATAAATTTCGAAGATTCAAAAGCATCCCTCGAAATGCGTACTATTAAGTACATTGAATTTGACGAAACAATATTAAAGTCAAAGTTACAACAAGCTCAGTCACAGTGGTTATTTAATGAAGATAACTCACTGTTTTATAGTAATGAGTTCGTAAATAACCTAATTTTTCATGTTGATATCTCTGAACACACAACGCAGTGCTTGGTCTTTTTCGATATAAAAGAGCAGGCTAGTTTTAATGATAAATCACAAACCGCAATCAAAATCTTATTACAGCAAGTAGCGGTTCAATTAGCTGCGCAAACAAGGCTTAACCGCCAAAAGTTTCACTCAACCTCTTTACTAACAAGACTAGGCGAGTTATCTGAGTTATTTAGAGACTTTGCCAGCGAATGGTTTTGGCGTACTAATAAAGATGAGCACTTTATTAATGTTTTAACTACCGCCAGCCACAGTAACTTATACAAACGTCATTTTTTACATAAAAATTTTGATGCCATCATCACTGAGCAGGAACAAAATCAGTTAAAAAAGTGGTCGCACTTTAAACACTTGCTGGCAGAGCATGCCGAGTTTTTAGATTTTGAATTTGAAGTTAATTCGTCGCCTCCGGCCTGGGTCTCTTTAAGTGGTAAGCCACAATTTGATTCAAGCGGGAAATTTCGCGGCTATTTAGGTATTGCCAAAGATATCACTGTCAATAAAGACCGCGAGCAAGCACTACAATTAGCAAAAGAAAAAGCAGAAGAAGCAAACCAAGCAAAGTCTCAGTTTTTAACTGTGATGTCTCATGAGATCAGAACACCTATGAACGCCATTGTAGGCATGTTGGAGTTGTTAGCCGATTCAGAACTTAATGACAAGCAAACACGTTGGCTCGATTACGCAAACTCAAGCGCTGACTTATTACTTGATTTGATCAGTGATGTGCTGGATTTTTCAAAAATTGAAAGTGGCTCGATGGAGCTTGATGTTAAAGCGACAGATATAAATGCGTTAGTTAAAAATATAACCGCACAGTTTCAAGAAACAACTCAAGGCTCTAATGTCTTGTTTACCACAGAGATAAGCGATGGCTTACCCAACAAAATTAATATCGATGGGGTTCGGGTCGGGCAAATTCTGTTTAATATTTTAGATAATGCCTTCAAGTTTACCAAAGTAGGCACCGTCAATTTCAGAGCAGATTTTAATGATACCCATTTGTTATTTGAGATAGCAGATACTGGGCAGGGGATCTCTCAATCTCAAATAGCCAGCATTTACGATGCCTTTAAACAGCATGACTATGGTGTTAATCGACAAGTAGAAGGGATTGGCCTTGGGCTTAGCATTACCAAAAGCCTTGTTGATTTAATGAAAGGCGAGATTAGAGTAGCTAGTGCAATCAATATTGGTACTAAATTTAATATTTACATACCATACTCTATCGTCGCCGATGATCAGCAATCAATAGAGCATGAACAAACTCTTGAGCCCATGGCTATTCTTGTTACTGAAGATAACAAAACCAACCAAGTGCTAATCAAAACCTTTTTAGAAAAGCTCAATCACCATGTCACCCTTGCAGATAATGGCCAACAAGCAATTGATAAAGTACAACAGCAAAACTTCGATTTAGTTTTAATGGATATGATGATGCCAGTGATGGATGGTATTACAGCAACTAAATACATGCGTGAAGAATTAAAAATGACTTTACCCATTGTCGCCTTAACAGCCAATGCATCTCATCAAGATAAAGCCACTTGCTTAGAAGCAGGAATGAACAAAGTGCTGACAAAACCCATTCGCTTTCATGATCTAAACCGCGCACTGCGTATTTTGTTTAGCCAATAAAAAAGCCCCAAATGGGGCTTTTAAAATGAAACTCGACTTTACAACACCATTGCCGCAACCCAGCCAGCAACAAGTAGCGGAATATTAAAATGGATGAAAGTAGGTACTACTGAATCCCAAATATGGTCGTGTTGACCATCTGCATTTAGGCCAGATGTTGGGCCAAGTGTTGAGTCAGAGGCAGGGGAGCCTGCATCACCTAGCGCACCAGCAGTACCAACCAGTGCTGCAGTAGCCATAACAGAAAAGTTTAATTCCATACAAAGTGGTACAAACAGGGTGGCTATAATTGGCACTGTCGAAAACGAGCTACCAATGCCCATGGTGATTAATAGCCCAACGAGTAAAATTAATGCTGCGGCAAGTGGCTTGTTACCTTCAATCATTCCTGCAGCAGCGCTAACTAATGAAGCAACATCACCGGTTGCTTTCATCACCGAAGCAAAGCCTTGCGCAGAAATCATAATAAAGCCAATCATCGCCATCATAGCAATACCTTTGCTAAATACATCGCCGTTTTGCTCAAGCTTTACAACACCAAATAAGGTAAATATAGCTACCCCAACAAGACCACCTAGGATCATAGAGCCGCTAATATTTTGTGCCACTAATGAACAAAGTACGGCGGTAATTCCCACTGCTAACACCTTTTTAGGCTGCTCAATGACAACCTCTTGCTGTTGCTCTGTTAGGCTGTGAGACTCGTAACTACGGCGTTTTCGATAAGATATAAACACCGCAACCAATAAACCAAATAACATCCCAATGGCTGGAATGATCATTGCCATCGGCACTTGAGTATTAACAATCTCTAGACCATTTTCAGTGAGGTTCTTGTGTAGTATCGAGTATAAGTAAATGCCACCAAAACCATAAGGTAGCACCATGTAAGAGGTGGCTAAGCCGAAGGTTAAGATACACGCAATTGCTCGTCTATCAAGGCGTAACTTGTTAAACACCACAAGTAGAGGTGGAATTAGAATTGGGATAAAAGCTATATGTACGGGTATCAAATTTTGCGACGAGATCGCACACAGCAAAATAATACTCAATATAAGATAACTAAGTGTCGTTTCGCCTTTGTGGCTATTCTCGTTTACTTGCTTTAGTAACTTAGACGCTAAAATACGTGTTAAACCTGACTTAGAAATAGCCACCGCAAATGCACCTAACATCGCATAGCTAAGTGCTATTTCAGCGCCGCCCGATAAGCCATCATTAAATGCATTAACGGTTTGTGATAAACCAAGGCCTGCGGTCAAACCCGCAATAATTGCGCTTACCGTCATCGCCACAATGACATTAATTCGACAAAGTGTCAGGATCAGCATCAACATAACGCCGACAATTACTGCATTCATATTGTTCTCTATTTGGCTGTTTTGAGAGAGTTTAACAGAACTCGTACGCGGTTTTTGCGATTTTGGTTATATGATTGCTGTTGGTAACGTACTTCGATGATTATTTGCTCAAACTCACTTAAATATGCCTCTGTTCTAGGCTTTTGCTGTTTAATTAAAGCAATATTTTGTAGTGGCGTGTTGGTATCAACTGGCTCAATGCCTTGCTTTTTTGCCCACAGGTAAAACTTAGTGATGTCATCAACAAGCGGTTCTCTACTTCGAATAGGGCGTTTGTTATATAAGAAATAGCCAGTAAAGCTCAGTAATAATGTACCTAACACAATTAAAGGCGTTAGCCATGCTGACTTATTACCAAACAGTGAATCAAATAAATTTTGTTGTGATTCTTGGTCAAACGTAAGCACCCAGTTAGTCCATTTATAGTCGAGCTCTTCAAGATGAATTCTAAGCCAGTTTATTGCTTTAAAATGACTCCAGCGCTTTAGACCAAAGTTAAGATTGTCGTTAAAGCTTTCGTTTAAATCCCCCAGTTGTGATAACGAACCGTTTAAACGCTCAGGAGCAACAACGGCGGTAGCATCAAATATGTGCCACTTTTCATCAAAGAACACTTCGACCCAAGCATGTGCATCGTATTGATAAATGTTAAGCGTAGCAGCTTTAGTTTGTTCTCCGCCTAAATAACCAGATACAACACGGGCGGGGTAACCGGCGACACGAAACATAAATGCAGCGGTGCTGGCATAGTGACCACAAAAGCCACGTTTGGTATCAAACACGAACTGGTCTAGCGTATTATCACCATACATTGGTGTAGGCGTTAATGTATAAGCAAACTGTTTCTGATTAAAGTAATCAAGAAGCGCGTTAAAGTAAGCTTGCGCATTTTCATGCTCAGCAGCCAGCTCGTTTGCCAGTGCCGTTGTTTGCGGATTGGTTGTTTTCGGTAAGCGGGTATATAAGCGTTTTTCAAAGTTATTTAGGCTCAGCGAGGCTTGGCTACTAGTTACCGCGTATTTAATGTTTTTGTTTAAGTTACCTTTACGTTTTAACAAGCCATTGTAGGTTGAGTGCACATCAGAATTAGCACTTTGCGCAAAGCCAAGCCCAAACAACCAGTTTGATGATGAGGGCTCTGCAATAACGTGATAATTAACGCTATTACTTTGAGTAATTGTACGGCGAATTGGGTTAAATTGTTGAGACTTCAAAATGTCCGATATTAGCCAATCGCTACCATTAAACTCATCATGAATAAGGCTGCGCCAGTAATAGGGGGCTTGTAGGTCTTGCCCTGCCTGTTGCTCTACCAGAAAAACCAAGTCATCTGACTCAGCTAATTTCGCAATAGAAAAGGGGTTAACTTGCTCTGATAAACCCGTTTTAGCAAGCTTTGGCCCCGGTAGCTGCCAAAACGCTGGAATTTTAGGTAAAAATAAAATCAAAAACGCCGCTATGGGTAAGGCTAGTAGTATGGTTTTAAAACTTTGTTTGTTAGCGGCCTTAAAGCTTTGCGGGCTAGTTAAATAGCCAAGTACCGCGAAGTTAACAATATAAAGTACACTGACTACCAAGGTTTCAAATAACCCTTGATGAAACAAATACACCGTTGAAAGGTTAAAAAATACTAGTAAACAAACGGTTTGATACTGTTTAACGGTTTTCGCTTGTAGCAATTTAAAGCTGCTAGCAAGTAGCATCATGGATACAAATAACTTGACCGTATCGCTCACACCAACCAGAACAAATAAGGCAACTAAGCAAACCGCAGCCAAAATATTCGCCACCAATCCATTTAGTTTTTTATAAAACTTACCTAAAAACAAGTTTAAAAAGCTTAGGCCCGCCAATATGGCTAAGAATGGAGTAGGTACTTCAGTGAACAAAAAGCCACTGGTAACAATAAACAGCAGTGATAAAACGGTATTTATAAGCGGTGTATTCATAATTAAAACTCCGCTAATGCTTGCAAGCAGGCTTTTTGATGGTTGACCCCTTGGCCTTTCGCTATGGATTTATTGGGTAAGGTTAACGAAAACGCCATTTGTTGGTCGGTTAATTGGTTCACCAAAAAACATAACTGGCTTAATCTATGCTCATTATTGCCACTCAACATATTGAAATTAAGCGCTAATTCCTGTGATGCGTCACTGGTAAATTCTTTCGTTAATAGTTGCTGAGTTTTAGCGTAGTGTTTCCACGATACCTTATTAAGCGCTGTTCCTTGCACAAAAGGGGTAAGCTGATAAAAGTCATCATTACCGGCTTTAACTTGTGCGTTATCGCCATCGTGTTCGTCATTGTCATGGAGCTGAGTATCAAGCTTTTCAGCGGCGATAGGCTGAGGGTAAACATAAACCGTTTCGGTTGGCTCTATATAACTCCACACAGACACCAAACCAAATGGAAAGTGGCTAATGATTTTTATTCTATCAAAGCCATATGCACCGCGTTCACTAAATTTTAGCGCTATTTCAACGATCTTTTTCTCTTTACTTTGTAGTGACACAGTTTCAGATTCAAGGTTGTCATTAATCAGTTTTATAAGTTCACAGTATGATTGTGCTTGAATTTGAAAACGCGCAATAGGGGCTTTTGGCGCATAACTTTCGTTTACTGACAGGTATTTAACCGACAAACCTCTCACATTTTTATAGCCGGTGAGTATCGCAAACACCAAAACAACCACCATTAAATACGCCATGGCTAAAATCAGGTTGTTTTGATAGTTAATGCCCATTACAAAGTTTAGTAAGGCAATTAGTAAAAACTGCCCACCAAGTTTTGAGGGTAATACATAAATCGTTTTATGTTGAAGCTCAATTTCGTTGGTATTATGCTTGTTTTTTAATAACTTATTAAAAACAGACTGACGAAATTGATCAATAAAAGCAGGGCGCTTAAACATGTTTTATAAGCTTACAGGCACATGTTTAAGTGCATAACCGCTGTCACCAGCGTTTAATCCAAGCCTGTGATCAGTCACACTAGGAAAAACAGCTTGTACATCTTCAGGCATTACAAAATCACGACCTTCAATATACGCCCATGACTTTGCAGCTCGGGCAAGCGCAATGCTGGCTCTTGGTGATAATGGGTTTACAAAATGGTTATCTTGGCGAGTAAACGCAACTAGCTCAAGGATATAATCAACCACCGAGTTGCTTATAGTTACTTTATTAATTTCTTTTTGAATAACAGCAAGTTGCTCAGGATTAATGCGCACAGGTAAGTCGTCATAATTTCGATTGTTTAAGCCTAAAATGAGGTTTTTCTCAGCGTGTTTATCAGGAAAACCTAAACTAATACGCATGAAAAAGCGGTCTAATTGTGACTCAGGTAACGGATAAGTACCAGATTGATGCACTGGATTTTGCGTAGCAATCACAAAAAATGGCGATGGTAGGGCGTGTTTAACCGAATCTACCGTCACTTGTTTTTCTTCCATAGCTTCTAATAGCGCACTTTGTGTTTTAGGGCCGGCACGATTAATTTCATCACCTAAAACAACTTGGCTAAATACTGGGCCTTGATGAAATGAAAAACTATGTTCTTTAGCATCAAAAATGTTTGTACCAAGAATGTCAGAAGGTAATAAATCGCTAGTGAATTGAATGCGTTGATATGACAAGCCAAGAACTGCGGCAAGTGCATGAGATAAAGTGGTTTTTCCCATGCCTGGTAAATCTTCAATTAACAGGTGGCCTTCACTAAATAAACACGTAAGGGCGAGTTTGATTTGTTGTTGTTTACCAAAAATAACCGTTGATAAGTCATCTATAATGAGTTGGATTGTCGAATTCATAAACTACTTAGTTTGTTATGGTTTCCATCAATTCTAGACGTTTCATAACAGAGTCGACTTTTTTTGCGTTGAATGGTTTAGCGATAAAACCTTTAGCACCTAATTCCCAGGTGTTTTGCACATTCTCAAGACTATTATGGCCAGAGCACATAACAACATGAGTATGAGGATGGCGGTCATTTAAGTATTCAAGAATATCCGTACCGTCAGTATTAGGTAGTTCAATATCAAGAAAGATAACGTTAGGCGACTTTTCTTCAATAACGGTTTTAGCTGATTCAAAATCTCGACTTTCTAAAATATCGTCAAAACCAAGACCAGTTAAAATTTGATTTAGATAGTCGCGGATATCTTGCATATCATCGATTATCAAAATAGGTTCTAACGGCTTCACAAATTCCATATCGTTTACATCTTATCGTTACATCTCAAGTTGATAGTTTTAATATAAGTCATGAGATAACTAAGCTCAAGAAACAAGCACTAATAAAATGAATAATATGATAAAACACCACCCAAATGTCCGATACCGTCTAGTATTGGACTTAACATGCACAGAGAATAGGTGTAGATATGTATAGATACTGTACTTCCCATAATTTATATTATGTTAAATAGAATATTTATCTTTATAAGCAGGTTCATTAGTCGTTAGATTTTAAGGTTTTTAGCCCCTTTTTTGCTTAATTTGGGTTTTCACGGTTTTATAGCTTTCTATGAACTGCTCATTTTTACTTTGTAAATTTTCAATCAGACTTACTTCATTCCAATGAAACTATAACTTGGCTTTGTCCTAACCAAGATTTTAAATGCCTTTCTTGTACGGCTCCCCAAAAAGTATAAAAGCAATTTTGGTTTCACTGCCTGTAACCGTTATGGCTTTAAGTTCATTAACTATGATTTATTTCTACATCAAGCTGCTCGTTATACCGAAAGCCACGTAAATGCCCTTCAAGCTCAAATTAGATAACTGTACGATTTGGTAAGTAAGCTAGACGCTGTGAGTCATTGGTAATGACTTAATCAAAATGAGTGAACAGCTTGCTTTAAAAGATATTGTGTTAAAGTATGGAGATAAAAAATACTGCTTGAATTCGTGCCGCTACTACAGCGGCCTTTTTTAGTGGTATTTATCTAATATGAAAAAGGAAATTCTTTGAAATGAAAAAATTGAATGTAACTGAGGGTGACAGAATTGAATCTGGTCACATTGATAAAATTAAAAGCTTTGAAAGTTTTGGGGAAAAAAATTTAAAGTATCGTAAGGGCTTAGTTTTACTTTCTGTATTTTCAATAATTTATAATTTAGCTGGGATTAAATTAACAGGAACAAGTATTGGCCTAATTAGTGGTAGTGTTTCTTTCCCATCTGTCCTTGTAGTCGCCATACTAGTTTCTTTAATTTATTACCAAATTCTTTATTACTTATTCATTTTAACAAAATATGAGGTGTATTTACTCTCAATTACGAATAAGAAATTAATAAATAGCTTTCTAAAAGATCTTGTTCAGTATTTAATTAAAACTTCGGTCAGAAGGCGACTAGAATCAAAAAAAGGCTTGGGCTTTCTTCGGCTTGAAATTGATGATGTAAGAACTACATATGAAAAACAGACATTTAGTGTTTTCTGTAATATTGATTTCTTTGACCAAGAATCAAGAAATAGGATTTTAGAGGAAATTAAATCCCTTGGTTATAATGCTGAAATTATAAGTCYTGATACAAGGTTTGCTTCTACAGAATCCAATAGTGAAAGAATTGACTTTAGGTGGTATTACGAAAAGTCTAAAGAGGATGAAAGCTTTATAGAAAGGTACTTTAAAAGTATTAGGTTTTATAATCTAACCGTTTTTGTAGAGTATAGAGTCCCCTTCTATTTATCCATTGTTGCATTAACAACTTTTTGTCTCAGATCTGAAACAATTATGGAAAAACTACATATTTTAAATAATTATTTCTTTTAAAAATAAAAAGCCCACATTTTTAGCGGGCTTTTTGTTGGCCATTACACCCTTTTGGATTTTTACTTTAAAGCTTCAGATAAAGCATCAACAATTTCATCATCAAGCTTGTTTTCTGATTTGCTTGCTAAGTGCTTAACTGTTGCCAAACATACACGTTTTATAAATGCTTCGGTTAGCAGTTTAGCTGCTAAATATTTACCTAATGTCGTTATCATAATTTATCCTGTAGTTTCGTTATATCTTCACCGTGCTTTTCAATTACACGCTTAATCCATGTAATGTCTGTTTTCACTGCGGCAAAACGGTAGCGAACGCACCACCAATTTGCACAATAACAATGAAATCAAGTTTATTGAGTTTACATCGACTGTCATGCCCTATCCCTAGTTAACAAATCAACTAAACCGATAGAAAAACTAGTAGAAATTATGTATCGCGGTTACATGCCACCTACTGGCCCGTGGTCATAATGTAGAATTTCAAGGGAGGATAACTTATTGCTTACCCCCTGGGGAAAAGTAAAACCATCAGATGTGCAACTCGTGCATCGGTATAAATGGTCAGCTAAGAAATCTGAACAGATGTACCAAAGCCTAAAAAAGCAAACATCCAATCAAGACAAATATTTATTTGATCTTCAAAACCAATTACTAGATATTATCGGTGATATATCAGAAAAAACAGGTAGTTAAATAAAGGGAATGTTATGTCTAGAAAGCAATTATATGATTTCATGGGGAATAATTGTCAATACTGTAATACTTCAGTTCAAGAGTTATATGATAGGTATGATACAGTAAATAGAATGTTTGAATTTCATCATATTAAACCTRAATTAAAATCTCCAAATTATAGTAATTTAATAAAAAACAAACTTAGTACTATTAAACTTGAGGAATTAGAAAAGTGCGTACTATTATGTGCTCAGTGTCATAAAATTCTGCACGCCCAAAATCAGGAAGTTACTATTGAATTTAAGTTTACAGTTAAAGAGCAAGTTGTAACTAAAAGCTTTCAGGCTGGGTTATTACAGATAATTTAGCTAAAACAAAAAAGTTTATAACAAATGAAGCACATCTTTTGCACCCATATTTGATTAAGACTTCAGGTAAAGAATTTCTGGTGTTTCACTTTCAAATTTTAGATAACCCTTCAATACTGACAGATGAAATATCCAAGTTATTACCTAACACCTCTGTTTCAATAATTAGTTACATTACTGGAGCAAATGTTTTCACTGCTGAACGCGAAAATCATGACTTAACTTTATCAATTCATCCAATGCTTGGTTTATTTCAAATAGAACCAGCTCAAAGCAGCAAAAGAGAAAAGTTTTGGTATAGAAATGGTATATATATTGATGATAATAAAGTTGATTTTAACCGCTCTATAATTGTGAAATCTAAATTTAATGATTTGAGATTTGAACCTTTATGATAATTTTATCATGATCTATTAATTTGATAAAAAAGGGCTTTTCGCCCTTTCCTTTTTACTCTGTAATATAAATTATGAGCAAAGCCTTAGTAGTACAACCATAAGAAACTAGTGCTAAAACTCTGTCACTTCCCCCAATTAAACGCCCTAGCAACACCCAGCGCTATTTCATGCAATACCACAAAACCCGCGCCATATAAGGTCGCCCAAACTGGGATGATGATAAAATCGAGGGTTGAGGTGGATGATGAAGCGGCGACTTCTTGATAATTTGTAAGCCAAGGGTAAAAGCTAAAGCAGTATAGAATAACAATTGGGGCGGCAAAGAGTATCAAACGCAGTTTTCTCTGTTTAAAAAACGGCATAAATGAACTGCCTAGCATGAGTAATAACGGCACGAACACGTATATCAACGAGGTAAAATCATTGAGCGTCATGCCTAAACCTATCGTTAGAATCAGCATGAATAAAGCAGTGAAAATGCGGTAGGCGGCTGTAAAATTCATAGTCATTCCTTGTAATTTACCTACAAACACCCTAGCACGCTTAATTATAAATGGCTATTTTATAAACCAATTTGCTTATTGCAGCCGATGCTTTCTACAAAGTATTTGTCATGACTCACAAGTATAAACCCACCTTTAAAGCCCTGTAATGATTGAGCCAAGTGCTGTTTTGATTCTAGGTCGAGATGATTATCGGGCTCATCGAGTAACAAAAATGCGGTGCTTTCAATATTACTGACGATACACATGGCGAGCTTCATTTTCTCGCCACCACTTAAAAGCGCTGCATGTTTAAAAACAGCGTCTTTTCTAAAGCCAATACTGGCAAGTATAGTCCGTGCGGTGCTTTCATCTAGGTTTTTACAGTAAGTCATCACGTTTTCAAGCAGGGTTAGCTCGTTGTTTATTAATGTAAAATGTTGGTCTAAATAATAGAGTGCTTGATTGCAATTTAACTGCCCTGCTTTTACTGGTATGTCGTATGTCAGAGTTTTAAGTAAGGTTGATTTACCAGTGCCATTAGCGCCCGCTACATGAATTTTATCATCACTGAAAACCTGTAAATTTAGCGGCTTTTGTGTTCCGTGTGCTAATACAACGTTCTCCAGGCTAAGTACTTTTTGGTGCTTAGCATCACCTGATTGCGCTAAGTAAAATTGCTGCGCTTTAGTTTGTTCAAGCTGGCTAGAAAGCTCTTGTTTATTACGAGTGAGTTCACCTTCTCGCTTAGCGGTATTTTTACTTTGTGATGATAAATTGGCGCTGGCTTTATCTTTTTTAGCATCAATCAGCACTTTAGGTTGGCTGCCTGATTTTCTGAGGGCTGCGCCCTGGCCTGCACGTTGTTGTGCTTTTTGCTTTTGTAGTTGCTCTGCTGCCTTGAGCTTACTTTGCTGTTTAACAATGTGGTTTAATTTATTTTCAAGGGCAGCAACTTGCTGCTGTTTTTGTATTTGGTATTCAGAGAAATGCATACCATATTGTGTTAAGCCAAGGGTTGTTAGCTCCCAAACTTCATTGGCTTGTTCTAATAATTCTTGATCGTGACTTATTAGTAATAATTGCCCTTTAAAGTTGTGTATTTGCTTTATAAGCCAGCTTTTACCTTTTGCATCTAGGTGGTTTGATGGCTCATCCAGTATTAAAATGTCGGGCTTTATGCAGGTAAATAGTGTCCAAAGTTTTAATTGGCTAAGCTGACCGCCACTTAAATGTTTGCTTAAGGAGTTAGGGGTTTTGTTGTTTATGCAAAGCCTTACAAGTTCTGCATTAAAGCGCTGTGGTAAGTCCCAATTTCCTTCAAGCAAAGTTAAGTTTTGCTCTGTAACTTGCCCTTGGTTTATCGCATGAAGGGCTTTAAACACAGGCTCTAGCCCAATAGCCTCTGCAATTGTTAGGTTATCAATCTGATTCACATCGTTCATTTGCCATAAAAGCCAAGGGCTGAATTACAAACAACCGTACCAGAGCTAGGCTCTCTTTGCTTAGCAAGTATTGACGCTAAGATAGATTTACCACAGCCATTTCTGCCGACTAACGCGGTGACTTTAGCTGTGAGTGAAAAAGAAAGGTCGTTAAATACAACATCGCCATTGCCATGTTGGTAACATAAATTAAAAGCTTGAAGTTGTGGCATAGTGCCTCCTGTATTACAGGGGCATAAGCATTTGATCACACGAGAAGTAACATATTAAAAGTGATAGTGAGCAGCGCCTACTAACCCTGTTGGTCCAAAAAGATAAAAATGAAATTGGATAACAGGTTTAGTTGTTCATGTTGGCGGTAACTCCTAAAAAGTAAGGCTAGATAATAACCACCCAGTGCTCAAATGGCAATGAGTTATGATAGTCTTAAGCTACATACTGCTTAAAGGAATGTATTTTGAATTTAGTTAAAAGCCCTCTTGCCTCGCAAAACCCAATTCAAGTTAAGATGCAAATTAATGAAAGTAAACGTGTATTTGTTATTGGCGATTTAGATGCAGATTTAACTAAATTTGAACAGGCGCTTTGCTCTGTTAATTTTAACCCAAGCGAAGATATCTTGTTTTCATTGGGCGATGTGATTGACCGGGGTGAGCACAGCATTGCGTTACTTGCGCGTTTTAAAGAGTTGGGTGTAAACATGTGTTTAGGTAACCACGAACACATGCTACTTGAATCATTACTTGCAAAGGATAAAGGTTACTACCGTTTATGGGTTGAGAACGGCGGCCGTTGGCACCTAGAAGCAAGCGATGAAGAGCTCGCATTTGCCTGTAAGCAGCTACTTAAATGCCCGCTTTCTTACTATGTTGAATACGGTGCATTAAAAATTGGTTTATCACATACCATCTGTGCTGATTGGGATTGGCAAAACCCTACAACCGACAAACAACAAGCGATTGGCGCATTGCTTTGGGATAGAAGCTTAACCAATGCGAAAAAGCCGGTAATAAATCCAAGTATCGACTTTTCTGTGCATGGCCATAACACCACCCAAAAGCCCTATTGGCTTGGCAATAGCTACCATCTTGATACCAATTATCTCAGCGGTAAGCCCACCATTGTTGAGCTTAAGACGCTGATCAAGTAGTTTTCATCAATGTAAACTTGCCAGTCGTTCGACCGTTTTCTCTTCAAGGTATTTTTTGTAGGTTAACCTTGCATGCCACAGTTGCTCACCGGTTTCTTGAATGTAGATGATAGGGCCGGCAATTTTGCTCGCTAAACTCGTAAGTTTACTATATTCACGCGTATCAATTTTGCCATCGCTGAAGTAGCTTTGTGCGGTATTTAAAAACTGATCGTCTTTATAAATATCGCTATGCCAAATAAGCGAGCGATACATACTAGCGGTTATTTCGGTTGGCTTATCGTTGGAACGAAAGATTTTAACTTCGGTGTAAATTGAATTACCGGTAATTACAATCCCTATTAACGACAGCGTCGTAAGAGTCATCATCCATTTCATGCTCTATTCCTCACAGTTAGGTACTAATTTAACTATAGGAGAGAAAGATGAATGTATGCTGTTTATTTAATCAATTAGGATTGGCAAAACTATTTTCTGGAGACTTAATTATTGTTTTTAGTCCCTAATTTACTGCTTTGGGATAAAACATTAATTTGTGTATTAGGCTAAAAGGCCTAATACACAAGCATCACACTAGTGAAGCGCTGCTGTAAACGGAATATTTTTACAGATTTCGGCTTCTGCGATGAGGATCTCTTCAAGGCGTGTATCAACATCTTGCTTATCGAAATACTCGTAGGCAAGTTCAACGAATAAGTTTTTATGTTTTTCTTCTGATTTAGCAATCGCGACATAAAACTCTTTTTCTTTGCCTGCTGGTAAGGCTTCTGCTACAAGCGAAAAGCGCTCGTGTCCGCGTGCTTCAATAACGCCTGCTACTAATAAACGGTCCATTAAAAATTCATCACGACCATTTCTAAATACCGCACGAATTTGTTTGATGTAAGGATCTTTTTGGTCATTGCCAAGAGATACATCACGTTCCATTAATAGCTTTAAAACTTGCTTAAAGTGAATCATTTCTTCCAGTGCTAAGTCTGTCATGGCTCTAACAAGCTTACGACGGTCAGGATAATGAGAAAGCATAGACATAGCCATACCAGAGGCTTTTTTCTCTGCTGCAGCATGATCTTGTAAAAAGGTATCGAAGTCAGCTAAGACGCCTTCTGTCCATTCAAATGGCGTGTGGTATTTCAATTCAAACATGATAAGGAACAACTAAACTTATAATGGCGGCGATTTTAACGTATTTTACGTGTGATTATAACCAAGAGATTTATCAATTTTACCACTTCGGGTCGATGATACTTTATCGGGGTGTTTTATATCATTCCACGCTGTGACCTTACCGCCTATATTAAGCTGTTTAAAGTTAATTGGCTGCTGAGTGTTTAAAAACTGCTGAAGTAATTGCGAGCTGTTTGGATCAGCTACATCGAGTGTTAATAACTGCTGTTCACGCCCTTTGAAATAGTTTGCCACTTGTTGTTGGTGGCGGTTATAACACGCTGTTAAGTATTCATCAGATTCTAATTCTGCCAAGCTGTAATGGCCAAATACATCGAGGTAGCAGCGCTTTAAATGGATATTAAAGCCACCGTCTGGGCGCATTAAATTAGTGTGCATACGTGCTAATAACTGCCTAATCGAAGGCAGCCATTTAGTTAAATTGCGCTCAAGGTTGATAAAACGGCTATTTGCAAAATGTTTATCAAGTAAGGCGTATTCGCTAAATACCGGAGTATCGGCAATAACGTCTGCGGTTGTAATTGCTTGCTGGGTATAGGCTGTGTGGGCGGTTTTATATCCGAGTTGTAAAAAGCTGTTACAGATACTGGTTGTGCCGGTTCGTGGTAAACCGATTATAAATATTTTAGAGCTCATGGCACCTGATCAAGTGATAACCACAGAGACTTATCATCTACAGGAGTTAACTTAGGTAATTGGTTATTCTTTAATTCTATAATAATTTTGTCATGAAGATGGGCATTTTTAATGAAATCACCATTATATTTAAAAAATAGCTCGTCAAACTCACCACTTTTACGCATAACTTTTAAACCCTCATTCACTGCTTTTGCAATTTCAGGATTATCTTTATTAAAAAAGAAATAAATTGGGCTTTGATATTTCAGCATTAGTTGCGGTAATACAACTAGGTCAATTTTTTTCTCATAAAAATTTTTTTCACTCTCTATTTCAAGCAAAGAACGTGGAAATAACTGCCCTCTACCTTTATCAAGCATAACAAACAGTGACTCAAAATCTTGTGCGGTAGCGACGGTCAAATCGTTATCCCTTAAAATAAAGGTATCTGGCCAGTCCTCACCTTGTATAAAAATAATATTCTTTAAATCTTCTAAGGTTTTTACTTGGCTAAGATAAGGTAATTGTTTCTGTGTTGTGAACATTAACCGCCAACCAAAAAGCCCTTTGAAAATGGGGGTTCTAAGTGGTAACAACCTATTTTCACGATCAATATTAGTCATACTCCAGTTTACGTTTATGCCTGACCCTGTCTCTATTTCTTTAAGAACTCGGTTTTGACCTAACAGCTCAGATGCTGGATCGAGAGTAAATTTATAACCACTTCTTTCAAGAGCGGTACGGAGGAGTATGAGCGGATAAAGTGTTTCTTCATTAAGGTTTGGCATCGTCTTAGGGTAAATCACCCTAAGAGTTTCAGGAGGAGCGTTAATGCTTTTTTTAGCATTGATTGTTTTCACATTAGCCATACTGATACTTGATAAAAGCAGAAGAGATAGTGTGAAAACAACTTTTTGCATATTAGAACACCTGTGTAACTAATAACATCACTGCACTGATCAACATAGTTAAGAAAGTTAGCATCATCCCTAATACACGTAATTTCATCAGATTATCAGCGAGTGCATAACTATGACAAAAACGGCCAGCCAAGAGCATTGCCCCTAAAATATAACAATAATGGCTTGGAAGACCTTGGTACTCTAATAAAAATAGCATAATCAAGGAAAATGGCACATATTCAATAAAATTAGCATGAGCGCGTATTGCCGCTTGTAGGCTAGCATCGCCACCATCGCCAAGTGAAATGCGTTTTGCTTTACGCAGTTTAATTACACGAAAGCTAAGTTGAATGTATAAAATGGCCAAAATGGCAGCAAACGTTGAAACAATCACAGTTTTTCCAATTTTTATTTAAAGTTAGACGCTTAGCACTGTTTATTGCTAGGCTGTTAAGTAAGTAGTTAGGTTAGCTCAGTATGATATTTAATGTCTAACAGTTCTTAAGGAAGTGCATGTTTACGCCAAGAAAAATCGCCGATAACTACCGCGAGATGATCAGTAGTATCGGTTTTTACCCTTCAATGCTCTCTGTGGTGTTTTTAGTATTTGGATTAGTTACCACAGCAGTCGAGTATTCGTCTTTATCAATGGAATTTAAAAAGCTGATTGGCGTGTTACTGGTCGATAGCGAAGAGAACGCCCGAACCATCCTCAGCACACTTGCAGGCAGTATTATCTCATTAACCGTTTTTAGCTTTTCTATGGTTATGGTGGTGCTTAATAGTGCCAGTGCCAGCCTTTCACCGCGTGTGTTACCTGGGCTTATTACCCGTAAGTCACACCAATTAGTGCTAGGGTTTTATCTTGGCAGTATTATCTACACCATTTTAATGCTGATAAACATACGTACCATTGGTGATGGCGACATGGGGATCCCATCGCTCGGTATCTTCTTTTCTTTGGTGTTTGGTTTAATTTCGTTGGGCTTTTTTGTGTTTTTTATTCACTCAATTTCAAAAGCCATTCAGGTCGATAATGTACTAAACGACTTGTTTAAAAATACCAAAAGCGAGCTTAAATGCATAATTGACATGCAACAAGAAAACCCTGTTGAACATTTTCCTGAGTTTGATGACTGGCATAGTGTTAAGAGTAAAACAGAAGGCTACTTTAAGGGCGCTCATACCGACAAATTGTGCGCCTTGTGCCAACAGCACGGTATAAAAATTTATATTTCGGTTAAGCAAGGTTTCTTTACGGTTAAAGGTTATCCGTTTTTAAAGTGTGATACTGACTTATCTGACAAACCTGAGCTAGTAGAGCAATTACTAGACTGCTTTATCTTTTATATCGAAGAATATATTAGCGATCATTACCGCTACGGTATGACGCAAATTTCAGAAATCGCTGTAAAAGCTATGAGCCCGGGTATTAACGATCCCGGTACTGCGGTAAAAGCCATTGATATGTTGAGTATATTGCTCATATTGCGTTTAGACATTTACGATGTGAACTACTCGCTTAAACGATGCGAGAACAATCAACCGCACTTATTTATACACGAAACGTCATTCGATGAATTACTGCATGATAACTTTACGCCAATTCGTAACTACGCAAAAAATGATGCCTATGTAATGGTGAATGTATTAGAGGCCTTTAAAAACATATTGTTTAGGGCATCTGATAACGAAAAAGCAACTGATAGTCTATTTGTTTACTTAGGGGCGATTATTGAAGATGTAGATACGCATATTAGTAATGAGTACGACCGTGAACAAATTACTAATATGCTAAAAGCGATTGCCCGTATTTCAGAGCAACAGGGTGAAAAATTGCTGGCAAGGTTTGCCAGCAAAAAATAACTGAATTTAGTTTTCGATTAGATATACCGCATAGCTGCTTGCGGTAATCGTAAGCTCACCACCGTTGTATGCATCAGGTACATAGTTATCTGGTGCTGCTTCTGCCATAACCATTTTACTGGCACGCATATAAGGTTGGCTACCTGTATCGAGTGGGCTACTTGATGCAGTATAAAGGCCTTTAAGTTCAACCCCATAATCACTGGCAAATTCTTTTGCAGCAGCACGGGCATCTTTAATAGCAAGTTTTTGCGCTTTCTTTTGTAGCTCTTCGTACTTGCTTGATACAAACTGAGTTTGATTAATCTCATTAATACCCGAGTTCACTAGTTGCTGAAGCATTATTGGGTATTTTTTTATATCAGTTAACGTAACAGATAAACTACGCGTTACTCTGTAGCCTACAAAGTTTTGCTTACCTGTTTCGCGGTTATATTCTGTTTGGCGATGAATTGAGATATTAGAGGCATAAATGCCCTTTTCTTCTACACCTTGGCTTTTAGCAAGCTTAATTGCTTTCGCCATGGTTGCATCGGCTTTGTTTTTAGCGGCAATTAAATCTTTATCTACTTCAACAATACCTACTGTCAGTTTAACGTTATCTGGGATTGCTTTAACCGTTGCGTTACCTTGAATATAAATATGTGGCGCATCAGGTGTTGCTTCTGCTAATGCATTAAAACTTAGCGCGGCGGCCATAGCGGTAAAAACTAACTTACGCATAATACTGTTCCTTAATTTAAAACTCCGTTCATTATCACCTTAAAGGGTTAATTCAATATGAACAAGACCCTATTATTCAGATATAAAAAAACAGGCGTTAAAAGCCTGTTTTTTCAATTACTAAATGCGTTATAGCTTAGATACTACGACGCTTGTAGTTACGGTACTCTGGAAGCCAGTAGTTTTTCTCGATTGCTGCCCATAGTGCTTCATCGCTCAGCTCAAGTGCAACACCTTCTTCCATCGCTTTTTTCGCTACTGCAAATGCAATACGTTTACTTAACGATTGGATTTCAGTGAGTGCTGGTAATAAGCTGCCTTTACCAGAGTTTGCACGTGGTGAAGACTCAGCCAGTGTTTCACTTGATATAATTAGCATTGCATCTGTGATGCGAGTTGCTTTAGCAGCAATAACACCTAAACCAATACCCGGGAAAATGTAGCTGTTGTTACATTGTGGGATTGGGAACGTTTGGCCGTTATACTCAACCGGATCAAATGGGCTACCAGAGGCAACAATCGCTTGGCCGTCTGTCCATTCGATTACATCAGAAGGAAGCGCTTCAACTTGCTTAGACGGATTACTTAACGGGAAAATAATCGGTTGTGGGCAAGATGCGTGCATTGCACGAATAACTTGTTCTGTGAATAAACCAGGTTGGCCAGATACACCAATTAGGATGTCTGGTTGTGCACAGTGCATTACATCTAATAACGATGCGTACTCACCACTGTAAGTCCACTCGCTTAAGCCTTCTTTAGATTGGCAAAGTGCTTGTTGGAAGTCACGTAAGCCTTCCATACCTTCAGTAAGTAGACCAAAACGGTCAACCATGAAGATTTGAGAACGCGCTTGTTCATCGCTAATGCCTTCAGCAACCATGGTACTGATAATTTGCTCAGCAATACCACAGCCAGCAGAGCCTGCACCTACAAATACCACTTTTTGCTCAGAAAGCTTCGCACCTTTAACACGACATGCAGCAAGTAAAGAACCTACAGTTACCGCAGCAGTACCTTGAATGTCATCGTTAAAGCTACAGATTTCATCGCGGTAGCGTTTTAGTAATGGCATTGCATTTGGTTGTGCAAAGTCTTCGAACTGAAGTAACACACTTGGCCAACGACGTTTAACGGCTTTAATGAATAGATCTAAGAATTCGTCATACTCTTCTTGAGAAATACGTTTATGACGCGCACCCATGTACATAGGGTCGTTAAGTAGTTTTTCGTTGTTTGTACCAACATCAATCATTACTGGTAACGTATATGCTGGGCTAATACCACCACATGCTGTGTAAAGTGATAATTTACCAATTGGAATACCCATACCACCAATACCTTGGTCACCTAGACCAAGAATACGCTCACCGTCAGTCACAACGATAACTTTTACTTTGCCTTTAGTAGCGTTACGTAAAATATCATCAATTTGGAAACGATCTTCATAAGAGATAAATAGACCACGGGCACTGCGGTAGATGTCTGAGAATTTTTCACAGGCATCACCTACCGTTGGTGTGTAGATAATTGGCATCATTTCTTCAAGATGATCACGCACTAAACGGTAGTAAAGTGTTTCGTTGTTATCTTGAATAGCACGTAGGTAAATGTGCTTGTTTAAATTATCGCTAAAGCTTGAATACTGTTGGTAACAACGCTCAACTTGTTCTTCGATCGTTTCATAACGCGGTGGCAGTAAACCGGCTAAGTTGAAATTTTCCCTTTCTTTTTGTGAAAAAGCACTGCCTTTATTTAATAGTGGCGTTTCAATCAGACCTGGGCCTGAATAAGGAATATAAAGATAATTTGGATCGGTATTTGTAGTCATATTTCCAAGCTTTGATGCGTCATAATTATGACCTGACATTATTACTCTTGAAGGCGAAATTGCAATGACAATTCACCTTGTCAGACCATTGAAGAAAATGAATTTTATGCTCTAAATAGCATAGCAGATAGTATACATGAAAACTCAGCAGCTTTAAGGCTGCTGAGCTTGTTTTTAGTGGCTTTTATCACTTAAAGCGATGCCTTCGCGGCGCGGATCGGCTGCGCCATAAAGTTTACCGTCTTTAACTTCAACAGCATGTAAACCAGAGTTTAAATCTAGGATACGAACTGTGTGTCCGCGGTTAACAAATTCAGCTTCAGCATTGGCAAGTTCAGTGCCCTTTTCTAGGCTTGTGTAATTATTGCGATTAGTAATGCGCGGTAAGTTAATAGCTGTTTGCGCATCTAGGTTCCAATCAAGCACACCTACAACCACTTGAGCTACATAATCAATGATACGGCTACCACCTGGTGAGCCAACCACTAAACGTAAGCTGCCGTCTTTGTTAAACACCATGACTGGCGACATTGAACTACGCGGGCGTTTACCCGCTTCAACGCGATTAGCTAATGGCTTACCATTTTTGGTAGGCGATAAAGCAAAGTCTGTTAGTTGATTGTTTAAAATATACCCGTTCACCATTACTGTTGAACCAAACGCCATTTCGATAGAGCTGGTCATCGAAACCGCATTACCTTGGCTATCAACAATCGATACATGGGTGGTTGATGGTAACTCGTATGCATCATCTTGCGCGTACGCAAGTGAGTTAGGCGGTGTGCCTGCTTCTGCGTGAGCATCTTTTTCAGAAATAAGCTTTGCACGACCTGCAAGGTAGTCTTTATCGAGTAATCCTTGTGTTGGGATTGGCATAAAGTCAGGGTCACCCATATACACGTTGCGATCAGCAAACGCTAAACGCGATGCTTGGGTAAAGTAATGCAATGCTTGAACAGAGTTTGGTTTGAGTTTGGCCATGTCTTTATGTTCAAGTAAGGCTAAAATCTGTAATACAGCTACACCACCACTACTTGGAGGTGCCATTGAGCACACTTCGTATTGGCGATAATCAACACACACAGGTGCACGCTCTTTACTTTTGTAATTAGCTAAGTCTTCAACCGTTAAAGTACCCGGTGCAACTGCTGAGTTTTGCACTGCATGCACAAGCTCTTTGGCGTTTTCACCTTTATAGAAAGCATCAATGCCTTGTTTCGCTATATCTTTATAAAGCGCAGCAAGTTCTGGGTTCTTTTTAACGGTACCTACAGCAAGTGGTTTACCATCAGGGAAAAAGTAGTCACGAATAACAGGTAGCTTAGTAACCCCTGGGTTTAATTCTTTAGCCAATAATTGATGTAAACGCGGCGAAACAATAAAGCCTTTATCAGCCAATTCAATGGCAGGGCCAAACAAGGTTTGCCATTCTAACTTACCGTAACGTTTATGGGCTGTGGCAAAAGCGTCTAAAATACCTGGAACACCAACAGAACGACCACCTACAACGGCTTCAATCCATTTTACGGCTTTACCGTGCTTATCTAAAAATAGTGTTTCATCAGCATTGCTTGGAGCCGTTTCGCGGCCATCAAAGCTGGTTAGGCTTTTGGTTTTGCTGTCGAAGTACATCATAAATGTACCACCACCGATACCCGACGATTGCGGTTCTACCAGTGTCAGTACTAATTGCGTTGCAATGGCTGCATCAACTGCGGAGCCGCCTAGCTCAAGCATTTTTTGGCCAGCTTTTACTGCATAAGGGTTTGCTGCTGCGACCATGTACTTATCGCCTTCAACAACCTGTTTATGAGCAAAGCCTGTAGCAGCTTCAGGTTCGCGAGTTTCAATTTTTGCAGGGGTTGCAAAAATAGCCGTTGAATAAATTAATGAGGTGGACAGAGCTAACAGCGCTTTGGTTTTGAATAACATAAATAAACTTAATCCCGTAGTGTATTTGGCATCTTAAAATTAAACGTGCACAATAGGCGACAATCTCAGATACAACAAAAATAACATGATAAACCTGCCCCTGAAACTAGAATATATTCTGCCGCCATTGTGTTTAGTAATACTAAGTTCCTTATTTGCTACTTTTAACTTAAATGAATATCTCGAATTTAACCGTGAGTTAGTTGCAAATGGTGAATTTTGGCGCATTTTCACTAGTCAATTTGTACACGCAAATTGGCCCCATTTAGGCTTAAATTGTGCCGGAATTTTATTAATTTGGGCGCTACACGCTGAACATACAAGCCCAGCTCGCTATGCGTTTAATATTGCCATTCTTGCATTATGGTGTGGCTTAGGTGTGTGGCTATTTTGCCCAGATATCCAAATTTACACCGGGTTAAGTGCCCTACTGCACGGTGTGATCATTTGGGGTGCAGTTAAAGATGTACAAGCAGGCATGTTTTCAGGCTGGTTATTGTTTGCTGGTACTTGGGCTAAAGTGATTTGGGAGCAAATAGCAGGCCCGAGTGAATCGGTGAGTCAGCTAATCGCCTCTAATGTTGCCATTGACGCCCACTTTATTGGCGCAATTGGCGGCACACTGTTGGCTTTGCCTGTCTTTATAAAAATAATAAAAAAGCGCGGGTAACCTTTCTCACTTTTTACAACTGCTCTTTTAACTCGAAAAAGGAACTTTAAATGAATGAAAATAAAGGACATATTTACCTTCGCATTATACTATTCTGTCTTTACGGGCCTCTATTGGCTGGGCTATTTGGCCAATTGGTAAACTTAAAATTTGTTTCACCAACGTTTATGGCAAGCCTTGATAATATTTATTACATCATAGTATTTTGCTCACTTTGTATTGGGTTTTGTCTGTTGTTAGCAAAATACAGTATCGTTAAAGAATCGTTTAAGAATAAAATTATTGCTCATTTGACCCTTATTCTTAGTATTTTATATTCATGCTTAATGTTCTTTGGTATTGGCTTACTTATATTATTCAACAACATATTTAACTCAAATACTGATTACGTTCACCAAGAACAGGCATTTGAATATCGCACCTTTTATGTCTACACATCAGACCCTGGAGCTTTTGGAACTGCTCACCATTATGTGTATTTAAAGTGTCCTGTTTCGTTTAATCGCTATGAATTGGAGTTAATAGCCAATCTATCATGGATGAGAGACTATAAAATGAGTTTAGAGGGTGATAATTTAATTTTTGAAAACGACTCAGAGCAAAGCAAGACTGTACTCGATGTGAGTGAATTTCATTGCAAATAACCCTTTATAGATAAATTCTATTACAAACAAAAACAGCCACTTAAAGTGGCTGTTTTTCATTTACGCTTATTAATTAAAGCGTTTCTTTAAATAGCTTATGAATACGGCGGTATTCATCTAACCAGCTTGATGGTTGTACAAAACCATGTGGTTCAACTGGGAAGATCGCTGTTTCAAAGTTTTCTTTTTCTAGCTCAATTAAGCGCTGTACTAAGCGTACTGAGTCTTGGAAGAATACATTGTCATCAACCATAGGCGCATTAATTAATAAATGACTCTTAAGACCTTCAGCAAAGTAAATTGGTGAGCTCTTTTCATAGGCAATTGGGTCAACATCTGGGTGGTTTAAGATGTTAGACGTATAAGGACCATTGTAGTGAGCCCAATCAGTTACCGGACGAAGTGCAGCACCTGCTTTGAATAAATCAGGTTGTGTGAATAGCGCCATAAACGTCATGAAACCACCGTAAGAACCACCATAAGTGCCTACAGCTTGTGTATCTACGTTTGCGTTGTCTGCCATCCAGCTTACGCCATCTGCTAAATCTTGGATCTCAGGTGTACCCATTTGACGGTAAATAGCTGTACGCCAATCACGGCCGTAACCTTTCGATGCACGGTAGTCCATGTCCATTACTACGTAGCCTTCTGAAGCCAATAGTGAGTGGAACATAAACTCACGGAAGTAACCAGACCAACCCATGTGTGAGTTTTGTAGGTAACCAGCGCCGTGGTTAAAGATAACCGCTTTACGGTTTTTACCTGTTTCACCTTCTTTATAATCAGCTGGGTAATATACTTTTGCATAAATTGGCTGATCAGTGTGGCTTGAAGGTACAGCAACAATCTTAGGTGCAATTAGTTTTTTCGCTAAGAACTCGTCAGATACTGTGTGCGTTAACTGAGTTGCTTGGGTATTTGCTTTTGCATCAGCAACATAAAGCTCAGGCGGCGACATAATTTTTGAATGAGTTAGCAATAGTTTGCTTTCATCTGGGCTTAACTGATAATCAGTCATACCATCAAGGTTGGTTACTTGCTCAGACTCACCGGTTGCAGGGTTTACACGATAGATTTCGTAAAGACCTGGGTGCTCAACGTTTGCTTTGTAGTAAATCGCTGAGTTATCAGCCGTTAACGTTAAGTTAGAAACAACAAATTGGCCTTTAGTAAGCTGCGTTGCTTTACCATTAAGTGGCTTTTTGTAAATGTGGCTGTAACCAGACTCTTCAGATAAATAGTAAAGTGTGTCTGAGTTGTTCAACCAACCAAAATCATTGTATGCATAGTTTACCCATGCATCGTCGTGTAAGCGGTGCTGCGAAACAAGTTTGTTGTTTTGTGTATCAACAGTGGCTAACCAACGGTCTTTGTTGTCCCATGCTTCAAGCATAAGAGCCACTTTTGAACCATCTGTGTTCCATTGGATTGCACTTTGGTCCCAGCCCCAATCCATCATTAAGTTGATGGCACGTGGTGCTTTTTCAGACTTATAAGTTTTGCCATCACGAGCGTAGTTTTCTTTCTTAACTGCTGCAAGTACGTCTTCATCAAAACCTGGTAAGGTATCGAATGCAAGGGTTGTTTGCTCGCCTGATTTAAGGTCAATGTAAACAACGTCTGAGCTGATTGGTTTTTCATCAGCAACACGACGGCGTACTTTTTCTGCTTTTACGCGTGCATCATCGGCAATGTAATTAGGCATTATATCGCCTTCATCACGCCATGAACGGCTTTCTGTGGTTACTGCAACAAGGGCTTGGCCATTTGGTGAAAGCTGTACATCGGCTAAACGCTTACCTTTACCTAAATAAAATTGTGCGTTAGCAATGCTATCGTTTTGCTCGTTAATTTGTGCTTTACGCTCTTCACGATCTTTTTTGTTTTTGTGCGTCAGCGCAATGTAATCAATTAGTTTGTGCTGCTCTTTTGCAATGTAAGTGTCTGGCTCTTGTACACCTTTAGGTGCATCGTCTAGGTGTAAGTTAACTAATTCAACTTGACGACCCGTTGCTAAATCAACTTTATAAAATGCATTACCTTGGCGATATGCAAGGCTACCATCAGTTAAAAACTGTGGTTTTGATTGCTGTGCGCTGTCGTGAGTGATTTGTGTAATTTGACCAGTGCTTAGGTTTTTAACGAAGATATTACCTTCAAATGCATAAGCCTGTTGCTTTTTATCTGCAGAATAAACGGCATTTTTAGCGCCTACAGTGTGTAGTTTGTTTAACGCTAATTGTGATGCAGATTGGCTATTTACCGCTTGAACGTATAAATCGCGTAACTCATTGCCTTGTTGCTTTTGTGCATAAACGATGCTGTTAGAATCACCATTCCAGAAAGCACGCTCAGGCTGACGGCCTAACCAATCAGGGTGAGCCATTGCTTGCTCTAACGTGATTTCAGCTGAACCTGTATCAGCAGGAGTAACAACAACTGGTGCTACATTGGTAACTTGTTCTTCAGAAGGCGTTGAGGCGGTTGATTGACAACCTGCTAGCATGAAGCTAGATGCGACTGCGAGAGCCACTAACGTTTTATTAGCAGTGGTTTTGAATTTCATAGTGCTTCTTACGGGTTATTATAATTCGCCCTATTTAAGCAGAAGCACTTATGAAATAGCAATTTTTATAGGATAAACAGCCAAAGATTTCCGTTTAATAACAGCTTATTTTAAGCTGATATCAAGCCATACCATACGGTGATCAGATGATGCGTTACGATCTTTAATTAAACGGAACAGTTCAGAGCTTTTCTGTGGCCAAAAAACTCCACCATCGTTTATCTCAATACCATAATTTGATGGTAAAACGTAATCAGCACGAGCTTGCCAATAAGCGGTATAGTTTTTAGCGTAAGCTTCTTTATACGACTCTTTAGCGCCTTTGCTTGTTGGCGTAAAAGAAGTATTCACTAATGGATTTTTTAAAATTTGGTCTGTGGTTTTCGGGCGTGCTTTACCCCCTTCTGGCGCAGCATTTAAATCACCTACAATAACAAAGCGGCTTTTCGCTTTTAAGCCACCTTTTTGGCCTTTATCATCGTAAATGTAGTTAGCATTGTTAATGTAATCAGCAACTAGGCGTACTTCATCGTGGTTACGCTTACCGTTACGGTCTTCGTCACCATCAAAAACAGGCGGCGTTGGGTGCGATGCAAGCAAATGAAACGTTTTGCCTTTTACATCTATTGGTAAATCCCAAAAAGACTTAGAGCTTAGGTGAATTGCTTGCCACTCTTCAGCTGAATACCAGTCTTTACCTGTTTTAGGGTCAATAGGCATTTGTGCATTTGGCATATCTTTGTATTTGAATGTTTGTAATGTACGCGCTTTATCTAAATCGATTGGGTAGCGCGACAATACGGCCATTGCATAATGCCCCTCAAAGAAGCCAAAGCCGTGTGCGTCACCTTTGTAATGCCCCTTTACACCATCGTTGTCTAGGTCAAACTCAGTAGGTAAACCAGTGTTAACAGGTGCAATAAAGTAATACGGGTAATCGATGGCAACTTGCTTATTTTGCGATACTTGCAGGTAGTTTTTACGAAATACGTTAATGCCTTTGTCGGCATCAATATAATCAAACTCATTGAGTAAAATTACATCAGGTCTTACGCGCTGAATAATTTCGGCAATATTGCGAATTTGCTGGTGGTTGCTCGCTAATGCTTTGCTTAAAGCGTCTTTATCTATTGCTTCGCCTTTTTTAGCATAGTTGGTTGCATCCATACTCACGTTAAAGGTAGCAACACGTAAATCAGCAGCCGATACATTGTTTGCAAATAAGCCTACAGCCACTGCTATTGAAGAAGTTAATAAAGCGTTTTTCATGAAATAAATCCGTCTACTATAAGTAGTAAAATAATACTGCTGACAATGATCCATAAGATCATCGCCATGATAAAAGGTTTAATGCCCGCTTGTTTTAAGACTGAAATAGATAAACCACTACCAATCAAAAATAAGGTCATTACTAACACTTGTTTAGCACCAACATTGAGTGCATGCCACAGTGTTTGATACTCAGGAAAGCTCGAATTAATCAGCGCCGCCGCTAAAAAACCAAATATAAACAACGGGATACTTGCTTTTTCATCTGATTTCCAAAACACACCCGCAATACTTGTATAAGGGATTATCCACATCGCTCTAGTAAGTTTAATGGTTGTGGCAATAGCAAGCGCTGATGCGCCATACGCAGCGGAAGCCCCCACTACACTACTTGTGTCGTGAATCGCAAGTGCAGCCCAAACACCGAATTGTTGCTCAGTCAGGCCAAAGTAATGGCCAATCATCGGAAACAACACTAAGCCAAGGGCATTTAATAAAAACACCACAGCGAGTGATATAGCTACTTCGTGATCTTTGGCCTTTATAACCGGCGCCATTGCAGCAATTGCGCTACCACCACAAATGGCAGTACCAAATGAAATAAGTACACCGGTGTTTTTATTTAACTTAAATAACTGAGATAAAATTTCACCAAGGCCAATAATAGCGGTAATACTGACAATAGTAAGCACAATAGAGCTACGCCCTACTTCTATTACTTGATTAAAGTCAACAGCAAAACCTAAGCCAATTACCGCCAACTTTAGCATCCATTTACTTATTTTTTGTGACTGTGCTGCAAATGGATTACCCAATATCATTGCAAATAAAGCACCTACTACAAGTGCCGTAGCAGAACCAACAAATGGTAATGCTGATACTAAAAATAGCGCAATAAATAGAAACTGCTTTGGGCGTTCGGCTATCACAACGGTGCTCTGATAAGTTTATTGGTTAGCTTATGCACCACAGGTGCAACAAAAATAACGGTAGGAAATGCCACACAAAATGCAAAAGCCCATGCTTTAAGCCAAATGGTTGCAATGTTATCGATTAAACCAACGTTAAAGATGCTGATCACTAAAGACATAAATCCAGACATAAACAGCGCCATAAAGAACGCAAATACGACTGTTCTAAATCGAGGATGTAACATAACGAACTAATATTAATAATAAAAATATTAGTCTATAGCAAGATGTTCCTGACGCAAGTGCTTTGAGACAAGAGGTACAAAATTAGCGAAGTTTGTGGATATATAATAGCGATTAAAAAGCCGAGATAAACTCGGCTTTTAAGAATTTAAACTGATTAGTTTAAAATAAGTTGAGTGCTGGTAGCTGCTACACCTGGGTAGTCTTGCTCTGGCAGAATTTCAGCCAGTGCCGCTAAACGCTCACCTAATTGGTGAAGGTTATCGGCCGATACATTGATATGACCCATCTTACGACCCGGTTTAGCCGTTTTACCATACCAGTGACTAGTAACGTCTTGCGTTGCGAGTACTGAATGTGGGATTGAAGGCTGACCTAATACGTTGATCATAGCAGTAGGACGAAGACACTCTGTACTACCTAATGGTAGGCCTGCAACAGCGCGCATGTGGTTTTCGAACTGTGAGCAATGTGTACCCTGCTGTGTCCAGTGACCTGAGTTATGAACGCGTGGTGCAATTTCGTTTACTAATAACGTACCTTGTACATCAAAAAACTCAATTGCTAATACACCTACATAATCAAGTTCTTGCGCTAACTTGTTAAATGCCAGCTCTGCTTGTTCTTGAATTGCTGCTTTTTCTTTACCCGCAACTGAAAGCGTAAGTACACCATTGGTGTGTTGGTTTTCAGTCAATGGATAAATAACGGTGTTACCCGCTTTGTCGCGTGCACCAATGATAGATACTTCACGGTCAAATGGGATCATCTTTTCAGCGATAATAGAATGCGGCGCACTTTCAGTGCCTGATGCTATAAAATCTGCCATTTCTGACCAGATTTGGTCAATTTGATCATCAGACTTTAAGCGCCACTGACCTTTACCATCGTAACCTGCTTGGCAAGTTTTGATCACAAGCGGCTTGCCTAAACGCTCTACGGCAGCAATAAGGTGTGCTTTTTCTGTAATTAATTGGTAAGGCGCGCATTCAACACTTGTTTTATCAAGTAATGCTTTTTCAAGTGCGCGGTCGCCACCTGTTTTAATTGCCGCTTTACCCGGATAAAACTTATTGCTTTGACAACATAGTGTAAGTACATCATCAGGAATGTGTTCAAACTCTGCTGTTATCGCGTCTGCGTTATCAATAGCTTGTTGTAATGTGCTGTTATGAACTTCACCAGTTAATGGATGAATGATTTTTTCACTACCCACATCGTAGGCAACAACATTTAAATCAAGAGGTGCACCCGCTAAGCTCATCATGCGAGCTAACTGACCTGCACCTAAAATTAGAATATTCATATTACTCTGCAGGATTAGGGTTAGCTAAGATAGTGTCTGTTTGTTCTTTACGGAAAGCTTCTACTTTTGCGAAGATTTCAGGCTGTTGGCAACCTAAAATTTGTGCCGCTAAAAGGCCAGCATTTGCAGCGCCTGCTTCACCAATAGCAAGAGTACCTACCGCAACACCTTTAGGCATTTGGCAAATAGATAATAATGAATCAACACCATTAAGTGTTTTAGACTTAACTGGTACACCTAAAACTGGCAGTGATGTAAACGCCGCAGCCATACCTGGTAGGTGCGCAGCACCACCGGCGCCTGCGATAATAATTTTAATGCCGCGCTCTGCAGCTGAACTTGCATAGTCAGCAAGTAATTGAGGGGTACGGTGAGCAGAAACAACTTTAGTTTCGTATTCAATGCCGAATTTTTCTAGCATTAACGCCGCATGTTCCATCGTTGGCCAGTCTGATTTGGAACCCATAATAATGCCAACAGTCATAAATACACCTCAGTTAAATAGTTTTCTAAAAAGCGGACTTTTGTCCTTATTTTGTGGCGGGTATTATATACCTAACTCACATCAAGATGCGAGTTTCAGTTGGAATTAAAAGCGATTTTGCAAGGCGTTGATGTAAATAATAGAGGTTCTATTGTTAAAATCGATAACGCAGTATAAATCGCTCTTAGACCACATCAAGATGCGACTCTAGAAGCACAAAAAAGCCATGACAGCATGGCTTTTAATCACTCATCAGCTAATTAAGCTTCTTTGCTTGCTAGGTACTCAGTGTATGTACCTTTAAAGTCGATAACTTTACCGTCTTTGATTTCCCAAATACGGTTTGCAAGTGATGATACAAATTGTCTATCGTGAGATACGAACAATAATGTCCCTTCGTATGCTTCAAGTGCTAAGTTAAGCGCTTCGATAGATTCCATATCCATGTGGTTGGTTGGCTCATCCATTAATAAGATGTTTGGTTTATGCATCATAATTTTGCCAAACAGCATACGGCCTTGCTCACCACCTGAAATCACTTTTACTGACTTTTTGATATCGTTCTGTGAAAACAGCATACGACCTAAGAAACTACGAACAACTTGTTCGTCGTCACCTTCTTGTTGCCATTGTTCCATCCACTCAAATAAGTTCATGTCTTGTTCGAACTCGTCAGCATGGTCCTGTGCGTAATAACCGATATTAGCGTTATCAGACCATTTAAATTCACCTTGTTTCGGTGCTAAACGACCAGCAAGAGTATTTAATAGTGTGGTTTTACCAACACCGTTCTCACCGATAATTGCAATGCGCTCGCCTACTTCAACCAGGCCTTCAAGGCCACTGAATAACGTTTCTTCAAAGCCTTGTGTTAAATTTGTTAGCTCTAAGGCATTACGGAATAATTGCTTTTCTTGCTCAAAACGAATAAACGGGCTTTGACGCGAAGAAGCTTTAACTTCTTCAAGCTGAATTTTATCGATTTGTTTAGCACGTGATGTTGCTTGTTTCGCTTTTGAAGCATTCGCAGAGAAGCGCGATACGAACTGTTGAAGTTCGGCAATTTGGCTCTTCTTTTTCGCGTTTTCGCTTAGTAGACGCTCACGAGCTTGCGTTGCAGCAAACATGTACTCATCATAATTACCAGGGTAAATACGAAGCTCGCCGTAATCGATGTCAGCCATGTGTGTACATACTGAGTTTAAGAAGTGACGGTCGTGCGAAATGATGATCATGGTACAGTCGCGCTGGTTTAGCACGTCTTCTAGCCACTTGATGGTGTAAATGTCCAAGTTATTGGTAGGCTCATCGAGTAGCATGATATCTGGATCAGAAAACAGCACCTGCGCAAGTAACACACGCAGTTTAAAACCCGGCGCGATTTCTGACATAGGGCCGTAGTGTTGCTCTGTGCCAATACCTACACCAATTAGTAACTCACCCGCTTTAGCTTCTGCTGAGTAACCATCCATTTCGGCAAATTCAGTTTCTAGGTCTGCTACACGCATACCGTCTTCTTCGCTCATCTCAGGTAAGCTGTAAATACGGTCACGTTCTTTTTTTACTTCCCACAGCTCTTTATGACCCATGATCACTGTGTCGATTACAGAAAACTCTTCGTAAGCAAACTGGTCTTGGTTTAGTTTAGCAATACGCTCGTTTGGATCTGTGCTGACATTGCCTGAAGATGGCTCTAGTTCACCACTTAG
This sequence comes from Pseudoalteromonas sp. UCD-33C, assembly GCF_001306895.1. Lineage (NCBI taxonomy): Bacteria > Pseudomonadati > Pseudomonadota > Gammaproteobacteria > Alteromonadales > Pseudoalteromonadaceae > Pseudoalteromonas > Pseudoalteromonas sp. UCD-33C. The sequence goes on along the minus strand of NZ_LJTB01000002.1, from coordinate 338,314 downwards.
GATTTTCATGAAGGTTGATTTACCACAGCCATTCGCACCGATTAAACCGTAACGGTTACCATCGCCAAATTTTGCTGAGATATTTTCGAATAAAGGTTTAGCACCAAATTGCATGGTGATATTAGCTGTACTTATGATAACGGTACCCTCCAGCGGGTAAAAAGTAAAAACGAAACTGCGTGCAATTTTAAACTAAAGCCGCTTGGCACGCCATGAAAGTTTAATTAAATACACAGGCTAATTTTACAAGATCAACACTTACGACTACCTTTAGTGAGCGCGCTCACTTAATTATATGAGCACGCTCACTTTCAAAATAACTAAATACAAACAGTAGGTTAAGAATGAGCAAACATGGAGACACTCACCAACGTATTTTAGATGCGGCTTGGCACCTTTTTACTGAGCAAGGGTTTAACGATACCTCTACACGGCAAATTTCAGCAGCAAGCAACATAGCGGTTGGCACCTTGTTTAATCATTTTGCAGATAAAGTGGCTATTTTAGAAGCTTGCCTCGAAGATAAATTCAATGATGTGTTAGAGCGCGCAAAAGAAACCGACATACACCGCCCTGCTCGCTTAAAGATTAATCATTACGCACAATATTTTTATCAGTTTTATTGTTTACATCACCGCTTTTATAAAGTGCTCTTTAGCCAGCGATTATTTTCGCAATCATTCCAGCAACAACACATGGAGCTAATTCAATCATTGGTTTTTGCCGACCAACCGCAATTTAATAAAGTAAAAGCAGCTATATTGCTCGACTGCTATTTTATGACCTTGTTGTATGGCTTAGGCGCCGAAACCCCAAACACTAAACTTATGCTCAGAACGCTAAGCCAGAAAGTGTCTATTTTTTAGGCTTAGTAACTCATTGATAATTCAATATAGTGAACCTAAAGTGAATAATTTTTCCTCGAAGTCGGTTTGTTGCATGATAATTTTTCACTTTTGACCCTATTTTAGCTTTGATAATCTCCGTTCCTTAACTAAATTATACCTATTAGGGACAATATTTAATCAAGGTACTTTATGAAAAGAACACACACTGCCTTATTTGTTGCAGGCATGCTTGCCATACCTACAGCCACTGCCATCGAGATCTATAACGATCAAACCAATAGCGTTACTGTTGGAGGCTTTATCGATGCAAGAGTTATTAATACGCAAGGCGAAACTGAGGTAGTAAATGGTGCATCACGCATTAATTTTGATTTTAAGCGCCAATTAAAAAGTGGATGGCAAGCGTTTGCTTTACTTGAATGGGGAGTAAACCCTGTTGGTAGTAGTGATATCGTTTACAACAATCGCTTTGAAACAATTCAAGATGAGTTTTTATATAACCGCTTAGGCTATGTTGGCCTTAAACATGACGATTACGGCCAAGTTACATTAGGTAAACAATGGGGTGCATGGTACGACGTTGTTTACAACACCAACTACAGCTTAGTGTGGGATGGTAACGCTGCAGGCGTTTATACCTACAATAAAGATGATGGTGCTGTGAATGGCACAGGTCGCGGCGATAAAGTACTGCAGTATCGTAATACCTGGGGTGATTTTCATTTAGCGCTTCAAGCACAGTTAAAATCTGATGAATTTTATACCTGCGACATCGTTGATATTTCAAGAAGCTCTTGTGAAGTACTTTGGAACCAAGGAAACAATGCTGCACAAAAAGTAGAATTTAACTCGACTTATGGCGCAGCTCTCACCTACTCGGTTAGCCCTAATTTAAAAGTCACTGCCGGTGTTAACCGCGGCCAGTTCGATATTGTATACGCCGGTGGCAGAAATCAATCAGTAAACGATTTAATTTATGGTATGGGCATTACCTATGGTGATTTTTATAATCCGGGTTGGTATGCATCAGCGAATATCAATAAAAACGAAAACCACGATACCGACAACTTAGGCCGCTTAATAAAAGATGCTGTTGGTTTAGAGTCTATTTTAAGCTATCGCTTTGATAATGACATACGTACTTTTGTTGCTTATAACGTTTTTGATGCAGGTAGTGACTATGTTATTCAGCCGAACTTTAATGCCGACCCTGAAGATGTGTTTAAACGCCAATTTGCTGTGATAGGTGCGCACTACTTTATGGCAGAAGACACCATTTTATATATTGAAGCCCGTAAAGATTTTAGCGACTTTTCGAGTAATGACGCAGAACAAGAAGCGCAGATGTCACAAACTGAAGATGATGGTATTGCCATTGGTTTTAATTACACTTTGTAGTTACGATAAACACTAAGCCCATTATTGTGGGCTTTTTTCTAATCCAATTGCACACTTTCAAGATTGTTCGCAATATCAATCAACAACTGCTATTACTTAACAATCTTAAAATTAAAATACGTCAATATTTGAGGTTGTTGTGTCTAACAAGGTAAAGCTAATTCTACTTTCATCAATATCTAGCGTTTCGTTCATGCTCTTTCACTGGCTAACAAATGTCAGAGAATCGGATACGGTATTTGGTGTTAGTTCAGATTTGTCAGGTGGTTTAGTAATGGGCTTTGCTATTGGTGTGATGCTAGTTACATTAAGCACATTTAAGTTAAACAAGTATTGAGTGTTTTTTGGAATCAAACGTTTAAACCCTTTTGACTCTTCGCTTCCAAATAATGTGATTGTGGCTAATTATTTCATGAGCTCCTTTTTAGATCCTACACACTTACCCTGCTTATTAAAAAGCTTAAATTTAGCGGTTATGCTGAGATTGAAATTAATCCCAAAACAGTATGATGTGTTCTTATTGTGGTTAATGACTATCACAATGAATAATCACGTTCTACTTTAGCTATACGCGTTGTAAAGGCGCTGTACCATTTGTCTCTGCCGAGCTGTTGGGCGTTTAAGTGCTCAACGTTTTGTTTCCAGGCTTTTATTGCATCTAAGCTTTGCCAATACGACACCGTAATACCCAAACCATCACGAACAGACTCCATACCTAAGTACTCAGGTTGTTGCTCTGCAAGTTCTACCATTCTATTAGCCACTTCTTCATAACCGGTGGTATCGTTAGATAAGATATTCGTAAAAATCACGGCGTAATATGGCGGTTTTGGTGTATTCGCTATCATGGCTGTTACTTCCCTCTACTTGGTTCAAAACCATCATAACATGGGATTTCTTTGTTAAACGTATCCCAATTTGCTTTAGAGCTTACAAAGTTATGGCTAATCGGACGCTCGTTTATATCGCTATCTAATAAACCTAAGCGAATACGTAAGCGGCTTGGGTCATCTTTATTCTCGCTATAAATAGGCGAGCCACAACAGCTACAAAAATAGCGAATTCTGCCGGGTTTAAATTCAAACGCACTTAAATGCTGCTTACCTTCTGTGAGGTTAAAACCATCTCGTTGAATAAAGCCATTGGTTGCGTAGGCTGTGCCTGAGTTTTTACGACATAAAGAACAATGACAATGAATAATTGAGTCTATGCCACCAGCAATAGTTACTTTTACTTTGCTGCACAAACAACTTCCTTGATACATAGTCCCTCTCAGGTTTAAAGATTAATAACCGCGATGCTTCCAAAATTCAGTGGCAGTGCCTTCGGCTTCCTTTAATAAGTTAAAGGATTTATCAGCAATTATATGGCCATTTAACTCAATAGTCATGCGCCAAATACCTACTTTATTATCAACAGGCGCCCATATCGTATCACCTAAATAAAACTGCCAATCGTTTGTTTTAACGTACTGTTCGCCCTCAAACGGTGGCATGATCTCGCCATCTTCATCGGGGATATCTGGGTGATAAACGCAAAATTTAATTTTTTGTCCTTTAGCCTTTTTAATATTAACAATAAAGCCAAATTCAATATCTAACTGTGCAGGAACGTCTGTTGTAAATTCGGTAATTTGAGGCAGGTCTTTTTCTTTTGCATCCCAATGACTGTAAATGCCGTAACTTTCAATACTGGTAATTGGTTTGGCTTTTGCCATAGCTGCAAGCGCTCCTTTTTAAAAATGAGGCGCTATTTTATAGTAGCAACCCTAGCAGAACAAGATTGTACTATTATAGTAATTAGCTAACGTATTTTACCCAGTGAGTGTCATGTTGTTGAAAGCCACATTTAGTTAAAAGTTTAATACTTGCGCTATTATTTGGGTTAACTAAAGCTAACACACTGTTTAGCGGAGCAGGTACAAAGGTCGTCAGTTTTTCAAATAGCATATCTAGTACCTTTTGCATTATTCCTTTGCCAAAGTATTGCGATGCCAATTCAAACCCCAACATGCCCTGCCCGTCAATTATGTTAAATATGCCTACGCTGCCAATAACCTGCCCACTACTTCGTAAAACAATAACTAAACGGATGCCTTGTTGATTATAAAAACGTTCTATATCGCCTTGAATAAAGTCGTATACGTCACCTTTCGTTATATCAGCGCCGTAATCATTAAACGTTTGTACTTGCGGATCTTTTAAAATATCCCATATCGCTTGGCAATCTCTATGACGAATTGGGCGTAAGTCAAAGGCTAAGTCATCGTGGCTAGACACGTTAATTTCTTCTTTTTGCTTTATGAGCTGGCATTATTGTCTTACTATAAACGCAATTTCAAGCAATTAGATTAAGTTCGATGAGTGAAGAATTTAAAGTAATTCAACCTACCACCACAGTATACTGTAAAGAACGCGGTGAAGGCTGGACCTTAACAGGGATCACCAGTATCGATGAGCATACTTCTGTGATGTTTGATGGCGTAAGGTATACCTTACCGGCCCGTGAAATTGTTGAGGTATTATTGCCACAACAACTCGAGCGAGAGAAAAACCAACAATAAAAAAAGCCAGCTTGATGCTGGCTTTTTCGTGTTTAAAATTAACGTAATGCGTTAATACGCTCATCAAGTGGTGGGTGCGATGAGAATAACTCGGCAACACCTTTACCGCTTGCAATACCAAATGCCATCATTGAACCTTCTAGTTGTGATGGGTGGTTTTGTTTTAAACGCTCAAGGGCGCTACGCATTTTATCTGCACCTACTAGTTTTGCTGCACCCGCATCCGCAGAGAATTCGCGTTTACGGCTGTAGTAAGCAACAATCACACTTGCTAGAACACCAAATAACATTTGGAAAATCATATCGAACAAGAAGTATGTCCAGCTACTACCGCCCTCTTCCTCATCACTATTAAGGAAGTTATCAACAATACCTGCCAATACTTTCGCCATAAAGATAACAAAGGTATTCACTACACCTTGAATAAGAGTAAGCGTTACCATGTCACCATTTGCAATGTGAGATACCTCATGAGCCAATACCGCCTCAGCTTGATCTTGATTCATGTTGTGTAATAAACCGGTGCTCACAGCCACCAGCGAGTTGTTCTTACTTGGGCCGGTCGCAAATGCGTTCATTTCAGGGCTATCGTAAATAGCCACTTCTGGCATCGCGATACCTGCTTTTTTCGCTTGCGCAGCTACCGTTGAAACCAACCATTGTTCTGTTTCAGAACGAGGCTGTTCAATAACATGTGCACCGGTTGATTTTTTTGCCATCCATTTCGACATAAATAACGAAATAAACGATCCACCAAAACCAAATACGGTTGAAATAACTAAAATGCCGCCTAAACTGCGATGGCTAATACCCAGTACGCTCATCACAATAGACAACACAATACCTAACACTAGCATTACCGCTAAGTTTGTAAGTAGAAACAAAAATACACGCTTCATAAAAACCTCAGAATAAACATACCAATTGTATTAACTAACGACATGGTTAAAAATCGTTAGTTAATAAAATTATCTGGGTGCTCTACCAACTCAGTTTAGGGCTTATGCAATTGGTTGCAAGGAACTAATTGCAACCAATTGTGACAGAGTATGTCAAAAGTAACAACTCAATTATTATGGGTTGATAGATAAAATTTCAAGTAAGGTTTTGTAAATTTTTAATTTAGGGGTGCCGTCTGTATACGGACTAATCGCTAAAAGCGGGAAAGGTAGTGCTGATTTTAAAGTTTCTAAATTGGCGTCTTGTTCACGCATGTTTGGGTCTACATGATTTGCAATCCAACCCACACAATTTACACCGAGCGCTTTAAAGTGAGCAGCTGTCAATAGTGCGTGATTAAGGCAACCAAGCTTCATGCCTACTACTAGCACAACATTAAGGTTTTGTGATTTAACCCAATCGCTGAGTAAATCGGTTTCGTTGATAGGTAAACACCAACCGCCTGCACCTTCTGTAAGAATATAATCGGTATTGAGTGCTTTTACATTTGCATAAGCAGTATCGAGCTTATCAAATGTCAGTCTGTCACCTACTTGGGCAGCTGCAATATGCGGTGCAATGGGTGGCTCATAGGTAAAGGGATTAACTATGTTATATTTAACCCCAATTGATGAGTTTTCCATTAAGGTTAATGCATCATCATTCACTAGCTGACCAAATGCTTCTTCTGCACCTGCTGCAATGGGTTTAAAACCCACCGCACGCTGTTTATGTTGCGCTAGTAAGTTTAATAATAAACTGGTGACATGGGTTTTTCCGGCATCGGTGTCTGTACCCGTGATAAAAAATTCTTTCATTTTTGAGTTAATTCTATTTTTCTAGTTCTAAAAGGACAACTTGATAGCTCACTCTAGCATGCCCATCAACCAGAGGGTATGCCCTACAAACACTATTAAGTGCCTGCCTCGTTAATAACCCTTGGCGTTTTTGCTTAGTTTGCAATGAGGTAGCACCAATCGCTTTTATCGACCGCAGCGCATCTAAAGGAGAGTTATAGGCATCTATATAACATCTATCAGCGGCAAAATTGAGTTTAAACCCCGCCAATTTTGCATACTCAATAATGTGACTAGCACAATGAAACTGATTAATATGGTTTTGCTCATCTAAACAAGCAAAAGCCTGTTTGATTTCTTTGAGCGATCCATCTACCACGCAGCTTAAATAAACCTTACCGCCCGCTTTTAATGCGGAAAAAAGATTTTTAAGTAGCCCTTTTAAATCAGCAGACCATTGCATTGCAAAATTACTAAACACACAATCTAGCGAATTTTGCTGTAATGGTAGGTTGTCCATATCAGCACACACTTTTAAACAATGCGGGTTTTGTTCTGTGCTTAGCATGGAATGACTTAAATCCATTGCCAATACAGTATCAAAGTGTGATTTAAGCATTGCCGTGTTAACTAAAGGCCCAGCACCTAAATCAAGGCAAGTACCCTGCTGATGTTTACTGGCCATCATTTTGAATAAGTGCGCAGCCGCTTGTTTTTGAACATTAGCATGGCTCGCGTAATTTGCAGCCGCTTTAGAGAACTTAGTTTGTGTTGTTAGCTTATTACTGTGTTGAAAGCTTAAAGGCGCTTGCAGTTGAACACTCATAAACACTCCACTAGCGAATAAACCAGCTGTTTTATATCCTCAGCTTGATGCGCGCTACTTATGGTTACTCTAAGTCGTGCCGTATTAAATGGCACCGTGGGAGGTCGAATAGCAGTTAACCACACGCCTTTATTTTTAAGATTATTAGCAACAGCAAGAGTATGTTCTGCATCTCCCAGTACCAAAGGCTGAATAGCCGTTGTTGATTCCATTAATGCTAAGTTATGCTCTTTAGCTAGCGCTCTAAAGTAGGTAATATTCTCTGTCAGCTGAGAGCGTCTCTTATCCGCTTTTAGTAACTTTTCGAGTCGTTCAAGAGTACAACTTGCCATCAGTGGTGACATCGCCGTTGAATATATGTATTCACGATTAAACTGCAACATGTAATCAATCATTTGCTTTGATGCAAGCAAGCAAGCGCCACTACTTGCCAATGCCTTGCCAAAGGTGATAATCAGTAAATCAGGCTTGATTGCCTCACAGCTCCCTAAGCCTTGCTCGCCTAATACGCCAAAGCCATGTGCGTCGTCAATCATCAACCACGCATTGTATTGTTTAGCAAGTTTACAGAGTGCTTCAATGGGGGCTTGATCGCCATCCATCGAAAACACCCCTTCGCTCACTATGAGCTTATGCTTTGCTTTCGACTTTTGTAACCTAGACTCTAAATGCTTAAGGTCGTTATGATTAAAGCGCACCATGGCAGCGGCAGAATGAAGTCCGCCATCAATTAAGCTGGCATGATTAAGCTTATCTTGAAAAATTGCCGATGATTGCGCCACGCTTTTATCTTGAAACAACGCTTTTAATACGCTGCTATTAGCACTAAATCCGCTATTAAATAACATGGCGCTTTCATAGCCTAATAACTCGCATAAACGCTGCTCAAGCTGTTGTTGTGGTTTATTATAACCATTCACTAATGCTGAACTGTGGCTACCTAGATGCTGCGCATGTATTTCAATAAAATCATCAGCAAAGCCAAGGTAGTCATTACTGGCAAAATTTAAATACTGTTTACCTGCAACCTGAATAAAGCGCCCACTTGATTGCTCAACAAGTTGTCGCTTTCTCAGTAATGCATCTGCTTGTCGCTCAACAAGATGCTCGGCAATAAAATCAAAAGCCATTTAAATATTACGCTTCGTAAAATAGTTCTGATGTTGCTTTATCAGCAACTTTTGATGAAAGTGATGCTGCAACCGCTTCATCAGAATAATCTTCACGGGTTTCTGGGTTCATGCCTAATTTTTTAATCAGCATCATGTCTGCGTCTGCTTCAGGGTTTTCTGTAGTCAGTAGTTTATCACCGTAGAAAATTGAATTAGCACCAGCAAAGAAACACATAGATTGCATTTGTTCATTCATCGCCGTACGGCCAGCAGATAAGCGAACATAACTTTTCGGCATCATTATACGTGCAACAGCAATGGTACGAATAAACTCAAAGTGGTCTAAGTCTTCGACATCTTCAAGTGGCGTGCCTTTAACCTTAACCAACATATTAATTGGCACACTCTCTGGCTGCTGCGGCAAATTAGCTAATTGCATTAATAAACCAAAACGGTCAGCTGCCTGCTCGCCCATACCAACAATACCGCCAGAGCACACTTTCATGCCGGCATCACGCACGTTATCGATAGTGTTTAAACGGTCTTGGTAAGTACGTGTTGTAATGATCTGCTGGTAATACTCAGGTGATGTATCTAGGTTATGGTTGTAATAATCAAGGCCCGCGTCTTTTAATGCATGGGCTTTTTCGTTATCTAGCATGCCAAGGGTCATACAGGTTTCAAGGCCTAGCTCTTTAACCTCTTTTACCATTTTTGAAATATAAGGCATGTCACGTTCTTTCGGATCAGACCACGCAGCACCCATACAAAAACGGGTTGCGCCTTTTTCTTTTGCAACACGTGCTTGCTCAACCACTTTTTCTACTTCCATTAAACGTTCACGGTCTAAGTCTGTTTTATAATGACCTGACTGAGGACAATATTTGCAATCTTCTGGGCAAGCACCGGTTTTAATCGATAACAAAGTAGAAATTTGTACTTCATTTGGGTTGAAGTTTTCACGATGCACACTGGCCGCTTTAAATAACAAATCATTGAACGGCATTTCGAATAATGCTTTTACTTCTTGGTGAGTCCAATCGTGACGGACAACTGCGTGCTCCATAATAGTCTCTTTTTTTAAATTATTGGGACGGTTTGATTGGCTTAGTCTACGACTTGACGTAACATTGTCAACGAATCGAAGTGATATAAAGTTTACATATGACCAATAAACAACCAATAGATTTAGATTTTGATCGTGAGCATATTTGGCACCCTTATACTTCTATGACTCAGCCCCTTCCTGTGTACCCAGTCAGTCATGCCAATGCAAATCGTATTTTCTTAGAAACAGGCGAAAGCCTAATAGATGGTATGGCCTCTTGGTGGAGTGCGATTCATGGTTACTGCCATCCTGTTTTAAATGAGGCAATCACTACACAGGTTAGTAAAATGAGCCATGTCATGTTTGGTGGCTTAACTCATGAGCCTGCTGTTGAGTTGTGTAAAAAGCTAGTCAGTATCACACCTAAGTCACTCGATAAGGTGTTCTTAGCCGACAGTGGCTCTGTGAGTGTTGAAGTTGCAATAAAAATGGCCTTACAGTACTGGCTTAGCCAAGGTTACACCAGCAAACAAAAGTTAATGACACCACTTAAGGGCTACCACGGCGATACTTTTGCCGCTATGAGCGTTTGCGATCCGGTTAATTCAATGCACAGCATGTACTCAGGGTTTTTACCTGAACATGTTTTTGTACCTGCGCCGAGTGCTAAATTTAATGGCGAGTTTAGCCCAACTGAGGCTGATACGCTTGAAAGCTACTTTGCAGCTCACCACCAAGATGTTGCGGCATTTATCATTGAACCCATTGTACAAAATGCTGGGGGCATGAATTTTTACCACCCTGATTACTTAAAACACCTGCGCATTCTTTGTGATAAGTATGATGTTTTACTTATTTGTGACGAAATCGCCACAGGCTTTGGTCGTACCGGCACCTTGTTTGCTGTTGAACACGCCAACATAGACCCTGATATTTTATGTATTGGCAAAGCATTAACGGGCGGCATGATGACCCTATCAGCGACATTAACCACTAGCAAAGTCGCTGTTGGCATTAGTGAGGGTGAAGCCGGCGTATTAATGCATGGCCCAACTTTTATGGGTAACCCGCTTGCCTGTGCCACAGCCTGCGCGAGTATTGATTTACTGTTAGAGCAACCTTGGCAAGAGCAAATTGAACATATAAATGATGTGCTAACAACCCAGCTTGCTAAATGTAAGCCGCTTGATGCAGTCGTTGATGTACGCACATTAGGTGCAATTGGAGTTGTTGAGCTTAATCGAAGTGTAGATGTAGCAAAAATTCAACGCTTTTTTATCGAGCAAGGTGTGTGGATCCGCCCGTTTGGTAAATTAATTTATTTGATGCCGCCTTACATAAGCGACGAACAAAGCTTAACTAAGTTATGCAATGCTATTTATGCAGCCATTGAACAACAGGCGTATTAAAAAAGGAAGCTAATGCTTCCTTTTCCTTTAAACTTTACCATTCAAACATATAAGCCATTTTACTGATCATTCGAAGCGGTACTTTGTGTTCACAGCGCTTGGCGTAAAGATGCTGCAATGATTTATCTTTAATTTCACCAACGATCACTTCTTTTACTTGATAACCCAGTGCAGTGGCCGCTTGTGCGTAGGCGATAAATTCCCACTTTTTAATATTAGTGTTATCAACAATTACTAACGGGATTTCTTCTGCTAGGGCATTAATAAAGCGTGCAAGGTTTAGATTGTGATACTCAGATAACTTGTACTTATCAAATTGATACACACCTTCGCTATTGTAAAAATAATCATCTGTTGCGCACACGACATAATCACTTTCATTACCAGCTACCAACTCATCAGCAAGGCTTTGTGCGTAATATGATTTACCTGAGCCTGGTAAGCCGCGAAGAATAAAAACTTGTTTCATAGCACCTGTTATACAATTTAATTAAAGACTAAAGGACAGTTATCCTATTGAGAATTGTTAATAATGCCACAAAATAACCAATTAGCGCAGCGAGAATTTAAATAAACGCAAATTTTACGCAAAATATTGCTGCTATTTTACTCAATTGAAGAAAAACTACTAAAGAGTACGCCTCAATAGTTTTTTTATTTGATTTACGAGGGTAATATAGTCGATTCAAGTGCAATGCACAGCATTATTATATTAGGCAACTTATATCATTGGAGTGAAGATGAGCCATTTAGCGATTTCAGAGCTATTAAAAGGCAAGGTTGCGGTAGACAGCCAAGTAACAGTAAAAGGCTGGATCCGTACACGCCGCGATTCAAAAGCAGGAATTTCATTTTTAGCCGTTCATGACGGTTCGTGTTTTGATCCTATTCAAGCGGTAGTACCTAATTCACTCAATAATTATGATGAAGTAACACGTTTAACTGCAGGTTGTTCTGTATCTGTTACAGGTGTTCTTGTGCCTTCTGCAGGTCAAGGTCAGTCTTTCGAAATTCAAGCTAACTCTGTAGAAGTATTAGGTTGGGTTGAGAATCCAGACACCTACCCTATGTCTGCGAAACGTCACAGCATTGAATATTTACGTGAGCACGCACACCTTCGCCCTCGTACTAACATCATGGGCGCGGTAACCCGTGTACGTAACTGTTTAGCACAAGCGATTCACCGTTTTATCATGAGCAAGGTTACTACTGGATCAGCACACCGATCATCACTGCAAGTGACTGTGAAGGCGCCGGTGAAATGTTCCGTGTGTCTACTTTAGATATGCAAAACTTACCACGTACAGATAAAGGCGACATCGATTACAGTGAAGATTTTTTCGGTAAAGAAGCATTCTTAACAGTATCTGGTCAATTAAATGGTGAGACATATGCCTCAGCAATGTCAAAAATCTATACCTTTGGCCCTACTTTCCGTGCTGAGAACTCAAATACATCTCGTCACTTAGCAGAGTTTTGGATGGTTGAACCTGAAGTTGCATTCGCAGATTTAGAAGATATCGCAAAACTTGCTGAAGACATGCTGAAATACGTTTTCAATGCAGTATTAACTGAGCGTCGTGATGATATGGAATTCTTTGCACAACGTGTTGAGAAAACAGCTATCTCTCGTTTAGAAGAGTTCGTAACTAAAGATTTCGCACAAGTTGATTACACAGATGCTATCGAAATCTTAAAAGCGTGTGGTAAGAAGTTCGAATACCCTGTTGAATGGGGTGTAGATTTACAGTCTGAGCACGAGCGTTACCTTGCTGAAGAGCACTTTAATGCGCCAGTAGTTATTAAAAACTACCCGCGTGATATTAAAGCCTTCTACATGCGTCAAAACGAAGACGGCAAAACAGTCGCTGCAATGGACGTAGTTGCACCAGGTATTGGTGAAATCATCGGTGGTTCTCAACGTGAAGAGCGTCTAGATGTACTAGATAAGCGTCTAGAAGAAATGGGCTTAAACAAAGAAGATTACAGCTGGTACCGCGACCTACGTAAATACGGCACTGTACCGCACTCAGGTTTTGGTCTAGGTTTTGAGCGTTTAGTTGCATATGTAACAGGTATGGGTAACGTACGTGACGTTATCGCCTTCCCTCGTACAAAAGGCAGCGCGACTTACTAATAAGAAACGCTACATAGTCTAAAAGCCGCTTTCGAGCGGCTTTTTTGTGTGTAAATCATTAAATGTTTTAAAAAATTACAGTATAAAGAATTAGCAAAGCCAGACATATTGCCTATATTGATAAGAAGCTAACTATTAAGGAGTTTGCGTCTACTATGCTATTTCGCTCTATGAAAGCCCTTTTGCTATCTACAACCCTTATCTCTGCACATAGTGCGTATGCAATTGAAGAAAATATTAATTCGAAGCCTATTTTTATTGCAGGCTCAACCACTGTCACTGAACTATTAATCGATATGAAAGCCGACTTAAGCCAAGAGTTTGGCAATAGCATACAAATCAGGCCAATGGGCAGTGATAAAGGCATTAAAGCCATTGCAGAAAATGTTATAGATATCGGCACCAGCTCTCGTTATTTAACAAAAGAAGAACAACAACGTTGGCCTTTTTTAAGGCAAATTATTATAGCCCAAGATGCAATCGCATTTTTTGTAAATAAAAACTTAAACATTACTGAAGTTACCACTAAAAAGCTGAGCGATATCTACCAAGGAAAACTAAAGGCGTGGTCTGAAGTTTCACCTTATACACCTGAGCTCAGTGCCAAAAATGACGAGATCCTACTTTTTAGTAAAGGCACTAGTCACGGTAGTTTTGATGTCTTTTTAGAGTATTTAAATTTAGATTATATTCAAGAACCAGGCAGTAACTTCATACGCTTAAAAATGGCGGGTAATAGAGGTTTATTTTCTAAACAAAAAGTAGAACTTTACGATCAGTTCAATCAAGCATTGGGTATAGTGCAGCGTATTCCAAATGCCATTGCTTACGATTCATATGGCGCTATTAGTAAATTAGAAAATGACAGACGTATTAACAGAGTAACTTTGCTTGAGATTGACGGTGTAAGCCCTTCCGTTGAATCAATTCAAAGTGGCGAATATGCCTTTGTTAGGCCGCTAGTGCTAATTGTAAACACACAATCATCCCGCTCAAAAAAGATTGGCGACAAACTTGCTGTGATTGTTAAATCAAACAAGATTCAACAGAAAATGCTTGAGTTTGGTTACCTTCCGGTAAAACAATGACCTGAAGATATAATACCAACCCGCAATAATACTTAATCATTTTGAGGGATTAAACCTGTCGCTAACTGCGTTAAAAATTTCTGATTTACGACTGCATGGATGCAGAAGGTAGAGCAATGCAGGAGCAATTGCCGAGAATAACTAAATAACGAAATTTTTGCCTTGTTATCAACAAGGTTTTATTGCCTCAAAATAGACTACTTAATTAAGCGGATTGGTATAAAACGAAAAAAAGCTGCGCACCTAAAAGGTGAACAGCTTTTAACAACCAGAATCGTTATGAATTACAGAGCGCTTTCAAGCTCTGGTAACACATCAAATAAATCAGCAACTAAACCATAGTCAGCGACTTGGAAAATTGGTGCATCAGGGTCTTTATTGATGGCAACAATCACTTTTGAGTCTTTCATACCTGCTAAATGTTGAATCGCACCACTGATACCCACAGCAATATATAAATCTGGCGCAACAATTTTACCGGTTTGACCTACTTGCATATCGTTTGGTACAAAGCCCGCATCAACAGCAGCACGTGAAGCACCAATGGCTGCGCCTAGTTTATCGGCAATACCATTTAATAACGCAAAGTTTTCACCATTTTGCATACCACGACCACCTGAAATAACCACAGGTGCGGCTGTTAGCTCTGGACGCTCAGATTCAGTTTGTTCTTCTGATACAAACTCACTCAGACCAACAGAACCTTTACCAGTAACACTCGTTACAGCTACTGGCGCTTGCTCTTGTGAAATATCAAAGCTACTTGCACGAACAGTAATAACCTTTTTGCTATCTAGTGATTTAACTGTCGCAATTGCATTACCTGCATAAATAGGACGCTTAAAGGTATCTGCATCAATAACGTCGATGATTTCAGAGATTTGTGCAACATCTAAAAGTGCAGCAACACGTGGCATAAAGTTTTTACCCGTTGTTGTTGCGCTTGCGACAATGTGTGAATAGTTATCAGCTAAAGATAAAACTAGATCAGCTAGGTTTTCTGCAAGTTGATTAGCATAAGCTGCATCATCGGCAATCAGTACATTGCTAACACCTGCAATTGACGCTGCTTGCTCGCTCATTGCAGCTAAATTTTCGCCGGCAAGTAGTAAATCTACATCAAAGCCTAGTTTAACAGCAGCAGTAATCGTTTTATTGGTTTCAGGCTTTAGAACACCTTTATCGTGTTCGGCTATCACTAATGTTTTCATTTAGATCACCTTCGCTTCTGTTTTTAACTTTTCTACTAATGTCGCAACATCTTCAACGACAATACCGCCACTGCGTTTTTCTGGCTCGTTTACTTCTACCAGCTGTACGCGAGGCGCAAGGTCTACACCTAGGCTGTCAGCAGCAATTACATCTAGAGGTTTACGCTTTGCTTTCATAATGTTTGGTAATGAAGCATAGCGCGGTTCATTTAAACGTAAGTCTGTGGTTACGATAGCAGGTAGTTTAAGAGCGACTGTTTGTAAGCCACCGTCTACTTCACGCGTTACATTAACAGTACCTGCTTGAACATCGACTTTAGATGCAAAGGTACCTTGGCCACGACCCGTTAAAGCAGCAAGCATTTGACCGGTTTGATTGTTGTCAGAGTCAATCGATTGCTTACCTAAAATAACCAGCTCAGGTGATTCTTGCTCTACAATCTTGCTAAGTAATTTAGCAACATGTAAAGATTCAAGCTTTTCTTCTGTTTCAATATGAATGGCTTTATCAGCACCGAGTGCTAAGGCCGTACGTAATTGCTCTTGAGATGATTTATTACCAATAGTTACAGCAACAACCTCAGTGGCAGTTCCTGCTTCTTTTAAACGAATAGCTTCTTCAATTGCAATTTCACAAAATGGGTTCATCGCCATTTTTACATTAGCTAGATCAACATCCGTTTTATCGGCTTTAACGCGTGCTTTGACGTTGTAGTCAATTACTCTTTTAATTGGAACGAGGACTTTCATCGTGACTCCATCAATTGTGTGTTCTCAAAGTTGACCTAAACGTCAACTTATTTATTTTATGAATTCAGACTACTTCCTGTTGACGTAAACGTCAACCTAAAATAACCTTAAAGTATTCACAGCCTGTAACGTTTCATTTGCAAGTATGAAATAAGGTTCTTTATAGCAGGTCCGTCACCGAGAAGAGGTTTATATGGTCGAACGCGAAACCATGGAATTTGATGTAGTCATCGTAGGCGCAGGCCCAGCAGGTTTATCAACTGCGATTAGATTGGCTCAACAAGCACAAGAAAAACAACAAGAATTAATGATCTGTGTGGTAGAAAAAGGCTCTGAGGTGGGCGCACACATTTTATCGGGTGCGGTTTTTGAAACTAAAGCGCTAGATGAATTATTACCTGATTGGCAGTCATTAGGCGCTCCAGTTACCACTAAAGTAACGCAAGATGATATTTACTGGTTCAATAACAGTGAAAAAGCCACCAGCATCCCCCACTTTGCTAGCCCTAAAACATTCCATAACGAAGGCAATTACATTGTCTCTATGGGTAATGTATGTCGCTTTTTAGCAGAGCAAGCGGAAAACTTAGGGGTAGAAATATTCCCTGGCTTTAGTGCTCACTCTTTGATTATTGAAGACGAAACAGTGAAAGGCATTATCACTGGCGATATGGGCCTTGATAAAGACGGCAACGAAAAAGATGGTTATATGCCGGGTATGGAGCTTAGAGCTAAATACACAGTATTTGCAGAAGGTTGCCGCGGTCATTTAGGTAAAGAGCTAATCAAACACTTTGCCCTTGATAAAGATGCATCACCACAGCATTACGGTTTAGGATTCAAAGAAATTTGGCAAATCGACCCGAGTAAACACAAAGAAGGCACAGTAGTTCATGGCACAGGCTGGCCGTTAACCGGTGATACCAGTGGTGGTGCATTTATGTATCATAGCGATAACAACCAAGTTGTGGTGGGCTTAATTGTTGACCTTAACTACTCAAACCCACATCTAAGCCCGTTTGATGAATTTCAGCGCATGAAACATCACCCTGTCTTTAAAGATGTTTTAGAAGGCGGAGAACGTATAGCCTATGGCGCAAGAGCCATTGCCAAAGGTGGCCTGCGCTCTTTACCGAAAATGCACTTCCCGGGGGGGTTACTTGTAGGTTGTGATGCGGGCACATTGAACTTTGCCAAGATCAAAGGTAACCACACAGCCATGAAATCAGGCATGGTTGCCGCTGATGTGATCGTTGCAGCCCTTAGCAACGGTAAAGAAAATGCCGATTTAACTGAATATAAATCAGCCTTTGAACAAAGCTGGGCGTACAAAGAGCTTTATCAATCGCGTAACTTTGGCCCTGTTATGCATAAACTTGGTAAGTTCTTAGGTGGTGCTTATAACACCCTCGATCAAAACCTATTTGGTGGCAACTTACCATTTAACTTTGAAGACAACATGCCAGATCATGCCACATTAGTTGCAGCTGACCAGGCCGAAAAAATCGATTACCCGAAAGCAGACGGCAAGCTTAGCTTCGATAAACTTTCATCGGTGTTTTTATCAAATACCAATCATGAAGAATCACAGCCATGCCATTTAAAGCTAAATGATAACTCGATTCCAATTAAGGTGAATTTACCGCAATTTGATGAGCCAGCACAACGCTACTGCCCTGCGGGAGTTTACGAAGTACAAGAAGTTGAAGGTGAAAAAGAGTTTGTGATCAACTCACAAAACTGTGTGCACTGTAAAACCTGCGACATAAAAGACCCAAGTCAAAACATTACTTGGGTAACACCTGAGGGAGCTGGCGGGCCAAACTATCCTAATATGTAACGCACGTTACTCATTTAATTAAAATTTATCCTAAATTGCAGGGGCTTCGGCCCCTTTTTTAGGCTATGCTGAAAATGTCGTGTTTTATAAAAGTGAGTAAAGTATGCCGTCTTCAAGTGTAACCTTTCGTTTTTTAGCTGAACCTACTGATGTCAATTTTGGCGGTAAAGTTCATGGTGGTGTGGTAATGAAGTGGATTGACCAAGCTGGTTACGCCTGTGCTGCAGGTTGGAGCGGTCATTACTGCGTAACTGTCTCAGTTGCGGGTGTAAAGTTTCAGCGCCCTATTTTGGTTGGCCAAATAGTCGAAGTGAAAGCCAGTATCGCACACACAGGTAAAACCAGTATGCAAATCTTTATTCAAGTACGCTGCGGCGACCCTAAAACCCAAAACCTAGTTGAAACCAATCATTGTGTTATAAGTTTTATTGCTATGGATGAAGCAGGCTACCCAATCGAAGTACCTTCATATACAGCCGTAACAGACGAAGAAAAGAAAATCGAAAACTATGCGATAAAAATGAAAGAGATTGCGATAGAAACAGAAACCCTTTTACAAAAAGCCTAAAAGCTTAAAGGAACAAAAAATTATAAACCGTACCTAGTAACTTCTACAGAGCACCCTGAAATTGTTACGACTGCCAAACTGAATGCCTGATTACAGTTTCAACAAACTGCACAAAAAACCACTTAAAAAAGCCTAAAAACAATACTTTAGGCTTTGTTTTAAGCTTGGCATTGCCGTTGCATTACTCCTTGTGAATGACGCGAAACATTCGTTTATTTATTTTATAAAGGAGCTATTAAATGATTAAAGCAATTTCACTTTCTGCACTTTCTTTAGCACTACTAGGTTTTAATAATGCTGCACATGCAGATATTACCGAAATGGATTCTCCGCGTATTTATACCGGTATCGGCTACGGCCAATATTCTTTTGAGTTTGAAGACAGTGAAAATGACACTGACTTTGATGACGATTCACAAATGCTGAAAGGTTATATTGGTACTCAGTTTAACAAGTACTTGAGCCTTGAACTTGCCTATCAAAATTTTGATGAAGTAAGCGATATCGATTCTAAAGCCGAAATTGACGGTGTTTCATTAGCAGCACGCTTAGCAGCCCCAATTACAGATAGCTTTTCTGTTTATGCCAAAGGTGGTTGGCTAGAGTGGGATGCTGAAATTGAGCAAGACCTAGGCGAGCTTGGCAGTATCAGTGCTGATACAGACGGTGGTGATGTATTTTATGGTGCAGGTGTAGAATATGCTTTCACAACAAACATGCAAGTACGTTTAGAGTATGAGCGCTATAAATTAGAAGATGATATTGACCCAGATATGGATGTAGCGTCTGTATCATTCCAATACATGTTTTAATTTAGACTACATAGTCTAAATATTAAAAGGCAGTCTCGACTGCCTTTTTTTACGTTTGCATGTAAAATGTCGGCAGATTTTCTTAACAACAATGCACAATGAGCGAATACCAATTAACTGCCGTCGGCCATATTCAATCTCCTTATAAACAAAAGTTTGCCATACCTCGCCAACCTCGTTTGGTTCCTGAGGCTAAAGCAAAGCTGGTATTCAGCAGCGATTTTAATCGTGAAGAGTTTGTACGCGGCCTCGATGAATTTAGCCATATTTGGTTACTATTCAGATTTCATGAAACCGCAGATAAAGGCTATTCAGCAATGGTGAGACCCCCTCGCCTAGGCGGTAATGAACGTAAAGGTGTATTTGCAACACGTGCAACCTTTCGCCCAAATGCTATAGGCATGAGTGCTGTAAAACTTGAAGGCATTGAATATAAAAATGGTCAATTAAGCTTATTGCTTTCAGGTATCGATTTACTCGATGGCACACCTATTTTAGACATTAAACCTTATTTGCCCTACTCAGACGCAATGACCGATGCCACCGCAGGCTTTGCCGATACCCGACCAGAAACCGATATGAGCGTTGAGTTTAGTGAAGAAGCCTTGGCGTTTATCGAAAAACAGACCGAACAACCTGAATTAAAAGCGTTTATAAGCAATGTATTAAAGCAAGATCCTCGCCCTGCCTATAAAAAACAACGTGACTCAGAACAAAGCTACGGCATGACCTTATATGATTTTAATATTAGGTGGCATGTTCAGGACAATCATAATACAGTGACCAGCATTGAAAAATGCTAGTTTTTAGCATATAGCGCTTTAGTGTCAGTGCTTCCACTGGTAAACTTAGCGCCTTGTTATTACTCAAACGTCTTGAGTAAACGATAATAATTTTAACACTACTTGGAATAGAGATGCGTACCAGTCAATATATACTCGCAACACTTAAAGAAACTCCGTCTGATGCAGAAATTGTTTCTCATCAATTAATGCTACGAGCAGGCATGATCCGCCGCGTTGCGTCGGGTTTGTATACATGGTTGCCCTCTGGTCTACGCGTACTTAAAAAAGTAGAAAACATCGTACGTGAAGAAATGGATAAAGCAGGCGCTATCGAAATGTTAATGCCTATAATCCAACCAGCTGATCTTTGGGAAGAGTCTGGTCGTTGGGAGCAATTTGGTCCTGAATTACTTCGTATTAATGACCGTCACAACCGCCCATTTGCACTTGGCCCTACACACGAAGAAGTGATCACTGATTTTGTACGTAAAGAAGTAAACTCTTATAAGCAATTACCGCTTACTCTTTACCAAGTACAAACAAAAGTACGTGATGAAGTTCGCCCTCGTTTTGGTGTAATGCGTGCTCGTGAATTTACGATGAAAGATGCTTACTCTTTTCACTTAAGTGATGAGTGTTTAGAGAAAACTTACCAAGTTATGCACAAAGCTTACTGCAACATCTTCGAGCGCCTTGGTCTTGATTACCGCCCTGTTATCGCTGATACCGGTTCTATCGGTGGTAGCGTGTCACATGAATTCCATGTGCTTGCAGAATCAGGCGAAGATGCAATCGCATTTAGTGATGCAAGTGATTATGCTGCAAATATCGAAAAAGCAGAAGCACTGGCACCGACTGAAGAGCGCCCAGCTGCAAGCAAAGAGCTAAAAGCGTTCCCAACACCTGATGCAAAATCAATTGCTGAGCTTAAAGAACACTATGGGGTTAAACCTCATCGCGGTGTAAAAACATTAATCGTTTATGGCGCACCAGATGAAAACGAACAACGTGGTTTAGTTGCCCTTGTATTACGTGGCGACCATGATCTAAACGAGTTAAAAGCTGAGAAACACCCGCTTGTAGACTCACCGCTTGAAATGGCAAAAGAAGAAGACATCGTTGCTGCTATTGGCGCAAAACCAGGTTCATTAGGCCCAGTCGGCCTATCAATGCCAATAATTGTTGACCGCACAGCTAACGTAATGGCTGATTTTGTAGCTGGTGCTAATAAAGATGGTGAACATTTCAGCGGTATCAACTGGGATCGCGATGTAGCAAACTACGAAGTGGCTGATATCCGTAATATCGTGGAAGGCGATCCAAGCCCGTGTGGCCAAGGTTCACTGCAAATTAAACGTGGTGTTGAAGTTGGCCATATTTTCCAACTTGGCACTAAGTACTCAGAAGCAATGAAAGCAGGCGTATTAAGTGAATCAGGTAAAAACCAAGTAATGACAATGGGTTGTTACGGCATTGGTGTATCACGTATCGTAGCTGCCGCTATTGAGCAAAACAACGACCAATACGGTATTAAATGGCCGCAACCTATCGCACCATTTGATTTAGCAATTGTACCTATGAACATGCATAAGTCTCATCGTATTCCTGATATTGCAGATAACCTTTACAAAGGTTTAAAAGATGCAGGTTTAGATGTGTTGTTTGATGACCGTAAAGAGCGCCCTGGCGTTATGTTTAACGACATGGAATTATTAGGTGTGCCTTTCACGCTGGTTATTGGTGAGCGTAACCTTGATGAAAATAAGGTGGAGCTTAAAAACCGTCGTACTGGTGAAAAGCTAATGCTTGATTTAGACAGTGCCGCTTCCGAAATTGCCGCACTTGTTAAAGGCTAATTAAGTCAGCTCAACAAAATATAAAAAACCGCTTCGGCGGTTTTTTTGTATTTCTTAATTGTCATAGATGTTTCGCTAAAACGTCTTTTAACTGTCATTGATTCTGCCTAGTATTTACTTTATTACACCATGAGTAAATGCCATGAATAACACCACTTGCAGTAGTAAAACCCACTATCCTGCCGTTTGGATTTCCGACGTTCACTTAGGTTATAAAGACTGCCAAGCGCAGTATTTACTAGACTTTTTAAATGCGATTGAATGCGATGTTCTGTATTTGGTCGGTGATATTGTCGATTTATGGTCGATGAAACGACAGTTCTTTTGGCACCCTAGTCATTATGATGTATTAGCGCTTATTCAACAAAAAGCGAAAGATGGCACTCGAGTGATCTATATACCGGGTAACCACGACGAAACCTTTCGCCATTATGCCAATGATTCATTATTCGGTATTGAAGTACATAAACAATATATCCATACCACAAAAGCCAACAAACGGTTTTTACTGTTGCATGGCGACGATTTTGATTCAGCAACCCGCTACAACAAATTAATCAGTATTGCGGGCGATGCAGGATACGACTTTTTACTTTTTTTAAATCGTTGGACTAATCGCATTCGCCGTTTATTTGGTGGTAATTATTGGTCATTGGCCTCTTGGATAAAAGCGCGAGTGCATAAAGCACGTGAAGCAATTGACGCATTTGAAAAAGCGGCAATCCACGAAGCAAAAAAACAAGCCGTCGATGGCATCATTTGTGGGCATATTCATCACCCAGCCGTTAAAGTGGTTGATGGAATTTTGTATTGCAATGATGGCGACTGGATTGAGAGCTGCACTGCATTAGTTGAAAACAGCTCTGGCCGTATTGAGTTATTGCACTGGAGTGAAACACAAAAAGTGATTCACTCTGCTGATATTAGTACATTAACGCCTAAACCTGCATTTAATAAAGATCGTGATGCCGCTTAAGTCTTCAGCCACATTGAGAGCTTTTTACGCAATGTGGCTTGTTTAATTGGCTTGGTGATATAGTCGTTCATACCAACACTGAGGCATTTTTCTCTATCGCCAGCCATCGCGCTTGCGGTCATGGCTATGATCACCACATCTTGGTATTTCTCACCTGTTTTTCCCTGCCTGATTGCTTTGGTACAGTCATACCCATTTAAGTTTGGCATTTGGCAATCCATTAAGATCAGATCAAATTGAGTTTCGCTGTTATTCAATACCTCAATTGCTTCAAGACCATCGCTGGCTGATTCAATATGAACATAGCTATCTCTTAAGATAGCTTTGCTCACCTCAATATTAATCATATTATCGTCGACGATAAGCACTGAACGAGATGTTAAATCAAGCTCAATAATTTCTTTTGTATCTGTATTTTTACGCTCAATAACAGAATCATTGTTATTAAATAAAACAGCGAGTTTGTAGGCTAATTCATCAGGAGTGACAGGTTTTGCAATAACAGTACAATTGCTCGGTAATGTTTCTTTTTGTTTAAGTGATGCCATAACACCTAAAATTAATACACAGGTGTCGGAGTATTTATTTGCAAAACTCAACACATTGTTTAGTTCTGGGTGTTTATGATCAATGATAAGTAAATCTAACTCATTGAAAACATTGTCAGGTATATCACTTAATCGAGAAACATTCGATGGCTGAGGCTGACAAGTTTTCTCTAATTGGGTTTCTATGTTTTGACCAAGCAGATCATATAAAACTGCACAACCAACGTGTTTGTTATTCAAAGCCGTAATCGCCCCCTGCTCTTTTAATGAGGCACTGAGTGATACTGTGATACTGGCACAAAAGCGGCTGCCCTTTCCTTTTTCACTTTCAACGATAATATCACCGCCCATCAACTGAGCGAGTTTTCGGCTTATTGAAAGGCCTAAACCACTGCCACCATAATGGCGTGTTGTACTTGAGTCCTCTTGAGTAAACACTTCAAACAATTTACTTTGGTTTTCTTTCGAAATACCAATACCTGTATCTTCAACTACAAAGCTTAGGCAAAGCGACTTATCTGTATGCAGCTGTTCCTTAACCGTTAAACTAACATGACCTTTATGAGTAAACTTAAATGCATTACTGAGTAAATTATTGAGAATTTGTTTTAAGCGGTGGCTATCCCCCATCACGGTTCGCTGAGTAATATCATGCGCATCGAACAGTATCTCAATACCTTTTTTCTGACCTTGAACAGCCATCGATGTTATTAAATCACTGCACACTGAAACGACATCAAATTCGTGACTATCTAAATCAAGTTTACCAGCTTCAATTTTTGAAAAATCTAGAATGTCATTAATCAGTGTCATCAATGAGTTAGCGCTGGTATTTGCATAATGTAAGTATTGCATTTGCTGAGTAGATAATGGCTCTTCTTCAAGCATTTCGAGCATGCCAAGTACACCATTCATCGGGGTGCGGATTTCATGGGAGATATTGGCGACAAATTCACTTTTAGCTTTACTTGCAGCTAATGCTTCTTCGGTGGCCTTTTCGAGCTCGGCTGTGCGGCTTTTCACTTTTTCTTCTAATGTCACATTAAGCTTTTCTAGTTGATGTTGAGCGCACTTAAGTGAATCAATATTGCGTAGTATTGCCGCTATTTGATATTGCTGTTTTGCTGCATCAAAAACAGGTGTCATGGTAATCGAGAAATAATGTGTGCTTAGCTCGCTGATGTGAACCGCTTCAAACGAGCACCGCTGCCCTTCTTTAATGGCTTGTGCAATCCCTTGAAAATCTTCATCGTTATAATTAAACAAGGTATCAAAATGGGTGGTTTGCTCTGTTATACCAAAAAACGTTTTTGCCGTTTCATTGGCATTACAAATAACACCATTTGGCTGAACCATAATAATGGCATCTGTTGAGTTTTCTATAATTTTACTGTTCTTTTCTTTTAGAAAACTGAGCTCAATTTTTCTGTTGATGTCACGTTGATAGATTATAAATAACATCAGCACAACTAAAATGATTAAGCATAAAATGCCAATAAACCTTAATCGTTTTTGATGTATTTCATTCAGCAGTGTATCAGTGCTTATAGAGACAGCCAGTGTAAACGGCTGCATATGTACACCATCTTTAAACTCAATAATTTTATCTAGATAAAGTTTTTCAGGTAGGTTTACTACGTCAAAAAAATCAACTGAACTAATTTTGAGGTCGGCACTAAATTCCTCTGACCAATAATGTGGATCATCTAACTCAAAACTAAAACGGTATGATTCCTCTGGATGATAGATAAATTGTTGTTGAGCATTTAACAGATAAACAGAGAATTTATCTGATGATTTGCTTGTTAGCTTGTTAATAAGATCTTCTGCATAATAATTGAGGATAAGAACAGCAAAGGGCTTACCTTCGTTATCTTTCACCAGCTTTGCAATCCGGTATGTGCTGGTATAAGGCTGTTGTAAACGACCATTTTCGCGGTTGTAGTTAATTGGTGATAAGTAGATTTGACCATTTTCAAGCTTTGCCGTAATTTGCATGTAATCACGTTGGCCTTTGTGTTGTAAGTCCTCCTCACTAATTCTAAAGACCTGTTTATTCACACTATCAACGCGTACAACCTCTTTGCCGTTATCAGCAATGTAGATATAACGAGCCTGAGCTAAGTCTTTATCTGTTGTCATAAAACCAGTAAAGATTTTAGCTAGGCGATCTTTCCATGCCGAGATAGGCGTGCCTAAAACGGGATCTATATTTTGATCATTGGTTGCGCGCATAATTGCAAGCACTGGCGGCGTTGAATCTAAAAAGTTAAGTGCAGAAATATTCTCTCTTAAACTTGTTTTTAGTACACTTTCTTTAGTGTCGAGCTCTCTTTGCATCTGTTCAAAGGTGCGGCTGAACACATCCTCTCTAAGGTCGTATTCATACTTTACAGTTACAAAAATAGCCAATAGCAAGAGAATACAAAAAGCAAGTATTGGTAATTTGTGACGTTGATAGAAATGCGCTGAATGTCCAGAATCCATTGAATCGAAAGCCTTCTTTTCTACTCTGCTTTAGAGTATAGGAGAGAATAGTAATAAAAGCGGAGTATACAGAAAATATATTAATTAATAAGGATTAGCAGGTACTTAGCTTGGCTTACAAACAAATAAAGCACCAAAATGGTGCTTTATTATTAGGTAAAATCAGTATCTCTTATCTAAATAAGACATCTTCTTTATTAAACCATTTAACGCAAAACGCGAGTAATGCACCTGCCACAATCACTGTCGCTAAGAAAATTAAACCCACGAGTGTGTAATCAACTGTACCTTTAATAATTTCTTTGATTGCCAAGGCTACATTTGTAACAGGAATAAAAGCAGTTTTGCTCGTCAGTTCAACATTTGGCATCAAGGCAACCATAATTGGGAAAATTACACCCATGCTAAGTGGTGCCATGTAGTTTTGCGCTTCTTTAAAGGTTCGCGCATAAATTGAAATAGCCAACGCTAATGATGAGAAGATTGCGGCAATAGGTAATAACAACACAAAAATCAGCCCTAAATCTAATACGGTTAAAGAGCTAAATGCGTTTTTAACAACTGCTAAATCTACAAATGCAATGGCCACTGATATCCATACACCCATACTGAGTACAGTAATGGTGGTTGTTGCAATAGAAGAAGCAAGTAAGGTTACAAACTTACCTAACACCAGCTGTGTACGGGTGATTGGTGTAAGTAGAAGGGTTTCGAGGGTACCGCGCTCTTTTTCCCCAGCTCCTAAATCAATCGCCGGATACGTTGCGCCCATCAATACCAGAGGAATAAGTAGATAAGGAATAAACCCACCTATTTTCTCGCCAAGATTTTCACGTTTATCTGCAGTGTCGACCTTCACAACTTTAATAGGCTCGATAATGGCAGCTTGTTGCTCTTCTGATACACCAAAGCTTAATAGTTTGTTTGTACGCAGCGTATCGCCATATTCTTTTGCCAGTTCTTTTACACGGTCAAATAGGAAGTTAATTGCTTTTGCGTCGTTATACACAACTTGCCATTCGCTTTGCTTTGCATCATCTAACGTTTGCTTAGCGTCTGAAGGTAAATAGATACCCATGTCTATGGTGCCTGCTTTTACCGCTTTAGTGAGATCTTCTACCGTATTAAAGGTTTCGTCGCCTTTATATAAAGCAAAGCTCTTATGGTAAAACACCTTATCTGTAAAATCTTGCGCATAATTGCCATTGATAATAGCGTAAGTATGGACCTCTTGCTCTGCCTCTAACGCCGCTTGTGAACTAATAAAGGCCATAACAGCAAATAAAAGTGGGAAGATAGCAACCGGTAGTGCAACAACGAATATCAATGTTTTACGGTCACGTAATAGCTCTTTTAATTCCTTTTTAAATACTTCAAACATCACGGCTCTCCGTTAAAATATTCATAAACGCTTGGTTTAATTCTTCACTTTGACCTGTTTGTTTAAACTCATCTAAGGTGCCATCAAAGCAACTAATTCCTTGGTTTATCACTGCAACACGGTCACAAAGTAAGGCAACTTCATCTAAATGGTGCGTTGAGAAAATAACTGGTGTGCCCTGCTCTTTAAGGCCGCGAATAAAGTTAATTACGGTTTGCGTAGTCATAATATCTAAACCAGTTGTCGGCTCATCAAGAATAACCACATCAGGATGATGAACAACAGCACGGGCAATATTGGCTTTTTGCTTCATACCTGTTGAAAGGTTTTCGGCGCGTTTATCAATAAAGCTGTGCATATCAAGTAAGGTGAATAGCTCATCACAACGAGCGGCTACCGCTTTTTTACTCATGCCATGTAAACGGGCAAAGTATTCAACGTTTTCTTTAACTGTTAAACGCCCATATAAGCCGGTACTACCTGACAGAAATCCAATTGATTTGCGGCCAACCAATGGCTTTTTAACGATATCGTGACCAGAGATGGTAATGCTGCCTTCATCTGGTTTTAAGGCTGTTGAAATCATTCTAAGGGTGGTTGTTTTACCGGCACCATTTGGGCCGAGTAAACCGAGTACTTCACCTTTGTTACATTGAAAGCTGACGTCTCTTACAGAATGAAAAAACTCTTTATCTTCACGGGGGTCTACGTTGTCCGTTTTATTTTTTTTATGATCTTTTGTTAGCTTAAACTTCTTTTTAAGCCCTGCCACTTCAATCATGTGCGTTTCCTTCGTTTCGGTCTAAAGTAATCAGTGTTACTGTAAAATTCTGGATCTTCATTGTCAGTCCACCATCCTGGTACGCCTAACAAGGGTAAGGGTGATAAGTTTTTATTATCACGCAAACAATCATCAAGCTTTATCATCTCATAAAGACGTTGATCTAGATACGCATATTGCTCGCTTAAATCTTTACAAAATATGTCATCAGGAACAATTACAAATAATGCTTTACCCGTTAAACCAATATACGGCTGAGTGAGCATTTCGTAGTTAGCATGACCAAACATAAATGGCCTAATACTTTTACCCCAATGTTCACGTTGTTCTACAAAGGCTTGCTGCCATTGGTGGTCGCGTAATTGCTGCTGCCAGCTTTGCTCAGTAATTGCCAGCACCACACCGCATTCGTCAAATAAAGTAAGCGCATTTCGGTGTTTACTACGCTCTTTTAGACCATGCAGTTTAATTTCTTCGATATGCTGATGATTAATCAGCGCTTTGGTTTTTGGAAATAAACACCAAATAAAGCCACCAAAAAGGTCATGCCAATTTTGTTGTCTTGTCGGTACTTGCCCTGTCTCAAATATGATTTGCTCATAATAACGGGTTTCATCAGCAAACTTTTCATCTTCAACAAAGATTATGGGTTTGCCCTGTGTAGTTTTCGCATTTAGATATTGATTAAACCACTGGCAAGATGGCCAATCTGACAGTTTATCTAAATTAAATAGCGTCGCTAGGTCACTAAAAGCACCCGTTGTGAGGTATTGTGTTGACCATTGCTCGGGAGCAGTAAATCGTTTCATTGCTTATTTTTTAACTTCTTGA
Source organism: Pseudoalteromonas sp. UCD-33C (assembly GCF_001306895.1). Classification (NCBI taxonomy): domain Bacteria; kingdom Pseudomonadati; phylum Pseudomonadota; class Gammaproteobacteria; order Alteromonadales; family Pseudoalteromonadaceae; genus Pseudoalteromonas; species Pseudoalteromonas sp. UCD-33C. The sequence continues at coordinate 309,323 of NZ_LJTB01000002.1, read as the reverse complement.
TGTATTGTGGGTAGTTTACCGTAAAAACTGGTTCTCATTAATAGAACCTCATATACTAATACCACCATAAAACAAAAAAAGAGCTATTATGAAACGCTATTTTCCAATGACAGTCCTTGCAAGTGCCATCCTTGCGGGCTGTGCTTCAACAAGTATCACATCAAGTGATGTCGAAAAAGCCTATCAAAGCATTAATTCAGAGCAATTAGCAGAGCACATTAAAGTGCTTGCCTCTGATGAGTTCGGTGGCCGTGCACCATCATCTAAAGGTGAAGAGCTAACGCTTGCCTATTTAACCGACCAATTTAAAGCATTGGGTTTTGAGCCGGGTAACGGTGATAGCTTCTTACAAGAAGTACCGCTTGTTTCACTAGAAGCTGATTCAGACATGGTACTTACCATTGGCGGCAAAGATTACCAATACAAAAAAGATATGGTAATGGGTAGCAGCCGTATTAGTGCTAAGCAAAGCATTAAAAATTCTGAATTAGTATTCGTTGGCTACGGTGTTAATGCACCAGAATACAACTGGAACGACTACGAAGGCCTAGATGTTAAAGGCAAAACAGTTGTTATGCTGGTAAACGATCCTGGTTTTGCGACGAAAAACCCTGATTTATTCACCGGCGATGCCATGACCTATTACGGTCGTTGGACATACAAATATGAAGAAGCAAGCCGTCAAGGTGCAGCAGGTGCGATTATCATTCACGAAACCGCACCGGCTTCTTACCCATGGTCAGTTGTTGAAAACTCTTGGAGCGGTGAGCAATTTGGTTTCCAAAAAGAAAATAACAACATGGACCGTGTTGCTGTTGAAGGCTGGGTAACAACTGATGTTGCTAAAGAGCTTTTCACAAAAGCAGGCTTAGATTTCGATACAATGAAAGCTAATGCGGCAAAAGGCGCTTACCATGTTGATATGGGCGACCTAACAGCAAGTGTTGAAGTAAATAACACAATCAAAAAGTCAATTTCGTATAATTTCATCGCGACGTTACCGGGTAGCGAAAAGCCAGACGAGCACATCATTTATTCAGCTCACTGGGATCACCTTGGTACTGATAAAACCCGCAAAGGCGACCAAATCTATAATGGTGCCCATGATAATGCAACGGGTACTGCTGGTTTAATAGAAGTTGCTGAAGCATTCGCTACTTTACCTGAGCACCCTAGCCGTTCAATGACTTTCTTAGCCGTTACTGCTGAAGAACAAGGTTTACTTGGCTCGAAATATTATGCTGCAAACCCTGTGATCCCAGCATCACAAACGGTTGCTAACATCAATATGGATAGCTTAAACCTATTAGGTAAAGTAAAAGACATCAGTGTTGTTGGTATTGGTAAATCAGAAATGGATAGCCTGCTAGAAACAGCTGCTAAAGCACAAGGCCGTACAGTATCTGGTGATCCTAAACCGTCTTCAGGTGGTTATTACCGCTCTGATCACTTTGCATTTGCAAACATGGGTGTACCAGCAATGTATGCCGGTGGTGGTAGTGAAGCTCTTGACGAAGAAACGGCAAATTACCGTAAGCGTATGAGCTTAGTGCTTCGTGGTTGTTATCATCAGCCTTGCGACCGTTACCGTGATGAATGGGATTTATCAGGTGCCGTTCAGGACCTTCAGTTATTCTATCAAGTAGGTTTTGATATCTCAGAACGTAAAGAGTGGCCGACCTGGAATGCCACTTCTGAGTTCCAACGCAAATAGATACAAATGAGATTGATTTTCATTTAAAATCGTAATACAGTGTAACCTGATTAATTTTTAGGTTGCACTGTATGCTCTCACTAACACAAACGAGGTTTATTCCTAATAAAGCGAGGTGTTACATTACGGACAATAAACGCTTAATTTTACCCCTTTTATTACTGATTTCTTTAGCGGTACCTGCAAGCCGAGAATTCACCCTACAAGCGCTGAGTGATGCTTTTTTTCAAGTATCTGTATTTGTTGCAGCCACCTTATTAATCTATTACTACCTTATTGATCGACTTCCTCAATTACAGCTTAGCTATTTACGTGCTAAATCAGGCATTCTAGAGGTGAGCTTTGCGTCTATTTTAGGTGCTTTGCCTGGCTGTGGCGGTGCCATTATTGTGGTAACCCAATTTACTAAAAAGCAGGCTAGCTTTGGCTCTGTTGTTGCAGTCTTAACCGCAACCATGGGCGATGCCGCCTTTTTACTGTTAGCAACCCGCCCGCTTGATGGTTTATTAATGATGTTAATCGGTGTTGCTGTAGGTATTATTAGCGGTCAGATAGTTAATACATTTCATAGCCCAGATAAATTTCAACCTGACGAAGCAAGTGAATATACTGAGCAGCCACAATGCCAACCAAGCGCTTTGAAATTTAGCCGCCCTATTTGGAAGTTTACCCTAGTACCAAGCTTGATTATTGCTTCTGTCATAGCTACCAATTCTGACCTTAGCGAATTTAGTCAAAGCGTTAATACTGGCGTCACCCTGTTTGGCTCAATCATGGCGCTATTCACCGTGGTTGTGTGGTCTCTGTCTTCTAAAGGCAGCAGTTATAAGCAAGTAACCAGTGAAGAAGCGCCTTGCACACCTCCCTCAAAGCTCACGAAAGTATTAATGGACACGCACTTTGTTACTGCCTGGGTTGTTGCCAGTTTTATGCTGTTTGAAATTCTCGTTAACCTAGTCGGTGTTGATTTAACAGCCTGGTTTTCTGAGTATGCTTATCTTGCACCGCTGGTGGCTGTGGCTATTGGCTTATTACCTGGCTGCGGGCCACAAATCGTCGTAATGACACTCTATATTCAGGGTATTATTCCATTTAGTGCGATGACAGCCAATGCAATTTCAAATGACGGCGATGCCCTATTCCCAGCTATCGCATTAGCACCAAAAGCGGCCTTAATCGCGACGGTGTATTCATCAATACCTGCGCTGTTACTGGGTTATGGGTTGTATTTTTACGGAAAATAGCAAATACAAAATTTACAATTAAAAAAACCAGCCGAGGCTGGTTTTTTAATGCTTACTAATGTTAGCTCATCGCCATCATCATTTTTGCAGGGTCTTCTAAGTAAGACTTCCATAAGTTATTGAAACGGGCAATTGTACCGCCATCAATCACTCGGTGGTCTCCAGACCAGCTTACTTGCATAATAGCAGCTGAAACGACATTGCCTTGTGCATCAAAGCGAGGTAAATGCTGCAGTTTGCCTAAAGCAACAATAGCTACCTCAGGTTTATTGATGATCGGGGTTGCAATTGTGCCGCCAATCGCACCGATGTTAGAAATGCTAATAGTGCCGCCTTTCAAATCATCCGGTGAAACACGACCATCACGTGCTGCTTCAGTTAAACGAGTCACTTCGTTTGCAACATCTACGATACTCTTTGACTGGCATGATTTAATGTTTGGTACTAGTAAACCAATCTTAGAATCAACCGCCATACCGATGTTATGATCATCAAAGTAAGTTAGCTCACTGCAATCATCATTTACTTGCGAGTTTAGTACTGGGAATTGCTTAATCGCTAACGACAGTGCTTTGATAAAGAACGGCATCATAGTGAGCTTAACGCCCTGTTGCTTATACTGCTCTTTAAGCTCACTGCGCATTGCAATTAGTTTAGTTAGGTCAATTTCATCACAGAAAGTAAAGTGAGGAATTGTCGAAACTGAAGCAACCATTTGCTTAGCCATTGCCGCTTTAATGCCTTTAATAGGCTCTACGCGATTGCCACTAGAAGACGCCACAGTTGAGACAGGCTCTGCCGCTTTTGGCGCAGCTTGTTGTGATGCTGCTTGGCTTGGTGTTTCATTCAAGAAATCTTCGATATCTTGCTTATAAATACGGCCATTTTTACCAGAGCCTGGCACTTGTGTTAAATCAACATCAAGTTCGCGGGCTTTACGACGAACAGCAGGTGAAGCAACAGCTTTCTTATTCAGTTGTTTGCTAGAGTTTGCTGAAGTCGCAGACTTCTGCGAAGGTTTAGTTGCTGCATTTGTTTGTGCTTTAACTACCGCAGAACTTACATCTGGCTCTGCACTTTGGCCTGCAATGCTCATTTGGAATAATGGGCTGTGAACCGCTGCAATATCACCTTTTTGATAATAAAGCTTTTCAACTTTACCTGTGTATTTAGCCGGAATTTGCACCAATGCTTTGTCTGTCATTACATCACACACAGCTTGGTCTTCTACGATTTCATCGCCTTCACTCACTAACCACTCAACGATTTCACACTCAACGATACCTTCGCCGATATCTGGTAAAATGAAATCTTCTAAGTGCTCACCCGCCTCAGATGATGCTTCAGTTGGAGTTGCAGGAGCTTGCACTTCTTCGCTTTGTGTTGGTGCTTCGCCATCAACATCCATTGCAAATAATGGTGCATGTACTTTCGCAATATCCCCTTTTGCATAATAAAGCTTACTGATCACACCATCATGAACAGCAGGAATTTGCACAAGCGCCTTGTCGGTCATAACATCACAAATAGGCTGGTCTTCTTTTACAGAATCGCCTTCTGCAACTAACCATTCAACAATTTCACACTCTACGATGCCTTCGCCGATATCTGGCAAGATAAAATCTTTAGACATACTGACTCCTAAAACTCTACTGATTGCTTAATCGCAGCAAGCACTTTAAGTGCATCCGGCACATATTCTTTTTCAAGTGCTAATGGGTATGGCGTATCTAAACCACACACGCGAGCAATTGGCGATTCAAGGTGTAAGAAACACTCTTGTTGAATTGTTGCAACGATTTCCGCACCAAAACCATTCGTGATTGGTGCCTCGTGGCTTACCACTAAACGGCCTGTTTTAGTCACTGATTGAGCAATTGTCTCAACATCCCATGGTAAAATGGTACGTAAGTCGATCACTTCACAACTAATACCTTGCTCTGCAGCTTTTTTAGCGGCGTCTTCGATAATTTCCATCTGAGCACCCCAAGCAAGTACAGTGACATCAGTACCTTCTTGCACGATTTCAGCTTTACCGAGCTCGATGCTGTAATCTTCTTCTGGAACTTCACCTGTTGATGCACGGTACAAACGTTTCGGCTCAAAGAAAATAACAGGGTTATCATCTTTAATCGATGCACGAAGCAAACCTTTTGCTTGGTATGGGTTACGTGGCACAACCAACTTTAAACCCGGTGTGTGAGCAAAATAAGCTTCTGGTGATTGTGAGTGATATAAACCACCTGCAATACCACCACCGTATGGTGTACGGATTGTTAGATTGCCAACATTAAATTCATTACCACTACGGTAACGGAACTTAGCTGATTCATTCACGATTTGGTCAAATGCAGGGAAAATATAATCTGCAAACTGAATTTCAGCTAATGCAGGGGCACCAAACGCCGCTAAACCATTAGCAAAACCTAAAATACCTTGCTCAGTTAACGGTGTATTGAACACACGATGCTTACCATATTTTTCTTGTAAGCCAGATGTAGCACGGAATACACCACCAAAATAACCAACGTCTTCACCGAAAATACATGCATTTGGATGCTCTGCCATGGTGATATCAAGGGCAGAGTTAATTGCATGAAGCATGTTCATTTTAGCCATTACTTTAATCTCCCTGCAGTTGTTGGATAAGCATCAGGATGCTGCAAAATGTGCTCTTTTAGTTCTTCATATTGTTTTTGCAGTGATGGGATTGGCTTATCATAAACATCAGAAATAAGGTCTTCTAATGCTGGCTTTTCAACTTTTTCAGCGCGTTTAAGGGCTGCTAAAATTTCTTCACGAATAGTTTCTTTGTCTTTTGCGTCTTGCGCTTCGTCTAACCAACCTTGCTTTAATAGCCACTTACGGAAACGCTCGATTGGACAGCCTTTATGTTTTGCTTCTTCATCTTTTGTACGGTAACCGCTTGGATCGTCACTGGTTGAGTGAGCGCCTAGACGATAGGCAATCGATTCAATTAAAACAGGTTCACCTTTGGTAGTCGCAATTTCACGGGCTTTTTTCGTTGCTGCATAAACAGCAAGTGCATCAGCACCGTCAACACGGATTGTTTTAATGCCATAGCCAACACCACGTGATGCAATACCATCACCTTTAAATTGCTCGTCAGCAGGTGTAGAAATCGCATAACCATTGTTACGGGCAAAGAAAATTACCGGTGCTTCATGAACTGCGGCCATATTTAAACCAGCATGGAAATCACCTTCAGATGCAGCGCCTTCACCAAAGTAACAAATAGTGATGTTATCAATAGTGCTGTTTAACTCACCTGTTTGGGCATCAATATGACGAACTTTTTGGCCATATGCATAACCTGTTGCTTGCGGAATTTGTGTACCAAGCGGTGATGAAATAGTCATGTAGTTAAGTTCGCGTGAGCCATAGTGAATTGGCATTTGACGACCTTTACCCAAATCTTTTTCATTTGAGAACATTTGATTCATGAATTGGTCAAGGCTAAAACCACGATAACGTAAAGCTGCTTGCTCACGGTATTGGGCCATGATCATATCGTTTTGATCAAGCGCTGCAGCTGATGCTGTTACAGCCGCTTCTTCGCCTAGACATTGCATATAAAAGCTAACACGGCCTTGACGCTGTGCTGCTTGCATACGCTCATCAAGTGCTCTAATAAAACGCATTGTTTCATATAGGCGGATTGCCGTTGCTTTGTCGATATCAGGTGCGGTTGCACCTTCGTAGATGTCGCCTTCCTCATTAAGAATACTTAATGTAGGGATCGTTAATGCGTGACCATCAATAAATGACAGTTCATGATTAATGTTTAGCGATACGTTATTTGGATTACTCATAACCTACCTTCTTTCGTTGTCAGAAACCTACGCTACTGCCCTTAATTATATTTTTAATCAGCATGAGCTGTAAGGATAAAGTTTGCGCAATATTCAATCTAATTAAATTAAACTGCCGTCACTTTACGTTAACGTAAGTTGTTATTCAACTAATCATAGACGAATAGATGACAAATGGCTAAAAACGCATGGAAAGTTAACTATACAACAAGATAAGTTCTTTATAGTCATATAGTTAACTAAATATAGATGGGTGTTAATGCAGAGATTTTAAATAAAGTTGCTATCAACTTGCATTGGAATAACTGTAAGCAAAGCGCGCTGACCTAAGGCTACATCAGCGTTTGGGAAGATAATAGCTTCACCATCTACTTCCGCTTCATATCTGGTCTGACCATCAACTGCCATTAATTCACCCTTTGCGAAACCGGTGAAATTTTCCACATCATCAGCAAATGGAAAACTAAAGTCTTCGCAAGTACGGTTTATTGTTCTATATACTGAAAACAACTCGAAATCCTCTGCATTGAATTCTTTATATTCAACAGATTCTTGACTAATTAATGCAGTTAAGGTTTGTTTGGTTTTCTCAAATCGCGACATGTCATTTTCGCCAAAAGGTTTTACTTGGCCAAGTTCTACCGTAAATGAGTCAGCTCCATGTACAAACGACGAGTAGTAACTGAAGGTAGTTGCCGCTGATTTCATCATTAGTACCGTGTTTACGCCACAGCTAAGTAAAAATTGCAGTTGTGATTTTTTCCACGGTTTACCATGTAAGAAAGGATACACTGCAAACTTTTCATTTTTAGAGCCACGAATTGCAGTGTGAAGATCATAATGAAAACGCTCACTGTCTTGGTTGCCTCTAGCAAAGAAATCAGTAACCACGTCTTCAAGTAGCTTTGCACGAACTCGCTCAGGGTTAGAAGCAATGCCTTCAACAGTATGATGACCATTAAACAAACGGTTTAAGTTTTCATCTACAAAACGCTTACCGATATTAATAGATTTAGGATTACCATAAATAAACAGTACACGCTGCTTCAAGGTAAGTTGTTCTGTAATGATTGACTTGATTAATTGATCGCAAATTTCAATTGGCGCAGTTTCGTTACCATGTACCGCACTTGAAAGTACAATATCTTTGTTTGTTTGCTGTGCAGGTTGAAACTCAATGATACCCGTGTCGTGAACAGTGACATCAGTACCGTTTGTAAGGGTAAATGCACAAGGTTCTAGTGAAAATTCATTGTTGCGGGTCAAGGTTAAAAAGTCGCCAGTACTTTTTAATTCTTCGAGATATGAAGGAGTTGAATAGCTCATTGTTCTATCCTAAAAATGCGTGAGAGTAGAATACAAAAACGGCTGAGAATCTCAGCCGTTTTAATAGGTAAAAAAGAAATTAGCTAATTACTGAATCAACCAGCTTTTTCGCTTCTTTTTCTAATAATGCTAGATGTTCTTCACCTTTGAATGATTCAAGGTAAATTTTATAAATGTCTTCAGTGCCAGATGGGCGTGCAGCAAACCAACCGTTTTCAGTAACAACTTTTAAACCGCCGATAGCAGCGTTATTACCAGGGGCATGGGTTAATTTTTGCGTAATAGCATCACCCGCTAATGTACTTGCAGTTACATCATCAGCTGATAACGCTTTTAAACGTGATTTTTGCTCAGCACTAGCTGGCGCATCAATACGTTTATAAATAGGCGCACCGAACTCTTGTTCAAGTTCTTTATAAAGCTGTGAAGGTGTTTTACCTGTTACAGCTAAAATCTCTGCAGCAAGTAGACCTAAGATGAAACCATCTTTATCAGTGTTCCAAACTGTTCCATCAAAACGTAAGAATGACGCCCCTGCACTTTCTTCACCACCAAAAGCAAGGGTACCTTTGCTTAGACCTTCTACAAACCATTTAAAGCCTACCGGTACTTCTTTTACTTCACGGTTATTACGTGCAACAACTTTATCAATCATGCCGCTTGATACCAGTGTTTTACCAATTGCGACATCTTTTGACCATTCGCGGTTATTTAATAAGTAGTCAATCGCAACTGCTAAAAAGTGATTTGGATTCATTAAACCGTCAGGCGTAACAATACCATGGCGGTCATAATCAGGGTCGTTACCAATACCGATATCATAGTCATCTTTTAATGCAATAAGGTTTGTCATTGCATAAGGAGAAGAGCAATCCATACGGATTTTGCCGTCTTTATCTAAAGGCATGAACGAAAATGTTGGGTCAACAGACTCATTTACGACCGTTAAGTCTAAATTATATTTTTCTGCAATGACTGGCCAAAAGTTGATACCAGAGCCACCAAGTGGATCAACACCAATTTTGATTTTCGCATCGCTAATTGCTTTTAGATTAACGATATTAACTAAGTCATCAACATAAGGGGTAATTAAGTCTTGGTACTTAATAAAACCAGAACGTGATGCTTTAGCATATGGAAATAACTCTACTTCAACTAAGTCTTCTAAAAGTAATTGATTTGCTCTGTCTTCAATCCACTTAGTCACATCAGTATCTGCAGGTCCACCATTTGGCGGGTTATATTTAAAACCACCGTCTTCTGGCGGATTATGTGAAGGAGTTACCACAATACCATCAGCAAGTTCATTTGGGTTTTCTTTGTTATGGCAAACAACAGCATGACTGATCACCGGCGTTGGCGTGTAATCGTCATTTTCTTGTGCAATGACTTGCACTTCGTTTGCAACAAGTACTTCAATAGCAGAGTTAAAAGCCGCTTCACTCAATGCATGTGTATCTTTACCTAAGAAAAGTGGACCAAAAATATTATTTTCTTTACGGTAATCACAAATTGCTTGAGTGATCGCTAAAATATGCGATTCATTAAATTTTACATCGAACGAACAACCACGATGGCCAGACGTACCAAAAGCAACACAATGCTCTGGGTTTTGTTCTAGGTCAGGTTCATTTAAGTAATAAGCCGAGATCAGTTTTGGTACATTCACTAAGCTTGATTGCGGAGCAGGTTTACCTGCATCTGGATGAATCGCCATATTATTTCCTTATGGATTATAAGTAATCACGAATTTTTTCTGCTTCATCCGCACTGTAACCTAAGCACAGTGCAACTTCGTGAAGCATCATTTTTTTTCTGGTTGTATTTGAATTTGTCATCACCCAATACTCAGTATCAGTGATATTTTTTGGATTCATGCTGCTACCGCTTTCCAGTAGCGCTTCTTTGCTAGTGGCAAAATAAACACGGTCACGGCCTTTAATTTCAAGCACGTTAACAAAATCTTTTTTATGCGTTCTATATAAAGCAGCTAGTATAAATAAGAATCGACCAACAACACCTTTTTGCATTGCTAGCTCTTCTTTGTTTAATACATTAAACACATTACCTTTCACTTGTGTCGATGCTGTGACAGTTTGTGCAGCCTCTTCAACATTTTCGTCGCTTGGTTCAGGGCTTGTTTCTTGTTCTGCTTGTTCTTGTACTTCAACAACTGGGGTTTCTTGTTCAGTTTTAGTAGTTGTTTCAACTGGGGCATTGGCGCCATCAGAGAGGTTTAATAAACGACGCAAAATGGTTGATGCACTTTCACCAATACTTTGCGTGTTGCTTGCAATGTATTGATATAACTCGTCGTCTATGTCGATTTTTTTCATGTTATTCCTGTCTTTACGGGTCACATTTTAAAAGTTCTCAATGATTATACCTAAGCTCGCAGCAATTCTCTATGTTTTGCATTTTGTAATTTCACTAGGCAAAATACTGCCATTAAAATTAGGAGTTGAAAATGCTATTAAACTACCAACAAATGGGTCAAGGTTCAGACGTTGTATTGATCCACGGTTTGTTTGGCTCACTTGAAAACCTCAATGTAATCGCAAAAGCATTAGCTGAAAATTATCGTGTAACGAATATTGATTTACGTAACCACGGTAAATCATTCCATAGCAATACCATGAATTATCACGCTATGGCTGAAGATGTCAGTGAGTTACTTGAACATCTAAATATTAGTAAAGCGCACATCATAGGTCATTCAATGGGTGGCAAAGTGGCCATGCAATTAGCACTTAATCACTCTGCACTTATCGATAAGCTTGTAGTGTTAGATATTTCTCCTGTTGCTAATAACCCTCGTCACAGCGCTATTTTTGCAGGCCTAAACGAAGTTGCACAGTCTAATATCACAGATAGAAAAGCGGCTGATGAAATACTTACCAAGCACATTGATGAAATGGGCGTACGTCAGTTTTTATTAAAAAGCTTTGCTAAAAATGATCAAGGTCACTATCAATGGCGCTTTAATTTAGCTGTTTTATACCAGCAATATGAAAATATTTTAGCGCAAGTTAGTGAAAATGATTCTTGTTTATGTGATACTTTATTCATTAAAGGTAATGATTCTGACTACATTTTAGCAGAACACCGCCCTGCTATTATGGCGTTATTCCCTAATGCAAAAGCAAAAATTATTCATGGTGCAGGTCACTGGCTACATGCCCAAAAACCACTTGCTGTAAATAAAGCAATCAGCGATTTTTTAGCTCATTAATTGGGCTGATAAAATTCGTTGTTTTTGATCGTGCGCACTAAATTATTACAAATTTGTGTGCTATAGTACGCGCCGTTTAATTTAAAGGTTTATACGTTGATGGTCAGTCAGTTAATTAACGAATTTGATACCTTAGGGTTGTATTTTGGCTTAGCCGGTATTTTCTTTTTTATTGGAATGGCAATTCAAGACGTCCTTAAAAAAGGTGATGTACCACGATTTGGCCGATACATCGTTTGGTTAGTGCTATTTTTAGGCTGTTCTGGGTTTATAGCGAAAGGACTTATTCAAGTCTTCTGGCAAGGCGCAGGTGTGGGCTAGACATGGCAAAGTCAGAAACAGATAGAACAACACCCGATTTATTTGAATACGAAAAGCGTCCAGGTAGGCCGAAAACAAATCCCCTACCTCGCGATATGCAATTAAAAGTAAATAAACGTAATCAAATAAAGCGAGATAAAGCACGTGGTTTAAAGCGTGTAGAATTTAAGGTTTCATCACAGTTATATCAAGCATTAAGCGATATGGCAGATGCGCAGAATATTAGCCGTAGCGCGTTGATTGAAACAATTTTACAAGAAAGATTGGCTATTGATAGATAGAAGGTTTTAAATCCATGTCAAGCGTAGGTATTTTTTTCGGAAGTGACACAGGCAATACTGAACACGTAGCTAAAATGATTCAAAAAGAATTAGGTAAAAAGCTTGTAGCGGTTCACGACATTGCAAAAAGTTCTAAAGAAGAGATTGCTGAATTCGATTTATTGTTATTCGGTATTCCAACTTGGTACTACGGTGAAGCTCAATGTGACTGGGATGATTTCTTCCCTGAATTAGAAGAAGTTGACTTCGAAGGTAAACTTGTTGCTATTTTCGGCTGCGGTGACCAAGAAGACTATGCAGAATACTTCTTAGATGCAATGGGCATGATCAACGATATCGTTACTGAGCGTGGCGCAATCGTAGTGGGTCATTGGTCAACTGAAGGCTACGACTTTGAAGCTTCAAAAGCACTAGTAGATGACAGCAATTTTGTTGGCCTTGGTATTGATGAAGACCGTCAACCAGAGCTTACTGAAAAGCGTGTTAAAGACTGGTGTGCTCAGGTTTATGACGAAATGTGTTTAGCGGAACTTGCTGATTAATAACAAGTACTACTCGCATTTACTAGCTGATGTAAAGATGCACAACCAGTTCATTTTTGTTTGAAAAATCGGCAAATAGACGAATTGTTCTTTGCACTTAGTAACTAGGCACGTTATTCTAATAGTTGCTAATGTGTCGTGTGCATCTTGATGATGCCTAGTATAACTAAATAAAATTGAGACAGATTGAATGACTGATCACAACTTGGAATTAAAAAAAGCAGGGTTAAAAGTAACTCTGCCGCGTATTAAAATTTTAGAGATTCTGCAATCTCCAGACAACCAACACATCAGCGCTGAAGATGTCTATAAAATTCTTTTAGACAAAGGCGAAGAGATTGGTCTTGCAACTGTCTACCGTGTTCTTAACCAATTTGATGATGCAGGTATTGTATCTCGCCACCACTTCGAAGGCGGCAAGTCAGTATTTGAATTATCAGGTAGCACTCACCATGACCACTTAGTGTGCCTAAAATGTGGTAAGGTTGTTGAGTTTGAAGACGATACAATTGAACGTCGTCAAGAAGAAATCGCAACAGAGAATGGTATTAAACTGACCAACCACTCTCTTTACCTATATGGTGAATGTGAAGACACTGCTGCGTGTAAAGAATACGCTGAATCAAATAGCTAATTAGCTATTTGTTTCAGACATAAAAAAACCTGCTTTAAGCAGGTTTTTTTATGTCTATTTGAAATCGATTAGATGATTTCTAATAGCTCAACGTCAAAGATTAGCGTTGAGAAAGGAGCGATTGCTGCACCAGCACCGCGCTCACCGTAAGCAAGTTCGTGTGGTACGTATAAGCGCCACTTAGAACCAGTACCCATCATTTGTACTGCTTCAGTCCAACCTTTGATTACACCGCCAACTGGGAATTCAGCTGGTTGACCACGCTCGTATGAGCTGTCAAATACTGTACCGTTGATTAGTGTACCGTGGTAGTGTGCACGGATTGTTGAATCTGCAGTTGGTTTTTCACCGTCGCCTGCAGTAAGTACTTCGTATTGAAGACCTGATTCAGTTACTGTTACTTCAGGACGTTTTGCATTTTCTTCTAAGAATGCAATACCTTCAGCTGCAAGAACTTTAGCTTCTTCTTCACGACGAGCTTGGATCTCAGCGTTGATTTTCTCAAAAGCTGCTTGAATTTCTGGGATTTCAACTTGGAAATCATTACCAGTGTATGCGTCTTTCATACCTTCAAATACAGAATTTAAGTTTAAACCTTCGAATGGATTCGCTTTTAATTGCTCACCCATTTGTAAACCAATACCGTAACTTGCTTTTTCAGCGTCTGTTGTAAAATTATCTGACATGTTTTAATTCACGTTTATTTAGTTAAAAGACGTGCTCATACTAACATAAAAAAACAACGAATATCGCCTAGTTTTACTGCGTTTGCTCAGTGTTTGCACTAATTCGCTGCTTTATTTTATCAATTACAAATGTCGCAACAGGTAATGTAGCGATCATCGAAGCAATAAAAAAGCCGCTCATTAAACCATCTTTGCCTAACATAATTAAAGGCACAGCAATAAGACCCACAGTAGAAATCACACATGCAGCAATGACAGGCCAATGCTTGTCGTATTTGCCAATAAGGTGCCCTACTAACACATTAAAGCCAATACCATAAGCGATTGAAGATATTAACCCGTAATCAGGCTGCGCATCATGGGCCATAGCTACAAGTACATTGATCCCGCTGTGATAAAAATAAGAAAAGATACACCAAAGCAGAACATGTTTAACAATGCGCATTAGTGTAGAAGAAGACTCGCTTGCTGACATTACTTATCTCCAGATAGCAAAAAACCGCCCTAAAGGCGGTTTTTCTAAATAATGGTGGAGAGATAGGGATTTGAACCCTAGAGGGGCTACAAACCCCTGCCGGTTTTCAAGACCGGTGCATTCGACCACTCTGCCATCTCTCCGTACGGCGCGAATAATAGTGTTTACTGCGTTCGTTGTAAAGCCATAAATGTAAAAAACTTTAAAAAAGTAATTTTAATAGTACTGCTTAGGGCGCTTTGCGATTAAAGAGCAAACTAAACAAACAATTAAACTAACAATTGCAAAGCCTGAACCCTGCACTATTACGTCAATTTTATTGAGGTTATAGCTAGGTATAATGACTAATGCAAAAGCTGGTAAGCAGGTGATCGTTAAAACGTAGCAACAAATTTTAAAAGCGCGGCCGAAATCGAAACGTTTAGTGCTTTGCATCCACCAAGTCAGTAGGAGTAATACCACTACAGCAGACAAGCCAAGGTAATGAGGTTGTTTCGTAGACATGGCAACAAAAAAAGTGACCACGGCACCAACTAAGCCCCAAATTGACCAAGCGAACCAATTTTCTTTTTCACGTAAAAATAAGTTTCCCATCGTTCTCGTCTTCTTTATCGTTATTTTTTTAAGACTATCCATACGTTAACAAAAAATAACCGATTAAAAAACACACTGAAGAAGAATTATTTCGTTTTTTGCATCCGTGCGCTTCTTACAGCTAAGCTAAATCTAAAAAAACTAACATATATAAGCTTAATAGTGTCTGACTGCTTAACT
Organism: Pseudoalteromonas sp. UCD-33C; assembly: GCF_001306895.1. Classification (NCBI taxonomy): domain Bacteria; kingdom Pseudomonadati; phylum Pseudomonadota; class Gammaproteobacteria; order Alteromonadales; family Pseudoalteromonadaceae; genus Pseudoalteromonas; species Pseudoalteromonas sp. UCD-33C. The sequence goes on along the minus strand of NZ_LJTB01000002.1, from coordinate 294,261 downwards.
GCAAAAAAGTTCCTAATATTTATAAATTCTCAAAAAACGTCTCTGGCTTGTGTCTTATTGGTTTTTTAATGTCTACTTCTGGTGTACCTAGATATAAATAGCCAACAATCTCATCTTGTTCTTTACAACCTAATGCCGCTTTAACAGCAGGGCTCTGTGCAAAATAACCTGTGCGCCAAATGCCCCCTAAACCTTGCGCAAATGCCGCTTGTTGCATTGCAAGTACAGCGCAGCCTGCACTTTGTACTTGTTCAATACGTGGCACTTTTGGGTTTTCAGTTACATCAGCAATGGCAATGATCATCATAGGAGAGCGTAGAGGTAGATCTTTAGCACGCTCAATGGTTCTTTCATCTTGATTTTCAGCGACTGCGGCTTGATGGTAGATATCGCCTAATTTATTACGTGCATTGCCTTCAACGAGAATAAATCGCCAAGGAGCAATACAGCCATGATCAGGCACTTTAATGGCCGCTCGCTTAATAATTTCAAGTTGTTCTGCAGTTGGTCCTGGTGCGATAAGGCGAGGATCTGATTGTCGAGTTTGTAATAGCGTCAAAGCGTCCATGAATATTCCGTAAATGCTTAAGTACGATGCCCCTTAATAATCGGGGCAGAAAACCCAAGCTTATCATTTATCTTTATTAGCAATAAAGCTATTCGATGCTTTTCTAGTTAACCAATAATCTAAACTGACGTAACGACCGCCACCTGCAAAAAATAAACTTAAAAGCATAACAAAGTATATTGCGGAAAACTCAATACCATTATTTAAGATCACAGGTTTCCCTTTCGCATAGAGGTACTCTGTATAACCATGCGTTTCTAGTAACTCGCGCATTTTGGTTAATCTTTCACTGGCTTCATTGGAATTAACTAAACTGGCTTCACTTCCTGGTATTGCTAGCCAATTCAGCACTCTCGCAGGGCTGGTACTGGCATCGGTAGGTGTTACAGCAAACCAGCCATTACTGGCATGTACTGTCGTCGCTGCAACCAGCATGGTGATCATTAAAGGGATTGCTGTTAAACGAGTAAATAAACCCAATAATATAAAGATCCCCCCTAAAAACTCAGTCCATGCAGCTAAAAAGGCCAGTAGAGAGGGCATAGGTAGGCCTAAACCCCATTCACTATTTCCGAACCAAGCAACAATATCATCTGATGCTAAAAAGTATTGATAAAAATGAGTTACATCACCGCTTAAAGCTAGTTTATTAAAGCCGGCGATGATCATCACTGGGGCTAAGATCAAGCGAATTAACAGGCTGGGGAGCCCATCTAAAAACTGCAGTTTATTTAAAATGCGATGGTAAAGGGGTATTAGGTGTGTGTTCAACATAGCGGTCTCGTGACTAAATAGATTAATCACACAGACCGCACGTTTTCTAGTTTACTTTCAATTAAATTTTACGAGCAACTTGTAGCGCTTCAAAAATCGCACGTTTTGCATCAATAGCAGCAGCTAGTTTTGCGCCACCAATAACGTGTACTTTAGCGTTTTCGGTTTGATTATCGAACGTTTCAGTATTTGACACCTGACCAATACAGGCAATCACAGTATCAACATCGAGGATTTGCTCTTCACCTTTTACCGTTATCTTCAAACCTTGCTTATCAAAGCTTAGATACTGACACTCAGCGATTTGTTTAACACCGTGTTGTTTAGCAACTTGACGGTGGATCCAACCCGTTGTTTTACCCAGTTCACTACCAAAGCGCCCTGCACTTCGCTTAAGCATGTAAATTTGACGATTGTCTTTTTCAGGCGCAGCTTCGCATTCAATACCCCATTGAGTTTTGAATTGCTCAATTGTTTGGCCTTTGTGTTCACTTAAAAAGGCAACCATATCAAAACCGATACCACCGGCACCTAGAATCGCAATTTTATCCCCTAGTTCTACTTCACCACGAATTACTTCATCGTAGGCGAATACACGTTTGCCATCACTGCATTCTATTTTGGCTTCGCGCGGACGTACGCCTGTTGCAAACACCACATCATCGTATTGATTGAGCATATTGTCAGTAAATTCAGTACCGAGCTGTAAATCGACATTTAAACGTTTTAATTCATTAGTAAAGTAGTTAAGGGTATGGTTAAAGTCTTCTTTACCCGGCACTTGCATGGCTAAATTAAATTGGCCACCCATTTGTTCTTTACGTTCAATTAAAGTCACTTTGTGGCCTTTCGATGCTAAGTAACAACTTGCAGCAAGGCCAGCAGGGCCAGCACCCACAACCAGGACTAATCGAGAAGATGGTGCTTTTTCAAGGCTGTAATCTAACTCAAAAGCCGCTTGCGGGTTAACCAAACAGGTTGCACGTTTATTTTTAAACACATGGTCTAAGCAGCCCTGATTACAACCAATACAAATATTGATTTGCTCAGACTTATTATTAACGTATTTATTGAAAAACTCTGGGTCTGCTAATAAAGGACGTGCCATCGAAATTAAATCAGACTCGCCTGCTTCTAAAATTCCATTGGCAATTTCAGGAGTGTTAATACGGTTAACCGCGATCACTGGCACTGATACCGTTTCTTTTAAGCGTTTTGATGCTTCTTTAAATGCACCTGCTGGTACCATACTGGCAATGGTTGGTACACGAGCTTCGTGCCAACCAATACCCGTGTTAAAAATATCAACGCCAGCTTGTTCAAGTGCCAATGCTTGTTGTTTTACTTCATCAGGTGTTGATCCATTAGGAATTAAATCCATCACAGACAAACGAAATACAATAATGAACTTTTGACTTACTTTAGCGCGTACAGCTTTAACAATTTCAACAGCCAAGCGCATGCGGTTTTCTAAACTACCGCCATAGTTGTCTGTTCTTTTATTAGTGTGGTTAGCCATGAATTCATTAATCAAATAACCTTCAGAACCCATGATTTCAACACCGTCATAACCTGCTTTTTCAGCCAATTTTGCTGAGTTAGCAAAGTCTTTGATGGTTTTTTTAATTGAACCTAACGACATTTCTTTAGGTTTATACGGATTAATAGGTGCCTGAATTGAGCTTGGCGCTTGATTGAATGGATGATAAGCATAGCGACCTGCATGCAATAATTGTAAGCAAATTTTTCCGCCATGCTGATGCACTGCATCAGTATATGCTTTGTGTTTGATCACATCATAAAATGAGTTAAATGTTGATGCGAACGGAGATAGCTTGCCACGAATATTTGGGCTATAACCACCTGTAATGATTAAACCCGTGCCGCCTTTGGCACGTGCTTCGTAGAATGCACGTAAGCGTTTACGGTTATGCCAGCCTTCTTCTAAGCCGGTATGCATTGAGCCCATAACCAAACGATTACGAAGTTCGGTATGCGGTAATTGTAATTTTTGTTCTAACATTGTGTGCCCCGTTAACTGGTCGAACCTCTATTTGAAATAGATTCTGCGGCAATAACTTAGAATAATCAACTTTTCACTGGTAATTTATATGTAGCAAATTGTCGTTTTAAACACTCTGTTACTATTTAACAGTTAATTTTAAAGTTATTCTAAGCTAAGATGAGATCACTACTAAGCTGTACTGAATTAAGGATTTATTTTGCTAGCAAAGATATTTAAAGGCATTTGGACCGGGATTAATTTCTCCCGCCGTTTGGTCCTAAACATATTATTTCTATTACTAGTAATACTCTTCTTTGTTGCCATCACAGGTGAAGAAGACCAAGTAAAAGTAGCAGACGGAACCGTGCTACGCCTAAACTTAAATGGCCCTATTGTTGAAGAAAAAACGTATGTTGATCCTGTAGAAGCAGCAATCAACGATGCAACTATGGGTAAAGAAGCACCATCAGAAATTCTACTTGATGATGTTGTTGAAGTGATCAACCAAGCAACTAAAGATGATCGCATCAGTGTGATGCTTCTTGATCTACAAAAAATGCCAAGTGCACACATCAATAAGCTAAAACAAATAACTAAAGCAATTGATGCGTTTAAAGAAGCAGGCAAGCAAGTTATTGCAACGGGCTATTACTATACACAAGCTCAATACTATATTGCAGCCCACGCTAATGAAGTGTCTATGCACCCTTATGGTGGTGTGAGCATTGAAGGCTACGGTATGTTCCCGCTTTACTTCAAAGATGCGCTTGAAAAATTAAAAGTAACTCAACATATTTTCCGTGTTGGTACTTATAAGTCAGCGGTTGAGCCTTTTATTCGTAATGACATGTCAGATGCGGCAAAAGAAGCGAATAGCGTTTGGTTAACTGCACTTTGGAACGAGTATAAAACTGACGTTGCTGCGAGCCGTCCATTCGATGAAAGTAATTTCGATGAAGATATGGATGTTTACCTTGCAAAAATGCAAGCAGTAGACGGTAACTCGGGCCAATACGCTCTAAATAATCAGTGGGTTGATTCTTTAAAAACCTCACAACAAATTCGCCAACAGCTTATTGAGTTAGTTGGTGCAGAAGAAACAGGCAAAACCTTTAAGCAAGTAAGCTTCCGTGAGTATTTATCGCTGGTAAAACCGCCTGTTGAGTTCGATAACCCAATCACTGAAAAAGTAGCTGTGGTTGTTGCGAAAGGAACCATTGTTGATGGCGAGCGTAAAGCAGGTGAAATTGGTGGTGACTCTACAGCAGCCCTACTTCGCAAAGCGCGTCTTGATGACAAAGTGAAAGCCGTTGTACTACGCATCGATTCAGGTGGTGGTAGTATGTTTGCTTCTGAAGTTATCCGTGCTGAAGTATTAGCTCTTAAAGCAGCGGGTAAACCGGTTATCGCTTCAATGAGCTCAGTGGCAGCATCAGGTGGTTACTGGATTGCATCTGCAGCCAATGAAATTTGGGCAGCCCCTAGCACAATTACAGGTTCAATCGGTGTATTCGGTACTTTCATGACGTTTGAAAATACTATGGCTGAATTAGGTATATACTCAGATGGCGTTGCTACAACAGACCTTGCTGGCTTCTCTATTGCACGCCCACTTGACGAGAAAATGTCAGATATCATTCAAATGAGCGTTGAAAATGCATACAAACGTTTTTTAAATGTAGTGGCTGAAGCGCGTAACATGACCCCTGAGCAAGTTGATAAAATTGCCCAAGGCCGTGTATGGATTGCAACTCAAGCAAAAGAACTGGGTTTAGTTGATAAACTTGGTGATAAGCAAGATGCAATTAAGGCGGCAGCTGAGCTTGCTAAGCTTAATCATTATGATGTCAAAACCATCAAGCAGTCGCTCACACCACAAGAGCAAATGCTGCAAGATATCTTTGGCACCGCGGCTGTTAAGAGCTTCTTTGCTAAGTCTGATTCATCACAATCAGTACTAGCAACACAAGCCAACTTACAAAGCCTAATTAATCAGTTAAGTAGTGAAATTGATAACCTAAAAGATTACAACGATCCACAAGGCGTTTACGCTCGTTGTTTAGTGTGTAATGTAATTCAATAAGTTACTTAGCTAAGCGATTTTAGGTATACTAAGCCCAGTTATTTAACTGGGCTTTTTTTATGAAACGTAAACGTATATATATCGCCTATACGGGTGGTACTATCGGTATGAAAAAATCGAGCCGTGGCTATGTTCCAGCGGAAGGTTTTTTAACCGAAACAGTGGTCAATAATGCAGAGTTTAATCGTGATGAAATGCCTTTGTTTGATATTCACGAATATTGCCCGCTCATTGATTCTTCAGATATGTCCCCTGCCCACTGGCAATTAATTGCTGACGATATTAAGAGTAAATACCAAGACTATGATGGCTTTGTGGTTCTGCATGGTACCGATACCATGGCCTACACAGCTTCTGCTTTGTCTTTCATGTTCGAAAACCTCACAAAACCTGTAATTGTGACAGGCTCACAAATTCCATTGTCGCAACTTCGTTCTGATGGCCAAGTAAACTTACTTAATGCCATGTATTTAGCCGCTAATTACCCAATTGCTGAAGTAAGCCTGTTTTTTAATAACCAATTATTCCGTGGTAACCGTGCAACAAAAGCCCATGCTGATGGCTTTGATGCCTTTGCATCACCGAACCTTGAACCATTAGCACTTTCAGGAATTAATATTCAACTGATCAAAGGGCAACTTAGCCCTTATGTTGATAACGAACTACAGGTGTCAAATATCACGCCACAGCCAATTGGTGTGCTTTATCTCTATCCTGGGATCAGCCCAAAAGTGGTTAAAAGTTTAGTTAATGATGACATCAAAGCACTTGTGTTATTAAGTTTTGGCGTGGGTAATGCCCCACAAGATCCGGCGTTCTTAGATATTCTTAATGATGCAAGTAAACGCGGTATGGTGATTGTTAATCTAACGCAGTGCTTAAAAGGCCAAGTTAATATGGGCGGTTATGCAACCGGTAATGCCTTATTAAATTGTGGTGTGATCAGTGGCTACGATATGACATTAGAAGCGTGTTTGACCAAGTTACACTACTTATTTAGTCAAAAGCTTGAAGTAGAAACAATTCGTCACTTGATGCAAGACAACCTGCGCGGTGAGCTAAGTCGTTAATACAGCAAATACAAAAAAAGGCACCAATTGGTGCCTTTTTTTATGCTTTTTGATAATTAACGAACTTTTTCGTCAATCTCAACTAAGTCTGTTAAATGGCAAATCTCACCACTGTGAGTTTTAATACCATGTTCACCGAAGTAGTCACGTTGTGCTTGAACTAGATGACCATTACTTGGTGTTGTTAACGTCGCAATGTAAGTTTGCGTTGCTGTTAACACAGGGAATGCAAGACCAGATGCAACTGCTGCACCCGTTACTTTACGTAATGCTGCTGATTCACGCTGCATAGAATCAATAAATTCTACACCTTCAGCTACATTGTCTAAGTAATCAGCACGGATGATACAACCTGCGCGCCACGTTTGTAGCGTTTTAGAAAGATCTACTTTCCACTGATGCGCACGAGACGCACCTTTGATAAGCGCTAAACCTTGGCGGTAAGCAAGTAAACTTGCCAATGTGAATGCGTCTTTTAGCTCTGCTAAGTCTAAATCAACGGTATCAGTTGCTTTAGCAGCGTAAGTCATTTCTTTAGCAGCATGCGTATCACACGTATTTGTTAAGTGACGTGCTTGAACAGCTGCAACTAGTGATGGCACTGCAATACCAAGCTCTAGGGCATTTTGTGCAGTCCATAAACCCGTGCCTTTCGCGCCAACTTTATTGTCGATTAAATCAACTAGTGGCTCACCTTCTGTCGTTTCAAGGCTTAAGATATGGCTTGAAATTGACAGTAAGTAGCTATTTAAAGTGCCTTCAGACCATTCATTGAAAATGTCAGCCACTTCTTTTGGTGAACGATTAGTACCTAAACGTAATAATTGATACATTTCTGCAATTAATTGCATTAGCGCATATTCGATACCGTTATGAACCATTTTCACAAAGTGACCACTTGCAGATTGGCCTACACGAGCAAAACACGACTCACCTTTGTAGCTTGCCGCTACTTTTTCAAACCACGGCTCAACACGCTCCCAGCCGCCTTCTGAACCACTTGCCATCATTGCAGGACCGTGACGTGCGCCTTCTGCACCGCCAGAAATACCCATAGTGGCAAATTCAAATTTGTTTTGATATTTAAGTTTACGGCTAATGCCATCTTTGTAGTTACTGTTGCCGCAATCTACGATAATGTCATCACAGTCAACACCTGCTTCTGCAAGCTCTGTACATACTTTATCAACCAATTCACCAGCAGGAACTAAAAGAAGAATCGAACGAGGCGGCTCTAAGCGTCTAACCATATCATTTAAATCAGACACAATATGTAAACGGTCTGCCAAACCTAGTGCTTTCGCACAGCTTAGTAACTCGGCACCCGCATCTGGGTTTTTATCATAAGCTACTAATGTCAGCCCTTTTTCAATCAGGTTGAGGGCAAGATTTTTACCCATAACGCCTAACCCTACTAATGCAACTTGCATTTAGTGTCCTCCTCGGTAACAACTATTGGTTAGTTAATCAAAATAATTACGCGCGCATTATACCCAAGCAGCCCAAAAATGCGAGCTTGACAGCCAACTTGAGATAAATCATCGAAATCATGAAGCGACGTTGCCCTCAGTATATCAAAATAACCAAGGCATCGGACCAGATTTTTATAATACCCTTTAAAAAGGTATGTGTATTGACGCTACCTGACACCGGTGTCATAATAACGTCATTCACCCTTTGTATACTCTATAATTAATACAAAGAGCCAGATTCTCATAAGTAAAAACAATCATTTTTTACTTATGAGTTCTACATTGTGCTTATGTATAAGCCTATATTAAAGGTTTATAGCACGACATTTTAATAGATAACCATCAATTCGCTTAATATATTTGAGCGCACAGGAGAATTTGATGCTAAGACGCACAAAAATTGTTGCGACCCTTGGACCGGCAACCGATCGCGATAACAACCTAGAAAAAATTATTCGTGCAGGTGCAAATGTGGTTCGTTTGAACTTCTCACATGGCGTAGCACAAGATCACAAAGACCGCGCAGAAGCGGTACGCAGCATTGCTAAGCGTTTAGGCAAACACGTTGCTATCCTTGCAGACTTACAAGGTCCTAAAATTCGTGTATCAACGTTTAAAGACGGTAAAGTAAACCTAGAAGTTGGCGCAAAATTTACTCTTGACGCAAAAATGGAAAAAGGCCAAGGCGACGTTAATGCGGTAGGTATCGACTATAAAGAGCTACCTAACGACGTTAAAACAGGCGACTTACTGTTATTAAACGACGGATTAATTCAATTAACAGTAGATAGCGTTGACGGTGACCTAGTTCACACGACTGTTACTGTTGGTGGTGTGCTTTCGAACAATAAAGGTATTAACCGTTTAGGTGGTGGTTTAACGGCCCCTGCTTTCACTGATAAAGATAAAGAAGATTTAATTACTGCCACTGAGATTGGCGTTGATTATATTGCTGTTTCATTCCCACGCAGTGGTGATGACATGCGTTATGTTCGCTCTTTAGCAGAAGCCGCAGGCTCAAACGCACAACTATTAGCGAAAATCGAACGTGCAGAAGCCGTTGAAAACGTTGAAGCAATTGACGATATCGTACTTGCTTCTGACGCTGTAATGGTTGCTCGTGGTGACTTAGGTGTTGAAATTGGTGATGCAGCCCTAGTTGGTAAGCAAAAGCTTATCATTAGCCGCGCTCGTTCACTTAACCGTACAGTTGTTACTGCAACACAAATGATGGAATCTATGATCGATAACCCTATGCCAACACGTGCAGAGGTTATGGACGTAGCAAACGCCGTATTAGATGGTACTGATGCAGTTATGTTATCTGCTGAAACAGCCGCTGGTGACTACCCTGAAGAAACAGTAGCGACTATGGCTCGCGTTTGTTTAGGTGCTGAATCACAAAAAGAAACGCACGTTTCTAAGCATCGTTTAGACAGCCGTTTTTCATCAAATGCTGAATCAATTGCATTATCTGCGATGTATGCAGCTAACCACTTAGATTCTGTTAAAGCTATTGTGACTCTGACTGAATCAGGTAGTACAGCTAAATTGATGTCGCGCATCAGCTCTGGTTTACCAATTTATTCATTATCACGTCATCCAAGCACACTGGGCCAAACAGCACTTTACCGTGGTGTTTATCCTGTATTTTTCGATTCAACGAAGTGTGAAGATGAAAGCATGGTACGTGATGCATTAAACACACTTGTTGAGCAAGGCTCACTAGTAGCTGGTGATACTGTGATTTTAACTCACGGTGATGCAATGGAAACGATTGGTGCAACAAACACAATGAAGATTGTAACTGTTTAATCTGTCACAAATTTTCAATAAAAAAGGCGCAATTAATAATTGCGCCTTTTTTGTTTTTAACTGATTAAATTTTGAATAGCTATTAGCTCGCGAGCGCTGCTTTCACTTTATCGCGATAGCTACGGCTTACTTTTAGTTCTTGGCCGTTATCTAACACTAAAAGATACTCACCGCTTACTTGAGTTACAAGTTTGCTAATTTGCTTCGTATTAACAATGGCACTGCGATGAACTCGCACAAATAGTTGTGGATCAAGCTCTTGTTCAAGCTCTTTCATTGTTTTACGAAGGATATGCGTTTGCCCATCTTGGCAATGAAGGCACATATAATCACCAGCCGCATCAACCCATTGAATTGTAATAACAGGCACACGAACAATCTCGCCCTGCTCTTTTACAGCTAATGATTCTGGATAACGACGGTCAGCAAGGCTATCGCCCGTTGCTAACTTCTTTAAAATTTCTTCGCAATTATTGCCTGTAATACCTGCAACAAAGCTCGCTAGTTTTTTCTTATGGGCGTTATCTTGTTGCGTTTTTAAATAGGTATGCACTTTTTCTACCGCCTGTTTTAGTCTGTTGTCATCGACTGGTTTAAGAATATAATCCAACGCATGAATCTCGAATGCTTTAACTGCAAACTGGTCAAAAGCCGTTACAAACACAATAGCGGGTAATGGATTTACGCTCTCACTAAGTGCTCTTGCAACTTCAAAACCGTTCATATTTGGCATTTGAATATCTAAGAAAACCAATTGAATATTGCCCGATAAGCATTCATCAATTGCCTCTTGACCATTGCTACATAAACGAATGACTTCTAAATCGTCAAACTCAGAAAGTCGAACTGCTAAGCCTTTTCTTGCTAGCGGTTCATCATCAACGATCAAAGTTCTAATTTTGCTCATTTCTTAACAGCCCTTTCAAACGGAACGCGCAGATTAACTTTTAATCCACTTGGCGTATTGTCAGAGAGAACAAACGAGTAGTTGTTCTCATAAAGTGTTTTTAAGCGGTCCTGTGTATTAGCTATGCCAACGCCTTGAGAATTAACCAGTTGGCCATTTTTAAGCTCAGTGCCAGGACCATTATCGCCTACTTCCAATAATAGTTCATTTGCAAAAACTTGTGCTTTAATATCAATCACACCACCTTCATTTAGTTGCGCTATCGCATACTTTATCGAGTTTTCGATAATCGGTTGGAGGATCAAGCTTGGTACCAAGGCTTCTTTTGCCTGCTCGCTTACATCTACATTAACTTGTAAACGTTCATCAAAGCGTACTTTTTCAATTTCTAAGTACAGCATGAGGGCATGAATTTCTTGCTCTAATGGCACCTTTTTTATTGGGTCGGTATTGAGTGTGTATCGTAAGAAGTCACTCAATTTTGACACCATTAAATTTGCATCTTTGTTCTCTTTTACCAAAATTAAGGTTGATATTGCATTTAAGGTATTAAATAAAAAGTGCGGATTAAGTTGATAGCGCAGCATTTTCAGCTGAGCTTCGTGAGCCATAGTAGTTGCTTTTAGGGCCTTTTGACGCTCACTTTGTAATAGCTGGTAATACTTAATACCAAAATACAAACCACTCCAACAAAGAATGATGTAAACCGAATCTAACCCTTGTTGTAAGTAATAAAACCATTCATTTGGTCGGTAACCGTGACGGTAGATTTCCCATAAATTGAATTTTTGTACAACGGCCCATAATGTGCCTGTAACATAGGAAGCACCAAAAACGACAAGCATTAATACCCAAGGTGAGGCATTCCAAACTTTACGATACATATAACGTAAAGGTACTGTCATTAAACAGCCTGCATAAGCGTTTAATACAATAACAAATACGTAAATATCACGCATTTCAAAGACTTTTGAGCCGATATAATTAACTAACGCATAACCTATCCAGCCTGCAATTTGCAAAACCCAGAAAAAGCGTTGTCGATTATCAACTAATGATTGCCAATTCAAAATATCAGATTACCTTTCATAATTATTTTTATTATACCGATAGTCACGAGAGCAAAGCACTGCCGCCTATCTTAATTTTTTATAGCCTTACCGCATTCTTCAGACATTAAAAAAGCGAAGGCCACAACAGCCTTCGCTTTTTCTCTGCTTTATTTTTAAGCTAGTTTATCTGAAGCCACTTTATAATTTGGATCTTCAATCACATTCACTTCAACTAAATCACGCGCGTTGTGTAATAGTTGAATACAATCAGGGCTTAAATGACGTAAATGCAGTTTCTTACCCACTTTTGCGTATTTGTCTGCAAGACTGTCAATCGCTTCAATCGCACTATGATCAGCAACACGGCTATGTTTGAATTCAATGATCACGTCTTCTGGGTCATTTTTAACATCAAATAACTCGGCAAAGTTCTTAACCGAACCAAAGAATAAAGGACCATGAAGCTCATACACTTTAGAGCCTTGCTCATCGATGTAATTGCTTGTGTAAATGTGTTTCGCATGCTGCCAAGCAAAAACTAAAGCCGAAACAATCACACCCACACATACCGCGATCGCAAGGTCTGTTACTACGGTTACACCTGAAACAAGCACAATAACAAAAGCATCAGACTTAGGTACACGCTTCATCATCTTGAAGCTTGCCCACTCGAAGGTACCAAGTACAACCATGAACATAACGCCAACTAAGGCAGCTAATGGGATCATCTCAATGAGGCTGGCTGCAAAAATAATGAATGCTAGCAGTATTATTGCTGCACTAATACCAGATAATCGTGAGCGACCGCCCGAGTTAATATTGATCATTGATTGACCAATCATCGCACAACCACCCATTGCACCAAAGAAACCACAGGTAATATTTGCAGCGCCTTGACCAATACACTCTTTATTACTGTGACCACGGGTTTCAGTAATTTCGTCAATTAGGGTCAGTGTTAATAACGATTCAATTAAACCAATCGCCGCTAAAACTAAGGCATAAGGGAAGATAATTTTTAATGTTTCAAGATTAAATGGCACCATAGGAATATGGAACTCAGGCAAGCCACCGGCAATGGTTGCTTGCTCATTGCCTGTCATTCCTTTTAAGAAATCAAGTACAGTGCGCGCTTCTAAATCAAAACCAATCACAATCGCTGTTACAGTTACAATGGCAGCTAACGATGAAGGTACTGCAGTGGTTAGCTTAGGTAAGAAATGAATAATAGCCATAGTTAACGCTACTAAGCCAAGCATAATATAAAGTGCTTGCCCTTCCATCCACTGTTGACCGCCCATACCGTCTGGTACTTTAAATTGACCCAGTTGAGCTAAGAAAATAACAATCGCAAGACCATTTACAAAGCCCAGCATTACTGGGTGCGGAACCATGCGAATAAACTTGCCGAGCTTGAAGATACCTGCGAGTACCTGCAGTATCCCCATCAATAACACGGTAGCAAATAAATACTCTACACCATGATCTAAAACTAAACTTACCATTACAACGGCTAGTGCACCGGTAGCACCAGAAATCATACCTGGACGACCACCAAAAATAGCCGTAATTAAGCCAACAATAAATGCGGCATATAAACCAACCAAAGGCTCAACATTAGCAACAAAAGCAAACGCAACCGCTTCTGGTACCAATGCCAACGCAACGGTCAAGCCTGATAGAATATCGTTTTTAGCAGAGCTTGGCGCTTTGCTGAGTAAGTTAAACATTAAGATCCTCTTTATAGTGAATGCATTTCGGCAAGGCGCAGAATTCTAGCAAAATCCGCAAAAGTTAACAATTATTAACAACAAAACGGCTAGTACCTAAAAGCACTAACCGTTTTCGAAAAAATAAAACGTAGTAGAAAAAGATTAAAGAGGTAAAGACGTACTACGCTTAACGCATGTCATGGTAACGTTTGAGTGAACTTCTTGAACAAACTCAAGGTTTAGTAGGTTATCGCGAACAAACTGCTCATAACCTTCAATACCTTTAGAAATAATTCGAAGCATGAAGTCCATGGTACCCGCCATGCTGTAACACTCGGTTACTTCATCATAGCTCATAATTAAACGCTCAAACTCAGCTAGGTTCGTTCTACCGTGGTTAGAAAGACGAACATGGGCATAGACCAACATATCAAAGCCAAGCTTTTTCTCATCAAGCAAAGCAACTTTACCTTTGATATAGCCATCTTGCTCAAGCTTAGCAATACGACGCCAACATGGAGATTGAGATAAACCAACTTTATCGGCAATTTCTGCCGTAGATAAGCTAGCATCCTGCTGTAATAATGCCAAAATTTGGCGATCTACTTGGTTCAGAGACATTTTATTTCTTTTTCTGTAAAAATACTGGTTAAATTATATAACTGATTTAAAAATCAGTCTGCCTATTTTCTACTATTTATGCAAAAAAATTGCAATTTTATACCGTTCCACTTACAAACTACTTAACTGATGTTACGCGTTGGCATTAACCAAAACGTCCGCTAATAAATGGATTTGTTTTTCGCTCATGCCCTACGGTGGTATTCGGACCGTGGCCTGGCAAAATAGCAACTTCATCAGAGAATGATAAAATCTCAGACTTAATTGATTCGAGTAATTGCGCACTATCCCCTTTTGGGAAGTCAGTACGACCAACAGAGCCTTGAAAAATCACGTCACCCACTATCACCTGTTCTGAACCTTGGTGGTAAAAAACAACATGACCAGGAGTATGCCCAGGGCAATGGCGTACAGATAATTCAAGTTCACCCACTGTGATTGTATCGCCATGATTTAGCCACTTTGTTGGATAAAATGGTGTAATTGGTGCAAAACCAAACATTTGCGCTTGCATTGGCAAGGCATCAAACCAAAATTTATCATCTAAATGTGGGCCAATGATATCAACGCTAAAATGCTCTGCGAGTTGCTTTGCTGCGCCCACATGGTCTAAGTGGCCATGTGTTAAATAAATTGCCTCTAATTGGCAATTTAAAGCAGCAAGTTCTGCTTGAAGTTTATCTGCATCGCCACCAGGGTCAACCAATGCCGCTTTATTCGTTTGCTCACAAATAATAATGCGGCAATTTTGCGCAAAGCCAGTAACAGGAACAGCTTTCACTTTCATGTTATTGTCCTTTTTGTAACTGCTCAAACGCCATTAAAATTGGGTATTTTAAATAGCCTTGATCATAAAACGGTGTACGCTCATAGAGCCAATGCAAGCGCGCATCAGCATCTTTTGCAAAGTTTTTATCTTCACGAATTTTTTTATCGAACTCTAAAGCCAATGCAGGTTTTTCTTTAAGCATTTGTCGTGCATAAGGCATTAAAGCGTAATTCTCAACGTATTCAGTGCGCTGAAAAATAGTATTAAACTCGCCCCAAGCAAAGAATGAATCTGGCGCTTCTGGGTGTAGTAAGTGTGTAGCCAGTTCTGAGTATGGCTGCTCAGTTGAGACTTTGTACCAGCCGGTCATATCGACATTTTCTACGGTGTTGTAATCAAATGTCGCCTCTACACGAAAACGTCCTTCAAAAGGTGCTTTTGCAAATGAGTAATCAGCAACGCTTGCTTGCGTTAATGGCTCAGAAGCAAAACCATTCACTGTCGTTACCTCTACGCCGTGTAATTTAAGCTTACTTACCAATTGGCTGTACGCTGGCGGAATATAAAACGCTGCAGGAACGTTAACGGTCTTTTTAACCTCTTTCTGCCAGTAAATAGGCAAAGCGTCATAGTTTTTAACTTCACCTAAATATTTAACTTCAGCTTGCCCTGACAATGCACTTTCAGTTCTTGAATAAGCGATACCTTTAAATTCGATGGTATCTGGCTCTTTTGCATAACCACGTTCAACAACTAATTGCGTAGGTTTGAAATCGAGCTCTTTTTGAACCGCTTCATTAAGGGCTTTATCGTTTGCAGCTAAGGCGTCAATGGCACCATCAATAAATACATAAGTACCTAATACGCGCTGCTTATAAGGTTTTAAAGAGTGGTTCTCAACTAATATTGTTGGTAATGAACGTAAATCACCCCAGCCATTTGAAAAACGTGGTGTTGCCACCCAACCAGCTAAACCTTTTTTAAATTCGCGCTTGTCCATTACAAAAACCAGAGGACCAGGAATATGCCCTGCTTTTTCGAGTTTGGCATCAATAACAGGTTTAAACAGATTATCTAACGCTTGTGACACACTTGGTGATTCACTAGAAAAAACCGGATTATAGCCGTAGGTAACATCATATTGGTAATCAGCGCCATCTGTTACATGGACATCCACGTATAAATCTGGCTTAAATTGATTAATAACCTGCATTACACCGCGTACTTCGGGTGTATCTAGCTTAGTGTAATCACGATTTAAATTTAAATTTAGACCATTCGTTCGAAAGCCCATTTCTACTGGGCCACGCTGATTAATACGGTTGTATTGGCTACTGCGCTCGTGACCATCAACGTTTAAAATAGGAATAAACAGAATATTTACTTTGCTAAGAATATCGCGGCGTTTACCTGTTGCAATGTCGCGTAGCAACATAAACATGGCGTCTTTGCCATCAATTTCACCACTGTGAATGCCTGCTTGAATAAAGATGGTTGGTTTTGTATCAGCAACAAGTTGTTTGGCATCAAACAAACCTTGCTCATTCGCCACTAACATCTTAACCGCACGACCTGCACTGCTTGTCGCAATAGTCGTTACTTTGAATTGTGTTGGGTTTGCGGCAACAAGGCGTTCTACGAACGCCATAGTGTCTGCATAATCAGGCGATAAAGTGCCTTCGCTTAATTCGAAATCTGTGGTTAAAGGTCCTTTTTCTTGCATTAAAGACACACTATCGCCTTGCCATGGCAATAATGGGGGTAAGTGGCTGTCTAAAGTTACTGCAGCAGATAAAAACACTAAACTCGCAAACATATCACTCTCAAGTGCGGTACTTATTCTATATTGGGGAAATTATAACAACTAATCTGAATGGATTGCGTAAACTGCGGTGATTCAACAAAAAAATGGAGCAAACGACATACGCTATGCAAAATCGTTGTTAGTTATGAATATTAATTAAGATCAAAAAAAGGAGCACTAGGCTCCTTTTTAAACTTTATGAAAAGCGAAATTAAGCCGCTAGGCCTTCTTTTGCTTTTGCAACAAGCGCTGCGAATGCAACTTGGTCATAAACAGCGATATCTGCAAGGATCTTACGATCGATTTCTACAGAAGTCTTTTTAAGACCATTGATAAAACGGCTGTATGAAAGACCGTTTTGACGAGCTGCTGCATTGATACGTGCAATCCAAAGTTGACGGAAAGTACGTTTCTTAGCACGACGGTCACGGTAAGCGTATTGACCCGCTTTAGTAACTGCCTGGAAAGCTACGCGGTAAACACGTGAACGTGCTCCGTAGTAACCTTTAGCTTGCTTTAAAACTTTTTTGTGACGTGCACGTGCGATAACACCGCGTTTAACTCTTGCCATTTCTGAAGACTCCTATTAAGCGAATGGTAACATACGTGAAACTAGACCATGGTCATTTTTATGAACCATCATCTTAGGACGTAAGTGTAATTTACGCTTAGAAGTTTTCTTAGTCAGAATGTGACGAAGATGCGCTTGTTTACGCTTGAAACCGCCAGAAGCAGTTTTCTTGAAACGCTTAGCCGCGCCTCTGTGAGTTTTTAGCTTGTAAGCCATTGCAATAACTCCAAATGTATTGCTTAAAAATTAGCAAGCAGGCGAGAGATATAAAAATAGCTCTACTTTTAAGGCCTAACTTACTGCCATAATCCGGTGAAGGCTCACTACAAAAGCAGTGCAACCTTACTTATAACCGGTTATTTCAGGTGAACAGTAAACTGTTACTTGCAAACCTGAAATAAAATCGGTGCGTAATATACCCTGTTTATTGCTTTTTAGCAATAGGTGCCATCATCATAACCATCTGGCGACCTTCAACACGATTTGGGAATGATTCAACTTGTGAAACATCTTCCAAATCAGTTTTAACACGGTTTAATAATTCGATACCAATTTCTTGGTGAGCCATTTCACGACCACGGAAACGGATAGTGATTTTAGCTTTATCACCCGCTTCTAAGAACTTGCGTAAGTTGCGTAGCTTAACCTGGTAGTCACCTTCATCCGTACCTGGACGGAATTTGATTTCTTTAACCTGGATTTGCTTTTGCTTTTTCTTTTGTTCTTTTAGTTCTTTGCTTTTTTCAAAGATGAACTTACCGTAGTCCATAACCTTACAAACAGGTGGCTCAGCATTAGGACTGATTTCTACAAGATCTACACCCGCATCATCAGCGATAGCTTGCGCCTCTTTTAATGACACGATGCCAGCTTGCTCGCCGTCGATGCCAATTAAACGAACTTCTTTAGCTGTAATATCTTCGTTGATACGATTTTTTTGAGCTGTTTGTTGCCCTTTCTTGCCGCCTCTAATGGTACGATCCTCCAAGAATATAAAATAAAAAGCGTGTAGTTGGCTGTTTGTTTTGCCCTACACGCTCATGATTTATTGTCGATTTTTAATTTCTTCGCTTACTTTAGCAACGAAATCATCAACACTAAATTTGCCTAGGTCTTCACCTGTGCGAGTGCGTACTGCCACTTCTTGTTGTTCAACTTCTTTATCGCCAACAACAAGTAAATATGGAATACGTTTTAACGTATGTTCACGGATTTTAAAGCCAATCTTCTCATTTCTCAAGTCAGCAGCGGCTCTAATTCCAAGTTTATTTAATTTTTGTACAATTTCTTGCACATAATCTGCTTGTTTGTCCGTGATGTTCATGATCACAACTTGCTTAGGAGCAAGCCACGTTGGGAACAAGCCAGCGTATTCTTCAGTTAAAATACCGATGAAACGCTCAATTGAACCTAAAATTGCGCGGTGGATCATAACTGGTGTACGACGTTCGTTATTTTCAGCAACATAAGTTGCACCTAAACGACCTGGTAATGCAAAGTCTAGCTGTACAGTACCACATTGCCATGCACGGTCTAAACAGTCATAAAGTGTAAACTCAATCTTAGGACCGTAGAATGCACCTTCACCTGGTAGGTAATCAAACTCAATGTCGTTTGCTTTTAATGCATCAGCTAGTGCAAGCTCAGCTTTATCCCACATTTCGTCTTCACCGATACGTTTTTCTGGACGAGTAGATAGTTTTACAACGATCTTCTCAAAGCCAAACGTTTCGTATGTGTCGTAAACCATTTTGATACATGCAGACACTTCATCCATGATTTGCTCTTCAGTACAGAAGATATGCGCATCATCTTGAGTAAAGCCACGTACACGCATTAAGCCGTGTAATGCACCTGATGGTTCGTTACGGTGACAACAACCGAACTCTGCCATACGTAATGGAAGATCACGGTATGATTTTAAACCTTGGTTAAAGATTTGTACGTGACCCGGGCAGTTCATTGGTTTGATTGCGTATTCACGCTTTTCAGATTCAGTTGTGAACATCGCATCTGCGTATTTGTCCCAGTGACCTGATTTTTCCCATAAACCACGGTCCATCATTAATGGGCCTTTAACTTCTTCGTAATCGTACTCACGTAGTTTTTCACGAACGAAGTCTTCTAGTTCACGGTAAATGCTCCAACCATCGTTGTGCCAAAACACCATGCCTGGTGCTTCTTCTTGCCAGTGCCATAAATCAAGCGCTTTACCAATACGACGGTGATCACGTTTTTCAGCTTCTTCTAAACGTTTTAAATACGCTTTAAGTTGCTTTTTATCTGCCCATGCAGTGCCGTAGATACGTTGCAGCATCTTGTTTTCAGAATCACCGCGCCAATAAGCACCTGCCACTTTCATGATTTTGAAATGTTGACAGAATTTCATGTTTGGAACGTGTGGACCACGACACATGTCGATGTATTCTTCGTGATGGTATAAGCCTGGACGATCATCTTTCGCGATGTTCTCGTCTAGAATTTCCATTTTATAGGTTTCACCACGCGCTTCAAAAGTATCGCGTGCTTCTTGCCAGCTTACGGTCTTTTTAACAACGTCGTAGTTTGTTTTAGCAAGCTCAAGCATACGCTTTTCGATAGCATCTAAATCATCTTGGCTTAAAGAGTGTTCCATATCGATATCGTAATAGAATCCGTTATCGATGGTCGGACCGATTGCCATTTTTGCTTCAGGGAAAAGCTGCTTAACCGCATGACCAATAAGGTGCGCACATGAGTGACGGATAATCTCTAAACCATCATCATCTTTTGCTGTGATAATTTCTAAACGCGCATCTTCGGTGATTAAATCACATGCATCAACACGGGTACCATTAACACGGCCTGCAATTGTTGCTTTGGCAAGACCTGGACCGATATCGCTTGCTACGTCATATGTGCTTACTGGGTTTTCAAAACTACGCTGACTGCCGTCAGGGAGGGTAATAACTGGCATTATAAATCCTTAATACAGTGGTGATGCCTACAATGCATCACATGTAATATTTTTAAAAAATTTTATGTAACTCTGCAACGCTTTTACGAATAAGCATTGCTATTTAAGCATGTATTTACTGAGTCTTCGCAAATACAAGCGACCATTGTCGCCGCTCACGTTCTTAAATACAAGTAGTTAGAAGAGTAAATTGACAATTAGTTAAGTCATTTCATACTTAGTGAGTCAGTACTTTTAGGGTGATGAAGATGCCAAACACGCGTACGTTCAAATTTGCAACGTTTAACTTATTAAATTATACCGCGCCACCCTATTCGTTTTACCAATTACATGAACGCTATAACAATACGCAATGGCAGCAAAAACAATCGTTTGTAGCTAATTTCTTAAATGAAGCAAACCCTGATGTGGTGGCGTTTCAAGAAGTGTTTAGTCAGCATGCTCTAGAAGTGCAATGCAAAGAAGCGGGATATGATTATTTTAAAACGGTCGATAGCCCGTCCCATGATAGCCTTTATCCGCAAGTGTTATTCAATCCTGTGGTTGCCATTGCCAGTAAATACCCGTTTAAATCGGCCGATGCATTGACACCATGCCCTGAATTACTTGAGTACTTAAACAATCAAAATGAGTTCAAATTTAACCGCACCCCGATAAAATGTATGATTGATTTACCTGATTTTGGTGAAGTCTGCTTTTATGTTGTTCACTTTAAGTCACAACGTGTGCAATCAATGGCGCATATTCTTAATATTCATAACCTTGAAGATCCGTTGCTGCAGTTGTTACACCAGACTGTGGGTACCATGCAGTCTCAAATATCGCGTTCATTAGAAGCATCTATTGTTTATTATGATGCGCTAAAAACCCAACGCGAAAAGCAATGTGCAACGCTCGTTATGGGTGACTTTAACGATGTACTTACTAGCCCTACTTTATCGTTTATGACACAAGGCTTTCACCCTACACGCTGTGAACCCTGCATAGAACATAACGAACCCGTTGTTGGCCTAACCGACAGCTATGAGTTTAGCCGCTCGTTTTATGATAAGAAAAACAAACCCTTTAGCCATTATTACCAAGGTAAAGGTAATGTACTAGATTATATTCTTGCCTCTGCACATTTTAATCCCGATTGCCAAGTTTCAAAGGTGAAAGCGCTCTACTATGAAAGTTATGACAAGCATATTTCCCCTACACAACTGACCGAAGACATTAGTGTAAGTGACCATAGTGTTATCGCTATAAAAATTCATTTTTAAAGCAACTGTTTTTCATAACGTTACTTGCTATAATTGCGCAAATTAAGTTATTTAGAGAATGACCATGAGAACATGCGGTGTAGAAATTACAGGTAGCGACGTACTACTGTGTATTTTAACCAAAGACAATGACGTATTTGATATCCGTGATGTCAGACAAACACGTTTTACCTTAGGTAACGGTAATGACACAGAAGTAATGCGTAAATTCCAATTTGATTTCAAAAAATTAATGGAAGATTACCAAATTGACTCTGTAGCAATCAAAGAGCGCCAAGCAAAAGGTAAATTCGCTGGTAGTGCGAAAGGTTTCAAAATGGAAACGGCTATTCAGTTAATTGAGCGCTTAGATGTGCAAGTTTTATCTGCAACTGAAATCAAAGAGCAGCTTAAGCGCAACCCAGTGCCTATTGATTTTGAAGACACAGGCCTGAAAAAATTCCAAGAAAACGCATTCATTAGTGCTTACGTGTACATTATGCGTAAAACTTATAAGCAAGATGAGCCAAAAGCTTAGTTGATACTTATTACCAAAAAACGTGCTACGGCACGTTTTTTTACACCCCAAAAACCACTCTTTATTCTGTTTTATTAAAATTACACTCTGTACATTAGTCTTATAAAGCTTTTCTTTGTCGACAATCTATGTTTAGTTAATCAGGTACGCATGTTTTGAAATCATCTTAAATGATTGTTTCAATTCTTTTGCATCAAGTCCATGACAACAAATTAACCGGACACGGAGAATACAATGCAGACAAAGAACACACACATCAATGCGCTTCCACTCACTCAAAGCTATTATCAAGGCCGTACAGACATTCCATTGATAGAACAAACAATTGGACAGTATCTTGACGATATTGTCGACAATTACCCTGATCACCCCGCAATTGTGGTTCATCATCAACAGTTCCGATTAACCTATAGACAATACCAGCAGCAGATTAACCAGTTAGCAATGGGGTTATTATCACTTGGCGTAAAACCTGGCGACCGGGTTGGTATTTGGTCACCCAATAATATCGAATGGTGTTTAACTCAATTTGCTACAGCTAAAATTGGTGCAATCATGGTATGCATTAACCCTGCATATCGACCAAGCGAATTAAAATACGCACTCAATAGTGTTGAGTGTTCAACACTTATCACAGCAAGTGAATTTAAAGCCAGTAATTATATAAGCATGCTCAATGAGCTCGCACCGGAACTAAAAGATTCACAAGCAGGTAAATTAAATTTAAACGCCCTGCCACACCTAAAAAATATAATTCGTATTGGAGCTGAGCCTGCTGCTGGCATGTTTAGCTTTAGCGATATCATGCATCGCGCTACAGATGCCCATAAACTCGAACTTGATGCAATTGCTGCTACTTTACATTGTGACCAAGATATCAATATTCAATTTACTTCTGGTACTACGGGTAATCCAAAAGGAGCGACCTTATCGCATAAAAACATCCTCAATAACGGATTTTTGATGGCCCAAGCGATGAAGCTGACACATGAGGATAAACTCTGTATTCCTGTACCGCTATATCACTGCTTTGGTATGGTGCTTGGCAATTTAGTATGTATAAGTAAAGGTGCTACCGCAGTTTTCCCGGGTGATTCATTCGACCCTAAAACAACCCTTGAAGTTGTTGAAAAAGAACGTTGTACTGGCCTACATGGTGTTCCAACTATGTTTATCGCCGAGTTAGAGCTTAAAAACTTTGCAAACTATGACTTATCTAGCCTACGAACAGGCGTGATGGCCGGCTCAACCTGCCCCGAGCAAGTTATGCATAAAGTTCACTCATTAATGCATATGAAAGAAGTTGTAATTGGTTATGGCCAAACAGAATGTAGCCCGATAAATAACGTGACCGAAACCGACTCACCACTCGAAAAACAAGTTACCACAGTGGGCCGTGCATTAGCCCATACTGAAGTGAAGATTATCGACGAGCTGGGTGATATTCAAAAAGTTGGCATACCGGGTGAAGTATGTAGTCGTGGTGCTGGAATTATGCGCTGCTATTGGAATGATGAAGAGAAAACGAAAGCAACAATTGATCAAGACGGTTGGTTACACTCTGGTGACTTAGGTGTGATGGACGAAGATGGCTTTGTTGCTATCGTTGGTCGAATAAAAGACATGATCATCCGTGGTGGTGAAAACATCTACCCAAGAGAAATAGAAGAAGTTCTCTACACCTACCCTGGTATTCAAGATGCAGCCATTTTTGGTATAAGTGATGAAAAATACGGCGAAGAAGTATGTGCCTGGATCCAACCTAAAGATGATGCAGTACTTGATGAAAATGCCATTCGTGATTTCTTAAAAGATAAACTAGCCTATTTCAAAGTACCAAAGCACATCCGCTTTGTTGAAGAATACCCAATGACAGTAACAGGCAAACTTCAAAAATTTAAAATGCGCGAACAAATGCAAGAACTCCTAAGCGAAAAAGCCTTCTCGTAACCATTTACGTGCAAAAATACACCCTAATTTCAATCAAGCTCAGCACCGCTGAGCTTTTTAATTTATTAAGACACCCAAATTATGAAAAGATATTAAGACACCCATATTAAATTAAGACGCTCATATTTATTTAAGGAGTTAACCGAGCTTCATATCTAAAGAATTAATTTAAGAAGACACCCAACTTAATATTTCTCACTTCTCAAAATTATGACTAAACTTAAATTGTTCAACTCATGGAGGAGAAGAGCATGGCAACCCCACGTAGAAACTTGATTAGCGTTTCAAACACGCCTTATTACCATTGTATTTCACGCTGCGTTCGTCGCGCTTATTTGTGCGGAAAAGATCCACTAACGGGTCGTTCATATGAACATAGGCGCGATTGGGTTGAAAAGAAACTACTTCAACTTGGGCGAATATTTTGTATTGATATTTGCGCCTACGCTGTAATGAGTAATCACACTCATCTGGTTCTTCACATTGATATAGCAAAAGCTAAGCGTCTAAATAATAAAGCGATTCTTATTAGATGGCACAAATTATTCAAAAGTACATTCCTTTGCCAACGATTCTTAAATGGCGAATTGCTAACACAAACCGAGCTCGCTACGGTTAATACCAAAGTAAATTTATATAGAGAAAGGCTCAGCAGCATTAGTTGGTTTATGCGAGTTCTTAACGAGGGTATTGCACGAAAAGCGAATCAAGAAGATGGATGTAAAGGGCGGTTTTGGGAAGGTCGCTTTAAATCACAAGCTTTACTTGATGAAGCAGCACTTGCCGCTTGCCTTGCTTATGTTGATTTAAACCCAGTAAGAG
Organism: Pseudoalteromonas sp. UCD-33C; assembly: GCF_001306895.1. Lineage (NCBI taxonomy): Bacteria > Pseudomonadati > Pseudomonadota > Gammaproteobacteria > Alteromonadales > Pseudoalteromonadaceae > Pseudoalteromonas > Pseudoalteromonas sp. UCD-33C. Next base: position 269,531 of record NZ_LJTB01000002.1, on the reverse strand, counting down.
CAAAAGCGGCCGATTTACCTGAGCAATCTGACTACACCAGTATTAAATCTAGAATTTATGCAGCTCAAAATAATAAGCAACCAAAATCGCTTATGCGCTTTGCAGGTAAACCTCGTAAACATATGCCTAAGGGACTACCATTTGAGCTCAAGACATATCTGCAACTTGTAGATTGGACAGACCGTTCAATACGAGAAAATAAACCAGGTAAAATCCCAGAAAATGCGTTACCAATACTTGAAAGATTAAATATTTGTACAGAAAACTGGCTCACACTCACCACTTCCTTTACCCACTCGTTTAAAAATACAGCGGGTAAAGAGCAAGCTATAACTGAGTATGCAAAACACATGAAACGAAAGAGAAGAAGCTCAATAACTAACTGCCAAGCTTTGTTTTGCTAAACACTTAAACTTTTCATTTACTACTTTTATTCATCTATTTTAAATAAATAGAAAATGTCTACGTTCTGAAATTAACTTTAGCTAAAACTAAATGACCAACCCTTAAATCTAAATAATACAAAAGAACTAAACATCATTATATGCAAAATTAGTTCAATCAAAAGCTGTGGCTATCTAGCTTTAAACTACTAAAAGTGGGTGTCTTTTTATAAAAATGGATGTCTTTTATTTATTACACTACTCCTTGTTTTAACATTGCATCTGCAACTCGTTCGAACCCTGCTATATTCGCACCAAGGACCAAGTCATGTTCATTCGAGTACTGCTTGGCAGTAGCTGAAATTGTATCGAAAATAGACTTCATAACTTGCTGAAGTTTCTCATCAACTTGCTCAGCTCGCCACTTTTGCATACTGGCATTTTGAGCCATTTCAAATTGACTGGTAGCAACTCCACCAGCATTTGCAGCCTTACTTGGCCCTAAAAAAACATCGTTGTCTTTAAACACTTTTAACGCATCAGCTGTGGTCGGCATGTTTGCACCCTCGCACACAACAGAGCAGCCATTTTCAACCAAAGCTTCAGCATCTTTTTCGGTAATTTCATTTTGAGTTGCACAAGGAAGTGCAATATCTGCCTCATATCGCCACACTTGATGTCCGTCGCTAGGGTCTTGATTTACAGGTGTAAACTCAGCACCTTTGTGCTCGTTCAAATAATCCCTAAGCTCAGCACCTCGTTCATTTTTTAAGTGTTTTACAAGAGCCACATCAAGCCCATCTTTACAATACAAGGTCCCTTTTGAATCACTACAGCTAAGAATAACAGCATCGTATTGGTCAAGCTTTTCCATCAAATACAATGCTACATTACCAGCACCAGAAACTAGGCATCGCTTACCTCTTAAAGAATCGCCTTTAGCATCTAGCATGGCACTTAAAAAATATGCAACACCATAGCCAGTAGCTTCGGTTCTCAGTGAAGACCCTCCCATAATCTCAGGCTTGCCAGTTAACACCCCTTCAAATTGATTAGTTATCCGTTTGTATTGACCGAATAAATAACCAATTTCTCTCGCCCCAACGCCAATATCACCAGCAGGAACATCTGTGTTAGCACCTATGTGACGATAGAGTTCAGTCATATATGACTGACAAAAACGCATAATTTCATTGTCACTTTTCCCTTTAGGGTTAAAATCAGCACCGCCTTTAGCGCCTCCTAATGGCAAACCTGTGAGTGCATTCTTCAAAACTTGCTCAAAGCCTAAAAACTTCACCACACTTTGATTAACACTCGGATGGAATCTCAAGCCTCCCTTATATGGGCCTAGAGTTGAGCTAAATTCGATTCTAAAACCACGGTTAACTTGCACTTTGCCGTTATCATCAAGCCAAGGAACCCTGAATATTGCTTGCCTTTCAGGCTCAACTAACCGCTCTAGAATTGCCTGCTGTTGATATTCACTGTTACCTTCTACTACCTGATTTATTGATGAAAGCACTTCTTCAACAGCTTGATAAAACTCAGGCTCATTTGGATTAGACTCTTTAACTGATTGCAGTACTTCTTCGATATATTGCATTACAAAACCCTCTTTCAAGCTGTTGAAAATATTCAGTCTATTAGAATTAAACTGACTAAGACATAATATCGATCACTCATGTTTAACGAATAGTGAACACCGCTGATTGCTCCCCATCATATTGCCACTCAAAACGCAATGGTTCATTTTGAGAATCATAAAACCAAACTTCTGCCACAAGCTCTAAGGCACTATTTGCCAGCATCACAGTCGACGTTAATTTGCTTTGTTTTAGAGGTGCCCGCAATAAGCATTGATTGTAATCAGCCTTATTATCATCGCCTTTCAAGCAGATATTTAAATACGCTCTGCTATCACCCATGTTCAAATCTACATCTATGTTTAGTTCTATCTTGCTACTTAAATCAAATTGAGGAGCAATCGTTAGGTCAGCCATTGTCTCTGTTTCTACACTAGTGTCAGGAGGTGTTGTTTCTGGTGGCGGCGTGCTTGTGGTGGGTGTCTGTGTAGCAGTTGTGCTTACCGCTTCAGTTGAAGAGCTACCTTCACCACCGCCACCACACGCAGATAACATTAAGCTAATGATTAATAAAGTATAATGTTTCATGACTATTCTCCTCGTAGAATAACATTTGCAAGTTTTGCATTATTAAACCAAAGCGGCTTTTCCCGTCCCTCTGATTCAGCAAATGCTCTAAAGTCACTATACGCATGTGTTATATCAACACTCTCTTTTGGATGCGCCCATGAACTGCCAATCTCCATTGCCCAAGGTAGACCAGTTTCAGTTTGGAAATAATATCTTTGAGCACTATTACTGGCATCATCAGAGTCAGTGATTGAAAATAACTGTGAATTGAATTTTTCGGTTGGTTGTTGATTCTTAATATGAACTTCCCAACCACGTGGGTTTTGTCCAACTAAAAACTCACCATGGTAGTGATCTTGAGCCGCGAAAATAAATGGGTCTAAAGTATATTTTGGCGCTTCAATTGTGGTCACTCCACTTTGAAGTGAAACGGTTAAACTAAACGAAACTTTGCTGTTGGTATCACAGCCTGTTTCAGTTCTAAAATAACTACAACTTGACTGCTTATCTGCATAATCCCAAGTGTCTGGCATGATAATGAAAATAGCATCTTCAACCCCTTGTTCTAATATAGAATGTGATTGTGTTTCGCCATTTATCGTTAAATTAATTGAACTTGTATCTATCTGACTTCTTAATATTCGTTTATCAACATCATCGGCTATCGTTTGATACAAACGAACTGCAAAGCCATTATGAAAATCAGCACCAATTCCAACCAACTCCCCTTCTATTTTGTAACCAATGGCCTGACCTTCTTTATCAATCAATGTAGTACGGTAATTTACAACTAAATCGTTAAAGTCATAATCACCAGCAAAAGGCCATTGATCTTCGTAGGCAAGGGTTACCCAGCCGTTTTCACTTGGGTATACCAAACTTCCATATGTTGTTACCGGGTAATCCTCGACTTCGCCGCCTGTTACCCCACCACTTGCGGTAATTGGGTTAGCCTCGCTGCCATCGGTTACACGAAAGCGTGCCCATGTTGCTCCCATCACAGCATCACTCGGTACATCAACCAGCACACTGTTATCACCTTGATTTAAACTGTATTTACTTACTGTGATTTCGTCTGGATCAAACTGGAAATTTTGATCCCAATCGAACCAAGCATATAAATAACCATTATCATTAGGAGCGGTCACAATTATCTGGCTGGTAGAACCTGCAACAAAATCAGTGACAAATTTAACACCATCATCTGAGCTATCGATGGGCGATGCCTGTAAATCTGCAGGAGTGTTAATGTTTTCACCATCAACAACGGCTCCTAAATAAACTAAATTTGATTGGTCTTCATTAGGGTCAAACAGATGGCGGGCACCACTATCAGCAAGCGCTGTTTTATATGGCATAGGGGCATCGCCAAAGTCGATTGAGTTATCAGTTACTTTTACTTCTGCAATAGCACAGCGTGCACCATCATTTTGATTCGATGTTGGCCCTAAGGTGAACACTGCAGCGGTAGGTGTATAACCAACCACAGGGCTGGTGCTTAAATCTACTTTATGGATTTTACCGCTGCGGTTATTACTAAAATAAAACTGACCTTGCACATCAAAGTAACCTGCACCATTAGCGCCAGTATCGCCGGCTATGTCGAGGTTTGCTATAAAAGTGGGTGTCTGATTATCTAAGTTGATTTCATAAAGGTCGCCGTTAGACTCAACTGCATACAAAAGATTGCTATGTGGATGAAAAGCAAAATCATAAATAGCTAAATTCCAGTTCGCTGAGCCTGCAACTAATTGAGCCTGGTACTCGTCAGCCTCTTCAGTTAAATCAATGCCAAATAAACCAAATTTAGGGTGGTATAAATAGTAAACCGCCTGATTAGTTTCACTATTCACATGAATATCACCAACATAAAAATTGGTATCTGGTAGACCATTAACAATTAAACGTTGTAAAACATAATCATCACCAATACGTACAACACTTCTCGGGGCTTGTTTGCTAAAGCCATACATGTACTGGTCTTGATAATTAAAGCCAACCGCATTTACGCTGTCGTTATTCGCCTCTGTTGTAAAATCCATTGACGCCGCAAGCACGGTGGTTTTTGCAGATACTAGGTCAACGCCAAACATTTGCGCAGGCGAACCTTGAATCAAAAATGCTTTACTCGGGCACTGTTCAAATGGTGCAGCACTTACAAAGCCTGTTGCAAGTGCGGTTATTAGGTAAGCAGGTATGTTACTTTTCATAATTACACTCTCCTGTGGATGTGTTATTACTCAAAGCAGTAACCATTCCATAATATAACTCACGCTATAACAAGGTGTTATGAAAAATCAGACTGAGTATTTGCAAGATGCAAGAGGCATAGTTGCATAATGCAATTCTTTTTAGCTATAAAAGCAAATCATTCCCACTTAAAAGAATGGCATGCTAGACTAGTTAGGAATAAAAATAATAATAAACCCCACTATGAAACTTAAAGCCTCTGTAATTCTGTACTTTGCCTTATCAATGAACAGTGCTTTTGCATCAACACTGCAACAAAACATTGATGAAGCTAGAACAATCAGTGACTACCAAAAACGATATGACTATTTAAAAGCCATCGATAAAAAGCTTATTGAGTCTGCCAGCCTTGCAGAACAAGTAAGTTATAACGTTAGATTAATTCACGTTCACATACACCTCGGCCAATTTCAACAAGCGCAAACTATCATTGATGAACTTGAAGCGGGCCCAAAATACAAAAAAGACTCCCCCATTTACAGCGAGTTGTATCTAGCGAAAGCGCGGTTGGCATATAGAAAAAGTGACTTAGAAACCGCAATTTATTTATCGCAACAAAATGTCGCCCTATTTCAGCGCTTACAACTTACCCATTATGAAATTGATGCCGTGGCGAGTCTTGTCAGTGCTTATCATAATGCTGGCGAGTATCAAGCAGCCTTAAACTTACTTGAAGTTTATATTCACGACAACAATCGCGAATTAACCTTAAAGCAAAAAGAAATGCTCTATCATGGTTATTCGCGTAATCTTGAACAGTTAGACCGCTTAACGCTTGCACTCGAATATAAGCTAAAACGCCGTGAAGTTATTCAACAGATGTCGCCGTCTATCTCGTTACAAGCCGGCATTAGTTATTCAATTGCTCAAAGTTATTTAGATTTAGAACAATACGAAAAAGCAAAGAGCGAGTTTATTACAGCCCTTAGTTTTGATAGGCAAACGGGCTCACTTTCTGATATCGGACATAGTTTAGTTAAACTATCCCAATGCGAATATGGGCTAAAAAACTACAATGTAGCACTTGAATACGCACAAGAGGCTCAACAGGTGTTCGCAAGTTATAACAGCGCACGAAATACAGCCTGGGCAAATCATAATATTGCGATAAATTTGCTCGAAATCGATAAAGCAACTCAGGCATTAACCATAGAAAAACAAGTGATCACTGAACTCAAACAAGACGATCACTTATATATAGATGTACTACTTACATTAGCAAAGCTATACATTGGCTCTAATGAGCACGAACAAGCTAAACATTTTGCTGAGCAAGCCTACAAGTTAAGCAACCAAAAAAATAAGCTGCAAAAGCAAATCACAGCCCTAAAACATTTGATCACTGTGGCAGAACAACAATCTGATTACAAACAGGCATTGTCGTATCAACGTGCTATTACAGAGCTTGAAAAAGGCTTTGCCCGCAACAACTACAATCAACGTTTAGCGGAGCTGCAAAATTCCATTGCCATGCGCGACCGTGATTTGGCCATTCAAGATTTAAAACTCCAAGATAATGAAAAAAGCCAAGCAATTGCCTCACAGCGCCAAACTATCTTATATAGCATTTTATTATTTAGCCTGCTTTTAGCTGTAATGGGCATTGCTTTATTAAGAATAAGACAGAGAAAACAGCTTATTGAACAGCGCCGAAATTATCTCGATAAACAAATCAGTCAACGTAGTAAGTTATTATCACAAGTTGCTCACGAGTTAAGTGGTCCATTAACCGGGTTGCGCTTACACCTTGAAACGCTCCAAGCAGGCTTAACTCAATTTAATGAGCTTACATACGAAAAACTCAACCAAAAAATCACCGATATGGCAACTTTAGTCACTGATTTAAATAAAATTTCACTTTTAGAACAAAGCAGCTTTCAGCTCAACGTAACAACAATTAATGCGGCTGAGTATTTCCAAAGCTTGCACACAGATATGGTGATACAGCTTGATAAATTTGAAGTGAGATTCTCACAAAATGTTGCTGATGAATTAAACTTTGAGTGCGATGCAACACGGCTTTCACAGTTATTTGCAAACTTAATCAGTAATTCGCTTAAGTACACAAATCACCCTGGTAAGATAAATTTGACGATTAGCCAAAACCAAACTCAGCTCTTAATCTGCTATGAAGACTCAGCCCCTGGCGTCAGCGATGAAAGTTTAGCAAAGATTTTTGACCATCTTTATAGAGTGCCAGACTTAAAAACGGTGAAACAGTCAGGCTCAGGAATTGGGCTTGCGATAGTAAAACAAATTGTCGAAGCCCATAACTGGCATATTACAGCTGCTCATAGCGAACTGGGAGGTGTCCGCTATGACCTTACAATTCCTATTTAGTTGATTTGTCTGGCCATTCAAACGCGCCAACATCGCCAGGAAATACAACCGGTGATTCAATACCGTCTTTGTTTACAGCGGCAACACCAAAATAGTAGTTATCGATAACAACATTTTTAAGGGTTGCTTCGGTTACATTGCCAACATCGCGGCTAAATTGCCATTGTGGCTCACTCGTGTAACGCCAATAGATTTTATAACTGACCACCGTTGGATCATCGCTTTTATGCCACGCTAATGTTGTACTTGGCTTTACTGCACCTGAAATACTAACGCCCGTTGGTGGCGCTGGAGCCCATGCCATTGAAGCCATTGTCACTGCATTAAGTGACGTTAACTTCGCCGCATAGGCAAAATCAACATGGTCAATGGTATCACCGTAGGTAATACCATTTTCAGTACGCAAGTCTTGATGCTGTTGATTATAGTTTTCGTTGGTTTCCATTATACGCACAGCTGCAAAGCCAACATCGTTAAATGGACGGTGATGCCCTCCTCGACCAAAACGATCGAGTCGATATACCAACATGGTATCCAAATTCTCAATGTAGCGATCTGCGATTGTATCTATGTAACGTGCAAGGTTTCGACTTGCAGAGTCAACTTCACCACCGGTAAAACGGCGTTTATGGGCTTGCTCTTTAGTTTCAATAACCCGTGTACCTTCAGAGAAGATACGTGCAGTTGTGTTATCTGTTACCCCATTAATGCCGGTTGAATTACCAATCATGTCATTGTTTAAAACACCATGAACACGCCAGTTATGCTCTTGTGCATATTTAGCTATAATTTTACCACCAAACAAGCCTTGCTCTTCACCAGATAATGCTGCATAAACAATTGAGCCATTAAATTTATACTTTGATAAAACACGCGCCGATTCCAGCACGCCAGCCACACCAGATGCATTATCGTTAGCCCCTGGCGCATCTGAAGTATAGTCCATTACATCAGACACTCTCGAGTCAATATCACCCGACATCATAACCATTCGGTTCGCATCAACTTGACCGCGCTGAATAGCCACGATATTGACAACTTCAACAGGGTTTGGAATACGCTTTTCACCAGAAATAGTGTCTTTTACTTCAATAATTTCTAGGCAGTTACCGCAGGCTTTAGAAATCGCCTCAAACTCAGACTTGACCCAACGCCTTGCAGCACCAATACCGCGCGTATTTGATTTCGTCTCAGATAGAGTATGGCGAGTGCCAAAATCAACCAGCGTTTGAATATCTTGCTCTATACGTGTTTTAGAAACAGCATTTGCAATATCATGCAAAGCTTGTTGATCTTTATATTGAGGTGTTGTGGCATGAGCTGCCGAGATCAATAACAGCGATGAGCTAAATAAAGCACCCGTTGTTGTTATTATTTTACGCTTAAACATAGTTTCACTCCTTCAATGAATCATTCAAGGCTAACTAATATTTCATTTCGCGCAATAGTTATGAGTTAGAAAACAAATTATTAGGTTGAAACCATATACCAGCATTGCCTTAAATAAGTTACCCTGTATTTTTAGCGCCGGGTAACTTTATTCCATCATTGTAAAACACCATACGATTACCCCCTTCATACTTTGCTTTGTACATGGCTTTATCGGCACACTGAATGAGATATTCTGCGTCACCATAATGCTCGGGGAACAATACGGCACCAATACTTGGCGAGTAAATAAGCTCTGCATCGTTATAAATTAAGGGTTGGCAAATCTCGGTTATTAATTCGTCAACCATTTCGATGACGTCTTTTTTGTGTTTAATGCTATTGAGGATCACCACAAATTCATCGCCCCCTAAGCGCCCTACACTGTCTTCTTTTTTTAAGACATGACGAATACGCATAGCAATGGTTTTTAAGAGCTTGTCGCCAGCACCATGACCATGAATATCATTAACTTGCTTAAAGCCATCAATATCGATAAACAGTACTGCAATCACGGTTGAAATGGTGTTCGCAATCGACAATGATTCCTCAAGCTGGGTGGTTAAGAAACTGCGGTTGGGGAGATCGGTCAGAGGGTCGTGCCCAGCCATATAAATCAGTTTTTGTTCGAGCTTTTTTTGCTCTGTAATGTCATAAGCAATAGCCACTCTAACTTGCTTTTCTTTAGACCAATAAACAGACCATAAAACATGCACTATTCTGCCATCTTTTCTAACCCAGCGGTTTTCAAATCGTGGGTGCTGATCATTGACCACAATTTGATTAATGGCATTGATGGTTTTGGCTCTGTCTTCTGGATAAACAAAGTCCAACATTTTTCTATTAATGGCTTCTTCTGGCGCGTATCCGAAAATTGTTTCAAAGGCAGGATTAGTAAAAAGTAACGTGCCTTTGGCATCAACTACACATACTGCATCGAGTAGAAGCTCAATAATATCTGACAAATAATCCGATGTATCTATGTTCATACGCAACTTTTAGGCTAGGTCTACACTGAGTATAGACGAAACCTAACAAGTCACTGAAAGTTTAAGCCTTAATTGGATATAACTTTTTGCAAAGCCAAGCTGAAAAAGCACTGAAAACGGCAATACCCACAAAATCAGCGATTAAATCGACAAAATCTAGCGTCCGAGATTCGACAAAATACTGGCTTAGCTCTTCTAAAATCACAAATGTACTTACAATCAGCACAGCTAAATAAATAGGCCGCCCAGCAATATTCATTGTTTTAAACTTAAAGGCGAGGTTGATGAATAGCGTAAGTAGTCCAAATAAGCAAAAATGCCCCAACTTATCACCGTAAGGAATTGCCGCAACAAGTTCGAAAAACACCGACTTTTGCCCAGTATTGGCAAGATAGATAACCCAACCAATAAAACCAAAAAAGCTGATAGCAATTAACACAAGAATACGTTGAAACATCTTTTATGGCGCCATATGTGAGGTTAAAAATAAAAATTGATAGGCAATCACTTTATTCCAATAGTGCCAGTCATGAATGCCCGGACGTTCAACATAGTCATGGCGGATGCGCATTTTCAACATCGCTTGGTGTAGCGCTCGGTTTTGCTCAATAAAAAAGTCATCAACGCCTATATCAAGCATAATCGGTAAGGTATCAGCGCCCTTTTTCCATGCCGTATTGCCTGCAGCAATTTTATGGAGGTTATTAATAATGGCTATGCTATCCCATTTTTCTTTGTTTTCAGCGTAACTGCCGAGTACTTTTGCAAGATCAAACTCTGCACTAAAGGGCCTAACATCAACCCCAGCAGACATCCCTGAAACTGCTGCAAACAGGTTTGGGTGATTTATTGCAATGTGCAAAGCACCAAAGCCCCCCATTGATAAGCCTGTGATTGCACGGCCACTTTTAGACCGATTGGTCGAATATTTAGAATCGATATAATTTAGTAAGTCGTCTGCGATATAGGTTTCGTATTGTGAGCTTTTGTCGATATCAGAATCGAGATACCACGAACCAAAATTGCCATCTGGATTAACAATGATGACATCATATTGGTCTGCTAATTTTTCAATGTTTGTCAGCTTTGTCCAATCGCTGTGATTGCCACTATAGCCATGTAATACATAGATAACATTGTACTCTTTTGAGTCTTGATAGCCGTCAGGTAATGTCACCGTTACGGGTTTTTCGATGCTGGTTTTTTTGCCCTTAAATATGTGGGTGTCGGTATGGTAGGCACAAAGCGGTAAACTAAAAACAAGAGACAGCGTACAAAGCAACTTTTTCATCATTAATTCCTTTTTCTTATTATATTTTCATTTCTCACACTAGATGTAAATAACTGAATAGTTGATAGATTTTAATCTTAGTTTTTAAATTAAATGAACTGCTAAAAAACCACTCAAATGATATAGTAAGGCCACTTTGATTTTTAAAAAGCGTCGTCTATGTATCGTTTATTTGAGCGGATGACTAATCCGTTTCCTAAAGAGCAACCCTCTCAGCCACCTAATAGCTTATTTGCTTTTTGCCGTCATTATACCCGTGGCATGGAGCTTTCATTGCTGCTGATGTCGTTAAGCGCCGCTGCACTCGCAATTTTAGAAGTATCGCTATTTAGTTACATGGGGCAACTGGTCGATTGGCTTGGTCAATACACCCCAGATACCTTGTTTGTTGAACAGCAGGCTGAGCTTACAAAAATGGCGGTTATGTTGCTGGTGGTGTTACCTATTGTCGTGTTCTTTCACTCAGCGGTGTTACATCAAGCGCTGCTTGGCAACTATCCTATGTCTATCCGTTGGTTAGCACACCGTTATTTGCTTCGTCAGAGTGTTAGTTTTTATCAAAACGAATTTGCCGGCCGTATTGCGACAAAAGTCATGCAAACCTCATTAGCTGTTCGTGAATCAGTGATGAAATTGCTCGATGTTCTAATGTATATCGTTGTCTACTTTGGCGCCATGGTGTTTTTGGTCGCAGAATCTGACTGGCGTTTGATGTTGCCATTATTGATTTGGCTAGTTTTATACGCAGTAATTCAAATGTATTTTGTTCCTAAGCTAAAAAAAGTAGCCAGCTCGCAAGCTGATGCACGCTCAGAAATGACCGGACGTGTAGTTGATAGCTACACTAACATTTCTACTATCAAATTGTTCTCGTACACACAGCGAGAAGAACAATATGCAAAAGATAGCATGGATGTGTTTTTACAACCGGTATATAAGCAAATGCGCTTAGTTACTAGCCTAAACTTCTCTATCAACACGCTAAATTACTTATTGGTATTTAGTATTGCTGCCCTCTCTTTATATCTATGGTCAATTAGCGCCATCAGTGTTGGTGCTATCGCCATTGCGGTGAGTTTATCGCTGAGATTAAACGGTATGGCACAGTGGATCATGTGGGAGATCAGTAGCCTATTTGAAAACATTGGTACTGTTGCTGATGGTATGAAAACCCTATCAACACCGATTGAAGTTGATGATAAAGAAAACGCAAGCACTCTTACTGTTAATGAAGGGTCGATAAGCTTTGAGAATGTGCAATTTAATTATGGTAAAGCTGCCAACGAGACCCACCGCGGCCCTGTTATCAATGGCTTAAATTTAGACATTAAACCGGGTGAAAAAATAGGTTTAGTGGGTCGCTCTGGCGCGGGTAAATCTACCTTAGTGAATTTATTACTGCGTTTTTATGATGTTGACTCGGGCACAATTCGTATTGATGGTCAAAACATCGCTGAGGTAAGCCAAGAAAGCTTACGTAAGCACATTGCGATGGTGACGCAAGATACCTCACTGTTACACCGCTCAGTAAAAGATAACATTCTTTATGGTAGGCCCGATGCAACTGAAGATGAAATGCTTGCGGCCGCAAAGCAAGCAGAAGCAATTGAGTTCATCGAAGACCTTGAAGACAGCAAAGGCAATAAAGGCTTTGCCGCACAAGTTGGTGAACGCGGTGTGAAGCTTTCTGGTGGTCAACGTCAACGTATTGCTATTGCACGAGTCCTTCTAAAAGATGCGCCAATTCTTATATTGGATGAAGCAACCAGTGCTCTTGATTCTGAAGTTGAAGCCGCGATTCAAACTAGCCTAGACGATTTAATGACTGGCAAAACTGTAATTGCCATTGCACACCGTTTATCAACTATTGCGCAAATGGATAGGCTCATTGTGCTTGATGAAGGTGGCGTGGTAGAACAAGGCTCTCATGAGCAATTAATCGCACAAGGTGGCATCTATGCTGCCCTGTGGTCACATCAGACCGGTGGCTTTATCGGCGTTGAATAGCTAGGTTTTCACTATTAAAAAAGGCATTGAATGAGTATTCTTTCAATGCCTTTTTTATATGTTAGCAATGCTCTTTAAATCAAACGTAAACCAATCAGAACGAGCATCACAATATTTGCCAAAGCAGCGATTAAAAAGAAATAGCTGCGTGGGCTTGGATTCTTCTCAGTAGCCACACCATAATACAGCAGCATATGAATGATTCTGGCTATCACATACATCCAAATACACAGTGCAAATGCGCTGCTGTTCAAGTTTAAAAAGAACCCCAGAAATACGGTACCTAAAAATAACGGGCTATTTTCTAAGGTATTCATAAATGTGCGATGTGAACGAAACACAAAGCTGTCATGACTTAATGAATTATCGAGTTTACCAGGCACCGCATTGGGTTGTTTGGCTTTTGTGACAGCTGCAACTATCCACTGAATAGTAAGCATAATCAGAAAAACATACACAGCCGCATAAGCTGAAAAAGTAAGTTCAGGCATCTTCATTTCCTTTTCTATAACAACATGAATGCCTATTCCTTGCAAAAAACCAACCAAACCAAAAAACTAAATTAACTTACTGATTTTAAATAATTATCTATCTGTTAAAAACTATGTATGCTGTGCCACTGTTACCTATTTTGTATAAAATTTACAGAGTGGATAGATATTTGTTAAACACATGAACTTAACGCAACTCGCCTCTTTTACTTTACCCTTGCTTCGACTCTCTATAGTCTTAAGATCTGTTTTATATAACGATAGCTGTTTTATCTATCAGTTAATGTACTAAAAATAATAATAAAAGGTTTTATCATGCGTTTAGGACCCGGACTTCTTGTTACCGCTGCTTTTATTGGCCCAGGTACTATCACCACAGCAAGTGTTGCTGGTGCTAATTTTGGCTTTGCTCTTATTTGGACTTTATTGTTCTCTGTCATAGCGACTATTTTGCTGCAATCTATGGCAGCTCGTCTTGGTGTGGCTACAGGGTTAGATTTAGCCTCAGCACTTAGAAGCACCATTCAAACACCGATTTTTAAAGCCCTGGCTGTAATATTAGTAATAAGTGCGATTGGCATTGGCAGTGCAGCTTATGAAGCTGGTAATCTGACTGGTGCCAGTTTAGGATTGCAAGAAATACTACCTTCTGTAAACCCATTTCTCTCGACTCCCCTTATTGCAGTTTTAGGTGCAGTTCTTTTGTACACTGGCAAACATAAAGTCATTGAGGGTGCGTTAATTGTTCTAGTGGTGTTGATGAGTTTAGTATTTATTTCAACGCTGGTGATGGCGGCTCCGCCACTTGGTGAAGTGCTAAAAGGATTTATACCTAGCTTACCTGATAATTCAATTACCACGGTACTTGCCTTGATAGGCACAACAATTGTGCCCTACAACCTGTTTTTACACTCTGGGGTACTTGCAGAAAAACACGATAGTTCAAAAAATATCGACAAAGTAATCAAAGAAACAAACCTTGATACCGGTATTTCGATAACTTTAGGTGGCATAATCACGTTAGCTATCTTATCAACAGCCTCTGTGGCATTTTACGGTACTGATGCAGGTAAAATTTCAGCGGCCAATATGGCTGTGCAGCTTGAGCCACTTCTAGGTGGTATGGCTCATTATTTCTTTGCTATCGGTTTATGTTCTGCCGGGCTTACTAGCGCAATAACTGCACCTCTTGCGGGTGCTTACGCTGTTTGCGGCATGCTTGGTTGGTCAACACAAATGAGTGATACACGTTTTAAACTGGTTGCTATCACTATCCTTGTTTTCGGTGCACTGGTCGCATCGCTTGGGCTTGATCCGGTTGCGGTTATCATCTTTGCGCAAGCTGCCAATGGTTTATTACTGCCAATTGTAACCTGTTACCTTGTTTGGTTGGTAAATCAAAAATCGGTGATGAAAAGCTACACTAATTCGCTTTTACTTAACCTTGTAATTGTGCCAGTAATACTGCTTATATTTGGCCTTAGCCTTTATAAACTAAGCAATCTAATTTTTTAGTTTTTAGTTTGAAAATATGTATTAAAAAAAGGCCGCAAGTTTGCGGCCTTTTCATATGTTGAGCGCTTATTTAGTATAAGCGCGTGGCATCGCTGAATCAGTTGTATAACGATCGCGTAGTTTATCTTGACGCGCTTCGGTTGAAACCTCTTCACCGTTGATCCACATTTTGCTTACGTGTGAGTTAAGCTCAAATGGATCTGCAGACCACATAACTAGGTTTGCACGTTTACCTTTGGCAATTGCGCCTGAGTTTAAACCAAAAACATCAGCAATATTGCTGGTTACTGCGCTAAGTGCACCTTGTTGGCTCATACCGTATGACACAGCATTACCTGCATCAAAACGTAATTGGTATACATTGTGGCTTGAGTCACCAGCAACACCAATAATGACTTTTACACCAGCTTTTTCAAGCTTACCTGCGTTAGCAAGGTTTGCATGTAATGAGTCAAAGCTACCCGGTAAGTTAGCCATAGAGCTGATGATCACAGGAACATCCGCTTTAGCTAGAGCATCCGCAACCACAACAGCATCATCACCGCCATGAATCACTAAATTGATGCCATAGGTTTCTTTTAACTTAACAAGCTCATAGATGTCTGATGCGCGTTGAACACTCGCAATCAGTGGCATATCACCCGCAAGCACAGCTGCTAGCACTTTTTGCTCTGTTGATGGCTCTTTTTTGTCATCTTTTTTAGCTGACTTTTCGCCTTCAAGCTTGTCGATAAGTGTTTTCATCGACATAGCACGTGAGCCTTTACTCTTTTCACCTAAATGAACAACAAGTGCAACTTGCTTTTTATTTACGCTTTCAAAGCTACCTGATAGATCAACTACAGATGCAAGACCCGCAAAGATACTGTCACCGCCGTTTGGTACAATTACGTCTTGTGTAATGCCGCCTTTGCGTGCATAAGGAATTAAGCTACTGCGTGGGTTGAATGCAAGGCTTGGATCAAAATCAATCCCCGCTTTGTCGTCACCACCATCGCGCGACCCTGCAACAGCACCCACTTCGACTAAGCCTAATTGGTTCATAGTGCCAATAAAGCCAGCAGTCACGATTTGGCCTTTTGCATCAATGGTTGTATCCGCGTTGATAGATGCTGGGTTAATAGCAACAATTTTGCCATCTTCAATAACAATGCTTGCGCCTTCAAGTACGCCTTGCTCTGTTGAAGTGTGTAGTGTTGCATTTACAATCGCTACCGATGCAGCACTTGCTGTCGCAGAAAATAAGCCAGCAGCAACAAGTGACAGCTTTAATGATTTAGTTAATTTTGTCATCAATGTTACTCCTATTTTTGACCTAGCATGAAATCACTTTGTGCTTGGTATTTATCATCGTTACGATCATAAACTTTGGCACCATCGATAAATACTTGTTCAGCTTTCGCATAAACACTGAATGGGTTTTGGTTCCAAATAACCACATCAGCTTGCTTACCTGCTTCAAGTGAACCTGTTTTATCATCAATACCTAGCGATTTAGCCGCGTTTGAAGTGATCCACTTGATTGCGTGTTGCTCAGAGATGTCATAGCCCACATCATTCGCGCGATACATAACTTTACCGGCTTCTTGGTTTAAGCGTTGGATAGTTGTATCTGAATCAGAGTGAACAACGGCACATGAATTTTTAACAGCATCTACAATTGCTACGTTCTCTTGAACCATGTCGTAGGCTTCCATTTTAAAGCCCCACCAATCTGGCCAAAGTGCCGCACAGTTACCGTTCTCAGCAAGTAAATCAGCAATTTTGTATGCTTCAACACCGTGATGGAAAGTACCTGAGTGATAGCCGAACTCTTTACCAAGGTCGATCATCATGGCCATTTCTTCTGCTTTATAACAGTGGTTATGGATTAAAATGTCACCTTCTAACACACCAGCTAGTGTATCTAGCTTAATGTCGCGATGAGGTACTGCAGGGTTTTTACCCGCGGCATAATCACTTTCGTATTTATCCCACTCGCGTTTGTACTCAGTCGCTTCAATCCACGCTGTGCGATAGCCCGCCATGTTACCCATACGCGTTGATGGTAAAACACCTTTACGGCCATAAACACGTTTCGGGTTTTCACCACATGCCATTTTTAAACCATACGGTGCTTCAGGAAATTTCATACCCTGCATCGTGTGCGAAGGAATGTTTTTAAGTGTTACACCGCGGCCACCAATTAAGTTTGCTGAACCTGGTAGAATTTGTAATGACGTAATACCGCCTTCACGAGCACGGTTAAAGCCAGGATCTTGTGGCCATACTGAATGCTCAACCCATACTTCTGCAGTCACAGGGCTGGTCATTTCATTACCATCTTGGTGAGATGCCACTGATGGAGTTGGGTATGCACCTAAATGTGAATGCACGTCAATAATACCCGGCGTTACCCATTTACCTTCTGCATCAATTGTTTTATCAGCTTGTACAGAAAGGTCTTTACCTATTTGTTGTACTTTGCCATCAACAAAGAATACATCTGCGTCATCTAAACGTTCACCTGTGCCGGTTAAAACAGTGGCATTAGTGATTAACGTACTTTGTGATGCAAGTGGCTGATAAGTGCTTGGGTATGGGTTTTTGTTAATCGAGACTTTTGGATCTTGTGGGCCATTGTCTTGGCAACCCGCTAACGCGACACCAAGCGCCATAACCAACAAGGATGGTGCAAATTTTTGCATTCTTACGTTCCTCTTTTTTATTATTTAATTACTTTAACTAATTGTTAATTCTAATGCGAGTAAACGAGGCCAGTCACCAATATTCAAGACGAACAACCAGCCTCACAGAGCACTATTTCTTTATGTAGTTGTTATATAGCTGCTCTAACGCACCTTCGGTCGTCAAGCTCGGATCTTTGTTGATAAAATGTTTCACAGTTCGAGTTACAAAATCAGAGTTTTGCTTATGCTGCTTGGCAAAACTTTTAATCAGTGAATCAGCATCGTTAGCTGCGGTTACTTTTTCGTGTCGATGGCGGTATTGACTCAATGCACGGTTAAAATCGCCGTTATAATCTTCTACCACCAGCTTATAGAATTCTGTTCTGTCGACTTGTAAATCATTAATGCAGTAATTAAGCGCGTCTTTAAAGTCATAAAAGACTTTGCCTTGCACATCAAATTCAGCACGCTTCTCACGAATAGTGACACTGGCATCTTCAGTTGCATAGCTATAACCTTGAAATGCAAGTCGCTCTGCTGCCTCTGCACCTAACTTCATGCCTGCTTTAATACTGTGCACAAACTCATCACTCATATCGTGAAGTTCACTCTCATGCCACATGTGATAAATTCTCAGCGCTTTTGCATACTTTGTTGAAAGTTTCTTTTTAAGCTTTGTAACTCGCCCATCAATAGTCAGCACTCGTTCGTTATGCAGTAATGCAAAGCACTCATAACATGCTGGAATTGATATAAATTCAGCCTCTTCGCCTAAATCTATAATGCTTTGCAGCATATGCAGTGGCGGACAAAAATCTCGCTCAGTTGCTTCACAACCACAATAAAAACATTGATTAAAGTGTTTTGATTCAGATGCATAGGCTTGTTGATAATAGCCTGCTAATTTTGTGGTCACTCATGCTCCTTATACTCTGATTAGCCTTTTTAAGAAAAGCTAGAGTTAATACTTAAATGTAACAGCTACGTAAAAATTAAGCCTTTAATACGAGCCAAAACACGTTTTAAAAAATAAATGAAAAAAAATTTCAGCCTATTTGTGTCAAAATTCACACTTTAAAATAGCACTAATCAAGCGGTTAGTTTTACTTGTTCACATCTACATACTTACTTACATCTTGTCGATTTTCATTAACAGCAATTGTTCTTGTTTAGCGTAATACTTTAAATGTGCCCAGCAAACAGGAAGTGTGAAGTATCCATAAAAGCGAGGTCGCACATACTAAACGTAATACGGACAACAACTGGAGAGAAAGATGAATACGTTAACTACAGCACTAGGTACAGCATTAATTTTAGGTTCTTCATTAGCAGCAACTGATGCAAGTGCAGCACAATTTGTCGCAGCAGATAACTCTGTTGGCACGCAAGCTTGCATGGCCATTGCTTCTAACAAACCATTAAACGTATCAAGCACAATGCGCGATCTACGCTTAAGCAAACGAGTAATGACAGAAAAACTACTTTGCAATGATATGACGACTGATAAGTTTGCAAGCACTTATGGTTTTCATAACTCTGCGAAATACTTAAATTTTGAAACAGCAACAAAAACAAGTATTCAAGATATTGCTAAAGTATCTGATGACACAGTGATTGTTATTGCTGGTTCGAAATAATGATGAATTCACTGTAGCAGGTCTTTAAAGGCCTGCTACAAATTCCTTCTTCGTTAAACTAGCGCAGCGATCAGGCCAAATAGGCCGCCAAATACTCCGCCCCAAATCACTAACCAACCTAAATGTTCTTTGATCATGGTTTGAATAATATCTTTCACCATGGTTGGCGTAAGCTCATTCAAACGCTCATCAACTAAACGCTCTACAGTACTGTGCAATGAGCCACCAAGATGAGAGTTGGCAAATAGCTTTTCATCTAGAATCGTTTTAAATTCGTCGCTCTTTGAAATATCAATCACCGCTGCTTTCATTTTTTCAATGAAAGGTTCACGCATCGGCTCAAGCGCATCACGGCCACCAAACATTGATAGCATGCCACCAAACTGTGAGTTTTCGATAACCTCAATTAATGAGTCATAAGCCGGACTTAAATTAACTTCACTGATCACTGGCTCTAAATCAATATTTGGCTTAGCTAACGCCATTACCTGATCGATTTTCTCTTCGGCGAAGAACTCGGTCATTACCAAGTTACGAATAGCCACCTTAAAAGAGGCAAACTTTAAAGTGATAACCCCAGAGCCGTATAAAAATGGTACTTTTTCGAATAGCATGTGAATAGCAAGCCAGTTAGTTACTGCGCCCGATAACGCAAATAAACCAACAGAAAGCACAATTGCTTGTTCAAATAAAAATCCGACTAATACTAAGGCAAGCGCCACTAAATTAGTAATGAGACTTTTATTCATCTGACCCCTCATAAATACTTCGATAAACTTTAACAATATTAACGCTATGGGTTTGTTAATTCATCGTCTTTTTGCCATAGTTTAATTATATGGTTAAAAGGTGAACAAAATTATGTGGAATTCGGTGAATGAACAGATTAGCCAAGCGATGCACTTTGATTTTAAGCATACCTTTAAGCGCCAATTACAATCACCCAATAACGACAAATACTTCCAAATTGGTGATGATCTACACCACTTCTTTGTGAAAGTTGCTCACTTGAGTGATCTAGAGCGCCTAGAGTGCGAAGCCTTTAATCTTGAGCTATTAACCCAAGAAAGCCTATTTATGATCCCAGACTGCATCACCACAGGTTGCAATATTGAGTTTTCATTTATCGTGCTTGAATGGTTAGAGCTTGATAAACAGCCCCATACCAATTGGCATGAAATGGGGGAACACCTTGCCCATTTACACCAAAAGCATACCCAAGCCATGTTCGGCTTAGATAACGATAATTTTCTTGGCCCTACTCTACAACCAAATCGTTGGCACAAAAAATGGGATGTATTTTTTGCTGAAGAACGCATTGGTTGGCAATTGCAGTTATTACAAGAAAAAGGCATTGAACTTGTCAACCAAGACACCTTCATCGCTTTTATTAAAAACGCACTGCATAGCCATGTTGTAGAGCCTTCGTTATTGCACGGTGATTTTTGGCGTCGAAATATGGGCTTTTATAATAATGTACCCAGTGTATTTGACCCTGCTTGTTATTATGGTGATCGGGAATGCGATATTGCCATGAGTGAGCTATATGCGCCACTGCCTGATAGCTTTTATGATGCCTATAACGATATCTACCCATTGCAGGTAGGTTACGAGCAACGTAGAGCCATCTATCAACTATACCCTATGCTCAATAATGCCAATATATTTGCTGGGCACTATCTTACTGAAGCAAAACAACAAATTGATCAGCTACTGAAATAAGCACGAAATCACTGTAAAAGGAATGTCACAAACCGCTAAACACAGCTATATTTATCTTATAAAGCGTATTAATAAAGATGCTAACCGAATTGGTAGCACTACGCTTACATCTATTCGGTTAGAGAGTTATATCAATCTAATTAAATCTAGATTCATTTTTGATGAGTTAGGGTTTAATAAAGATTGCAATTTAACGAACTCAGGCATGCCTGATTAAGGTAAAAGCTGATGAAAGACCAATACACACAACGGATTTCATGCCCTCACTGTGGCCACCATATTCATGTTGCACTTGATGCAAGCGACGGTGACCAAGATTACTATGAAGATTGCGCAGCATGTTGCAATCCCATTCATTTAAATATGCATATAGATTACGCACACAACAAACTCGAATTACATGTCGATAGTGACGACGAGCAAATTTTTTAATTTGCTCGTTTGATGTATTTATTTTGCTTGTTGCGAAAGATAATTTTCGACCGTGTTGATAATGGTATAAGTTTGCTGATCGACTTCGATATTTAACTTATCACCCTCGCGGTAGTTATCAAGATTGGTAATAGAGAGTGTTTCTGGGATCAAGTGTAGCCAAAAGCCCTGATCATCAACTTCACCTACAGTGAGGCTTGCCCCGTTAACGCTCACAAACCCCTTATAAAGCACATATTTTTGCCACTCTTTTGCTAATGCTAATTGCATTTTACAGTTATCTTGATGGTGGTTAATTGAAAGTATCTCGGCCATACAATGAATGTGACCAGACACGATATGTCCGCCCAGTTCAGTACCAAAAGTCACTGAACGTTCAAAATTCACTGTATCATTGACAGCCAGCATACCTAGGTTGGTTAACTTTAATGTTTCATCAATCACATCAAAATTTATAACACAGCAGCCTTTAGTGTCTGATGCAAACTTCACCACGGTTAAACAACAACCATTAATGGCTATGCTTGCGCCGATATTCAGGTTTTCAGCAAATTGCTGATCTACTTTTAAAGCTAGCCTTAGTACACCGCCTTGGTTAGTAGCATCAACCACAACGGCTTGCGTTTGCACAATTCCAGTGAACATCGCTTTCTCTTTTCTTCATTAAATAGATAACTGCGATTTTTATTGATCTATGAATAGATTACAATGGCTGTCTGTTTATTTAGTCGTGTAATTTATGTCTTTTTGTAGTTGGGAAGCCAAAAGGTTAATTTCGTTAGCCATTCCTGTTTTTTTGGCACAGGTAACCCTTATTTTAATGACGGTTGTTGATACCGTGATGGCAGGCCAAGTGAGTGCAACAGACTTGGCAGCACTTTCTATTGCAACGGGTATTTGGAATCCGTTGATGCTTGCACTGCAAGGCATATTATTGGCGTTAACCGGGATCATAGCGCAGTTTGCTGGTTCAAACGATAAACAAGGTATTAGTCATTATTTTCAACAGGGCCTGTATCTGGCGTTAGTACTTGCCATAATCGGTTTAGGGCTGGCAAGCCTTGCTGATACTGTGCTTAGTCAATTAGATACTTCACAGTCTATTACCCACTTAGCTGAGCAATACATTCATTTTGTTAAATGGGGTATTTTTGGTTTTTTACTTTTCAGTGTGTACCGAAATATCACTGAAGGTATGGGAATGACCAAACCTGCTTTTTACATTAGTTTAATTGGCTTAGCAGTTAATATTCCGGCCAACTACGTATTTATACACGGTAAATTAGGTTTTCAAGCGTACGGTGGCGCGGGCTGTGGTATTGCCACGGCGCTGGTATTTACAGCAATGGCGTTAACTCAGGTTATTTATTGTCACTTTAACAAAAAGATTGATGCCAAAGCATTGCTAGCCAATTTCGAAGCGCCAAAGCCCGCTACTTTATGGACTATCACCAAAGTGGGTATCCCTATTTCATTAGCTACCTTTTTTGAAGTAACGCTATTTGCTTGTATTCCTTTATTTATAGCGCACTTAGGTGCGGTTGCTGTTGCCGGTCACCAAATTGCAGCCAGTGTGACGACATTACTGTTTATGATGCCGTTGAGCCTCTCAATTGCCATTAGCATTCGAATAGGCAATTTGTTTGGCCAACAACATTATCAGCAGTTAAAAAATGCCGTTAAAACGAGTTATATTCTCGCGGCAATTATTGCTTTTTTACTGGCAAGTGTGACCTTTTTTGCTCGAGATATTATAAGCCAATTGTATTCTGACAACCCTGAAGTATTAGCTCTTGCTTCTTCAATCATGGTACTTGCTTGTATCTACCAGTTACCAGATGCCCTGCAAGTTTCTGCCAATGGTATTTTACGTGGATTGAAATACACGGCACCGATTGGTTATATCACCTTTGTATCCTATTGGTTGATCGGCTTTGCGCTTGGCTTCGTACTTGCTCGTACAGATTTAATTGTTCCAGCACTGGGCCCTCATGGCTTTTGGATAGGTATTATTGTGGGGTTAAGTGCCGCAGCAATTATGTTGATGTTCACTGTTCATAGGCGATTTAAACATGCACCTTTTTTGCAAAACCAATAGCCTTTTAAACTCTATCATCGCAACAGCGTGCCTGGCACTTATTGCCTGCACGCCCTCTTCCGGTGATGTAAATCACACCTACGCGCAAAGATTAGAAAACGTACTTAAAACTGAAAGCTTTAAACTCTCTAAACCAAGTACACTAACTGTTAACCACTTTTCTGAAAATACTGAAGATAAAGCAACCATTGGCATGCTTGAACTTGCCCAGTTACGCCAATGTAAACTCGCAACTCTTATTGCTGAGCACAATAATCAGCTCGGCAAAACAGCAACGCCTGCTAACATTCTTAGTTATCAAATTAAGTTTATTCAAAGCGCAAATGAGTGCTTAGAAAGCTTTGAAGATCAGGATGATCTGTTTGAAAAAATAAAACTCACCGCAGTACAAAAGCAAGCAAACCTTCCTAACTACTTTAAAGCTATGCTGCTCAACGAAAGCGAGTTTAAGCAAATCTGGCAGCTAAGTTCGACTCACATTGATGAAAACACCGCAGGTTTTAGCGAAACCGTGAGCGCGATGGAGCAAATTGCTAAATTAAACAACCATATTAATAACGGCAAAATAAACGCTGTAGACCCTGAGCAAATCATCAACCAACTCGAAGTATTAAACCGTTTTAAATACAACAAGCTTCTTATTTCGGCGGCAAGGGTGCAAACACATTACAATCAACAAATAACAGCGCTGCTCAAGCAGTACTCAAAAGATGAGCTCTGCCCTGCGAACAAGAATAAACAAAAGGCACAAACGCTAAGTAATGTGTTTAAAAAGTTTTATTTAGAGCAATTACAGCCCTATCAATCATTCTTAGTGGGTCGATTAGAAACCCTACAACCTCTTTACCAGCAAATATGGCGTGACACAGAAATGGGCAAATTTGTAGATAGCGAAAGTAATGATGCAATTTTACAAAATCTAAAGCGCTCAGCTAAAAGCCATGTCACTTGGTGGCAAGGTTTTTATAGAAGGTGCGAAATTAGTCCGTTATGAATAAAAAACCAGCACTTAGCATAAAAATAGCTAAAGCTGCTTGATTCACACAACCAGTCGCTATATATTAGCCTCCGTTGTTTAGCCACGCTAACAACAATTTAAAATCAAAATACAACCGTAGCTCAGTTGGTTAGAGCACTACCTTGACATGGTAGGGGTCGGTGGTTCGAATCCACTCGGTTGTACCATGATTTAGGTATAACCAAAGGAAATAGCACTACCACTCTTAACGGCCCGCTCCAAAGGTCGGTGGTTCGAATCCACTCGGTTGTACCATGATTTTAACATCTCAGTACGACCGTAGCTCAGTTGGTTAGAGCACTACCTTGACATGGTAGGGGTCGGTGGTTCGAATCCACTCGGTCGTACCAATTTATTCAAACTCCTCAGAATTTTATTATCCTAAAATCAACATTATACAGTTCTATTTCAGTTGGTTAGAAC
This sequence comes from Pseudoalteromonas sp. UCD-33C, assembly GCF_001306895.1. Classification (NCBI taxonomy): domain Bacteria; kingdom Pseudomonadati; phylum Pseudomonadota; class Gammaproteobacteria; order Alteromonadales; family Pseudoalteromonadaceae; genus Pseudoalteromonas; species Pseudoalteromonas sp. UCD-33C. Next base: position 244,682 of record NZ_LJTB01000002.1, on the reverse strand, counting down.
ACTACCGCTCTCTATGACCCGGCCCAAAAGTCGGTGGTTCGAATCCACTCGGTCGTACCAATTTATTCAATTCTTTATAATTTTTCTATCATAAAACCAAAATCATACAGTTGTAGCTCAGTTGATTAGCGCACTACCGCTATCTATGACCCACGCCAAAATCGGTGGTTCGAATCCACTCGGTCGTACCAATTCTAAATTTTCCGAATTATAAATTTAAAAGCTCAGTTGGTTAGAGCACTACCGCTCTTTATGACCCGCGCCAAAGGTCAGCGGTTCGAATCCACTCGGTCGTACCAATTCTAAATTTCCCGAATTATAAATTTAAAAGCTCAGTTGGTTAGAGCATTACCGCTCTCTATGACCCACGCCAAAATCGGTGGTTCGAATCCACTCGGTCGTACCAATTATAATTTTTCCGAATTATAAATTTAAAAGCTCAGTTGGTTAGAGCACTACCGCTCTCTATGACCCACACCAAAAGTTGGTGGTTCGAATCCACTCTGTGTACTAATTCTAAATTTCTGTAATTTAAAAAATAAAAAGCTAAGTTTATTAGCGCATCCCTCCTCTCTGTGACCCACGTCTAATTTAACAAGGCAAATATAGCTATAAAAAAAGCGAGCAACCTGCTCGCTTTTCTCTACTTGGTTTTGTTTACCGCCTATTAACTCACATTTAGCGACCAATTATCAGTGCGCCACCTTGAGCTAATAAGTTTAAGGTTAATTTACCACTGTTACTTACTGTGACTTGCTTAGTACCTGCAATGCCATCTTTTTTATCAAACAACAGGGTGATTTTTTTACCTGCTAACATAGGTAAATCAATATCTAATGTTTTAGATTTATTTTCACCATTCACGGCTGCTACCCACCATGTTTGTTGATGACGCCTCGCAATCGTTGCATCTTGACCCGGCTGACCTGCAATATAGCGTGTTTCATCCCATACCGTTGGCATCGCCTTTAAAGTATCAATAACAAATTGAGGTTGTTCTTCAAGGTTATTTGGCGTCAGACCAAAATGTTGCACTGGTGATTGATAAAGCACACCTGTTGCCAGTTCAAATGTATCTGTGGTTTTACGAATATTGCCGACTGTTTGATCTTGAGATAAGCGTTTGTTTAAAAACACTGGGGCAAAGTCCATAGCGCCAATAGCATTACGAGTGAACGGTAAAATAGTCGCGTTATACGCATGTAAATCTAACGAATTTTGATGAAAAACAAGGTTCTCCGATGCCAGTACCGCTTCAGATGTGACGAAGTTAGGATACATTCTTTCCCAGCCACGCGGGATGGTGCTGCCATGAAAGGTGATCACTAAACCATACTGATTTGCATCTGTAAGAATATCTTCATAGAGTTTAATGGTCTCTTGTTTGTCACCACCAAAAAAATCTACTTTAAGCCCTTTAACACCAATGCTTTGCAACCACGCCATTTCATTTCGACGTGCTGGTGCACTGTTCATTCTATTTTGTGGGGTTTGAGGTGCGTCATTCCACCAGCCATTTGAGTTGTACCATGAAATAACATCAACGCCCTTTCCATTGGCGTACTTAACCAATTCAGCCATTCTCTCGCGGCCAATGTTTTTATCCCACCAATTGTCGATTAATACATATTCAAAATTTAATGATGCAGCTAAATCGATAAATTTGATTTGGTCATCGTAGTTGATACTTGGGTCTTGCCAAACAATCCAGCTCCATGTTGAACGACCCATTTTATATTCTTGGCTTGCTTGATAAAGGGGTTTAACCAAATCAAACGCCACGGTTGATTCAACAATTGGCTTTAAACTCGTTCCTAACGTGATGGTGCGCCAAGGTGTGGTTGCAGGCATTGCCATAGCCGCATAAATTGCACCAATGCCATTGTTTTCTCCAGCCTGAGGAAATGAAATACGATAAACACCGTCTTTCGTGCCCTCGCTTAATTTTGAGCCAACATAATGGCTATCAACACCGGTTTCAGAAATTAATAACCAACCTTTATCGCTATTTTTAAATAATGCAGGAAATGTATAGCCCACGCCATTCGCTGACGGTGTTCCAAGGGCTTCGTTGAAGGTGTAAGGCTCTTCGTAACTTGGTTTTGTTTGCATCCAGCCCGTTTCAGGTAAGGCTTGTGGGCTTATAAACGTGGTTGCATTATCTGGTAGGTTAAAAGCACTGTATTCAGCTAACACCTTAATACGGGTATCAGTTTCAGCTCCCGATATCTGATAACGAAATGCAACATCGCTATCAGACACGTTAAACTCGACTCCTAGTACTTTGCCCTCTTGATTTTCAAATTGCGCTTTTAAGGTATTCGCCGTGTAGTTTACTTCACTCACCTTTGCATTATGCAGCTTATATCTTTCATTGACTGAAGCTGTTGTATGGCTTTTATATTTTAGGCTTTGTGAAAAATCACCCAGGTTGGTATTTAAACCAAGCTGTGATTGCTGCAAAAACTCTTGGTTGCCATAATTTACGCTATAAACAAGCTGATTTTGTTGTTTTTCGAGTTTTACAGTTATTTGTCCATCTGGGCTTGTAACGCTAAGCGGTAATTGTGCGTGAGCAAGCATAGAGCTTGTGAGAAGTGATATATAGATACTTGGTTTTATCATTGTTGTTATCCTTAAGCTGCAAAAGCATTAAGTGATATCATAATACAAATGTAAACTTTTTGTCACTCAAGTCTATTAATATAAGCTGTGATCGAAAAATGTACTCCATCCGTTAGATATTGTTACAGTTACTAGGTTGTATATTTACGGCAAAAGGCTAAGCTTTAGATAAATAACAAAAACTTAAACAATTTATGAAACTACTGACCGTATTTTTTTTATTCGCCTCATATCAAGCTCTTGCGGGCCTTACGCCTGTTAGCTTTGAAAAAAATGGCGAAATCATCACTGAAGAAGCGGTGCGTTTCAACGGCGGATATGGGTATAACTTAGATGCCAAACATGTATTAAAGCTCGTTACTTTAGATTGGCCTCCTTATATAGACGAAAACTTATGCAACAAAGGCTGGCTCTATCAATTTACTGTAAGCTCCTTACTTGAAAAAGGTTATGGCGTGCATATTGGTTTTTATCCTTGGGCACGTGCCGTAAGAGAAGCTGAACTAGGCCGCGCTGATATTCTTTTTCCTGAATATTTCGTTGAAGATGATGTTATTTCAGATAACTTCCTTGATAAAACCCGCAACGATTTACTCGCTTTGAGCCATGCCATTCCAGGTGGGGATCTTTCTTTCGTGGCGTTAAAGGGAACTCAAATTCCATTTAATGGCGATTTAAACTCTGTAAAAGACTTGCCTATTGGTGTAGTTCGCTCATATAAAAACACCAAAGAACTCGATGCCATGATTGATAATAAAGAAATCGATACAATCGTCGCTAATAATGAGTACCAACTAATTCATCTCTTACTTAGTAACCGCGTAAGCCTGATTGTGGCAGATCTTGAAGTGTTAAAAGCAAGCGTTTACAAGTCTGAATTATCAATTAGCGGCAAACGACAAATACTAGAATCACTGGTCGCATTAGAGCCTAAGCTTGAATACAAACCGCTATATTTTTCTGTCAGCAAATCAACGCCACACTGGCAAAAAGTTTTAGAAGACTTAAATGATGAAATAGAACTCATGCAACAGAGCGGCAAGTTTGATGAGTTTATTGAAGGTATGAAGCAACAATGCTACGGATTAGACAAAGCGGCGTAAACGCCGCTTTATTTTGATTATATCAGTACGCAAGTGAGTACTACTCGGGCACTCGAACCCAGCCTTCCATTAATACACGTGCACTTCGGCTCATACTTGCTTTTGTGACTTGCCAATTACCATCAACAAGTGTTGCAGCAGCGCCCACTTTTAAAGTGCCAGAAGGATGACCAAAGTTTACCTCCTGTCGCTCACCACCACCTGCAGCAAGGTTTACCAAGGTACCAGGAATAGAAGCTGCAGTACCTATTGCAACCGCAGCCGTGCCCATCATGGCATGGTGCAACTTACCCATCGACATAGCACGTACTACTAAATCAATATCAGCTTCGTTTACAACTTTACCGCTTGATGCATGATAAGTTTTAGCTGGTGCAACCCAAGCTACTTTTGGCGTATGTTGACGTGCCTTTGCTTCATCAATATGAGAAATTAGCCCCATTTTCAACGCCCCATAGGCACGAATCGTTTCTAACTTTTCAAGTGCCGATGCATCACCGTTAATGGCTTCTTGTAGCTCTGTGCCATCATAGCCAACTTCACTGGCGTTAATGAAAACTGTAGGAATACCCGCATTGATCATCGTTGCAGACAACATACCAATACCCGGCACTTCTAATTCATCGACTAAGTTACCTGTTGGGAACAAAGCCCCTTCGCCATCAGCAGGGTCCATAAATTCAAGTTTTACTTCAGCGGCTGGAAAGGTCACGCCATCAAGCTCAAAATCACCAGTTTCTTGCACTTCACCGTTAGTAATTGGCACGTGCACTATGATGGTTTTACTAATATTGACTTGCCATACTTTAACTTCAACAACGCCGTTCTCTGGAATTTTGCTGGCATCAACAAGACCATTTGATACAGCAAAGGCCCCGACTGCTGAAGTTAAATTACCGCAGTTACCACTCCAATCTACAAACGCTTTATCGATAGCAACTTGACCAAACAGATAATCAACATCGTGATCAGCTTTAGTACTTTTCGATAATATCACCGTCTTACTGGTGCTTGAGGTTGCACCGCCCATACCATCAGTTTGTTTTTGGTAAGGATCGGGGCTGCCAATCACACGTAATAACAGGTTGTCGCGCGCCTCACCTGCCACTTGAGCAGGCTCGGGTAAATCAGTCAAGTTAAAGAACACCCCTTTACTGGTGCCGCCACGCATATAGGTCGCTGGCACCTTAATTTGTGGTTTAAATACCATTGCTTAGTGCTCCTCAGATTCTAAAAAATCTTGCGCGAAACGTTGCAGTACACCACCCGCTGAATAAATTGACACTTCTTCAGCTGTATCTAAACGGCACGTCATTGGTACTTCAACGATTTCACCATTGGCACGGGTAATCACTAGTGTCAGTGTTGCGCCTGGTGTTGGTTCACCTTTAACACTGAAACTCTCACTACCATCAATACCTAGCGTAGTTCGCGTGGTACCTGCTTTAAACTCAAGCGGTAATACACCCATACCAATTAAGTTGGTACGGTGAATACGCTCAAAGCCTTCGGCTGCAATCACTTGAACACCAGCTAGGCGTACACCTTTTGCAGCCCAGTCACGTGATGACCCTTGACCATAATCGGCACCAGCCACAATGATAAGCGGTTGTTTGCGCTGCATGTAGGTTTCGATAGCTTCCCACATACGCGTTACTTTGCCTTCTGGTTCAATGCGAGCATATGAACCTTGCTTCACTTCACCATTTTCTTTAACCATTTCATTCAATAACTTAGGGTTAGCGAATGTAGCACGCTGTGCTGTTAAATGGTCACCTCGGTGAGTAGCATACGAGTTAAAATCTTCTTCTGGGAGACCCATTTTAGCCAGGTATTCACCAGCAGCACTTGACGCTAAAATCGCATTCGAAGGTGATAAATGGTCAGTAGTGATGTTGTCACCCAATACGGCTAATGCACGCATATCACTCAAAGAGCGTTCACCCGCTAATGCGCCTTCCCAATAAGGAGGACGGCGAATATAAGTACTTTGTGGACGCCATTGGTAAAGCGGATCGTTGTCTTCGCCATAATCTACACTTAAATCAAACATTGGCTCGTAAACCTTTTTGAACTGCTCAGGTTTAACACTTTGTTTAATCACTGCATCAATTTCTTCGTCTGATGGCCATAAATCCATAAGGCGAATTTCGTTGCCTTGTTGATCATGCCCTAATACATCTTTTTCGATATCAAAACGAATAGTACCGGCAATAGCATAAGCAACAACCAGTGGTGGTGAAGCTAAGAATGCTTGTTTAGCATAAGGGTGAATACGACCATCGAAGTTACGGTTACCCGAAAGTACAGCCGTTGCGTATAGGTCACGGTCAATCACTTCTTGCTGAATTTTTGGATCAAGCGCACCACTCATGCCATTACAGGTTGTACACGCGAAGGCAACAATACCAAAGCCAAGTTGTTCAAGCTCAGGTAATAAATTGGCTTCTTCTAAGTAAGATTTAACCGCTTTAGAACCCGGTGCCAGTGATGTTTTAACCCATGGCTTACGAGTTAACCCTTTAGCGTTGGCATTACGCGCAAGTAAACCTGCAGCAATAACGTTACGTGGGTTACTGGTATTAGTACAACTTGTGATTGCAGCAATGATACAGGCGCCATCTGGCATTAAGCCTTCTTCATTCTCAACAACGCCAGTGATACCTGCTTTATCAAGTTCGCTTGTTGCAACACGGCGATGTGGATTTGAAGGGCCCGCAATATTGCGACCAACTGAAGACAGATCAAAAGTTAACACACGCTCATACTCGGCCGTTTTAAGGCTATCACTCCAAAGGCCAGTCTCTTTTGCGTAAGTTTCAACTAGTTTAACTTGCTCTTCTTCACGGCCTGTTAAACGTAGGTAATCAAGTGTGTTGTCATCGATGTAGAACATCGCAGCTGTTGCGCCAAACTCTGGCGTCATATTAGAGATAGTTGCTCTATCACCTAGGGTAAGTGCATCGGCACCTTCACCATAAAATTCAAGGTAGGTCGACACAACTCTTTCATTACGTAAAAATTCGGTGATCGCTAATACGATATCGGTTGCAGTAATACCCGGTTGTGGCTTGCCTTTTAGTTCAACACCCACAATATCTGGTAAACGCATGTAAGATGCACGGCCAAGCATCACACTTTCAGCTTCAAGACCACCTACACCGACTGCAATAACACCTAGCGCATCGACCATAGGTGTGTGGCTATCTGTACCAACTAATGTATCTGGGAATGCCACGCCGTCACGTTTTTGGATCACAGGTGACATTTTCTCTAAATTAATCTGATGCATAATGCCGTTACCCGGCGGGATCACATCAATATTTTTAAATGCTGTTTTCGTCCAATTAATAAAGTGGAATCGGTCATCGTTACGACGGTCTTCAATAGCACGGTTTTTTTCAAATGCGTCAGGTTCAAAACCTGCGTGTTCAACCGCTAATGAATGATCAACAATTAACTGTGTAGGTACCACAGGGTTCACTTTTGCAGGATCGCCGCCTTTTGCAGCTATTGCATCACGCAAGCCTGCTAAATCAACTAACGCTGTTTGACCTAAGATATCGTGACACACAACACGCGCAGGAAACCATGGAAAATCTAAATCACGCTTGCGGTCAATTAACTGCGACAGTGCATCATTTAGCATTTCAGGGTCACAGCGACGAACTAAGTTTTCGGCAAGTACTCTTGATGTGTAAGGAAGTGTGTCATAGCTGCCCGGTTTAATTGCATCAACAGCAGCGCGCGTATCAAAGTAATCGACGCCGGTGCCTGCTAATGGTTTTCTAAAATTTGTATTCATGATGATTCTACTTGTACTTGGTGACGGTGAACAAAGGTGGCCTGATTGTTTTTGTATTTATTTCGCCCCTTCATAAAGGGGCAGCCAAGCTACCCCTATCACTGATTTAATTACGATTAACGCTCAGAAATTGGCGTATAGCTACGCGCTTCTGGGCCCGTATAATCTGCACTTGGGCGAATAATACGGTTATTAGCACGTTGCTCTTTCACGTGCGCTGTCCAACCTGTTACACGGCTCATCACGAAAATTGGCGTGAATAACTTAGTTGGGATACCCATGAAGTGATACGCAGATGCATGGAAGAAATCAGCATTACAGAATAATTTCTTTTCACGCCACATAACTTCTTCACAGCGAACAGACACTGGATAAAGCACATCATCACCCACTTCTGCTGCCAGTTTTTCTGACCACTTTTTGATAATCACGTTACGTGGATCTGATTCACGATAAATGGCATGACCAAAGCCCATGATCTTGTCTTTACGCTCAAGCATACCCATCAGTGCATCTTCAGCTTGGTCTGCACTTGTGAAGCCTTCAATCATATCCATAGCCGCTTCGTTCGCACCACCATGTAATGGACCACGTAAACTACCAATAGCACCCGTTACACAAGAGTGAATATCAGACAATGTTGATGCACACACACGCGCAGTGAATGTTGATGCATTAAACTCATGCTCTGCATAAAGAATTAAAGACACATTCATTACTTGCTCGAACAGTGCTGATGGTGCTTCGTCATGTAATAAACGTAAGAAGTGTGCACCTACCGAATCATCATCTGTTTCAGTTTCAATACGAACGCCGTCATGGCTAAAACGATACCAGTAACAAATAATGCTTGGGAATACGGCAACTAGGCGATCAATCGCATCATTCGCTTGCGAGAAATCTTGCTCCATCTCTAAGTTACCTAGCATAGAACAACCCGTACGCATTACATCCATTGGGTGCGCGTCTTTAGGAATGTTCTCAAGCACTGTTTTAAGTGAATCTGGTAAACCACGTAGTGATTTTAGCTTTGCTTTATATTCAGTCAGCTCAGACTCTGTTGGTAATTCACCGCGCGACAGTAAAAAAGACACTTCTTCAAACTGCGCTTTATCTGCTAATTCACTAATATCATAACCACAATAAGTTAAACCTGAACCTGATTTACCTACTGTACACAGTGCTGTCTCACCTGCTACTTGTCCACGTAAACCTGCGCCGCCTAATGCTTTATCTACCATGAGTGTTCTCCTTATATGTTGTCGTTATGATTTTTTAGCTGAGAAAAGGTTATCGAGTGTGTTTTCATATGAGTGATAATCTAAAAACTCATATAATTCCGCACGTGTTTGCATATTGTCTACTTGGCTTTGTTGCGAGCCTTCGCTAAGAATAGACGAATACACATTAAGTGCGGCTTTGTTCATGGCTCTAAATGCACTAAGTGGATAAAGTACAATTTCAACACCCACTTCGCTCAATTGCTCTTTTGTATAAAGCGGTGTTTGGCCAAATTCGGTGATGTTCGCAAGAATTGGCACATTTAACGCTTTAGCAAATGCTTGGTAATCTGCTAAATCATGCACAGCTTCTGCAAAAATAGCGTCTGCGCCAGCTTCAACACACGCTGCTGCGCGGTCAATAGCTGCATTTAAGCCTTCTTTTTGGAATGCATCAGTACGCGCCATAATGTAAAAATCACTGTCTGTTTTGGCATCGACCGCAGCTTTAATACGGTCAACCATTTCATCTTTAGACACGATCTCTTTATTAGGACGGTGACCACAACGTTTTTGTGCTACTTGGTCTTCAATATGGAAGCCCGCTGCGCCTGCTTTGGTCATTTCTTTAACGGTACGAGCAATATTAAATGCACCGCCCCACCCTGTGTCAGCATCAACAAGAAGCGGTAAGTCGGTAGCGCTGGTGATTCGACGAATATCTTCAAGTACGTTATCAAGGCTAGTCATACCTAAATCTGGCATGCCGTATGATGCGTTAGCAACACCAGCACCTGAGAGGTAAAGTGCTTGGTGACCTGTTTTTTCTGCCATCATTGCGCAGTACGCGTTGACGGTGCCAACCACTTGCAATGGCTTGTTGTTGGCGATTGCCTGTTTGAATTTCAATCCTGCTGACATTGGATAACTCCTATCTTTGAACGGTTTTAGCTCTTTGGCTAACTCTATTTTTTAAATCTAAATTGTGACTGTTTAACTAAAGCGCTACTAATTTTTTGCTGCGAGTAAGTCAAACTTAGTCTGAATATTTGCCTGAGACGCACTGATATGGCGCTTCATAAGCATTTCGGCTAATTCACCGTCATGGTTTTCAATGGCATTAATAATAGCCAAGTGTTCATCAAACGCTTTTGATACACGCGGCCCAACCATCCCCATTTGTACACGGTACATACGAATTAACTGGTACAACTCATTACATAAAAGATGAATTAAGTGTGCGTTTTTCGACCCTTTAATAATGCGATAATGAAAATCAAGGTCGCCCGCTTCTTGGTAGTATGATTCACCTTCTTTTACACGCTGTGTTTGTAAGTGCTGGTTCAATAACTGTTTTAAACCCTGCACTTCTTCAGGTTCCATGTTATCGGCAGCTAAACGACAAGCCAGCCCTTCTAAGGCACTACGAACCTGATAGACTTCGATTAAACGCTCAGCTGTTAGTGCAACGACACGGCAACCGACATTTGCTTTACGCTCTACCAAATAACAGCTCTCTAAACGATTTAGCGCCTCACGTAAGGTGGCACGGCTTACACCATAGCGTTTAGCAAGTTCTGGCTCAGAAATTTTGCTACCCTGCTCGATGGTGCCTTGGACAATTTCACGACGCATGTCGACAAACACTTGGTCTGATGCTGTTGTTATCGTGATATCGTTGTAGTTATCGTTGGCTTTTTGCTCTGTCATAATAGGTCTATCAAAGTACTAAATTAAGATTGTCGACAATTTGTGAGTTCACTATGCGCCCTATCATTGCAAGTGTCAACCTTGAGATCGGAAAAACAGGCTAAAAAACCAACAAAATGTCGACATAAATTGATATTTATCAAAAATAATGGCTATAAAGAACATTTATATTAGCAATATGTCGACACTTCAATATCACTCTTAAAAAGCTAAAAATATCCCCTGATAGCGCTATAAATGGTATGATCCAGCTATTACTACGTGATGTGAGAGCCATTTAGTGGACGCTAATACATATATTCCTGACTCATTTATTGATGATGTAAAAAGCTACCTTCCCGAACATTTATCTTTAGACGACTTTATTGCAGCCTGTCGCCGCCCACTCAGACGATCTGTTCGCGTAAATACCTTAAAAATGTCAGTCGATGAATTTCAGCGTCAATGCGCCAAAAAAGGATGGGAATTAACAGCAATTCCATGGTGTGAAGAAGGATTCTGGCTAACACGTCCTAGCGACGAAGAAGCGGCGCTTGCCATCGGAAATACCGATTTACACTTAAGTGGTGCTATGTATGTACAAGAAGCCAGCTCAATGTTACCGCCGGTAGCACTGAGAGCCGAAGTTCAGCAAAGCGATGCGGTACTTGATATGGCATCGGCACCGGGTTCAAAAACATCACAAATCGCTGCCATGATGGATAATAGTGGCGTGTTAGTGGCCAATGAGTTGTCATCGTCACGCTTAAAAGTATTAGCAGCAACCCTTAAACGTATGGGCGTAGGTAATTGTGCATTATCACATTTTGACGGTGTGATCTTTGGGGATTACATGTATGAGTGCTTCGACAGTATTTTGCTAGATGCCCCGTGTTCAGGTGAAGGCACGGTTCGTAAAGATGCAGACGCCCTAAAGAATTGGTCAATCGAATCTAATATTGATATTGCTGCTGTGCAAAAAGCCCTTATCAAAAGTGCCTTTTATGCATTAAAACCAGGCGGCACATTAGTGTATTCGACCTGTACTTTAACACCTCTTGAAAACCAACAAGTGTGTGAGTATCTATTAGCAGAGTTCCCTGATTGCATCGAAGTACAATCGCTCAATACTCTGTTTGATGGCGCAGACAAAGCGACAACCAGCGAAGGTTATTTGCATGTTTGGCCGCAAACTTACGACAGTGAAGGTTTCTTCATCGCTAAATTTAAAAAAATAGCGTCAAGCGATAACCCTAATCAAAAAGTTAAAAAAGGCGCATTTCCGTTTGCTGAGTTTGATAAAAAACAAAGCCAAGCGTTTATGCAAACAATTAAAAAACAGTTCGGTCTAAAATCACTCAAAGGCACGTTAATGCAGCGTGATAAAGAGCTTTGGTTGTTTCCTGGTGGCTTTGATGAACTGCAAGATAAAATTAAATACTCACGTTTAGGTATTCAACTTGGCGTGATCCACAAAGGCGGAGTTCGCTTAACTCACGAGTTTGCCACTGTCTTTGGCCAAGATTGCGATAAAAATACCTTTGAGATGTCTGCTTGCCAAGCAAACGATTACTTTAACGGTAAAGATATTAGGCTAGAAAAACCAACGCAAGATAATGGTGAAGTAGTTTTAATGTTATGTGGTTGTCCGGTAGGCCTAGGTAAGTGGCAAAAGAATAAAATTAAGAACTCATTACCTCGTGATTTGGTCCAAAATGCCCAGTTGATAACTTGGGTATAAGTTGCGCATAAAGACTGTATAAATAAGGCGCTAATTTAGGTAAAAAGCTGTAACAGACTGATTTTAAACTAGTATAAAATTTGTACATTTACCGTGCAATTTCCTGCTGATTAACTACACTTAAAAGTACTTTCTACTTCTCCCTACTGAATTTAGAAGGTGTTTTTTTATAGTTAGCGCAGGCTCACACGAGCCACCCCCTAAGCCCAGAACAATGCGGATTCGTTCTGGGCGTTTTTTTATTCAAAAGTCGCATAGCAAAGCATTAGCCTTTTTGATTTCATTGTAAAAACAATGATAAAGGATTGATTATGCTTAAACCCTTGTGCGTCGTACTACCACTTTTAATCAGCTGCCAAACTCTGGCAAAAAGCAGTGACTACCTAGGCTTTGACTACCCTAATAAGGCTAAAAATGCTGTCAGTATCACTTTTGATGATGCAAGACATAGCCAAGTTGATACCGGTTTAGCACTTTTAAACAAATACCAAATAAAAGCGACATTTTATGTATCCCCTTTTAACGTAAAAGAACGTGTTGAAAAGTGGCAAATGGCTGTAAAAACAGGTCACGAAATTGCTAATCATACGGCAAGCCACTTGTGTACCGGCAACTTTGAATGGCTTCGGGAACTTGGGGTGTCGCTTGAACAATTTACGTTAAAAGAAATGGAGCAAGATATCTTAAAGGGGCAAGATTATATAAAAGCCACACTCAACGTGACACCAACCGCTTTTGCCTACCCTTGCGGAAACACCTTTGTTGGCCGTGGTGCAAATACTAAAAGTTATGTACCGTTAATAGCCAAGCACTTTAAAACAGGTAGAACTTGGCTCGACGAAACGGCAAATAACCCCAACTTTACAGACTTTTCGCAGTTAACTAGCTTACCCATTGATGGACTTACTTTCGAAGAGATCCAAAAAACCATAGAGCAGCACCGAACTAACAATAGTTGGATCATTCTGGCAGGCCACGATATTGGCAAACGAGATCAGTACACTACCGGCACCGACGCGCTAGAGCAGCTCATTGTTTATCTACAAGATCCTAAAAATGGGTTTTGGTTAGATACAGTAAGTAATGTTGCTGACTACGTTGAGGCGAATCGCAAAGCAATAGATTAATTATCGTTTAAATCGAATTCAGTTATTTGGTTATCAGCGTGAATAAGTTCATATTTAGCAAGCAAACCGTCATTGAGCTCAATTAAGCTGATAGCCGCATTACTGACCAAATACTTTTGCCCTTCGCCTATGGTTTGGTGTTTATCAACTTCCATTTGCCAACGTTTAGTGAAAAAGTTAAGTGGGCTTTTTGGCGCATATAAAATTGAGTCGAGCTTATCGAGTACATTAATAAGTTTACGTGGGAACTCATTTTTAATGCCACTGGCGGTCAACTGCCAAATCCGATTTTTATGCTTACCAAAGCGTTTTTGCACTGAAAAACAAAATGAATAATGGACATCACCAGAGAGGATCAAGGTTTCTTTTGGCGTATCTTCACGGCGAAAAGTATCTAGCAACTTTTTAGCAGAACCTTCATGGGCCATCCAGTTTTCAACATCAACTAACAAGGGTTGCCCGCAAAAATTAAAAATCGCTTGAATTGCTTCAATCGATTTAACACCAAACACCGGAGCTGGAGATACGATAATCACTTTATCGTGAGACAATAGGCTTTCTTCTAATTCAGTGAGCCTTTCCCAATCAAGTAAACCTGATGGCTCATTGAAGTTTTGTTCATTACGCCAGCGATGGGTTCGGGTATCGAGCACTACAACCTTTGGAATGGTATTAAGCTCGTAATGCCAATGGTTAAAATTGAGTATTAACTTATCAAAGTCTTTAAAATACCAGCTCTGTTGCTGCAGACTTTCTTTAAAGCTGGGTAATAAAGACAGTGAGTTATCGCCTGCATCATTACCAATCCCCTGCATTAACCAATAACTAATTAAACCATTATTTACAATACGACGGCTAGCTGGGTGCTGATAAATAGCCTGCTCCCAGCCTGCGGTTAAGTTCCAATCATCGGTGACATCATGATCGTCAAACATCATTAATGTCGACACATTAGCGAATAACCTTTCAACGCTTTGAAGACCCTTTGCAAAGCCAACCAGTGCGTCCTTTTCAAGTTTAAATAAGTTAGCGTATTTAGGGGCTAATGCTGGGCATTCAATTGATTCAAAATCAATTAGCTGCCAAGTAACAGCGCTGAAGTTTAATAAATAAAGCGCAATAAATTCTTGAAAATGAATTAAGTGGTTTTCAGCTTTTAAACTTGAGAAGTGTGGCTCGTCTTTTTTGAGCCAATAACCAACACCAAATTTGCTCCGTTTCTGCCAAGGTACTTTGGGTAAGTGTAAATGGCGCTGATATAGTTGCTGCTCAAACTCTTCTGGCAAATCTAAATCAAGCTCTGGTTCTCGAAACACACCAAATAGGCTAATCACTTTTTCAATCGCGAGCAGCATTGGCCCTGCGACATCATCCGCATATATTTGGTCGCCAGATAACAATAATAAATCAGCACCTGCATTAAGCGATTGGCGCTGATCATTTTGCCAATTATCTGCAGCAACAAGGCTGTCTTTTGCAGGGTGATGAGGATTACGACACGAACCATGAAGAATTCTATCGAGTCGATTTGGGATCACAAATGCCGGAGATTCGGCACGTTCATAGCAATAAGACGATAAATCAAGGCTTTTTTCTTCATCATGTAATGAATAGTAGATCAGTGAATCAACTGCAAACTGGCCACTGACTGGCATGACATTAATGAAATTTAAGTAAAGGTGTTGCCCTAATTGGATTGATTCTAAGCTAGAGAATGTCTCAACACCTTTAAACTCTATTCGGTATTGGCAAGGCCTAGTTGTAACAAATTGAAAGCACACTCGCCCTGCATCTGCTCGGCGTACCATTGGCCCCATTACTAACTGAGGTAAATTCGATACGCCGTGCACTATTACGCCCTTTTAGCCTGATTGAACAACGAATAAAAGTTGTTAGTTGTTGCTTCAGCTAATTCGTTAAAAGTAAGCCCTTTTAACTCAGCGATGTAGTAAGCGACATCTTCAACATAGGCTGGTTGATTTGTTTTACCACGATATGGCACAGGCGCTAAATACGGTGAATCTGTTTCGATTAGTAAGCGATCTAGCGGAATTTGCTTTACAACGTCTTTTAACTCTACTGCATTTTTAAACGTAACAATGCCCGAAATCGAAATATAAAAGCCCATATCAATGGCTTTTTTGGCCATTTCCCAGTTCTCTGTAAAACAATGCAATACACCGCCACAATTCTCAGCATTGTGAGCGCGCATTAAGTTAATAGTGTCTTCTCTAGCGTCTCGTGTATGAATAATAAGCGGCTTATTTAGCTCATTGGCAACGTCGATATGACCCACAAAGCTTTCTTGCTGAACAATATGGGTGTCTTTTGAGTAATAGTAATCAAGACCCGTTTCGCCAATAGCAACCACTTTGTCGTGGCTTGCAAGTGAAATAAGCTTTTGCTTATCGAGTGCGTCTTTTTGATCGAGTGGATGCACACCGCATGATGCAGAAACATCTGGATAGTTCTTAATTTTATCCAGCATACTTGGGAATTGATCTAAAGTTACACTTACACATAAAAAGTGTTCTACTTTCTTTGCGCGAGCATTATCTAGTACTTGGTCTAAGTCTAAGTCTAGTTTTTCAAAATCTAAACGATCTAAATGACAATGAGAATCTACAATCATGGTACTTCTTTTATTACATGGTATAGGTCGGATTGCCGGAGTTTAACATAGTACCGAGTAGTTTTTCGATTTTCGCATTCAAATTGGTTTTATCATCGATAAAATTAACACCAATACCTGGTGGGTTTGAGCTTTGTGCACCTTGTGGTGTGATCCAAGCAACTTTACCCGTTACTACATCATCTTCTAGTGCATCTGGTAATGTGACCTTTAAAGCCAATGAATGACCCATTTCAAAGCGCATATTAGTGCGAACAAACAAACCACCATTTTTTAGATAAGGCATGTAACAGCGATATAATTCTTCTAAGTCTTCAATATCTACTAATAATTCTTGCACGATACTTCCTAATTTTGGCTTTCACGTAAAGTAAACGCTAATTGTGAAATGGCTAGTTCCATATTCAAGCCAAGCACATGTGAGTTATTATAAAGAAACTCTGAAATTGCAGTTTGTGCTTTCTGATAATTGAAAAAGTCCATTCCTAACATTAATTGCGTTTTAAGATGCTCTGTTAAGAACAAAGCAAATACATTAACCAAGCTATGATCTTTATTAAGGATGTCGACTAACGCACTGAAATTATGGCTGTCTTTTATCTCAGTTGCAAATTTATAAAGAGAATCGACAGCTTCAAGTTGGTTGTCATTTTGCCACTGCTGAACAAGTAAAGGTTGCCTAGCGAACAACTCTAACCATGAATAATTAGCAATATTTAATGATGCTAACCATTTTTTCGTATATTCAGAGTTAACTTTTATTTCGTGTACGGCACAGCGACTTAAAATTGTTGCAGGTAATAATGCTGTTTGCTCGCACGTTAACAATAAATAACGGCGTAAGCTTGGCTCTTCAAGGGTTTTTAATAAAGCATTAGCCGCAGCAGTGGTCATTTTGTGACACTGTTCGAGCACAACTACTTTGTTACCATTTTGCGCCGCTGAATGGTTGATAAAATCACTGATCTCACGAATTTCATCAACGCCTATTGTTTGGCCTTCCACCTTTACAACGCGTTTATCAGGATGAGTACCCGCTTGATTAAGTTGACAGCTTTTACAATTGCCACAGGCTTTTAAATTTACAGGTGACGCGCAAAGTAAGCCATCGGCGAGCGAATCGACTAAACATTGTTTGCCGACACCTTTATCACCATTAAATAGCTGGGCATGATGAAAGCGTTGCTGTGCAAAACTTTGCGCTAGTTGCTGATAAAGCCCTTCAAGCCACGGCAAAGGCATATTAATTTAAACCTGCAAAAAAGTTATCAAGCACAGTTGTGATTGCCGCATGTACTTCTGGCATTGTTTGGTTTGCATCCACTGTTTTGATACTGCTATCAGTTTTAGCTATTTCAAGGTAGCGTGCGCGCGTGCGCTCAAAAAAACCTAACGCTTCTTGTTCGATACGATCAAGTTCACCACGGCCTTTTGCACGGGCAAGCCCAACTGCAGGGTCAATGTCTAAATAAATGGTTAAATCAGGTTTTAAACCATTTAGCACCATATCAGCTAAAAAAGAGAGTTTAGTCTGTTCAATACCGCGACCCCCACCTTGATATGCTTGTGATGAAAGATCATGGCGATCACCTAAAACCCAAGTGCCCTTTTCAAGTGCCGGATTAATAACATTAGCAACTAATTGTGAGCGTGCTGCATACATGATTAACAGCTCTGTTTCACCCGTCACTGTTTCTTGGTGAGCCTGTTTGACGATATTACGCAGCTCTTCAGCCATAGCTGTACCGCCAGGCTCACGTACATTAATAAAATCGACTTGCTTGTTTTCTAAATAAGCTTGGCATACGGCAATGGCCGTTGATTTTCCGGCACCTTCTAGGCCTTCAATCACTATAAATTTCGCTGTCATAGACTCAATTCTGGTTGTTAGTTTAATTGGTACTGCTTTACCGCACGATTATGTTCTTGCAATGTTTTCGAAAATTGATGGCTACCATCCCCTTTCGCAACAAAATACACATATTCAGACTCAGGTGGATTAACCGCGGCCAAAATCGCTGCTTTCGAAGGCATGGCTATGGGTGTTGGCGGCAAGCCTTTTATCTTATACGTGTTATACGGTGTATAGGTTTTTAAATGTTTTCGTTTTATATCGCCATCAAAATCAGCACCAATACCATAAATAACAGTTGGATCGGTTTGTAAGCGCATATTGGTTTTTAAACGATTGGTAAATACCGCAGAAATTAATGGTCGCTCAGAAGCAAGGCCCGTTTCTTTTTCGATGATAGAAGCCAGTATTAACGCTTCATACGGTGAACTTAACACCAAATCTGCTGCTCTAGTTTGCCATGCGGTGTCTAATTCCTGCTGCATTTTGTTGTATGCGCGTTTTAATAAGCCGCTGGCACTATCTTCACTGTGGTAGTGATAGGTGTCAGGGAACAACCAGCCTTCTAAATTCTCTTGCGTGTTACTTATCTGCGCCGCTAAATTTTCTGTATCTAAGTCTTGGTTTAAATGCGCTTGCTTTTGAATATTAGCAACAACGTCTCGAAGTGGCTGACCTTCAATAATTGTGAAGCTAAAACTCACTTGTGCACCTTGATTGATACGACGAATATTATCAATAACAGCGCTTGTATCCAGTTCATATAGACCCGCTTTTAAATCGGTAAGCGTAGGATCTAATTTAGCAAGTACCTGAAATTTAAAACAGCTATCAACCCACTGCTTTGTTTGCCATGCTTGGCAAAGCTGATTAAAGCCAGTGCCACGTTCTACTTTAAATAAAGTACTATTTTCAACCTTTAACGGCATTTTTAATGCTGATTGAAGCTGTTGATAGCCAATACCACAACATAGCAATGCTAATAACAGCACGCTAACAATGACTTTTATCACACACTCTCCTTGGCAAACTGCGCCGCTAATAGCGCTTTACTGCATTCAATATCAAACTGTGTATCAGCAATCCGTGCAACGGGAACCACGCCCATTAAACTGTTACACATAAATACGGCATCCATAGCTAAAAGCTCATCTAATTGGATTGCTTTAAATTCAATGGCTAACTTATCACATAAAGCGCTGAGATAAACCCCAGTGATACCGCAGCGGTCTAACTTAGGTGACATAACTTGACCGTCTTTAATAGCAAATAAATTTGCAGCCGAACATTCAATCACATTGTTATCATAATCAAGAACAACAACGTCATCACATTCAAGGCTGCTCATTTGCTTTTTGATAAGCACTTGCTCTAAACGGTTCAATGTTTTTAAGCCTGCAAGTAAAGGTTGATGTGCAAGTTTCACGTCGCTGACTGCTAAGCTTACGCCCTGCTGCTGCCAACTTTTATAGTGTGAAACTGCAGGCATTATACTGATCAGCACTTGAATACTTGGTGTATCTGGTAAGCCATAACCACGCCCACCTGCACCACGGGTGATAACTATTTTTGAAATACCGGTTTGTGTATCACTGATTGCGTGGTTAACTTCACGCTCAATTGCGGTTAAATCTAATTCGGGGAAAAATAGTCTTTGCGCGCATTCTTCTAAACGCGCTTTGTGTAAATCCCAGTGCTCAACGACAGAATTCACCACAGAGGCGGTGGTAAAAAAGCCATCACCATAATTTAAGCCACGGTCTTGCGTGCTTATTGTGGTGTCTGGTGTGATTATTTTTATTGTTTGTTTTAATTTACTCATACAAAAAAGCCCAGTTAAACAACTGGGCTCTTCTTTTTAGTCCGTTGTTAAAAAGAATTATACCTTTTTAAATAGCAACGAGCCATTAGTACCACCAAAACCAAATGAATTACATAGTGCGTAATCCAATTTAGCATCACGTGCAGTATGCGGTACGTAGTCTAAATCACAGCCTTCATCTGGGTTATCAAGGTTGATTGTAGGGCTTACTTTCTGGTCAACAAGTGACAAGATAGTAATGATCGATTCTACCGAGCCTGCTGCACCTAACAAGTGACCCATCATTGATTTAGATGAACTTACCATCACATCTTTCGCTGCATCGCCAAAAATAGTTTTAACAGCTGATGTTTCGGCTTTATCGCCTGCATTCGTCGATGTACCGTGAGCATTAATGTAACCAACTTGGTCTGCATTAACTTGTGCATCATTTAGGGCATTTTCCATCGCTAGAGCTGCGCCTGCACCGTCTTCAGGTGGAGACGTCATGTGATATGCATCGCCACTCATACCAAAACCAACGAGTTCAGCGTAGATTTTCGCGCCACGTGCTTTAGCATGCTCATATTCTTCAAGTACGATAACACCAGCACCATCAGCAAGAACGAAACCGTCACGGTCTTTATCCCAAGGACGAGATGCTGCTTGTGGATCATCGTTACGAGTTGATAATGCACGTGCTGCATTAAAGCCACCCATACCAATTGGTGTCGATGCTTTTTCAGCACCACCGGCTACCATTGCATCTGCATCGCCGTATGCAATCATACGCGCAGCATGACCAATGTTATGTAGACCTGTAGTACAGGCTGTAACGATTGAAATATTAGGACCACGTAAACCGTGCATAATCGATAAATGACCAGAAATCATATTGATAATGGTCGAAGGCACGTAGAACGGAGAAAGCTTACGCGGGCCGCTGTTTAATAGTTTGATGTGGTTTTCTTCAATTAAAGTTAAACCACCGATGCCAGAACCCACTGCTACACCAACACGAGTGGCGTTTTCTTCAGTGATCTCTAGACCAGAATCTTGTAGTGCTTGTACACCCGCTGCAATGCCATATTGGATAAACAAATCCATTTTCTTTGCATCTTTCGGTGACATGTAAGCTGATGCATCAAAGTCATTCAGCAAACCTGCGAATTTGGTGCCGAAACTTGAGGTATCGAAATGCGTGATAGTTTGAATACCACTTTTACCGTTTAACAAACCTTGCCAAGTAGATTCAACATCATTACCTAGCGGTGTCAACATTCCTAAGCCAGTTACGACGACTCGACGTTTAGCCACGGGTTGCCTCCAATAAGGAAATTATTTTAGGTGGGGTGTATACCAAATTTATTAGTATCATTCTATAGATAGACTAAGGGCAGCTTAATGCTGCCCTTAAAATCAAAATGCGTAAAATTACTCAGCGTGAGCTGTAACGTAATCGATTGCAGCTTGAACTGTAGTGATCTTTTCAGCTTCTTCGTCTGGGATCTCAGTGTCGAATTCTTCTTCAAGAGCCATTACTAGTTCTACAGTGTCAAGTGAATCAGCACCTAAGTCGTCAACGAAAGAAGCTTCATGTTTTACTTCTTCTTCTTTAACACCTAGTTGCTCAATGATAATTTTCTTTACGCGTTCTTGGATGTCGCTCATTCTTCTTTCCTTTATTAAAAACGCCAATGCGTTATTTTCAGATTGCGGCGTAGTTTACGCCGCATAATTCTGTGATTCAAGGATTTGCTGATAATTACTTATCTGGTCAAACCTCTCGAATAGTATTTGTTCATTTATCGCTTATTTTCATAGCGAATTCAAGTATGTTTAAAGCAAGATCACAAAAATTTCAACAATTTTCGATAATCTTTCGTTAGCAAATTTTTGCTAACTTTCATTAAACCATGTACATCGCGCCATTTACATGCAATGTTTCGCCTGATACATACGCAGCAGCGTCAGATGCTAAATAACATACCGCAGCAGCGATTTCTTCAGGTTGGCCTAAACGCCCTGCAGGTACATTTGCAAGCGTAGCTGCTTTTTGGTCTTCAGTCAGCTCGTCTGTCATATCTGTTTGGATAAAACCAGGTGCAACAACGTTCACTGTGATACCACGTGATGCAACTTCGCGTGCTAATGACTTAGTAAAACCAATTACACCCGCTTTCGCTGCAGCGTAGTTAGCTTGACCCGCATTACCCATAGTGCCCACAACAGAACCGATATTAATGATACGGCCATTTTTCTTTTTCATCATAGGGCGTAAAACAGCCTTAGATAAACGGAAAATTGAGCTTAGGTTCGTGTCGATGATGTCATCCCACTCACCGTCTTTCATACGCATTAATAAGTTATCGCGAGTAATACCCGCATTGTTAACTAATACGTCGATATCGCCTAAATCAGCCTTGATCGCAGCAAGTGTCGCCTCAATCGATTCAGGATCTGTAACGTTAAGGGCATAACCTTTACCGTTGTCACCCAGGTATTCACTG
The DNA here is from genome assembly GCF_001306895.1 of Pseudoalteromonas sp. UCD-33C. Classification (NCBI taxonomy): domain Bacteria; kingdom Pseudomonadati; phylum Pseudomonadota; class Gammaproteobacteria; order Alteromonadales; family Pseudoalteromonadaceae; genus Pseudoalteromonas; species Pseudoalteromonas sp. UCD-33C. The sequence continues at coordinate 222,577 of NZ_LJTB01000002.1, read as the reverse complement.
ATTTTAGCAGCACCTGATTCGCTTGTTGCAGTGCCGGCTACTTTTGCACCTTGTGCAACTAGCGTATTTGCAATCGCTTTACCAATACCACGGCTTGCACCAGTGATTAGGACAACCTTGCCCTCAAGAGAAAATAAATTTGTCATTCTATTCCTACTTATTTCGCTTCATCAATAGCAGCTTGCGTATTAACCGCACCACATACCATTGCTTTATCAATTCGTTTAGCAAGACCCGTTAATACTTTACCTGGGCCAAACTCATAGCTTTGTGTGATACCTTGCGCAACTAATGCTTGTACAGTTTCAGTCCAGCGTACCGGGCTGTAAAGTTGGCGTACTAATGCATCTTTAATTGCTTCACTTGATTGCTCAGCTTTTACATCAACGTTGTTGATTACATCACACTTAGGTGTATTAAATGTTAAAGCCGCTAAATCAGCAGCTAATTTTTCAGCAGCTGGTTTCATTAGTTCACAGTGAGAAGGTACGCTCACTGCAAGTGGTAAAGCACGTTTAGCACCTGCTTCTTTACATGCTTCTGATGCACGCTCAACTGCCGCTTTGTGGCCGGCAATAACAACCTGACCTGGTGAGTTGTAGTTTACTGGTGAAACGACTTCACCATTTGCTGATGCTTCACACGCTGCTTTGATTTCGTCGTCACCTAAGCCGATGATTGCAGCCATAGAACCAACACCCGCAGGTACTGCTTCTTGCATATATAAACCACGATTTTCTACTAGTTTAACGGCTTCGCTTAAGCTTACAACGCCAGCACAAACTAATGCTGAATACTCGCCTAAACTGTGACCAGCCATAACAACATCGGCATCAGGGTTTGCGTCTAACCATTGACGGTAAATAGCAACACTAGCAGTAAGAAGTGCTGGTTGTGTACGATGGGTTTGATTTAATTCTTCTTCTGGACCATTTAGTACAAGTGCAGCTAGATCATAGCCAAGAGCTTCAGATGCTTCAGCGAATGTTGCTTTAGCAATTTGTGAATCAGCTAATAGTTCAGATAACATGCCCACAGTTTGTGAGCCTTGACCTGGAAATACGAGTGCAATTTTATGTGCCATACTTTGCTCTTATAATTAAACAAAAAAATATTCTGTAGCAGGCAGCATAACAAGTTTTAGATATGCTGCACTACTTTGTTGTTGGATGTGTTTGCTCAAAAATCGCAGCGATTTTTTCAGGGAGTTGGCGTTCGACTTCCCGCGCGGCTTCATCAATAGCAGCATGAAACGCCTTTGGTGAGGCATTGCCATGGCTTTTAACAACAATACCGCGCAATCCTACCAGACTTGCGCCGTTATACTGGTCGGGGTTCACCCGCTTGTAGAGTTTTTTTATCACTGGACGCAATAAAAACGCTAAACTTTTGTATAAGAAATGTTTGTGTAAGGCTTTGGTGAGTTTATGCATGATCAGTTTGGCAATACCTTCACAGGTTTTTAATGCCACATTACCTACAAATCCTTCGCACACTATAACATCGGCTTTTCCGCTGAAAATATCACTACCTTCACTGTAACCTGTGTAGTTGAGATATTCACACTGCTGCATTAACTGTGCAGCTTGTTTTATTCCTTCATGCCCTTTGATGTCTTCAGAGCCAATATTCAATAAACTAACTCTTGGGTTATCACACCCAAGTGCCTGCCCTGCTACCACAGAACCCATAATGCCAAATTGATAAAGGGTTTGTGCGTCACAATGCACATTCGCACCTAAATCAAGTAAATAAACAGGGTTTTTACGTTCGGTTGGAACAGCAGAGATTAATGCAGGCCGTTTTACGCCTGGAAGCATCTTTAATACATAATGCGCCATAAAAAATAACGCGCCTGTATTACCAGAGCTTACACACGCTTGCGCTTCACCCGATTTAACTAAATCGAGGGCAACTCGCATTGATGAATCTTTTTTAGAACGAACCGCTGAAGCAGGTTCACACGCATTTGTGACGACTTCGCTACAATGGCGAATAATTAAACGAGGGTGTGAAACAGAATCGAGTGCTTCGAGTTCTTTTAGAATAACTTGCTGATTACCACATAAGATGAGTCTTAAGTTGGTATTAGCATTTACCGCTTGCACGGCAGCGGGGATAGATGAACGGGGGCCGTAATCGCCCCCCATCATATCTAACGCTATGGTTAGATTGGTCAGCATATAGCAATCTCTTAGTTAGAAATTACTTTAACGCCTTTGTAGTAACCGTCAGCAGTTACGTGGTGACGACGGTGAGTCTCACCAGAAACTTGATCTACAGTTAAAGTTGGACCACTGATCGCATCGTGTGAACGGCGCATGCCGCGTCTTGCACGAGACTTTTTGCTTTTTTGTACAGCCATTAGTCTTCTCCTAAGAATCTTTCTTAAGTTGTTTCAAAATATCAAATGGATTTGGTTTGTCATCTTTTGCTGCTAATTTACCAAAGCTAGTAGGCTCTGATGAATAACTGCATGAAGCTTCGTTGTGAGTAGGCACTATTGGAATAGCTAAAATCAGTTCGTCTTCGATTAACTCAAATACGTTGATTTCACCGTTTTCGTCCAGCTCTACTTCATCGTAACCTTCAGGTAGATGATCTGACTCTGCATCCAAACCAATTGGCGAATACACAAAGTCTTGTTCCAAATCCAACCCTAATTCTCCATTACAGCGTTGACAAGTTACAGTTACATGTGTTGATAAGTTACCACTTATTACCACTAAACCTTGCTCGTCAATTTTGCAATGAATCTTTACCGCTATTTCACCTGCTTCCTCCTGCACAACTTGCTCTAAACGAGAAAGTTTTTCAAGCGGGACAATACCGTCATACGTTAAACGATGTTGAGCTGCTTTGCTGGGATGAAGAGTGATGGGAATTTTCACCTTTTGCATAGGGGCTGCATCATATAGATAGTTAGTAAGTTAGTCAAAGTAAAAAACCAATTTTGGTAGGTTTTTAACGATCTTCTGCTTTGTTTTCGGATTCATTGTGGCTTATCCTTGGCAAAATACAATTTTCATCCAGAATTTATTATGAAACCAACACTTATATTAGCGTCAAGCTCACCATTTAGACAGCAATTATTAACTAAGTTTAACTTACCTTTTCAAAGTTTTTCTCCAGATATTGATGAGTCCCCTATCGCAGCTGAAACGCCAGAGCAATTAGTTGCTCGTTTAAGCGAGCAAAAAGCCCGAGTAGCCAAACAACATTATAGTGAAGGTTTGGTAATTGGCTCTGATCAAGTTGCGGTATTCAACGATACAATTTTAGGTAAACCTCATACTAAAGAGAATGCCATTAAGCAGCTATCATCGTTTAGTGGCCATATAGTGACCTTTTTAACTGGTTTAAGTGTATTTGATATACAAAGCGACAAAGCAATTACCACCGTGGTGCCATTTGATGTGACATTTAAAGCACTCACACTTGAACAGATCAATGCTTATTGCGATGCAGAGCAGCCATACAACTGTGCAGGTAGCTTTAAAAGTGAAGGATTAGGCATCTGTTTATTTGAAAAGCTCAGTGGCGATGACCCTAATACATTGATAGGCCTGCCACTGATCACATTAACTAAAGTGCTGGCTGAGTTTGGTGTTGACGTGTTGACATGTCACAAAACTTAGTAAAATCTATTAAATAGCATAGATTAAAATTCAGCTAAAAAGGAAAGGCTTTATGACTCGACAAGGATTGTTAATAACCTTTTTTCTATCAGGGTTAAGTTTGTTTACGAGCAAAATGCATGCCTCACAAGGGTTATTAGAAGTGTACTCATGCAATACGTGTAATTATGAAAAAGCCAAAACAATTGCTAAAGAACACCACGTCAAACCTGACTGCCAAAGGGAACCTTCATCTAATGAAAGGTTACACCTTGGTCAGCCTATTCTTAAATGCGATACATCATCGAAAAACTTGATAATAGCAAATCCATTAGATAAAAGAGCTTTTAAATTTAATGTTAAGGCGACAAACAACTCATCAACTTCTCAAGAAAATGAGATTATTTCAACAATCGAAAGCTTGCCATTAAACACCTCAGAAAAAGATTTATTAAAAACTTTTTACGATATAGACCGAGATTTCAGAACCGCAGTATCGAAAAGTTCTTCCACAACATCCTCTAAAATTCAAAGTCCGCTTGAGCTTAATTCAACGAGTTCAAATAACGAAGATAGCTGTGCCTTACACCCAGTTAATTACTTTGGCAATCAACAATATCAAACCAACCTCCATGAAGATTTAACAAAATTCATAGAAAAAGAACTTTTTGATGCAAATTGGTTTGATAACTTTAAAGCCTCTGATACAACTGAAAGTGTGCTAAAACTACGTAAAGGCGACTCAGGATTTCAAATAAGTCTTCAACACAATGAAATAGGTTCTTATATTAGTAAGGTTTATGGAAGTTCGGATAACCTTTTAAACTTTGAAGTGAAATATAATGGTGAATTTAATATTGGTGGTACTCGTAAATTAAACTTAACTTACAAGTTAAACCGTGGCGCATCAATTATAGATGGTATGGCAATGAACTTATTATTCAGCCCTGTGGTGGATTTAACTGATGTAGCTATTTCAAATTGCCTACTTAAGTTTATTGAGGAAAATAGTAAAGAAATTGAAACGATTGATAGCCACACACGTGGTAATGCGCATTTAGCTGGGAATTGTAACCGAAAAATTAAAAAGGAATTGTGTTCTAATGAACACAATAGCCAAAAATGTACAAACTCGATTATTAGCTTACGTTGTTAGTGTTTAAATTGGCTAAGCAGTTAAAGCAAATATTGCTTTAACTGCTGGTATGAATCAACAACACATAACGGCGTATGTTGTTGCAACTGCGCCGGGCTATGGGCACCAAAACTCACTCCAATACAAGCAATACCTGCGGCATGAGCCATTGCCATATCGAGTTGGCTATCGCCAATCATCACAGCATCACTTTTTGCGATGCCCTGCTCGTGCAATATTTGCTCAAGCATATCTGGAGATGGCTTCGACTGTGCATCATCTGAGCATTTTACATTCAAAAAGTACTTCCCAAGACCTGACTCATTAAGAAGCCTATCAATGCCTTCACGTCCTTTACCGGTAGCCACAGCCAATTGCATACCTGCATCACTTAACTGCTTTAAAACGGATTCTACATCTTTAAATAAAGGTGTAGGTGTAACATCTAACTCACGGTACTGTGCTTTGTAACCTGCAACAAGTTCGTCGTTTAAATGTAAATGCGCCGGAAAAAGCACTTCAGTGGCTTTTGCCAGCGACAAACCAATGACGTCTTTCGCTTGTTGCTCTGTTGGAACAGGAATACCTAAGTCTCGCGCAGTATTTCGCAAGCAGGTAACAATTTTTGGCACAGAGTCCATCACAGTGCCATCCCAATCAAAAATAACCAGCTTAAACTTGTTCATTATCGGCACGTAGCTTTTTGATACAGTTTTGAAGTGCATTATCGAGTGGCGCTTCAACATGCATGGTTGTTTCGTTTTTAGGGTGCATAAAACGTAAATCATGGGCATGTAAAAACAAACGGTTTAAACCAGTCAGCTTATTTACGTATTGATCAAACTCTGCAACGCCATATTTATCATCACACGCGATTGGGTGACCTTTACATTGCGTATGCACACGAATTTGGTGAGTACGCCCCGTTACTGGCGACGCTTGCACTAATGAGCACTCAGCATATCGCTCAAGCACACGAAAACGCGTGTGCGATGGTTTACCTTCGGTATTATCAACACGAACCACACGCTCACCAGACTTCAAGGTGTTTTTACGAAGTCCTTCGGTAACGTTTTTCGTTTTAGAATCCCATTGACCATCAACTAATGCCCAATAGTTTTTCTCCATGGTTTTTTCACGTAACTGTTTATGTAAATCAGTTAACACTGAACGACGTTTAGAAATAAGCAAACAACCTGATGTGTCACGGTCTAGTCGGTGTACAAGCTCTAAACTACGCTCTTCAGGGCGAAGTACGCGAAGCGCTTCGATTAAGCCATAACTTAGGCCACTGCCACCATGCACAGCCATACCCGAAGGCTTGTTGATCACCATTAAATACTTGTCTTCAAACAAAATGGCGTCTTCAAGTTGTTTTACTTTATCGAGTTTTTTTGGCACAAACTCTTCTTTTTCGGCCACTTTAATAGGTGGAATACGAACCACATCATTTAGTTGTAGTTTGTAGACAGGTTTTATGCGTTTTTTATTTACTCGCACTTCGCCTTTACGAAGGATTTTATAAACTGCACTTTTAGGCACACCTTTTAGGTGAGTAATAAGAAAGTTATCAATACGTTGACCTAGATGGTCTTCACCTATGGTAACAAACGAAACTTGTAAGCCGGTTTTTTCTGACATTGCCTAATCACTGATTTAAGTAAATAATTTAGTTGCTAACGCGACGGTAATAGTGGGATAATCACCGTCGCGAACATAAAGTTTGCAAGTAACAACGGTGCTTTTATCACATTAATACATTCGTGAAGCATATTCTGGGTTGCCGATCATACAGATCCGCGCTAAGTTTTCCAAAGCTTTTATAATTACCCAGCCAACACGAGCGTTCAATTATCGGCGATGCGCGTAATATATTGCCTGAATAATTTGAGCACGAATGTTGATTAATGAACATAAAAAGCAATTGAACAAGATAAATTGACTGATAGTGACGACGTAGCAACGTCATTCAGAAGCAGCTGTTGTAGCAAGACATTGAATAAAAATTTGAACATGGTCGACTTCGGGACAAAACTCGTAAATTAAAACCGCAGAATTGGCGGCAGTTTTGACACCTATAAGAATTTAATAACGTGAGAACATGTTATTGTCAGCCACACTTAGTGATGCTCAATGTAAGCAAACAACTTCAGGTTTTGACTTTACCCAGTCGTGAGACTGCACAAAAACAACCGTCAGAAACCACTGAACAGACGAGTTTATATCGTCATGTCAGCGACAGAATTAGTAGAGTAACAATATGAAACGTATGCTAATCAATGCGACGCAGCAAGAAGAAATGCGCGTTGCACTGGTTGATGGCCAGCGCCTGTATGATTTAGACATAGAGAGCCCAGGTCACGAACAAAAAAAAGCAAATATTTACAAGGGTAAAATTACCCGTATCGAACCGTCACTAGAAGCTGCCTTTGTTGATTATGGCGCTGAAAGACACGGTTTCCTTCCTCTTAAAGAAATAGCTCGCACCTACTTCCCACAAGGCTATACATTCCAAGGTCGTCCAAATATCCGTGACGTGATCAAAGAAGGCCAAGAAGTAATTGTGCAAGTTGATAAAGAAGAGCGTGGCCAAAAAGGTGCTGCGTTAACGACTTTTATCAGCGTTGCAGGTAGCTATTTAGTACTTATGCCTAACAACCCTCGTGCCGGTGGTATTTCTCGCCGTATCGAAGGTGATGAGCGTACTGAACTTAAAGAAGCACTAAGCCGTTTAGAACTACCTAAAGGCATGGGCTTAATTGTTCGTACTGCGGGTGTTGGTAAATCATTTGAAGAACTAGAGTACGACTTAAAAGCCCTACTCGTGCATTGGCAAGCGATTCAGCAAGCTGCTGATAGCGGCCCTGCTCCGTTCTTAATTCACCAAGAAAGTAACGTAATTTTCCGCGCAATCCGTGACTATTTACGTCGTGATATTGGTGAAATTTTAATTGATAAAGCACGTGTATTTGAAGAAGCGAAAGCGCATATTGAGCGTTTCCGTCCTGACTTCATGAGCCGCGTTAAGCTTTATCAGGGCGATGTACCACTATTCACCCACTACCAAATTGAAAGCCAAATTGAATCTGCTTTCCAACGTGAAGTTCGCTTACCATCAGGTGGTTCAATTGTAATTGACCCAACTGAAGCACTAACGTCTATCGATATCAACTCATCTAAAGCCACTAAAGGCGGTGATATCGAAGAAACAGCACTTAATACTAACTTAGAAGCAGCAGACGAAATTGCCCGTCAATTACGTTTACGTGACTTAGGTGGTCTTATTGTTATCGACTTCATCGATATGACACCACCACGCCACCAACGCGAAGTAGAGAATCGTTTAAAAGACGCTGCTCGCCCTGACCGTGCCCGTGTACAGATTGGTAAGATCTCACGCTTTGGTCTGCTTGAAATGTCGCGTCAGCGCTTACGCCCTTCATTAGGTGAAGCAAGCCAAGGCCCATGTCCTCGTTGTAATGGTCAAGGTACGATTCGTTCTAACGAATCAATTGCACTGTCTATCCTTCGTTTAATCGAAGAAGAAGCAATCAAAGACAACACATCACAAGTAAATGCACAAGTGCCTGTGGCTGTTGCCGCTTACCTATTAAACGAAAAACGTCGTAGTGTTCAACGCATCGAAAAGCGCCATAACGTTGATGTTGTGATCATTCCTAATCAACACATGGAAACGCCACATTACGAAGTAGTTCGCTTACGTAAAGACGAAACAATCGAAACAGTAAGCTACGAGCAAGTTGTTGCTCCTGAGCCAGAAGCATTTGAAATGGCTAAAGCGCCTTCAGCACCAGTTCGTGAAGAGCCGGTTCTTAAAGGTGTTGTTATGCCTACTACACCTGCACCTCAAGCTGCACCAAAAGCTGAGCAAACGACTCCTGCGGCTAAAAAGTCTGAAGGTGGCTTATTTGCTGCAATTGGTAAGTTCTTCAAGTCGTTATTCAGCAATGCCGAAGAAGAAGCTGAAAAAGAGCAAGAAGAGAAAAAAGCAGCACAAAGACGTAGCAATAATCGTCGCAACAACGACAACCGTCGTCGTAGCAACAACCAACGCCGTCGCAACTCTCGTAATAAACGTCCTGACGATGCACAAGCTAAAGAAGAAAACACAAATACTTCGAATAAGCCTGAGCAAAAAGAAGGTAACGAGAATCGCAACAAACGTCGTCGTAATTCTAACAACAGAAAACGTAATGAAAAACGTAATGATGATGTAGAACAAACGAATAAAGACACTGCACCAGAGACGAAATCTGAGCAACCAAAGGAAACTAAACCTAAGGTTCGTCGTCAACGTCGCAACTTACGCAAAAAAGTTCGCGTAACAGATGAAAGCGCAGATGAAGCAAAAGCAGTACAAACGACTGAAACAACTGAGCAAGTACCTAAAGCTGAAAAACCAGCCAAGCCTGCAAAAGAAAAAGTAGCAGTTGAAACTGAACAAGCAGAACAGCCAGTTGCTGAAAAGCAAGTATCTTCAGAGCCAGTAAAAGCTGACGCTGAGCCTAAACAAGCTGAGCAAACTGAATCGGTAGTTGAATCATCAACTGATGAAGATCAAGCTCAACCTCGTACACGCTCTCGTCGTTCACCTCGCCACTTACGTGCCGCAGGTCAACGTCGCCGTCGCCCTGAGCATGATGAAAAGTCAAGTGATGACAAAGCTGATGCGCCAGCATTTATTCCAGTTGCCGATCAAGCTGCTGCTGAATATGAAGCTGAGCTAAAAGCAAAACAGGCTCAGGCTGAAACTGAAGAACCAGTAAAAGCTGAAGAGCAAGTTAAAACTGAAGAGCCAGCTAAAGCTGAAGAGCCAGTTAAAGCTGAAGAGCCAGTTAAAACTGAAGAACCAGTGCAAGCTGAAGAACCAGTGCAAGCTGAAGAGCCAGTGAAAGCTGAAGAGCCAGTGAAAGCTGAAGAGCCAGTGAAAACTGAAGAACCAGTAAAAGCTGAAGAACCAGTAAAAGCTGAAGAGCCAGCAMAAGCTGAAGAGCCAGTTAAAGCTGAAGAGCCAGTTAAAGCTGAAGAGCCAGTAMAAGCTGAAGAACCAGTTAAAGCTGAAGAACCAGTACAAGCTGAAGAACCAGTACAAGCTGAAGAGTCAGTACAAGCTGAAGAACCAGTACAAGCTGAAGAGCCAGTACAAGCTGAAGAACCAGTTAAAGCTGAAGAGCCAGTGAAAGCTGAGGAACCAGTGAAAGCTGAAGAGCCAGCACAAGCTGAAGAGCCAGTACAAGCTGAAGAACCAGTGAAAGCTGTAGAACCTGCTAAAAATGAAAAAACTGTTTTAGTAAAAGGTTCAGCAAGCGCTGCAATGGCAAAACCTACGCCAGTTGCAGATAGTGAGCCAGAGCCAACACCAGAGGCTATGGCGCATGACAAGCGTACAGCTATTCCAGATAGCGGACTTCGTGCAGGTTCAATTAAACCTGCTGGCAGAGCCCGTGCTGATATGGCAAAAACCTTAGCGGCTGATTAATTTAGTCGCTTAATAAAAAAGCCGCGTTCATAACGCGGCTTTTTTGTGTGTAATGCTTTTAAATAACAACCTGTTGAGTACCTAGGTGATTTGCATAGCCACCTACAAGAACCTTATAAACACCCTGCTCATCCGAATAAACACTGGCAGAAATATGTGAACTGCACCCCATTGCTCTGCCTTGTTCAAACATAAAACGGTTTTCTTGCTGTATAAATACATGTTTTGATAAATAGCATGCAAGCGCGCCACTGGCGCTACCGGTTGCTGACTCTTCGGGTATACCAACCAAAGGCGCAAAGTTACGACAACTTGCAGTCAGCTCACTTTGCTCTTCACACAATTCAAAGGCATGCACACCAATCACGTTATGCTGTTGGCAGAAGTCTCTAAGCGCTGCCTCATCAATAACAATTTGATCTAAGTAGCCATTCGGCACAGCGACTATAATATCTGGCAATCCTGTAGTTATTACATCAATTGGCAAGCCTGTTTCTGCTAGAGTCGTTTCATCAAGTCCTAATAAGCCTGCAATGTCGTCATAAGCAAAATTACCTAAGTATTTTGGCAAGGCTTGCTCCATGGTAACTTGACCGTCTTCGGCAATTGTTACGCCTAACAAGCCCGCTTTTGTTCGCTGAGTGTAATAACCAGGTTTTAATAACCCTTGTTCGAAGAGCGTAGCAAACACCGCTAGGGTTGCGTGGCCACAAAAATCAACTTCTTCCGTTGTCGTAAAAAATGACACAGCAAAGTCAACTTCATGATCTTGCGCCACAAATGCGGTTTCTGAAAAGCCAATTTCTTTTGCAATCGTCAGTTTTTCTGCGTTTGTGAGTTTATCTGAATTCAACACGACACCTGCTGGGTTGCCGCCTGTATTATTTGCATTAAACGAGTTAACTAAAAATGCAGTTATTGTCATTATTGTATGCCTTGGTTTAAATTAAATTCATAAAACAACATGCCATTTTCCTTAGATGCTTGCTCTTCAAAAGCCAATTTTTTTAGAAGTTTAATTGATGGTGTATTTGATTCATCAACACCAGCAATAAGCTTATGCCAGTGTGGCTGAGTATCAGCCAAGTTTATAAATCCCTGCAATAACTCAAATGCAAGACCCTGCCCCCAATATTGCTCAGCTAACAAATAACCAATATGAGCATCATGGTTTTCGGTATATATAAATAAAAGCCCAACAACTTCTTGATGTTCAGATTGCAGCATTAATAAGCGGCACTCGTTAAGCATGTTAGCCAACCACTTTTCAGCAGCAGCTATAGAATCTATCCCCTGAAAATAACCAGGTAAGTTTGCAACTACAGCAGGGGTTAATATCGTTGGTAAGGCAATCGTTAATTGATGATGCTCATCCATTGACGAGCTTGCGTCTATTTCAATCACATTTAATCTTTTTGTAGTGAAAGATAAATTCATTTTTCATCACCTAGTAAAAGCAATAACAAAGTGAATTATTACTTAGACCATTTATTTGAAACAACTAAGATTGCAACACTAACGCTTATTACAGCAAATAAAAGACCTATAAGCAGTTGCTGGTATGCAATGAAGATTGAAAACCCAATAGCAGCACCGATACAAAAAAATAGCCCAGTATTAGCTTTGTTACGTTTTATCATGGTCGCGTCCCTTATTTAGCCACTGCTTTATTCCTAGTACTCATTTTTTACATTACTTCTGCCCTGAATATCCATGTTGCTGCAAGGCAAAATTATTAAATGAAGTTACTTTTCTATGACCTCTAGTACATCGTATTCATATTTTGAAATTTTTATTGCATAGGCTTTACTGCGCCACTTACTTCTCGACTCAGCGGATACATTTGCATGATCTAGCGTTGTTTTAATCATAAGTAAGAATGAATCATCATGTTCTACAAAACTAACGTATTGCCAACCTTTGGATTTTGGTAATTCAAATAAGGCTGGAACTTCGTAAAGATCGCCTGTATTTACTGATATGAATAACCTAGCATTTGGGCAAGTTTGATATTCACCATCACATTCAGTCTGCGACTCCCAGCTTTGAATGACCCTAATTTGCGGGAAAGATTTATTCTTATAAAGCACTTCCATAGAAGAAAGTATAAAGCTAAGTTCAGTATTAGACAGCTTCTGAACCGATTTAGCCTGAAAGCTTGACGCAAGCATTAACAACACTAGAACCCTGTACTTCATATAATCAACCTTGTTATTCGGTATTCATTACTGTTTCGGTAAGTCAGGGTCGAGCTTCCCGCCTTCGTTGATATAAACGCTGTCCTTTATCAATTCAGACAAGTACCCTGCATAGCCTTTTAACTCAGGATCAGTCACCAATTTCAATGATGTTTCCAAATCGTCTAAGTAATCTACATTTTTATTTTGCTCTGCAAACTGTTTTGAGTAGTTAGTCGCCAGATAAAGATATTCAAGTCGTTTATATCCATCTAAATCTCCATTTAGGGCATGTTGAATATCTTTAAATGCTCTAGCTCGATAATTATTTGCCTTATCAAGGTTCCCTAAAGACTGCTGCCAACGAGCAAGGATTCTTAGTAACTTATTTTTAAAAAATTCATCTTTTTCGCGAAGTGCGTAAGTTTGCTCGAGCAAAGCTAACTTTTGCTCGAGAGTTGGCTTCGAAATGTGTTGAGACGCAAGAAATTCCGTTATTCTCTCAATTTCTGCAGGTTTAAGTTCGTCAAAGTCCCCAGTTAAAGCTATAAAACCCGATGTTTCGCAAAACCAAATGCCATTTCTATCCGTATGCGGCCAAAACACCTGATCATATTTTGATGGCCAACTGTAAATATAACCACCATAGCTTGCAGGCTCAGCAACCGCACATTTTGCACCCTTAACGATTGGGTCATCTACTTCTAACTCTCCCCACGTTGTTGAGTTAGCAAAAGATGATAAAACCAATAAAGCCACTGATAACTTTTTTTTCATAAAAACTCTCTTATAAATATCTTTAAAAATTAGATTTGTTGTTACATCTTCACGATATTCACTAGAACGTTTCAAAATCAGTTAAGGGGTTATAATTGTCATTTTAATTTTCAGCTGGTTGGGTTTATGGATGAATTACCACTTGCCAGCAGCCTCCCGAGGGCATGCATTTTTTATCTCTGTGACAAGTTTTCTTTGCTGAGCCGTCGGTTCACCTTCAACATTCGCTACCTCATCGACGAGATAACAAATTGAAGCTGCTTGCTCTTTTGTTACTTTATCTAAGCATCGCTCAATTACTTTGTGAGGTTTATTGTAAACGTCACTATTATGCCCTAATAAATGCACACTTGAGCTTAATAAATCTGTAGCTTCTTTCATACTTAAATGAAATTCACTGTTAAAAAGAGCTAGAATTTTTTCTTTTTGTTATTTACTCATTTCTCCATCTATTTTGGCCACTGCAACCATATATAACGCAGCCACATCCATCGGTGAATCTAACTTAAATGCGGGATTTAAATCATGGTGTTTTCTGAACTTACGACGTCGGTGCCAGCTAAAAGGATTCAACCAACCAATATCTATTCCCCCTTCTTGAAGTTTATTCAGTAACACCAAAATGGTCACTACAATACCTAAAACACCTAATACAACATGCATAGTTTTTCCTTATTTTTATCGCAGTTAATTGTTATTTATTTTTTAAATTCTTCAGCTGTAAAATTGCTTTTAAATGTGAAAGCATGTGGTGTGTCGCCGTTTTCTCGCAGATACTGCAACCTCTCTAATGCCTCTTGAGGGGTTGGAATATGGTTATCTTCAATCCACCATAAAACATAACTATCTTCTGCTAAGCGGTGAAACCATTCACCTTTTCTGCGCATGAAATCTCTGTGGTGAGTACGAAACATAAAATTTTTGAGATCTTCAACGCTTTCCCACACAGACATATTGATTATCATATTCGGATCATCAAACATTTTAATATTTGTGGCATCACCAGATTCGTCTTTTAATCGCCATACAAAACCAGCACTGCTTTCAGCAACGCCATTTATTAAATCAAGATTATCAACAAAATCTTTTATTTCTGGCGCATCTAATGGATATTTAGCAAGAGCGATATTCAATTGAGCAAGTTTCATTTATGACTCTCCTTAGCCATCGGGGAAGTTTGTACCTTGAGTGTATTAAAACTAAGCGATACTGAAAGAAAAGAAAAGCACTTTTACGCCTTCCACTATTCGAATTTTTATATTAATCATGCTAAAAACCATCTGTAGATGTTTTACTAAATCAATGATGGCAAATGGAACTACTTTATCTAATCTCCGCCACCGCAATCACCGCCGCCGTCAGAACATGAACTGTCCGATGAACAAAAGCAAAGTAAATATTAGAAGTAAATTTTTACTTAAGCTTAGGTAAAGCGAGTTGAAATTCTAAAGCTGTAAATTCATTTCTAGTGTAAGGCCCAAAAACGAACTCATTATGTTCTGCATATTTATGATCGTTCACTTTATCAATATAAAAGTAAGAACAAATATTTTCAGGGCAAGCCAAAACCGAAATGTATTTATCGTTAGACGCAATCAATTTAGGTTCATCTATACGTCCAATGAATGCACCTTCACCAAGCGAGTAGCCTAACTTTTTTGAGTTATCACTAAAATAGACTTGATATGGAGGTTCTTCCCAAAGCGGTGAACAACCAAGAACAAACAGTGATATGAATAATATAAGTTTCTTTGTCATTAATATACGAGCTAATTTTTGTTGTTATTTAACCATTCAAAATACTTCTCTAAGAACAAATGAGCATCACCCAACAAAAGTTTATCATGTGCCATTAAAAGCTTCTTAGCGTGCCAACCTAGCATGGTATTAAGATGGCTTTTGATCCTTAATCTCTTGGCATATAAGTTTAAACTTTGCTTTTTTAAAGCGATTCATAAAAGAGTTTAAATAAATTAACTGACCGTATTCATCCATAGTTGATTCTCTGTGAGATACACCTAACCAATGCTGGTAAAAGTCATCAAAGTCAGAATAAGCAATTTCTTTTGAGGCCCCTTCTACTAACCAACAATGCTCTATATCTATTAAATCGAGATTAATTGTTTTGCTTAAACTCAGCCCGAGCATTGCAAGCAATAATTTGAGCTCTTCTAAATTATTCAGGCATACAGATTCTTGCAACTCAAACCGAGACTCTAAGTTATTTAACATATTAGTATCTAAACTATTTACCGCTACAAAACTATAGTGATGCAATGTTTCTTCCTTGTAGTAGATAGTGTTTTATAGTACCCAAAACTAAAAAGCCCAGCAAGTGCTGGGCTAAAAACGGTTATCTATCGTCTTATCGCTTAAAACTTGAAGCTTAAACCCGATTAACTTTCGTCCTGCTCCATAAAGCGCTGAAGCTGGTCTTTAAGATTAGGTGGAATACCTTTGATCACTAGTGTATCGGTTGCTTCGTTATACATTACGCGTTCACCTAAGTGTTTACGTTCAAAGCTCACGCTAACACCGCCGCCCATGCCAGAGAACTTCACCATACTAGTGACTGTTTTCTTATCAACAGGGAACGACTCTTCTAAGTCATAACTTTGCTCTTGGCAGAAGCTTTCAAATGGGCTGTCGTCATTTTTCGATAAGGTTGCAGAAAGCTCTTTAACGTTGGCATCTTCACCTGTTGTTACGCAATCATTACAGTAATCAAATACTTGCTTGCGTAGCTCGTCTTTTTCTGACTTATCGTATTGTTGCTCAGATAAATAATCTTCTACAGCACTAAGCATAACTTGGCTTTGCTGTTTAGGATCAATGCCCTCTTCGCAGCCTAAAAAGTCTAAAAAGAAGTCAGCCACTTTACGACCTGCACGACCTTTAATAAACGACACATAGCGATTATCTTCTGGTTGAGTATCCCACGCAGTTAAATCGACACGTGCAGCTAGTTGCATACGCGAAATATCTAAGTGACGTGATGAAGCTAAATCAAGCTCAGAAGTAATTGAATAATGCTCTTTAATATTGATCATCGCGATTAACAAAAAGTCACTTGCAACATATTGATAATGGCAAAAAACTAAATAACCCGTTTCATTAAAGGCATACTTATTTAACTCTTCTTTTAGCACATTTGTTGCTTGCTCTGTCATGTGCCAAAAGCCAAGTTCGTCGTTACGGTAACTTTGCATAGCCGAAGCAACAATGCTGTTTTTCTCGCCGCTGAATGCACAGTAGCCTTTACCTGGCTTACCATTATATGCATGGTGTAGCTGCTCTATAAAAACGGCTACTTTATCGTTAACAACCATCTCATCATTGCGTAAATGAATATCTGTATCGTCATCTTTTTTGTCTACATAATGAACGACTAATTTTTTAACATCTATTGTCATCTTTGTTTTTCACGCCTCTGGTGTTAAAATACGGGAATATAACTCTTTTTATCGAACCAACTGATGCCTATCATATCAAAATATTCTAATGACCAAGTAGAACAAATCGTTGATCAGCTGATTGATGTACTAACAGAGCACAAAGCGCCTGTTGATTTAAGCCTTATGTGTTTAGGAAATTCTATCACGCATATTTTAAAAGAGCATGTACCATCAGAGAAAAGACAAGCTGTTGCCGACAACTTTGCCAAAGCATTAGCACAGTCGGTTAAATAAGATTTATGAATTTATCGCAACAAAGTCAGTTTTCTTCAAAAGTAAGTCAGCTTTTAAGTTGGGGCCATTGGTTCACCTTTGCAAACATAGGTTTAGTGCTATTTATTAGCTTAAGCTACTTAGTTGCAGACAGTGCACCGACAACCTTCATGGGCTATTTATACATGCTCGTGACTTGGTTAAGCCACACCAGCTTTATTACTTTTATTGCCTTTGTTTTAACGATATTTCCATTAAGCTTAGTGTTTCCATACCCTCGGCATATCCGAGGGATGGCAGCCATTATTGCAACCCTCGGCGCGTCATTCTTAACGCTTGATGCCTATGTATATTTTAACTTGGGTTATCACTTAAATACGTCTGCTCTACCTGAAATCGTTTCTTTGTTGTGGCACCGTTTAACAAGCTCACCGGCATTAACAACAATTCTTGCAGGCGGCATTGTGCTGCTAATTCTAGCGTTCCAATTATTAGTCAGTAACTACACCTGGCACCACCTAGCGCGCTTAAAGCAATATAAGTTCCCGCGCTATGCAACCAGCACTATTTTAGTGTGCTTTGCACTTAGCCACAGTATTCATATTTGGGCAGATGCCAATTTAAAATTTGATATCACTAAACAAGATAATGTATTGCCGTTGTCTTACCCTACAACAGCAAAAAGCTTGTTAGCTAAAAACGATTTGCTCGATTTAGAAAGCTACAAAGAAGCACACGATGTGAGGCTTGACCCACATAATATCGATTACTTAGCACCTACTCCACTTGCCGAGTGTAAAGCTGAGTCGAGTGCGACTATCGATATTTTAGTATTTGAGAATAATGCTGACCTAGAGCAATTTGTTGCCACTGAGCCTGCACTACGCAAGACAGACTTGTTCTTACAACCTGTAGAAACCGAAGATACGTTATTTAGTTTAGTTTACGGCCTGCCAGCATTTTACAAAGCCCCTATTCTAGACAAACAGCAACTGCCTGTGTGGCTTGCTGATAATCGCTCAATTCAAATTAATGGTTTTGAGCAATTCGAATTTATTAATAACGACGACCAAAACCCAGCGGTTCGCCTTGTACGCGCAGACGCTACAACACAAGCACGTGAATCTGCTAATGCCGTATTTGCCTTTAGTCTTGCACAGCAGAGCAATGGTATTGTTACAGCCTCTCGTTTATACAGCTCAGATAAAAAAGTTGTACAAACCGAAGGCCTTATTCAACCAAGTGATATTATCGCCACCAGCGTGGGGCATTACCTTGGTTGTAAAACACTCGCAAAACAAAGCATGTTGGGTAGCAACTTATACAAACGCCATGACGACACCGGTGTTAACTACTCGCAAAATGTATTTATCGCATTTAAAAAAGACAGAATTACCCTGATAGATTCAGACGGTAACTTTAAAAACATTTCAGCAGCACAAGGCTTTGCCATTGAACAAGGATTAGATATTCCATTCCTAGTGCAAAGCATTAAAAAGCTGAAACGATATACGCCCTAGCGCTTATTGATAAATCTTTATTTCGAGCTAGCTTTAGATATTAGACACCTTAATTGATTAGGAGACACGGACGTCATGAAAGCCATAATCATTTATCTAATATCACTTACACTACTTTGTTTTACCAACACATCACTTGCTGCTACCACAGAATACTATAAATGTGTCACAGACAGAGGCACCGTATTTAGTGAGTTCCCCTGTGGTAGCCGTGCAACCAAGCACAAAATTCAAGTCACCGACCCAGACTTACAAGCTCCGCAAAACTTCGTTAAAGAGCTCAACGAGCTTGAGCGCCAGCAAATTATCAGAAACCTCGAAGCCGAAATTCGAAGCTATAAACACCGTTTAGATATCTTAAGCCGTGATCGAGACCGAGCTCAGTACCAGCAAGAACAGCGCTTAAACCGAATTTTGTCTGATAAAGAAGCTAAACAAATTAATAAAGACATTAAAAAACAGCTAAAAGCAATTAACAAGCAATACGGGCGCGACGTAAAAAGCGTTAATAAAAAACTCGCAAAACTTGAGAAAAAACTAGCTCGCTATAATTAAATACACTTTACTATTGGGTTTGAAGAATAAATAACATATTCTTAACACCAATAGAGTTATTGCTCTATGTTGGTTTAAGTAAGGAGTTTATATGCAGCCACAACACATTGCAGAGTTAATTTTATCTGGGTTTCGCAATCACTATAAACTCTTTCAAGCAATTACTGCCAAAGCACCGCTCGCGTTTGCAGATCGTGATTGGCAAAAAATAAATGAGATAAGCAAACTCAGAATTAGTCATTACGATGATCGGGTTAACGAAACCATTGCTAAACTAAAGTCGCTTAATGAACAGCAAATTATTACCTTAGATCAAACCTGCTGGCTCGAAACCAAACAGCTCTATCAGCAATTTTTGCGCTTTCACCCTCAGGCAGAACTTGCCGAAACCTTTTACAACTCTGTTTTTTGTCGTTTATTTCATCGTCGTTATTTTAATAATGACTTTATCTTTGTAAAAGCGACGCTTGCGGATGCCCCAGCACTACCAATGGAAGTTGAATACCGCAGTTACCACCCTGTTGTTGATGGCTTAAGACCCACAATACGCAAAATTATTAATCAGTTTGATTTTAAAGCACCCTTTGTTGATTTAGAACGCGATATTCGCTTGCTGGTAAAAGCCTTTTATAAACAAGCGCCCGATACACATCACCAAGCATGGCAAATGCGCTTTGATATACTGCAAGCCCCGTTTTACCGTAATAAAGCGGCTTATATTGTTGGCCGTGTGGTATCAGAAAGTGGCGTACAGCCATTTATTATTGCGGTATTGCATCATGAAGACAAAGGGCTATACCTCGATGCCCTACTCACCAAATCATCGCAAATGCGGGTTATCTTTGGTTTTGCTCGTGCTTATTTTATGGTTGAAACCCATGCGCCATCAGCGTTAGTACGCTTTTTAAATCAGCTTATGCCGAATAAAACACTGGCTGAGCTATATAATGCAATAGGCTTTCATAAACAAGGTAAGACCGAGTTTTACCGAGAGTTTTTAAGTCATTTAGATCACTCAAACGATCAGCTTGTAATTGCCCCTGGTACACCGGGTATGGTGATGATGGTATTTACTCTGCCGTCGTTTGGATATGTGTTTAAAGTCATTAAAGACACCTTTGGAGAAAGCAAACCCTTTGGCCGCGATACCGTATTAAAACGCTATCAATTAGTAAAAAGCCATGACCGTGTTGGCCGCATGGCCGACACCATAGAGTATTCGAACGTCGTATTTCCACTAGCCCGATTTGATAGTAAATTACTTGCAGAGTTACATAAAACCATTGGTTCTTCGATGATTATTGAAGGCGAGTGGTTAATCATCAAGCATTTGTACATAGAAAGACGCATGACACCGTTAAATCTGTTTCTTGAAAATGCCAGTGAACAACAAGCGTTTGAAGCAATAGAAGAATATGGCCAAGCTTTAAAAGAAATGATCGCCGTAAATATTTTCCCAGGCGACATGCTGTTGAAAAACTTTGGGGTGAGTAAACATAATCGCATTATTTTTTACGACTATGATGAAGTTCAGTACCTAACAGACATGAACTTTCGCGCCTTACCAAAAGCAAAGTCGTACGATGATTACTTAACCAATGAGCAAAGTTACTCTGTGGCACCGCAAGATGTGTTTCCAGAGCAATTATGTACCTTTGTGACAGCAAATCCGGTGTATAAGCAATATTTATTGAGTACACACCCAGAGCTTGAAGATCCAGCCTATTGGCGACAAGCACAATACAATTATAAGCAAGGTGTAGTTAGCCACATTTATCCATACCCTGCTGCACAACGATTTATCCATTATTGGTAAACACCAAGGACACACAATGAATATAAGTAAAATAGATTTAAACTTACTTGTTTACCTAGATACGTTACTAAGGGAGTGTAATGTCACTAAAGCTGCTAACCAGCTAAGCATTACCCAACCTGCCATGAGTAATGGCCTAAAAAGACTCCGTAATTTATTTAACGACCCTATTTTAGTGCGTACCAGCGAAGGTATGGTACCAACAGAGCGCGCAAAAGAATTACAACCGGTGATCCGCGGCATTTTAATGACCCTTGAAGAAACACTGGCACCAAACCGCGAATTTGAAGCATCACAAAGTAAACGTGTTTTTCGTATCATGGCCAGTGACTACGCAGCAAGTACCCTTGCCCCACGCTTATTAAGTAAATTACACGAAGAAGCGCCCGATACCACACTAGATATTTTGACCCCGAGTGATGTTACCTTCCACGATGTTGAAAACGGTAAGGTAGATATGGCTATCAACCGCTTTGAAAACTTACCGCAGTCGTTTCACTATAAACAAATATGGAAAGACAGCTTTTGTTGCTTAGTAAAAGCAGATAACCCAATTATCAAAGATTTCAGCCTCGACAGCTATTTAAAAGCGCGTCATATTTGGGTAAGTAAAACAGGCTTTGGTGTAGGTGTGGGTATGGACCCTAAAGATGTGCAAAAGCTAGGTTGGGTAGATGAGGCGCTCGCTCACTTTGGTAAACACCGTAATATTGCCACCTTTACCCGTAATTACCACGTTGCTATTCACTTAGCGAAAGAACAAAACTTGGTTGCAACGTTGCCTTCAAAAGCCGCAAATATTTATTTAGACGATCCGGGCCTTAAAATTCTTGAGCCGCCATTCCCTATTCCGCCATTTGAGCTAGATATGATTTGGAGCCCGCTATTACACCGTGATGCAAGCCATATTTGGTTACGCCAAAAGGTTGCAGAAGTAGCCGACGAGCTTAAGTAAGATTTTACCAACCAAATTGTAATTATTGCTGATAAGCAAGGTGTTAGCTTAGCTTATCAGCAGCATCTCTCCTATTAAAAACCAATAACCAACTGAAATAAAATAACTTTATATTTAAGTAATGAACTGGAATATGCTTTGCAAGTATCTAATTGCATTGTTTTTAATATTCAAAAAGAGGTCATTATGAATACTCATCAAGGACAAGACGTTCATCATATTGCAGATATCATCCAAGTTATGAATAGCGGTATCGATTTTTATGAAAAAGCACAGGAAAAAGTAACCGACCCAAGCATTATTGCCCTATTTCAACGCATGATAGATGCGCGTAAAGTAAGTGTTGAACGCTTACAACCTTATGCTATTAACGAAAATGGCGAGCGCGAAAATGGTTCTGATTTTGCTGTAGAAGCACGTAAAGCCTATACATCACTAATTACTAAACTAGGTGCCGACAAAAACGCCACCTATGTTAGCGAACTTGAAGAAGTTGAAGATAAAACACTAGCCGAAATCAAACATGCGCTTAAAAAACCACAACCCCATGATTGTGAAGCCGCGTTATCTAAAACCCTGCTGACAATTCAAAGTTGTCATGCTGAAATGAGTAAAATGAAAAAGCATTAAATTGTGAGAGTGCAAAGCCCAGTTAAGCTGGGCTTTTATTTGTTTAGATTTAGATAAGCGGTTCGTATCTTATCTGAGAATTTTACTATTAGTTTGGAGCTTCATCTTTGGCAGCTTATATTCGCCATTTATCATTACATCGTCAGGGCCATAGCATCGAAGTGTTACGAAGAAGGGACCATCAGGCGCAGGTAGCCAATTAGTGTACTTATCGCCTTTAGGTTGCTCATGCTGAACATAAACCGTAAGTGATCCATCATCGTTATAGCGGATACCATCAGTTCTGGGACCTAGTGAATATCTGTCGATCGGATTAGCGACGAGATAGCGACCGGGAAGATCGAATAATGTTACAGACCAAAAGAATTTCACGTTCGGCAAATCTTTCTTCTCGAAATGAATGACGTATTTGTGTTTTCCGTCTAAGGGCTGACCACTAGAATCCAAAGACCACTGGCTATAAAAAGCCTCTTCTACAGAATTGGCGTAAATTCCTGCAAATGCCCCAGCAGCTCGATAAAGATAGTTATTTTTCAATTGTTCCCGTGAGCCATACACTTCGCCAGAATTGGTGAGTGAAGGCATCACCTCTTCGATTTCTTTCAATCCTTGCTCGACGCCATCAGTCAATGCTTGTTGGATATCTCGCGGTAGACTTTTGATATCGAATGGCGCACCAGCTTTGATGCCGATCTTTTCGAATCTTTTTAGAAGTTCCTTTTCAGATGGGTGAGGCTGAGTAAACTGCAAGAGAAAGTTTAAATAAGCGATGAATTCACCTGACAATGCACGACTCTCATTCCATGCCGGCCACGCTATCTCTGCAGCGGGTACCGGCGGCTTTTGACCTGCGAATTCACTGAGAGGCTGCAACACATATTTGTGCTGGATAGCCAACATGTTTTCCACATCACTCTCACCTTTGAGCTCTGTGCGAGTGAGAGTTCCTATAAATTCACTCTCACTGCGAAATACTTTCTTAATAGATGCAGGAACCTCGCCGTTCCATTCAGGCCCTGCGAAGAGATAGCTCCCCTCTCCAAATCCAGTTGCTCGAGCGCCAGTATAGGCAAAATTATGTGTGTAAAGATCAAACCACTGCTGTGTGTAATAGCGTTCTCCAGACACTTCGGGCAAGCTCAACACCCACGGTTCCGCCCTCAAGTCGAGCCACGCCCAGGAATAAGGAGTGTCATTATTGGGCGCATTTATATCCTTATCTTCAGGGGTGTTTAGTCTAGTGTAATGACGATATCTTCCGAATCCGCCAATAAAACCCGGATCAAGTGGATCTTGGGTTTGCGCCACCATGGTCTTATACCCGTATAGCATGGGATAGGCGAAGATAAATGCCTCTTTAGCAATCTTATGAGCTTCTTCAGGTGAAGTAATTATCTGTTGCGACTTTACGCCCTGAGCATACAATCCTAGCAGAGTGATTGAGAACATAAACAGTAAGTTTTTGATATTTATATGTTTTAGAAGTTTCATTCCATTTCCCTTTCTATTTAATCGCTTCAATGCATCCTCCGTATCAGGGCAGAGAGCATACTCTAAGAATAGGTATTTTTTGACCACTTATCAACACTGTAATTGTCCCGTTTACGTGATACATGAAAGGGCAAACTATAACTATTAGAAATCAAACTCATCCTTTAGCTTATACAACAGTCAGGTTTTATTAACTCCTTTTAATCAAGCATGACAAATACCCTTAATAATTATTCAATTTAGTGAGTTAACCCCAAGAAACTTATTGCCCCGTTAAACGCTTCGAAAATGAAATTGCATAAGCTGTTGAGCGTAATTTAAGTACTTTGTCATCACTTGGCATAAAGCCTTTAGATAGTAGATTTGGGTCATAATTAGTAAGGTCGCAACCTGACTCACCTGTTGATTCTATGGTGAGCTTTCCTAAATTAATTGTTTTGCGATCCGCAGGCCAACGAACTGAAGGGTCAGTTAATGCATCACCGGGCTTGGCTAATTGTGCTTGAAAACGATAATGCACCTTCCCTTTTGCTAAATCTTCTTCAAGTCGCTTAGCCAGAAATGATTTAGGGAAGGTTTTCATTTGCTCTTCAGTTAGCACCTGCTCTGGCTCTTCTGGCACCATGATCCATCTAAAGGCATGTTTAGCGCCCTTTTCATCAACCATGTAAAAGGTATGCACACCAAAATAACGTGAAGACACATAAGATGCTGGCGGGTTATGGCTTTGCAGCCAATTAAATTGCCCTAAGGTACTCGGGTTTTGATCTCTGTATGCTTTTACTTTTGCAAAATCGATTTGCCCAGTTTTTTCGTCAGGTACTAAAGTACTTAGCAAGCCAAAAAACGCTTCTGGGCTGTTACCTGCAAATACAGGTGTAGTTAGCCCTGCAATATTGTGTACATCACCATTTTCTAGCACAAACTGCACCCCCATTCCGCGTGGAGAACGTGATGTTTCGTCAGCATGAGGGTTCCCCCCGCCCATAGAAAAACGAATATTTGCTTTTGATGGCGCATTGAATAAAGGGCTAATTGAATACTGTTTTGCTGCTTGATTAGGTGTAAATGTGCCGACAGCGCACACCCCTTTGGCGTGACCTTTTCTGATACCGGGCTGCTTTCCTGAAAGCTTTTCAAATAAATTTATAAAATCTTGCCCGTTTACTGGTTGCTCAGCAAAACTTGCTGTTGGTAAAACAAGGCACATAGCACAAACTAAAGGCTTAATTTTTAGCATTTATCCATCCTTTAAACTTAGTTCCAACAAAAATGACCAGACTAACCTCAAAATCATTTCATCAAAGCTAATAAATATTTTTACCAACAAAAACGCTACAAACATTTAATAAACTTAGAATATTTATTTAACCACCGTTTTTTTAAAAGCTGCTAACTTTAAATTTAGGATCCGAAAAACTGCTGTGGCGCCCAGCATTTTAAAATAATCCGTGTTTTTAACACGACTATGGCTAGTCCACTTAATCGTAAATTTTGTGGGTTAGTCAAAAACAACAAGGACCTAATTATGGTGAAACAACATAAAAAAACCACTGCAAACGCTGATGTAGATATGACTCCTATGCTCGATATTGTGTTTATCTTGCTGATATTTTTTATCGTCACAACCTCGTTTGTTAAAGAGCGCGCTATTGAAGTGAATCGCCCTTTAGCAAAACCAAGTCTTGAAAACCCTAAAAAACAAGCGCAATTTACTATCACTGAAAACGACAGTATTTACTTTGCAAACCGGCTTATCAAACCAGAGCAGATAATCGCTAACCTTGCGTTATTTGCCGCACAGTTTGAAATGACCAATGTGCAAGTAACAGCAAGTGAGCAAAGCAGCCACAAAACCTTAGTAACCTTGCTTGATAAAATAAAACAATATCAAGATGTGCCAATTTCTATAAGCACGTCTTTATAACTAAAAAAGGGCCTAACGGCCCTTTGCAAGTTAAATAATAAAGGAATCTAAAGGGAGTTTAGAACTTGTACTCTGCACCTACGTAGTAGTACGCACCGTTAAAGCCAAATGGTGCTGAACGACGTGAGTAAGTGAATACACCTGGGCTTGAAACAATTGTGTTGCCGCTAGCATCAACAATCGTACCCGAGCGTGAATTACCTATGGTGTTCTTATCTGGATAAACATCAAATAAGTTATTTGCACCAATGTTAAATGACAGGTTTTCGTTAAAGAAGTAGTTAACTTTAACATCAGTTAAGATTTCAGCACCGTATGTTTGACGACCACCATCTTCAACTGTGTATTCGCCGTAACGGTTTAGAGATAGGTTTACAGTCCAATCTTCTAAACGGTAAAGCGCGCTTAAGTTAATGCGGTCTTCTGGTTGCCATTCTTCAATAATTGATGTTTCTTGAGCAGAAAACACATCTTCTACCGGAATAGTCTCAAGACCACTGCCTGATGGCGTAAATAAATCAACTACATCTGTTTTAGTGAAGTTAGCAGCAAAGGTGAAATCTAAAGTACCGCCAAGGCCTTCTGTGTTCCATGTAGCAACTAAATCAACACCTTCTGTTTCTGTGTCTGCACCATTTAAGAAGAACTGACCCGCACCTGCGCCTGAGCTTTCAAGTGCAGCATCTAGCGTATCTGATAAACCTTTACCTAAACGGTTAGAAATAACGATACGGTCGTCGATATCAATCGAGTAGTAGTCAATGGTTAAATTGATATTGTCGGTTACGTTATACACAATACCTAAACTACGATTTTGTGATTTCTCTTCTTTTAGCTTAGGAATACCAATTGATTGCGCTAAGGTACTGTCGTTTCTAAACGTACCTACTTGCTCAGCCACTAAGCTGCCATCATCACCTACAACAAACTGTGTACTTACGTTATTAAAGTAAAGTTGTTGCATAGAAGGTGCTCTAAAACCTGTGCTTAATGCACCACGCAAAGACACATCTTCAGTGACAGACCAGTTACCCGCTAACTTAAAGTTAACTGTGTCACCAAAGCCTTTGTAGTTATCGTAACGTACCGCACCTGAAATAATTACATCATCGATAACATAGGTTTCTGCATCCATATAGAATGAGATCACATCGCGCGATTCATCAACAGATGATGCCGGGTCTGAACCACCAAAACCTTGCGTACCGCTTGCAGCGTCAACACTACCTACCCCGCCATTTAAGCCAGAATAGATGCTCATGCCATCAACAGTGTCGTAATCACGATATGCGTATTCGCTACCTTCAAGAATGCGGAACTCATCGGTACGAAGCTCAGCACCTAGTGCTAATGAGAAGTTGTCGTAATCTTTGGTGTAATCAAGATTTAAAGTTTGCAGTGATAATTCAAGGCCATATGCATACGCTGAACGCGGGATAGTGGCACGAATTTCATCAGCCGTTAAACCTTGATCATAACGAAGGTAGTTAGCGTAAGAGCCATTGATAGTATCACTTGTTGTGTAATCAATGCTGTTTTCACCGTAGGTGTACGATAAATCAATGCTTGAGTCATTATCGAACGATTTTTTATAACCAAAGTTATAAGACACGTCATCAATGACAGTATTAATTTTCGGTAAGAAACCCATAGGAATGGTTGCATCACCATCTTGTAATACAGGGTTACCATTAGCATTTGCGTTATGACGGAAAAACGCTGCTGATTCATTTTCACGATTTGAATAAGTGATAAAGCCATATAGCTCACCACCAGCAAGCTCATAGCCAGTATTAACTGTTAGAGCGAATTGTTGTGAATCTGCATCACCAATTCTAAACGTATCTCGAGGTGCTGTTAGCTCACGAGGGTCGCCTGCCAATAGCGTACCATCATCAAGTTCAGTACAGCCGTAAAATTGACATGAGCCATGAAAGCCTGCACGGTTAGTAGGTGCACGGTCACGGTAGTTGATTGTGGTGTTTAAATAACCTTCGTCACCTAAAGCAAATCCTTTGTTGAAATCAACAGTTACAGTTTCGCCATCGCCTTCTGAATACTCACCGTAGTTGATAGCCGCTTTACCGCCCTCTTCAGCGTCTTTTAATACGATATTAATAACACCTGCAATGGCATCTGAACCATATTGCGCAGCAGCACCATCACGTAAAACTTCAATACGTTTGATTGCAGCAGCAGGAATAGCATTCATGTCGGTACCCGCCGTACCACGACCTACTGACGTATTAATGTGAATAAGGCTCGCTTGGTGGCGGCGTTTACCATTGATAAGAACTAAGGTTTGATCTGGCCCTAAGCCACGTAAGGTTGCAGGACGAAGTGCATCAGTACCATCACTGATAGACGAGCTTGAAAAGTTAAAAGACGGTGCAATAGCCTGAAGCATACGGCCTACTTCTGTTTGACCTGTATTCTCTAGTGCTTCGGCACTTAAAATATCAACCGGAACCGGTAAATCTTCAACCGAGCGTCCTGCTACACGGCTACCGACAACGGCAATTTTTTCGATGTTTTGTTCTGCTGATTGATCTTCTGCTAACGCTTGCGTATTGGCGGCAAGCAGTAATGGCACGACTGCAGCGCTGACCCCTGATACTTTGATCATGTTATTATCTATCCTATCTACTTGTTTGAGTTTTATACTCAGCAAGCCTTGTTGATCAACAACCGCATCGAGCTCAGTGCCTTCTAGCATCGCATTCAGTGCATCAAGTTTGGTGTAAAAACCAAACACAGATTGCGCTTGATATTGCTTTGCTAATTCGAAAGAAAAAATGACTGTTTGTTCGGTTTGCTTTGCAAATTCGATTAACGCCAAATCAGCTCGTTGCGCTTTGATGTCAAATTGCAGCATTTGTTTTTCAGCCGCTATTGCTACTTGGCCTGTTGTAAGGCCATAAATAACAAAAGAGGCAGGTAACAACGGCAATTGCTTACTGCGCAATTTAAACAAACAAGTGAGGAAGATAAATCCGCTATGTAAATTTAACTTTTTTTTAATTAATTTTTTGTGACGAGAAGGTGGCGCACAATTAACATCATTATATTGGCGTATTCTCATAGACAGAACTAACCTTTTGCAGCGATAGTTAAGCTAACACGATGTTCACCTAAACGTTGATGTTCTACACCTAAGTTGGCCTGTAAAGAATCAAGCAAACCTTTAATGTCGCCTGTTTTAAACACGCCAGCCACTTTTAACGAGGCAAGTTCTGGATCATTTAATTCAAAACGTGTGGCAGTATAACGACTCACCTCTTGTAGAGCTTCGCCTAAAGACTCGCCATTAAAAATCAGCATTTCTTGTTGCCATGCCAAATCACGCTGAACGTCATCAACCGATAACTGTTTAATTGGCTCAGTTTTACTTTGTTTTATCAGTGCTTTCTCACCAGATACAACAACATTAGCGCGAAGCGCTTTAATATCTGCACTGTTATCTGAGGCATCTTTTAAACGATTAAAGTCGCTAGCATCAACCTGAGTACTCGGATCAGCAATCATCACCTTGCCTTCAGTCACCACTAGCTCTAAGTCTGAAGCAGTATTTCGCTGAACATTAAACACCGTACCAAGTGCAGTAAATGATTTATCACCAGCAATAACCGTAAACGGACGGCTGGGATCTTTGGCAACATTGAAGCGCCCTTCACCGCGGCTCAAAATCAACTGCCGGCGATCGCCTGAATAGGCAACTTCGAGTTTAGTATTGGTATTAAGCTGAACAATAGTGCTGTCTGGCAGCACAAATTCAGCTTGCTCACCCACTTTGGTTCGGTAAATTTTGCTAAATTTGGCGTAATCGTTTTCTTCACTTTGCCAATAGCTTGAATAGATAAGCATGATAGAACCAAGCAGCATTGCCACTAAAAAGCTGGCAGCGGTTGCCATACCAAACACTGCTGGTTGTTTTTGCGGTGCTTTATAAGGAAACAAACTACTTAACTCATTAAGTACACTCATTTCATCCCATAAGGTCGCAAGTTCAAACAATGCCTCTTGATGAGCCGCACTTTGGTGAGCCCACAAATGTAGTTGGCTTACTTCATCTTTAGATAGGCCACGATCAATGGCACTGATCCACTGACTCGCCTGCTCTTGAATCATGTCTTTTGATGAAAATAGATGGACATTACTCATTTGTTCACCTCTTTTGCAGTGAACTCTGTGGTAGGGGTAAATGCCTGTGGTTGTACGTCGTGTGATTTCATTGCTCGGTGAACATGTAATAAGCCTTTGGCTATATGTTTTTTAACAGTACTTTCGCTAAGACTCATTTTAGCTGCAATTTCCTTTTGGCTTAAGCCATAGACTTTTTTTAAGATAAAACATTTTTTAACCTGAGGGCTTAATTCGTTAGTCACTCGGCAAAAAAACAAAAAACGCTCTTTAGAAGTCACTTCATCTTCAAGTGCCATTGAACGCATGTGATGCTCAACCTGCTGTTGTTCATCTAACGATTCTTTGTATTTATTGTCCCATTTAGCAATATGATTTAGCGCCAAATGCTTAGCCGTTTTCAGCATGTAACTGTGAGTATATTCGATATTTTGCTTAAGATCAGCTTCATAACTTTTTATAAACGTCTCTTGCACAATATCTTCTACATCATCAGGGCTGACGATACGTGATACAAAGCGCCTAAGCTTGCTCGATATCTCGGTAAAAGCGGTGATAACCCCAGTTTGATCTGTCATCCTTAACTCACCTTTATTATATTTTTATTGCTTTAGGGTACGAGATTTCAGTTTAATTACAAGCCATTTGTTAAGTTTTTGTACCTTAGGTAAACAAAGATTTCATAAACTCATAAAAAACCTCTGTTTTGCGCGTCACTAGGCTGTTTTGTGGTTTTAAAAACCATACTGGCGCGTCAGCATCAACAAGGCTATTAGGGAGTATTTCGATTAACCGTCCTTCGGCTAAATCATCTTTAATTGCAATATATGATTTAATCGCTATGCCATGGCCTGCAATCGCCGCCTGTGTCATGTTATCTGAGTTAGATACAGTAAAACGCGTTCTCGCATTATAGTTAACTATTTGCCCACCTTCGTTAAATTTAAGCTGTCGCTGCCATGGCAAACACACCCAGTAATGGTCTTTAAGATCAGCCACCGACTTAGGTTGCCCATATTTTTTAATATAGCTCGGTGCTGCGCACAAAATACGAGAGTTACTAACAAGCTTACGAGAAAGAAGGTTTGAATCTGCCAACTGACCTACTCGAATAGCCACATCTTGGGCGTCATCAACAATATTCACAAATTGATCTGTAATCATAAAATCGAGTTTTAAGTCGGGAAATTGCTGTTCAAAGTGGCCAAGCTCTGGCATCACGAATTTTGAAAAAACCCAAGGCGGCATAGTGACTCGTAAAAGCCCTGTTACTGCTGAACCTCGTGCGCCAATTTGATGCTCTGCATCATATAAAGCCTCTAAAATGGCACCAGCTCGTTGATAAAACAACTCCCCTGCAGGCGATAAGCGTATTCGCCGACTATCACGAAACAACAATACAGTACTTAAGGCTTTTTCTAACTTACTTAAGCGATGACTTACCGTCGCAGGTGAGAGGCCCTGAGCTTTAGCGGCGGCAACTACACCTTGGTTTTCAACTATGGCAATAAAGGTTTCTAAATCACATAAACTGTACATGGCTTTGATTCAATATTTTCGAATTTAGGTTTCAGTTTTGTATTGTATATATAAAAATTTAAAACTCTATACTTGCTACAAATTGTAAAAAATGATTGGAGTATGTATGTCTTTAAAAACCCAAATCGACGCATTTAAGTGCAAAAGAAAGCCAATGTCCCAGCTGATATCTTAAATTTGATGGATGTCACGACTGAAAAACTGATTGCAGAACAATTAAGTAAACATGCTTTAAAAGTCGGTGATAAGTTTCCAGCATTTGAATTACCCGACAGCAAGGGCAAACAAATCAGCTCGACTGAATTGCTAGCGAAAGGCCCGCTTGTACTGAGTTTTTACCGTGGTGGTTGGTGCCCGTATTGTAATTTAGAGCTTCGTGCGCTTAACAATATGCAACAAGCATTTGCTGATCAAAATGCACAGTTAGTTGCTGTTTCGCCGCAGTTACCTGATGAAACACTGTCTACCCAACAGCAAAACGAGCTGGCTTATACGGTGCTTTCTGATGTGTCTAACTCTTTGGCTAAAAAGTGTGGCTTGGTATTCACCTTAGATGAACGCTTAATCCCAGTTTACGATCAACTTGGTTTAGATATTCCAAAAGCCAATGGTGACGAAAGCTACGAATTACCACTACCAGCAACCTATGTTATTGATTGCCAAGGGGTGATCCAATTTGCATTTGCTCATGAAGATTACACATTAAGAGCAGAGCCTTTAGATGTTCTTAACGCTGTTAAGGCACTAAATCATGTTTAAAAAAGTATTTTTTAGTCTAGTTTTATTGGTAACCCTAACTTACTCGGGAGGCACAATGGCAGAGTCTCAACACCAAGCTAAACCAAAAGTAATTGTGTTTGATGTCAACGAAACCTTGCTTGATCTTGAACAAATGCAAAGCTCAGTCGCTGAAGCGCTTAATGGCAATACCCAGCTATTACCGCTTTGGTTTTCGACCATGCTGCATCACTCCTTAGTGAGTACGGTGTCTAATGATTATCATGACTTTGGTGAAATTGGCGTTGCTGCACTGATGATGGTGGCAAGTAATAATCAAATTTCCTTAACTAAAGAGCAAGCAAAGCAAGCGATTGTGCCACCGCTTTTATCTTTACCTGCCCATACTGATGTTAAACCAGCGTTGGCACAATTAAAGCAAGACTATAAACTGGTCAGCTTTACAAATTCGTCAAATAACGGTGTAAAAGCGCAGTTTCAACATGCTGGCTTAACAGATTACTTTACTCACCGTTACAGTGTTGAAGATATTAAAGTGTATAAACCCGATCTGCGCGCTTACAAGTGGTTGCTTGAACAATTAAATGTAGCGCCTCACGAAGCTTTAATGGTTGCTGCGCACGGCTGGGATGTAGCAGGCGCTAAAGAAGCGGGTATGCAAACAGCGTTTATCGCAAGGCCCGGTAAAGCGCTTTACCCACTGGCAAAACAGCCAGATTACATTGTTAAAAACCTTGAAGAGTTAGCCTCTTTACTAACGAAAAAGTAAAAAACGATTTAAACCGTTATATCAACGCAAAGCGAAAATGCTTTGCGTTTTTTTGCGCCTAACAAAAAAGTAAACTACAGGGTGTACCTTTCTCTTTTTTGGGTATAAACTAAACGCTAAATGAATATGCATAGTGACGTCTTTCTTGCTAATAGACTATTTTTTATGCATACCTACTTAACAATTGGACTGTGGAGTAAACATGCGTCTGCCTTTCGCACCTGCCAAATTATCATTATCTGCGTTGTTATTAGTTTCTGCTCCTTTGCTACTGCAAGGTTGTTCTGAAGCGCCACAGCAACAACAGGGTCAAATGCACCCCGCTGCTGTCGCGACTATGACAATGGAAACTCACGATGCCCCTTTTACGATTGAGCTGCCAGCGACGCTGTCTGGTTCAAAAGAGGTTGAAGTTCGTGCCCGTGTCACCGGTATTCTTGAATCACGCAACTTTGAAGAAGGTCAGCGTGTAGAGCAAGGCCAATCATTATTTACAATTGACCTTGAACCTTATCAACTTGCGGTTGACCGAGCGCAAGCTGCACTTGATGGTGCAAAAGCAGCGCTTGTTCAAGCTGATCGTGACGTTAAACGATTAGCTAAACTACGTGCCGAAAAGTCTGTTTCACAACGTGATTACGATAACGCAAGCTCAGCCAATGATATTGCTAAGACAGATTTAGCCGCTGCAAAAGTTGCGTTAAAAGAAGCACAACTAAATCTTGAATATGCGCAAGTAAAAGCCCCTGTCGCAGGTGTAATGGGACGTGAGTTTGTTTCTGAAGGAACCTATGTTTCTGGTCCAGATTTATTACTGACTCAAATGACTCAATTTGACCCTATTCGTATTCGCTTTGGCTTATCTGAGCGTGAACAACTACAAATGCGTCAAGATGTTAAAAATGGCTCACTAACATTACCTGAGCAAGGCCATTGGAAAACACAAATTAAACTGCAAGATGGCTCGTTATACGGACAAACCGGTGAAGTTAACTTCTCTGATGTGCGTATTAATCCAAACACAGGTACCAGTGAGTTTCAGGCAATTATTCCTAACCCTGATTTTCAACTTCGTCCTGGCCAATTCGTGCGCGTTGAGTTAAGTGGTGCAGTACGCAAAAACGCTTTCATCGTACCGCAACGTGCAGTACTTGATAACGGCACCGGTAAGTTTGTTTATGTAGTAAGTAAAAACGAGCAAGGCATGGATGTCGCTTTACCAGCCCCTGTTACTGTAGGTGAGTGGATAAAAAAACCAGAAAACGAGCAATACCAAAACTTTTGGTTAATTCGCAGTGGGTTAAAAGAAGGCGACCAAGTTATTGTTGATGGCATGGCACGTATTTTCTTCCCGGGTATGCCAGTCAATGTTGGCCAACCTGCCGCTAACCCAAGCCACGCAGAATAAGCACAGGGAGTCTTATGTTTTCTCGTTACTTTATAGACAGACCCATTTTTGCGTTTGTTATATCTATTGTTATTGTGCTTGCGGGCCTTGCTGCGATGCGCAGCTTACCTGTGGCGCAATATCCTGAAATAGCCCCACCGGTTGTACAAGTAACCGCAGCCTACCCCGGTGCATCTGCCGATGTACTTGAACAAACGGTTGCGACACCGATTGAAAATGCCATTACCGGTGTTGAAGGCATGATGTATATGTCATCAACGTCAACCAGTGCAGGTTCAACGACCATCGAAGTTACTTTTGAAATTGGCACTGATGTTGACCAAGCAGCCGTTAACGTAAACAACCGTGTTAAGCAGGTTGAAGCGCGTTTACCTGAAGAAACACGCCGCCAAGGTGTGGTAGTTCAAAAAGGTTCTTCTAGCTTTTTACAAGTTCATGCCTTTTACTCACCAGATGGAACACGTTCGAGTTTATGGACATCAAACTATGTCACTATGAACGTACTTGACCGTGTTAAACGCATTCCTGGCACCACCAGTGTACAAATTTTTGGTGCCAAAGATTACGCAATGCGTATTTGGCTGCGCCCTGATGTAATGAGCCAATTAGGTGTCACTGTTGAAGAAATTGCAGGGGCAATTCGCGTACAAAACTCACAATACGCGGCAGGTAAAATTGGTGCAACACCAACTACGCAATCTCCACAAGAGCTTGTTTATAGTGTCACTGCACAAGGGCGTTTGTCTGAGCCTGAGCAATTTGAAAATATCATTATTCGTTCAAACACAGACGGTAGTAGCTTACGCTTAAAAGACGTAGCCCGCGTTGAGCTCGGCTCAAAAGACTATAACTTCAAAGGGACAATTAACGGTAAAGAAGCGGTACTGTTAGGTATCTTCTTACAACCAGGTGCCAACGCTCTTGATGTAGCTGAAGAAGTAAACAGTGTTATTGAAGAAATGAAAAGCCAGTTCCCTACCGGACTTGCACATTTAACTTCTTACGACACAACCCGCTTTGTTGAAGTATCAATCCGTGAAGTTGTAAAAACACTACTTGAAGCCATGGTGTTGGTATTCTTAGTGGTGTATTTATTCTTACAAAACTGGCGCGCAACGCTTATTCCAACCCTTGCAGTGCCAGTATCACTACTGGGCACATTTGCCGGCATGTATATGCTGGGTTACTCAATTAACTCACTCACCTTATTCGGTATGGTGCTGTCGATTGGTATTGTTGTTGATGATGC
This sequence comes from Pseudoalteromonas sp. UCD-33C, assembly GCF_001306895.1. Lineage (NCBI taxonomy): Bacteria > Pseudomonadati > Pseudomonadota > Gammaproteobacteria > Alteromonadales > Pseudoalteromonadaceae > Pseudoalteromonas > Pseudoalteromonas sp. UCD-33C. Next base: position 186,966 of record NZ_LJTB01000002.1, on the reverse strand, counting down.
CATCGTGGTACTTGAAAACGTTGAGCGTATCATGCACGAAGAAGGCCTAGGTGCCAGAGAAGCCGCCGTTAAAGCGATGGGCGAAGTAAGCGGCCCGGTGGTGGCAATTGTTTTAGTACTTTGTTCAGTGTTTGTGCCAATTGCGTTTTTAGGTGGCTTAACCGGTGAGCTATTCCGCCAGTTCGCTATTACTATTTCGATTGCTGTAAGTTTATCGGGTGTCGTTGCTTTAACGATGACGCCAGCGCTTTGTGTACTTATTTTAAAGCAAGAACACAAGCAAACTGCCCGCTTCTTCTTATGGTTTAACGACATGTTTACCAAGATCACCGGCCGTTACGTAGGTGCTGTTGGATTTATGGTGCGCCGTGGTCTGTTAGGGCTGATCTTAATGACAGGTATGATTGCAGCAACAATTGGCCTTTGGCAAAACACCCCAGGTTCACTTGTGCCAGATGAAGACCAAGGTTATTACATCTCAGCAATTTTCTTACCTGACGGTTCATCACTTGAGCGCACTGAGCAAGTCACACAACAGGTTGTTGAGGCCGTACAATCAAACCCAGCAAACGAAAACGTGGTGGCGTTTACCGGTTTTGACTTTATTGGCGGTGGTTACAAAAACAGTGCTGCGACCTTATTCGTGACACAAAAGCACTGGGATGAGCGTGAAGTTGATACCAAAGCTTTGGTGCAAGAGCTATTCATGAAAACAGCAGGTATTAAAGAGGCGCTTGTTCTCGCCTTTAATCCTCCGGCTATTTTTGGTTTAGGTAACACAGGTGGTTTTGAGTTTTATATTCAAAACAAAGGTGATAGCGATCCAGACAAACTTCAGCATGCAATGCAGTTGATGACAGCTGAAGCACAAAAGAGCCCTACCATCAGTGGCCTACAAACACTTTGGCGCCCTGATGCACCACAGCTACGTGTTGATGTTGACCGTGAACAAGCCCGCGCCATGGGTGTAGAAATTGATGATGCGTTCACTGCCCTTGCAGGTAACTTAGGTACTTATTACGTTAACGACTTCAATAAATTTGGTCGCGCATGGCAAGTACTAATGTCTGCAGATGCTGAGTTTAGAATGAAGCCTGATGACATTGGTCGTATCTATGTTAAAAACAACCAAGGTACTATGGTGCCGCTTTCAGCCTTTACCACTATCGAGTATAGCCGTGGCCCTGAAAATCTTAACCGCTATAACAACTTACCTGCTGTTAAACTGATGGGTAATGCAGCGCCGGGTTACAGCTCAGGTCAAGCTATTGCTGAAGTTGAGCGTATTGCACAAGCAGTATTACCACCTAATATGACCTACGAGTGGACAGGCTCTGCATTCCAAGAGAAACGCAGTTCAGGCACCACAGGAATTGCCTTAGGCCTTGCTGTGATCATGGTATTTTTGATTCTAGCAGCGCTATATGAGCGTTGGTCACTACCACTGTCTGTGATGCTTGCCCTGCCATTTGGTACCTTTGGTGCGCTTATAGCAGTTTGGGTTGTTGGCATGACAAACGATGTGTACTTCCAAATTGGTCTAGTAACACTACTTGGTCTTGCCAGTAAAAACGCGATTCTTATTGTTGAATATGCTTTGATGAAACATCAACAAGGTTGGAGCGCAAGTACGGCTGCACTTGAGGCTGCACGTTTACGTTTTCGACCAATCATTATGACTTCGCTTGCTTTCATTTTAGGCGTTGTGCCTTTAGTACTTAGCTCTGGCGCAGGTGCAGGTGCCCGCCACAGCGTTGGTACCGGTGTAATGGGCGGTATGATGGCAGCGACATTCCTTGCAGTATTCTTTGTGCCGCTGTTCTTTTATTGGTTAACGGCGCGAAAATTAACTGAAAAACGTTCAAGACAAGAGCTTGCTGATGAGATAGCAGAACATCATCAACAAGAACATGTTAAAACCCAAGAGGGTAACCTGTAAAAAATGAAGGGCAAACAATGAGTTTGCCCTTTTTTTTGATTATTTGATTACTAGCAATTTACTGCTTCGAACGCTAGTATTAAGGAAAGATGTGTGGAGTACAGCATGAATAATCAAAAATTAGCCGAATTTGAACAGTTTTTTCAAATCAACGAGAGCAACCGTGTCAATTTATATGCGGTTGAACCTAGTGCTGTGCCAAAAACCAATGCTGAGCTCGAAGCGGATATCCCTGCCCTATTTAAACTTGCCAACGAAGTAAACGAACTTGAGCAAACAAGCTTACGACCACTGCGTAATCTGGGTGATGTTGCACAAGAACTCGCGGCCTTTTTACAAGCGCAGTCTCGTAAAATTGATTTAATCATGAGTCACATCTTAGCCTCAGAGCAGCCTGACGATAACGCAAACTATTGCGATAGTTATGGAGGTGGTGGTGTAAAACTTACCTCAGCTGATGTGTATGAATTAGGACAAACATTTCGTACTAAGTTGTTCTTGCAGCACGAAGCATCTGCCATTTATTGCTATACCGAATTAGTCGCCATTGAAAAATGCGATGATGATAAATACCAATACACATTATTGTTTACTGCCATTCGCGATGCTGACCAAGATTTAGTCGTAAGAGCAGCCCTGCACGCACAAACACGCCAACTTAAAAAACGTCAGCAAGAAAACAATCAGCAAGACAGTTAAAAATCACGCTTTATCGCGCACAAAAAGCTGACATCTATGGCTAAAATGCTAAACTAGCCCCACCTTAGTTTGTTTAATACCTTCATGAAATTTAGACTTTTACCTGAATGGGCTGAGCAAGATGCCGTTATGCTCACTTGGCCTCATCAAGACACAGATTGGGCTGCAAATTTAACCGCTGTTGAGCCTGTATATGTAGCACTTTGCCAAGCAATAAGCCAACAACAAGATGTTGTGATTGTGGCCCATGATAATGCTCTCAAAGCACATATTGCAGCTTTACTTGCAAATGCAGAGGTTGATGCTAATCGCATTCACTTTGTGGTTACACCCTGTAACGATACCTGGGCACGTGACCATGGCCCATTGACCTGTGCAAATATTGATGACGCAACTCAATTAAAAGTAATGGATTTTATTTTTAATGGTTGGGGCAATAAGTTTGCAAGTGATCTTGATAACCAAATTAATCAAGTACTTGTAAAGCAAGTCGCATGTCCTAAAAATGGTTATCAGCAAAGTGAACTGGTTCTTGAAGGCGGTGGCGTCGAGATCAATGAACACGGCGTGCTACTCACAACCAGCGAGTGCTTATTAAACCCAAATCGTAACCCAGAACTCACAAAAGCAGATATAGAACAAACGCTGGTCGAGCAACTGGGTGCGACCTCTTTTCTTTGGGTTGATCACGGTTATCTTGCAGGTGATGATACCGACAGCCATATTGATACGCTGGTACGTTTTGCACCAAACAACACCCTTGTTTATGTTAAGTGCGACGATAAAAATGATGAGCACTTTGCAGCCCTTGATGCAATGGAAAAGCAACTGCAATCATTTAAAACAGCAGAGGGTGAAAACTACACGCTGATTGCCTTACCTTGGCCAAAAGCTGTGTTCGATGAAGATGGTGACAGATTACCTGCCACATACGCTAATTATTTAATTATCAATAAAACCGTTTTAGTACCAATTTATGGTGATGAAAACGATCAACTGGCGCTTGGTCAGGTTGCCAAAGCATACCCAGATCACACTGTGGTGGGTATTAATTGTGTGCCAATTATTCACCAATTTGGCAGCTTACACTGTATTACAATGCAATTACCGCGCGGCTTTTTAGCAGGAACAAACAATGACTAAACCAACGCATTTAAAGGTTGCTCTTGTTCAGCAATCAAACACCGATAATGCTCAAGACAATATGGCAAAATCAATTGCTGGTATTCGTGATGCAGCAAGCCAAGGCGCTAAGCTTATTGTTCTTCAAGAGCTACACCGTAGCTTGTATTTTTGCCAAACCGAAGATGTAGACGTTTTTGATTTAGCAGAAACAATCCCGGGCCCAAGTACAGACGCCTTAGGTGCACTTGCCAAAGAACTCAATGTGGTGATCGTGTCATCATTATTCGAAAAGCGTGCTACAGGACTTTATCACAATACTGCTGTGGTGCTTGAAACTGACGGCAGCATTGCCGGTAAATACCGTAAAATGCATATTCCTGATGACCCAGGCTTTTACGAGAAGTTTTATTTTACACCGGGTGATTTAGGTTTTGAGCCTATTCAAACCTCTGTTGGTAAACTAGGCGTATTAGTGTGTTGGGATCAATGGTTCCCAGAGGCTGCACGCTTAATGGCAATGGCCGGTGCTGAAATTTTAATTTACCCAACAGCCATTGGCTGGGACCCGCGTGATGAAAAAGACGAGCAAACACGTCAAAAAGACGCCTGGGTTATTTCACAACGTGCTCATGCAGTTGCCAACGGCGTGCCTGTGATCAGTTGTAACCGTGTTGGCCACGAAAGTGATCCAAGCGCTCAAAGTAAAGGTATTCAGTTCTGGGGTAACTCGTTTATCGCAGGCCCTCAAGGTGAAATCTTAGCCGAAGCGAACAACAGCGATGAGCAATTATTAGTTGTTGAATTAGACCAAGCGCGTAGTGAAAACATACGTAGAATTTGGCCTTACCTTCGTGATCGTCGCATCGATCACTATCAGGACTTAACCAAGATTTATCGAGACTAAGCAGTAAAAACAGTTTAAAGGAGTAGTAAATGGCGTTTGCGCAATGGGCAGCATTGCCTTGGGTAAAATCTGAAAAAGATAAAATTCAATGGGGACAACTTACCGGTAGCGGGCTTAGCATCGCTATCGCAGAAGGTGTAAAGCAACACAACGAGCTGGTTGTGATTGTCACCCCAGATACACCAAGCGCCCTACGCCTTGAAACTGAACTCGAATTTCTGTTGCCTGAAAACCCAGTCATGGTCTTCCCTGACTGGGAAACACTCCCTTACGATCATTTTTCGCCACATCAAGATATTATTTCAGCGCGCTTAGCCACGTTAAATACCTTAAAAAAAGAACAACAAAGCGTATTAATCGTGCCAGTTTCGACCTTGATGCTGCGTACTGCCCCTGCTTCGTTTATTTATGGTTCAACCCTTAACTTTAAAGTGGGCGATACCTTAGATACACACACACTACGTGAAAACTTAGAACAAGCAGGCTATTTACACGTACAACAAGTGATGGAGCATGGTGAATACGCGATTCGCGGCTCTATCGTTGACTTATACCCTATGGGTAGTCCTCACCCATTTCGTTTAGACTTTTTTGATGATGAGCTAGACAGCATTCGTTTATTTGATGTTGAAAGCCAACGCTCTGATGAAAAAGTCGACAAAATTGAGTTACTGCCAGCTCACGAGTTTCCAACTAACGACTCAGACATCGAGCGTTTTCGTATCAATTATCGTGAACAATTTGGCGCAAGCTCTGAGCAAGACTCAATTTATATGCAGGTGACTAAAGGAACTTGGCCTGCGGGTATCGAATATTACATGCCGCTGTTTTTTGATGAATTGGCAACTATCTTCGATTACTTACCAAGCAATACAACGTTTATGCATTTTGGCGATATTGAGCATGCTGCTGATCAGTTTTGGCATGATGTGAATGTACGCTATGAAAACCGTCGTGTTGATCCGCTCAGACCTTTACTTGAACCTGTAAAGCTGTATCAAAGCGTTAATGAACTATTTGGTGAGTTTGGTAAATATGCACGTATTCGCTTATCACAAGCAAAATTAGGCACCAAAGCGGGTCACACCAACCTTGCTAGTAAAGAGCTGCCAAATGTTCGTATTGATCATAAGTTACATGAACCTTACCAAGGTTTAATTGACTATGTTGCCAGTGAGAAAAAACAAAAAGGCCGCGTGCTGCTCTCGGTTGAATCGGATGGCCGCCGCGAATCATTACTCACCTTATTAAAGCCAAGTGGTTTAAAGCTTAAAGAATTTGAATCGTTTAGCGATTTTACCAATAGTTCGAGTGATGTTGGCCTAATTGTTTCGCCACTTGAGCAAAGTGTGGTGTTAGACGGTAAGCCGCGTTTAACTATTATCACAGAGCAAGAATTACTAGGCATTAAGGTCTCGCAACGTCGACGCCGTAAACACAAATACGAAGCCAGCCAAGATGCACTTATTCGTAACCTTGCTGAGCTACGTGAAGGTCAACCTATTGTGCACCTTGATCATGGTGTAGGACGCTATCAAGGCCTTGAAACCATTGATGCTGCCGGTGTTATCACTGAGTTTGTTACGATCATCTACGCCAACGAGGCAAAGCTATACGTGCCTGTTTCAGCGTTACATATGCTGAGCCGCTATTCAGGTGGCGAAGAAGCCTCTGCCCCGCTTCATAAGTTAGGCTCTGATGCGTGGGAAAAAGCAAAAAAACGTGCCGCCGAAAAAGTTCGTGATGTGGCTGCTGAACTCTTAGATATTTACGCTAAACGGCAAGCAAAGCCTGGCAATAAATTTAAGCTTGATGGCAGTGCTTATCGTCAGTTTAGCGACAGCTTCCCATTTGAAGAAACTGACGATCAACGCAACGCCATTGAGTCTGTGCTCGGTGATATGCAAAGTAAGCAAGCGATGGATCGTTTAGTATGTGGTGACGTTGGCTTTGGTAAAACTGAAGTGGCAATGCGCGCAGCCTTTGTGGCCGTGAATGATAACAAGCAAGTTGCGGTACTTGTACCAACCACACTACTTGCACAGCAACATTATGAAAACTTTAAAGACCGCTTTGCCGATTTACCAATTGAGGTGGGTGTTTTATCGCGCTTTAACTCAACCAAAGAGCAAAAAGACACCCTAGATAAAATGGCTGAGGGTAAATTAGATATCGTAATTGGTACTCACAAGCTTATTCAACAAGATATTCAATTTAAAGATTTGGGCTTATTGATTGTTGACGAAGAGCACCGTTTTGGGGTGCGTCAAAAAGAAAAAATTAAAGCATTACGTGCAGATGTCGATATTTTAACGCTCACAGCGACCCCTATCCCACGTACATTAAACATGGCGATGAGTGGTATGCGTGACTTATCAATCATAGCTACACCGCCTGCGAAACGTTTAGCGGTTAAAACCTTTGTAAGACAAAGAGATGCTGAACTTATTCGCGAAGCAATTCTGCGCGAGATTAAACGCGGTGGTCAGGTGTATTTCTTACACAATAATGTTGAGACCATAGACCGAGTTGCTGAAGAAATTAGCGAATGGGTACCTGAAGCCAGCGTAACAACCGCACATGGTCAAATGCGAGAACGCGAGCTTGAACAAATCATGAGTGATTTTTATCACCAAAAATATAACGTAATTGTGTGTACCACTATTATCGAAACCGGTATCGATGTACCCACTGCCAACACCATTATTATGGATAGAGCAGATAAACTCGGTCTGGCACAACTGCATCAGTTACGTGGTCGTGTTGGCCGCAGCCATCACCAAGCGTATGCATACCTACTGACTGGTAACCCTAAATCACTGAGTAAAGATGCGGTTAAACGATTAGAAGCGATAGAGTCACTTGAAGACTTGGGTGCAGGTTTTGCGCTTGCAACTCATGATTTAGAAATTCGTGGTGCCGGTGAGCTGCTTGGTGATGATCAATCGGGTCAAATGCAAACAATTGGTTTTAGTTTGTATATGGAAATGCTTGAGCAAGCGGTTAACTCCCTCAAAGAAGGTAAAGAGCCAACCCTTGAGAACTTATTAGGTCAGCAAACTGAGGTTGACTTAAAGCTGCCAGCGTTATTGCCTGATGATTATATTCATGATGTAAATGCTCGTTTAGGTATCTATAAACGCATTGCAAGCTGTGCTAACCTCAATGATATGGACGAGTTACAGGTAGAGCTGATTGACCGTTTTGGTCTACTACCTGACGCCACAAAAAACTTATTCAGTTTGCAACATTTAAAACTGCAAGCAAGTAATATTGGCATTAAGAAGATTGAAGCAAACCCGAAAGGCGGTTATTTTGAGTTTAGCCAGCATACAAAGGTTAACCCTAGCTTCATTATAGGTTTGATACAAAGTGCACCGCAGGTGTATAAAATGGATGGCGCAAACAAACTGCGCTTTGCAATTAGCGAAGCTAACGCTCGCGAACGCTTAAAAATGGTCACTGCAATGATTGCAGATTTCGAAAAAAAGGTTAGCCATTAATGTTGTTTAGAAATAGTTTACTACTGCTTTGTTGCTTATTTACAAGCTCGTCATTTGCAGCACGTTGGTTCGAAATAGAAGTTCTTATTTATAAACAGCGCCCGGCTCCTTATTTACAGGAAGATTTCAGTTTAAAACACGATGAAATCAAGGATAAGCGTAGCAAAGATTTATTATCTCCTGCATACACAGAGCAAGCAAAACAGGCTTGTATTGAAGGCGATAGCCGCTTTCGCTCAGATTCGTTCACTGATTCTTTAGTCAATACCAACCCTCACTCAAACGTATGTGATGACAGTGTTGATTTTTTAGCAAGCTATAATCAACTGCCTGTGACACCCGTTGTTGAGCCCCGTGAAGACACTGACGAAATTTATTTAATGGCGCCAGAACAATTACAGTTTGTTGAACAAAAAAATCAGCTTGATAAAAAAGGCTTAACCCCAATTTTACACACCGGCTGGCGTTTTCCTGAAATGAGTGAAAAAAGAGCACCGAGTATCCGCCTCTTTGCCGGCGAGCACTTAGTAAAACACGCAAGTCCTGTAGAAGAAAACAACGATTTTATTAGTTTAGTCGGCCCTACTGAGCGCTACATTCCCGATCAGCTGCAAAATGTGCCTGAGTGGGAATTAGACGGTTTAATGAAGATTTATGTTCGTCACTACCTGTTTATAAACGCAGATTTTGATATTAGTCAGCGCTTAGAAACTGGTGATTACGAAAAAGCACGTTTTTCACAATTCAAACGTGTGATCAGTAACGAGATACATTATTTTGATCACCCACGTATGGGGATGATCGTGCAAATAAGACGCTACAACCATTAATGGATACAATTATGAAAAAATATATGGCAATTGCAGCAACGGCTGCGGCACTTACTTTAGCTGGTTGCTCAAAAGTAAATTTAGAGAACTACGAAAAAATTGAAATTGGTATGGATAAAACTGAAGTTGAAGCTATTTTAGGTTCAGCGGATAAGTGTGAAGAAAAGACACTACACACTAACTGTATCTGGGGTAACAAAGATAAAAACATCGAAATCACCTTAGTATCAGACAAAGTGTCGCTTTACAGCAAAACAGGTTTAGACGCTAAATAAACCGAAATGGGTGGCCAAGGCCACCCTTTCATCTTTCATCTTTCATCTTTCATCTTTCAAAATGTCAGTTTGCGAGTAAATACGCTCAATATTGACAATTTTGCTGCGATTTAACGTAATCTTGTAGCGCTGATACAAAGTTTCATCTTCGCTTTGTGTAAACACTAATACCACATTTAACTGATAACGCCTCTCTACGGCTTTCTTAGAGATTTTATTGCTATCTAGATGATAGAGCTTACCTTCACCCCGCTTTAAATAGCGAGCAAACGGTGCCAAGCTAAATTGCATGGTTTGTTGCAAGGTATCGTAGCCAGGTAAAAACTCTTTAGCGTTAACTTGTGTTTCGCTTGCAAAATGCAGCCACTGAGCAGCCTGTTTATTTTGATGGCGGCGCTTTGAAAAAATTCTTCTTACCGCTTTAGGCAGGCGTTTAAAACTGGTGTATTCAAGCCAAATGTATTGGCTGGCAATTTTGTCTTTGGTTATGCTGTTTTTAAATTGAAAGCGCCATTTAGGTCGCCCTCGTACGATAGCTCGCCAGATCACCCGTGTTATGTCTTCTTTAAATATTTCACGAAGACCATAAATAACACCCAAGATCAAAATCAACGTCGCTGTTACTTCGGTAAAGTTTGAGCGAGCATTTAACACAACCAACATCACAAAGGCCATGATCACAGCGGTCACCGTGCCCTTTACCATACGTTTTAAATAACTGTTTAAGTGACGCGTGCTACGTGTAAGCACCACTCCATGCTCAATCAAACGTTGTAATAGGCGCATTTTGTTGGTGATACGGTTGGCATCTTCAAGTGTTGATTGCGAATTATATTCTTGCTCTTCACGGTAACTGTTTTCAGCTTTACAAAACTCTAATAGCTCACTGCGCTCTTTTGCAAAATCACTACTGCGCGGCCCTTCATCCAGTAGTTTCAAAAATGACTGCTCTACATGCCAGCTTAAGTAGTTATCAGCGTTTTTATAAAATGGCAGTAGCTTTTCATCATCTGGGGTGTAGCGTCTTAGTTTTTTCAACAAGCCTTTGGTTTGCTCGCACAACTCAATGGCTGCAGGGTAAAACTCATCGGCTTCTTGGTGTTTTAGGGTGTCTTTAATATCGGCATTCAGCGCGAGTCGAACTTGATAACAATATAAGTTTAAGTTTTGCCGATAATCTTGCTGTTCACCTTTGTTTTTACTAACAAAGCGGCTTCTAACTAAGGGTAAGTGAATGTTGTTAGCGTTATACGCAAGGTGCGATTTAAAGTTATTATTAAAGAATGATTCTTCGCTCAGTGTTTGTGGGTTAACACTCATTTCATTCGGAATGGAGAAATACAGGTCGAGTCGTTGCTCTGTGCGTGGTTTAAGCTCAGGCTCAATAATAAAAGATAAGTTTTCGTCTTGTTTAAGCAATATCACCTCGTTTGTTAAAAGTACCTCTATAGTTTACGCGTTGATAGGCTTTCAGACAATAAAAAAGGCCCAGTAAAAACTGGGCCTTAGTAATCATTTCAAACTAGATTAGAACTTGATGTTCATACCAGCGAAGAAACGACGACCTAGTACATCGTATGTGTACGGGTCAGTGTTTGAGTCATTGTTACCTGAGTAGTAAGGTGCTTGCTTATCGAATAAGTTGTTAACACCTGCAGAGAATGACACTGTGTCGTTCAGGATGTATGAACCGCTGATGTCGTGGTATACAACAGTACCAACGCTTGGTACTAGACACTCGCTGTCGTCAGCAAGACATGCGTAGCTGTCTAGACCGTCGATCATACGTGCTTGGTATTGTGCATCCCAGTTGTCGCCAGACGCGTTAAGAGTGAAGTTAGACTTAACTTTCGCGTAGCTACCGATACCTGAAGTTACAAGACCTGTGTAATCGATTGTGCTTGTGCCTGAATCAACGATGTACTCATCAAGGATTGTTACATCAAGACCTGTGCGCCAGTTAAGACCTGCAGCTTCAAATGCATACTTGAAGTTTACGTCGTAACCTTTAGTAGATTCATTACCAATGTTTTGTAATTGGTTGTTGAAGCTAATGCGACCAGTGCTTTGGTTGAAGTTGATTGCAGAAGACTGACATAGAGCAGTATCTTGGTTCTTGTATGCACCAGTAGAAGCATCAAGACAGTTTTCAACGATGTACTGGTTGTTTACGCTTGAAATTGAGTTTTCAATTTCGATTTCGTAGTAGTCAACAGTCATTGAGAAACCGTCGAACCATTCTGGAGCGTATACGAAACCAGCAGTTACTGTATCAGCAAGCTCTGGCGTTAATTGATCGTTACCACCAACAGTTACTTCAGCTTGGTCTTGTGCACCAGGGAAGTTAACTTGTTCGAATGAAGGTGATTTACCTTGGTAAAGCTCAGATACTGTAGGAGCACGGAATGCAGTTGAACGAACAGCACGTAGCATTAGTTCGTCGTTTACACGCCAAGTTAGACCTAATTTCCAAGTTTCATCTGAACCAAATGTGCTGTAATCGAATGCACGAACAGCAGCGCTTAAGTCAACCATTTGAGCAAATGGTGCGTCAGCTAGAAGTGGAACCGCGAATTCAACGTAAGCTTCGTTTACGTCAAAACGACCACCAGTTGGTTCAACACGTGGGTCATTTGCAAGACCTTGTGAAGTTAGTGAATCTGGAACGTACCATGCTTTTTCTTCACGACGCTCGATACCAGCAGCGAAACCAACATAACCAGCAGGAAGTTCCATTACTTCACCGTTAAGGCCAGCAGAAAGAACTAATAATTGGCTACCACCTGAGTTGTTTTCAGTGTAGTTGTACTGTGCAAGGTTGCTACCTGACCAATCAGCTTGGTTAAGTGGGTTGAAAGTACCCTCTTCGATTGCGTCTTGGATTGAACCCATGTTAAGTAGGTTAGTTGCGCGGTCAACTGAGTCGTTACGACCGAATACTACTGAAGTATCCCAGCCCCAACCGTTGTCAAATGCACCGTCAAGACCGATTACTGCACGTACAGTGTCAACAACTTGCTCATAGCCACGAGGACCTACGTCAGTCATACGACGACCGTAAGAGATGTCTTCACCGTCAGCTACGCCGTGAGAAAGAAGTGAGTCACCCATTGTGTCCGCATCGTAAGTGAAGTCAAACCATACTGGCTGTGGAGCCATTTGTTGAGTTGACCAACGCTTAGAGTAAGTGAACTCAGAAACTAAACGCGTTTCATCAGTTACGTCAAAATGGCCGATACCTGTTAGGTTTAAACGACGCATTGGCGTGTAAAGGTAGCTTGTTGCTGAGTAGTTGTAAGCATCACCTGCTGAAGTGAAGTCGTGCCACTCGCCGTCTGCTTGACCTTGTAAGCTTGCATTTTCAGCCCAAACGTGGCCGAAAGGCGTGTAAGAAGAACCACCACAGTAGAAGCTACCGTTTTCGTAATCTTCTTCGATTGGACAATCAGAGAAATCACGGTCTGCTTGAGAAGCGTCGCCACGGTCTGTGTATTGTAAACCAATTACAACGTTACCACGGTCAAAGCTTGAACCCATTGTGATATCGAAAGACGTTTCGTCTGCATCGCCTTCACCAGTGATAGCACCGTTAAGGTTCATGTCTAGACCTTCGAAGTCGTCTTTTAAGATGATGTTAACAACACCAGCTACCGCGTCAGTACCATATACAGCAGATGCGCCGTCTTTTAGTACTTCAACTTGCTTGATCATTGATACTGGGATTGTGTTTAAGTCAACAGTAGATGCTGCGCCAGTACCAGAGTTGATCATACGACGACCATTTACTAGTACTAGAGTACGTTGTGCGCCTAAACCACGTAGGTCAACACGTGCGTTACCGCCTGAACCGTTGTTAACAGCAGGGTTAGTCATCGCACCGCTTGCTGCAGTCATTTTTTGTAGAACGCCATCGATGCTTGATGCACCCATTGCTTTGATGTCATCTGCGCCGATTAAAGTTACAGGACTAGACGTCTCCATATCGGTACGCTTAATGCGAGAACCTGTAACTTGAATTTTTTCAATAGACTCTGCTGCATCATCAGCAGCTAAAACTTGCATGCTTGAGAACATTGGGATTGCTGAAACAACAGCTAAACCAAGAATTGATTTTTTCATGTGAAAACCCTACTTGTTGGAAATTTACCTTTAGTCAGGTAGCGCTCGTTATTATTAGAATCACGAGTCAGCGGAGGGCAACTTAGGCTCAGTTAACTGAACGAAAACTGAATGACAGGTTAAAGAAAAAACAACCCCAAAATAGCGTATCCATTTTGGGTAATAAGGTTTCACGATGTATCAATGTTAACAGAAAAAAACACTGCCACATCAGCAAGCTAACATTATTAAGTAGCAAAAAAAACACGATTGAAATCAATTGCACGCACTTTGTAATCAAGTGTAACTAAAGGCCGATTAGTGCTACAAATGAAATTTTTACAAGTTGATCACACAACGTTATAAAAACCGTAAAAGCTTGGTAAGACTGCTAACCATAGTTATTCACTAAAATTAACTAAATAGACAAAGTTAGTCCGTTAAACAGTGTATTAGAGAATGATTTCTTGGTTTTGTTCCGTCAGTTTGCAATACCGTATAAAGATACGACTAATAAAGAACATTAAAGTAGAAAAAGATGACGAAGGAATGACATAAATCACAGCTTTTAAATAATCAAAAGCTGTGATCAACAATAAATAAGGGAAGATGTTATCGAGTTTGCAGTGAATCGAAATAATAAAGCAAAGTTTGTGGTTGATTGTCACCAGTAGTATAAGTGAGCATCATTTTCCAGGTCATTACAGGCTCAGAGCATGCGCCAACCATAGTATCAGCAACCCAAACTTGCCCTGTCTGTTTAAACTGCAGTGGAATAAAACCCATATACATAGTGACCCCTTCAAGTTTTGCAGAGAGGTTTTTAGCATCTTTCGGCAGCTTTAGGTTGATTGCAAAAGGCAACTCAGGGCTGACATCTGGGTTGCTCAGCCAAACTTCTGCATTATTAGGGTAATAACAATGACTATTGTTCTCACAACTTGTACTTGTGCTGCCCTCTTCTATACTTTGGCTATCACATGCAGCTAAAAATACACTGAAAAGGAAAACGGGTAAAAAACTAGTTCGCACTCTATTTGCCTGTATAAAATAAAAGCGGATACTAGTGAGCTACCCGCGAAAAGACAACCATGCTAGATGGAATAAGCTAATAAAAATACAATCTCTGACAAAAAATAACCAACAAAGCGCTAAAATTTGATTGATGTCATAATTTTATGCAATTGACCTATCTTTTTAAGGTCAAAAATTTTATCATTTCCATCGCAAAAATAAGGGTTTCTCGAGTTTGTTTTCTGAAGCTAGCACCGCTAAGTTGGCTTTAGGTAACACGCTTGTGAAGTAATAGTAGGCCCCACTTTGTATTAAAGTGGGTAATTCATTTCTAAAACGCATTTATTGCAGCGGAAGCCAGAAAATGAGCCAAACAGTAGCATCACAAACTGAGTACAATTATAAAGTTGTACGCCAATTCGCTATTATGACAGTGATTTGGGGCATCGTTGGCATGAGTGTTGGGGTTCTGATTGCTGCCCAATTAGCTTGGCCAGCACTTAACTTTGATACACCATGGTTAACTTACTCTCGACTACGTCCGTTACACACGAACGCAGTAATTTTCGCATTTGGTACAAGTGCACTTTTTGCGACGTCTTATTACGTCGTACAACGTACATGTCAAACGCGCCTTTTCTCAGATAAACTAGCAGCCTTCACCTTCTGGGGTTGGCAACTTGTTATCGTACTAGCAGCGATTACCTTACCATTAGGTATCACCAGCTCAAAAGAATACGCTGAACTTGAATGGCCAATCGATATTCTTATCGCCGTTGTTTGGGTAACTTACGCAGTTGTATTCTTTGGTACGTTAATCAAGCGTAAAGTATCGCACATCTATGTTGCGAACTGGTTCTACGCTGGTTTCATCATTACTGTTGCCGTTTTACACATTGTAAACAGCATGGCAATTCCAGTTTCACTAACTAAATCATACTCTATCTACGCAGGTGCTGTAGATGCAATGGTTCAGTGGTGGTACGGTCACAACGCTGTTGGTTTCTTATTAACTGCTGGTTTCTTAGGTATGATGTACTACTTCGTACCAAAACAAGCAGGTCGCCCTGTTTACTCTTACCGTTTATCGGTAGTTCACTTCTGGGCTCTTGTTTCTTTATACATCTGGGCAGGTCCTCACCACCTACACTACACTGCGCTTCCAGACTGGACGCAAAGCTTAGGTATGGTTATGTCAGTAATCCTATTCGTTCCATCTTGGGGTGGTATGATCAACGGTATCATGACGTTATCAGGTGCATGGCATAAACTACGTACTGACCCAGTACTTCGTTTCTTAGTTGTTTCTCTATCTTTCTACGGTATGTCTACGTTCGAAGGCCCAATGATGGCTATTAAGTCAGTTAACGCGCTTTCTCACTACACTGACTGGACTGTAGGTCACGTACACTCAGGTGCACTAGGTTGGGTTGCAATGATTTCTATCGGTGCTATCTATCACCTAATCCCTGCACTATTCTCACAAGGCCGTATGTACAGTGTTAAACTAGTTAACACGCACTTCTGGTTACACACTGTTGGTGTTGTTCTATACATCGTAGCAATGTGGATTTCAGGTGTAATGCAAGGTCTAATGTGGCGTGCAGTAAACTCAGACGGTACGTTAATGTACAGCTTTGTACAGTCATTAGAAGCTTCGTATCCGTTCTATATCATGCGTTTCCTAGGCGGTGTATTCATCGTAACAGGTATGCTAATTATGGCTTACAACGTTTATCGTACTATTGCAGCGAAGAAAGATTCGCTTCAATTAGACGCTGACGCACAATTGGCATAATGGAGTAGCACGATGAGCAATAATAATTCACAAAACAAACACGAAATAGTCGAAAAGAACGTTGGCCTAATGGCTATCTTGACTGTCTTTGCAATCAGCTTTGGTGCGTTAGTTGAGATTACTCCACTAATGTTCCAAGACGATACGACTAAACCTGTTGATGGCTTACGCCCTCTTACAGCGTTAGAAATGGAAGGTCGTGATATCTACGTGCGTGAAGGTTGTTACAACTGTCACTCACAAATGATTCGTCCTTTCCGTGACGAGGTTGAGCGTTACGGTCACTACTCTGTAGCTGGTGAGTCAGTATGGGATCACCCATTCCAATGGGGTTCTAAGCGTACTGGTCCTGACCTAGCTCGTGTTGGTGAGCGTTACTCAGACGATTGGCACCATGCTCACTTAATGGACCCACGTGCTGTGGTTCCTGAGTCAAACATGCCAGCGTTTCCTTGGTTAGACGAAAACAGAGTCGATACGACCCATACACTTAAAAAGCTTCAAGTATTCCGTGATAGCTTCGGAATCGACAAAGCAAGCGACCGTTACGACGGTAAAGGTTACGGAAGCGACGAAGAGCTAAAAGCTGACATTGCGAAAATCGAAGCCATGAACAATGGTGAAGGCGCAACTGAAATGCAAGCTCTAATCGCTTACTTACAACAGCTTGGCACACACTTGAAGTAATTATTATGGATTACGGAACATACAGAGGCATTTTGACTCTGGTAATTTTAGTACTGTTTATTGTGATTGTTGTATGGGCATACAGCAAGCGTAGCAAAAGCCGATTTGATAACGCTGCTAATGCCATATTTGAAGATGAAAAAAAACACAACAACACAATCTCTAACGAGGAAAAGGAGTCTGAGAAATGACTAGCTTTTGGAGTATATGGGTTATCGTATTAACCCTAGCGTGTCTTGCTATCATCTTCGGCCTACTTCTGTGGAACTTAAAAAACTACACAGGTGTTAAAGAAGGCGAAAGCTGTGGTCACGAGTTTGACGGCATTGAAGAACTAAACAACCCACTACCAAAATGGTGGACTTACATGTTCTTCGCGACATTCATTTGGTCTGTATACTACCTTGCTGCTTACCCAGGTTTAGGTAACTGGGAAGGTTTAGGTAAATGGACAAGTTCTAACCAAGGTATTACTTCTTTAGCTGAGTCTAAAGAAGCGACTGAACAAGCATTAGCTAACGGTGAGAACGTTCAATTAGACCAAGAATTTATCGCTGCTGATGAGCGTTTTGGCCCAATCTTTGAGTCATTCGCAAAACAAGATATTGAAACACTAGTTAAAGATGAAAAAGCGCTTGAGATTGGTCAACGTTTATTCTCTCAAAACTGTGCACAATGTCATGGTTCAGATGCACGTGGTGGTCAAGGCTTCCCTAACCTAACGGATAACGATTGGTTATACGGCGGTACACCAGACAAGATCAAAGAAACACTTCTTTACGGTCGTGTTGCTGCGATGCCACCTTGGGGTGATGCACTTGGCGAGCAAGGCATTAAAGAAATGACTGCTCACGTACTTAGCCTTTCAGGCCGTACTGTTAACCAAAAAGACGCTGCTGCAGGTGCTGCTAAGTTTGCAATGTGTGCTGCGTGTCACGGTGCTGACGGTAAAGGTTCAGTTGCACACAATTTACCATTTGGTGCACCTAACCTAACAGATAACATCTGGTTATATGGTGGTTCTAAACGTGCTGTTGAAGAAACACTAATCAATGGCCGCGCCGGTGTAATGCCAGCATGGAAAGACATTTTAGGTGAAGATAAAGTTCACTTATTAACAGCGTACGTTTACAGCTTATCGCAAGATAAATAACCACGCGGTTAATAAAATGTATAAACAATTAATCTTTTAATTCAATAGATTAATTAAGATCAAAAAAGCCTCCATCTGGAGGCTTTTTTTTAGTCTTTTGCTTTTAAATCCGATAAAATGCGTACAACGTTTTTAAAGGTATAAGTACTATGAAACCCACTCCTTGGTATAAAAACTTTTGGCCATGGTTTTTAATCTCTTTTCCTCTTGCAGCCATCATCGGCTGTGCTGGTCTTATTTATATGGCGATTGGCAACGGCCCAGATATGGTTGTTGATGATTACTATAAAAAAGGCAAAGCAATTAACCTTGAACTCAGCAAATTTAATAAAGCAAAAGCACTTTATTTACATGGCGATTTAAATGTTGCAGGCGACAAAGTAACTTTCACTTTCACCAAGGGTGATGCAAGCAATGTTCACTCTTTAAAAATGTCATTTTATCATCGCACCATTAAAGCCAATGACTTTGATGTAAGCCTAATGAAAAACGCCCATGGCGATTTTACTGCCCTACTCGACACCCATGTTGACGGTGCATACACAGTGTTTATTGAACCAATCGATAACAGTTGGAAACTTAAAGAAGATGTCATTTTGCCAACTGATAAAACGATTTCGATTAGCCCTGAATATAAGTAGTAAACTCTAATGTCCGATAATTGCTTTCATTGTCTTGAAAGTGTGCCAAAAGGCTTTAATGCGACTGTCGAAATAGACGGTAAGGCACAACCTATGTGTTGTATTGGTTGCCAAACGGTTGCTGAGAATATCGTCGCCCAAGGCATGACCGATTACTATAAATTTAGAACTGTGCGCTCTGGTAAAGTTGAACAACTTGTTCCAGAGCAACTTGAGTTGATTAAAAGTTACGATAACGAAGATATTCAAGACGAGTTTATTTCAGCCACTAATGATTTATCAGAAGTACTATTAACGGTTGAAGGCATCACCTGTGCTGCCTGCGCTTGGTTAATCGAAAAACAACTACTTAACTTAAAAGCAATCAAACGTGTTGATGTAAATACTTCGACTAATCGTGCCATGATCCAATGGGATAAATCGGTTACACCGCTTAGCCAAATTATCACCTCATTACACGAAATCGGTTATAAAGCCTATCCGTTTCAGGCAGACCTTGAAGCGAGCCAAAAACAACAAGCCGCAAAAGCTTATATCCGCCGTTTAGGGGTTGCCGGTCTGATGACCATGCAAGTAATGATGTTTGCTTTTGCCATGTATTTTGGCATGTTCTCTGGCATGGAAGAGAATTTCGAGCAGTATTTTCGCTGGATAAGCTTAGTGCTTGCTTCTCCAGTTATTCTTTACAGTGCCCTGCCATTCTTAACCAATGCCATTAATGGTTTAAAAGCCAAACAGCTGAATATGGATTTACCCGTCTCATTAGCTATTTTTGGTGCTTATGGGGCAAGCTGTTATGCCACATTAATGTCGGTTGGCGAAGTTTATTTTGAATCTATCTGTATGTTTACCTTCTTATTGTTATTAGGTAAATATTTAGAATTTAGAGCTCGTTTAAAAGCCAGTGAATTTACCGCTAATTTGCAAAAGTTACTGCCGCTTACAGCTCGTATTATTGATGAAAATAATCAAGAATCGATAATTGCGGCTAAAAAACTAAAACTGGGTGATATTGTATTAATCAAAGCAGGCGAGACAATTCCTGCTGATGGTATTGTTACAAAAGGTCAAACAACCGTTGATGAAGCCATGATGACGGGTGAACACCAGCCAGTTAACAAGTTTGTCAGCCATCAAGTTTACGCAGGAACGATTAACCACGATGGCGTGATCAGTATTGAGATCAACAAAATCGGTCAAAATACCCTGCTTAATCAAATTATTAAGTTACAACACACAGCGTTAACCAAGCGCCCGCGATTAGTTGAGATAACAGATAAAGTAGCGCAGTGGTTTGTTGCCTGCTTATTAGTGTTCGCCTCAATAACAGCAATTGGTTGGTATCAAATAGATCCCGAGCATGCCTTTTGGGTTACTATTTCTGTACTTGTTGCAACCTGCCCTTGTGCGCTTAGCTTAGCAATTCCAACCGCTCTCACGTGCGCTGTAGCCAGCCTTACTAAGCGTGGAATTTTAATAAAACAAGCCCACGTGTTAGAAACGCTACCACAATTAACCGATATTGCTTTTGACAAAACTGGTACTTTAACGCAAGGTCGCTTTACCATTGAGCGCGTTGAGCTAGTAAATAGCCAGTACAGTGAAGCAGATGCATTACGACTAGCAGCGCAACTTGAAAGTTTCTCTGAGCACCCTATTGCTAATGCATTCGCTGGTTTCAACGACACAGTGAACCCTATTGAAAATGTGACTATCGAACCGGGTAAAGGCATTACCGCTTTACTCAATGATCAGCACCTTGCGATAGGTAAAAGCGGTTGGTTTAATACCGAAAAAGCAGATGCTCAAGCAACCTTATATATCGATAAACAAGTCATTGCGCGCTTTTACTTAGCCGACAGCCTTCGTAATAACGCAGAAAAATTGATTACTACACTTCATTCGCAACAAATTAAGTGCCATATGTTAACGGGCGATGCCTCTAACAGTGGTGAGCGAATTGCAAAACAGCTCAATTTAGATACCGTGCATGCTGCATGTAGCCCTCGCGACAAACAAACCCATGTCGAAGCACTTGCAAGTAAAGGTGCCATTGTTGCTATGGTGGGTGATGGCGTGAATGACAGCCCAGTATTTGCCAGTGCCCATTTATCTATTGCAATGGAAACAGGCGCTGATATTTCCAAAAATAGTGCCGATGTGGTATTACTCAATAGTGATCTAACAGCCATAGAGCATTTGCTTACTGTCTCGAAAAAGACGCGCCGTATTGTTAAGCAAAACTTGGCATTATCACTTATTTACAATGGTTCGATTTTACCATTGGCAGCCCTTGGGCTCGTTGCTCCTTGGATGGCTGTAATTGGTATGTCTGCAAGCTCCATTTTGGTTATTACCAACTCATTAAGGTTATTAAAACTATGAGTATCATCTACATGCTTATCCCAATTGCCATTTTATTTGTGCTAATTGCCATTGGGGTGTTCTTTTGGGCTGTAAAAAGCGAACAATTTTCTGATTTAAACAAACAGGGCCACAGTATCCTGTTCGAAGACGATAAAGAGCAGCACAACAAAAGTAATGATTGATCCGCTGTTTATTAGTGCATTTATAATGGGCTTGTTAGGCAGTGGTCATTGCCTAGCGATGTGTGGTGGCATTGCCAGTAGTTTACAACTTGCCGCCAACAAAAACCGTGCAGTGAGCTTTTCGGTTGCTTATAACCTAGGCCGCGCACTAAGTTACATGCTTGCCGGTGCTCTTGTAGCAGGAATTAGTAGTCGCTTTGCAGCGCAAAATACTTCTATATCGATAGCGTTGTCGTTTTTGAGTGGTATTTTTATGCTCCTTGTTGGGGTTTACATTATGCGTTTAGCAGCAACCCTACAGTGGCTAGAAAAGCTAGGAAAAACCCTAGTATGGCAGCATTTAGCTAAACTTAATCGTTATTTATTACCGGTTGACACTACCCCAAAGGCCCTGCTCTATGGCGCTTTGTGGGGCTGGTTGCCCTGTGGGTTAGTTTATTCAGCGCTAACCTGGGCACTGACTAGCCCATCAGCATCACATGGTGCAGGTGTGATGTTATTTTTCGCGTTAGGCACCTTTCCTGCCATGATAAGCGTAGGACTCGTCAGTCAGAAAATAAACACTATTTTCAACCATGTTTGGACTAGGGTTATTCTAGGCAGCGTAATAATATGGTACGGTATATACTTATTAATTATAGCAACCGATAAGCTAATTCATTAATCTTACTGGTTGTTAACTTATTTGAATGGATTTGATGTATGGACTTCTCACAAAACAAGTCAAAAGGCTTATGCACAATTAGCTGTAATAATTGCAGTATCAGCCAGCTATGTTTGCCATTTTCATTAAACGGTCAAGAAATGGATCGTCTCGATGAAATCATCGAACGTAAGAAACCACTGCATAAAGGTGATTATTTATTTGAGTCTGGCGAAAGCTTAAATGCCATTTATGCAGTACGCTCTGGTTCGTTTAAGTCTTATACTTTGTCAGAACAAGGTGATGAACAAATTACTGGTTTTCATCTAGCTGGTGATTTAGTTGGTTTCGATGCTATTAACAAAATGGCTCATCAAAGTTTCTCACAAGCCCTTGAAACTTCAATGGTATGTGAAATTCCATTCGATACTCTAGACGAATTAGCGGGTAAACTACCTAAGCTACGCCAACAAATTATGCGTTTAATGAGTAATGAAATTAACTATGACCAAGAAATGTTATTGTTACTCAATAAAAAGTCAGCTGAAGAGCGTCTAGCCAGTTTTATTTATAATCTTGCAGAGCGTTTTGGTGAACGTGGCTTCTCACGTAAAGAATTCCGTTTAACCATGACACGTGGTGAAATCGGTAATTATTTAGGCCTTACTGTTGAAACAATTAGCCGCCTTTTAAGCCGCTTCCAAAAAGCAGGTTTTATTAAGGTTGAAGGTAAATTTATCACCATTTTGGACCAGCAAGCGCTTGCAGCAACAGCAGCGATTAAATGTAAATAGAGTTTGATTTAACGCAACTTTATATTGTTTGCCCCTTTAACTGTTCTAAATTTAGGTTACACTCAAAGTACTACTTTTTGCGGAACAGTTAAGGAGCAGCACATGGACGCAATTAAACGAATTTTAGCAGTTATAGACCCAACCAAAGAGCAGCAACATAGTTTAAGCCGCTCAATTGATCTAGCCAAAAAATCTGGCGCGACCATCACCGCTTTCCTCAGTATCTACGACTTCTCTTATGAAATGACCACAATGCTTTCTGCTGATGAGCGTGAAGCAATGCGCGAAGCCGTCATAAAAGACCGCCAAGAATGGTTAAATGAACAAATTGCACTTTATCCAGAGCTTACCATTGATAGCTGCGTGGTTTGGCATAACCGCCCTTACGAAGCCATTATCAATACCGTGATCAACGATGGTTTTGACCTTGTTGTCAAAGGCACTCATCAACACGATACACTTAAGTCTGTTATTTTCACGCCAACTGACTGGCACCTCATTCGTAAGTGCCCTGCTCCAGTTTTACTTGTTAAAGAAAAAGAGTGGCCGGCAAAAGGCAATATTTTAGCTGCTGTGAACGCAGTGAGTGAGAATGAACAACACCTTGAACTTAATAAGCGTATTATCAATGACGCTCGTTTCATTTGTGATTTGGCCAACGCAACGCTTAACTTAGTTAATGCCTACCCAGCAACTCCTGTTAATATCGCTATTGAAATCCCTGAATTCAACCCAGGCGTTTATAACGAATCAGTTAAAAAACATCACTTTGAATCAACGCTTTCATTAGCTGAAGGGTTTGATATTGATAAAGCTCATTGTCACATTGAAGAAGGCTTACCAGAAGATGTTATTCCTGATGTGGCTTCACGCCTCAACAGCGAATTAGTAGTGATAGGTACAGTTGGACGTACTGGCTTAAGTGCAGCGCTTGTCGGTAACACAGCAGAGCATGTTATTGATAGCCTTGACTGCGATGTTTTAGCACTAAAACCAGACGGCTATGTGAGCCCACTTGCTAAATAACCTTTTAAATATGCATTAAAAAAGCCCCAGTTTGGGGCTTTTTTCTTTTTATATATTTGTTACATCAATAAATAATGATTCATCAATGTTTGTTGATGAGACCACCGCCTCGCTAAAGTCATAGCTTTCACGATTGCCTTCTCTATCAAGTGGTAAATTTTCAAAATCAAATAAGTTTCTGTCTGCAAGCTGGCTTGGGCTAACATTTTGTAAAGACTTAAAGATACTCTCAACACGACCTGGAGTTTTCTTATCCCACTCAGTCAACATGGCTTTGATTGATTGACGCTGCAGGTTTTCTTGTGAGCCACATAAGTTACAAGGAATAATTGGGAAGTCTTTGTGCTCAGCGTATTTAATTAAATCTTTTTCACGGCAATATGACAACGGACGGATTACCACGTTACGTTCATCATCAGAGCGCAATTTTGGTGGCATCGCTTTTAGTCGTGAACCATGAAACATATTTAAGAACATTGTCTCAACGATATCATCCATGTGATGACCAAGTGCTAGTTTAGTTGCACCAATTTTTTCTGCAAATGAATAAAGTGTGCCGCGACGAAGTCGTGAACACAGACCACAGGTAGTTTTGCCCTCTGGTACTTTTTCTTTTACTACTGAGTAAGTATCTTTATCAACGATGTAATACGGGATATTTAGCGTTTCAAAGTAATCAGGCAAAATGTGCTCAGGAAAACCAGGTTGTTTCTGATCAAGGTTTACTGCAATCACTTCAAATTTAATCGGCGCTGCTTTTTGTAAATTAAGCAAAATATCTAGCATTGCAAAAGAATCTTTACCACCACTGATACATGCCATAACAACATCACCGTCTTCAATCATGTTGTAATCAGTAATCGCATTACCAACATGCCTTCTTAGACGCTTTTGAAGTTTATTAAATTCAAGAGTTTCTTTTCTAGTATCAGTTTGATTCATTTGCTCTGCTCATACAGGCTTTGTAAGCCATGTTTCATAGTAAAAAGTTCGGCGTGGATTATACGGACTTTTTGAGTCAGTTGAAATGATTAGCGTGGGATAATTAAAGCGCTTATCTCGTAGAGATACCACGTAAAGCAAAGCGCTTTGGGAATAAAGGTTAAGGATTCAGGTTATTTATATTTATAACAGGTTAAGTGGTGTTTTCTGGATTAACTAAATAATTTATATGAAACAACAATTAATCTAAAACGTTCGAAGCAGCTACTTCCGCCTCGATTATGGCTCGATGTGCTTTTAAACCAATATTTGTTGAATAAAAATCTGCTGCTATTTTGAGCTCTTGTGGTGTTAATAAACTAAGAATTTTAAGCTTAAAAGCCATCTTGGCGGCACTCATGTCTGTTGGCTCTGCCAATACAGATGTCCCCATCGCATTTATCAACAATTGCTTTTGACTTTCAGGTAAATCTTTTAGTGTATCTGCTAATATTTGCTTTGTATCAACCTCTACATTACCACCACCAAGGCCATTAAAAATTTCATCCATTTTCAATGCATTATAGAACCGTTCAAATTCTAATTCTGCATTTGGCTCAGACTGAGCCGAACACACCATAAATGGTAACGAAAACAAAATCAGCAAACAAACTCTCATTTAATTATCCTTATTTTTTAGTTTTACAACTTAGTAGAAAGCCAAATAGCAAATTTAGTGGAGTGCTTAACTACTAATCTGATTGGTGAATAGTAAAATGAACTTGTACCATTCACTTTGCCTAGGTTCTGGTGTTCAATTTCATCTTGTTGAATGCTTAGTACCGCTTGATATGCGCTTTTATTGTTGTTCTCTAAATAACTTAATTGCCATTCTAGATGATGTAGAACCGTTGATTCAACGGCTTCTGTACACACCCAAATTGCTTTACGTCCAAATAAAGCAGTAATCAAACCTAAACAATAACCACCCAAAGACCAAAACCAGATTGCGTAGCAATGCCGTATTTTATGTTCCTTTAACCAACAATCAAACGTTTTGAAATGCTCGATTTCATGATTTAGCATTTCTTTAATCTGTACAGAGATATCTGGATATAAAAATTTAGAGACAAATAACTGAGCCTTATAAATACTTATCGCCCCAAATTCACCTGCATGATCAACACGCACAATCCTAGCGACTTCTTTTGAGATCATCTTAATTGCTTACTGTGCATTTGTAACGAGAAGCTGTACAAGCAAGGTCAGGCCAATCATCTCTGCCCCAACAGTATTTATCATTTCTAAGAGGTTTTAGATGCCAAACCACAGGCTTGCCCTTTTTATCTAAGCGGGTTTCATTTTCAAGCTGCACACGGATTAAATTTTTCTCTGCTGAGAGAATATTGTAAACGAAGGTTTTTCTCGCTTCAGACGCGGAAATATAGCCCTGCTCATCATAAGAGATTTCTAATGTTTTATTTTTAAACGTTATGGTATGAAAATTAGCTTCACAAACTGGGCTATTTGTAGACTGCCATGAGCCTTGCAACTTAGTTTGCATTTCTTGGTTGATAGGTGAATGACTGCTACAAGCTGAACATAGCAGTAAAATAACAAAAATAGGCGCTGAAGTTTTCATTAAGATGCTTTTAAGTCCCTGAAAAAGTAAGGTTTAGCATATCGAGAATCGTAAAAATGTCCAGCTATACGCTTAATAAAAAACAAAGGGCACATGAGCCCTGTGCCCTTTGTTAACTTTAAGCGCTTTTAGTTTTAGCTTTTTTATTCTTTGCCATTCGTTTAGCACGTTTTATTGCCGACTTTTTCGACGCATTTTTCTGCGCTATTTTTAACACTTTAGCCTCTTTTAATTGCTTTTTTGCTGCTTTCAAGCGCTTTTTAGCATTTTCGGCTAGTTTCTCTGCTTCACTAGCGCACTCTACAGCTGCTTGTGCTTTAAGTGCTGCATCTTTTGCAATTTCAGTGGTTTTGGCCACTTCTTTTTTACTCTTTTCGAGAATTTTTTCGAGCTTAGCAAGACGTTTCTCAAATACTGACTGTGAATTTTGCATAGTATTCTCCTTTACTGACATGCAGACATGCGGGTAGGTTCTGTGACAATAAGCGGGTCGAGACGATTCACAATTTCGTGATCTTTTTCTGGGTAATCCAAACAGCTTAAGAAATGACGCATACAGTTGATACGCCCGCGCTTTTTATCATCAGAGCGAATTTGTGTCCAAGGTGCATCCTTAGTATGGGTATGAAACATCATGGCATCTTTGGCATCACTGTAATCATGCCATTTAGCCAGTGATGCCATATCAACTGGGCTTAGCTTCCATTGTTTGAGTGGATCATTTTGGCGAGATTTAAAGCGTCTAAATTGCTCTTCTCTGCTGACCGAAAACCAATATTTAAATAGCTTAATACCGCTATTCACCAACATCCGTTCAAGTTGAGGAGTTTGACGCATAAACTCTAAATATTCGTGATCATCACAGAACCCCATTACCTTCTCAACACCGGCTCGGTTATACCAAGAACGGTCAAATAATATAATTTCACCCTTTGTTGGCAGGTGGTTAATGTAACGCTGAAAGTACCATTGATCACGCTCTCTTGCAGATGGTTTTTCTAAAGCCACCACGTGCGCCCCACGAGGGTTTAAATGCTCCATAAAGCGCTTAATAGTGCCACCTTTACCCGCCGCATCTCGACCTTCAAATAAAATCACAATTTACTGGTTGGTCTCTTTTACCCAGCCTTGCATTTTTAAAAGCTCGATTTGCAGTTCGTGTTTATGACGCTCGTATTCAACTACGTCCATTTTGCGTTTATATGGGTATTTACCGTCAGCATTCCACTTTAAGCTTGGGTTTTTAACATTTAGATCAAAAACCACATCCTGCTTCGCATTGGCTTCGGCTAATTTCTGCTGTTTAACTGATACAGGTTCGACATTGACTGTCTGCATAACGACTCCTTTTAAACTATAACTACCTATATTGAGATCTTTATAGTTTTACTTTAAGCCAGTTATTGCTAAGTAACTTGATCTAAATCTATATTTTCAATTCTTGAAAAATCATTTAAAAATAGAAGGTTAGCACTTAATAATTAAGTAAAAATAAGGATGCTAAAATAAAATTAAACCTTTTATCTATAGCAAGAAACAATCAGTAAAAACGCATATCTTCATACTGTTTTCAGATCTAAAAACACGCTAATTCTTAAATGCACAGCAATACAAATAGTTAGAAAAGATATGAATTAAAGGGAATAATGTAGATAAAATAAACAGTCAAAGTAACTGCACTGCTTACGATGAATTTCAGATTTTGATGCTAAACCAAAATAACGAGGAAACTCTTTAAAAAAAGAGACATAAGAACTATCTGCTTCACAACGAAAAAAGGACCTAATTAGGTCCCTTTTGTCGATATTAAAACGCTTTACCAATATATGGTCGCTATTTAACAATCCACGGTGTGGCACTGATAAGCTCAGCATGACTGCTAAGCACTGTGTTATCGTCTTGCCAGTCGTCTGTTACTTTTATTGAACAACGCTGCTCTTTACAGCTAACGTCATTTGCCGAAATAGCATCTTGGCCGTTAAATTTAAGTACAACACCTTGTTGTTCAGGCAGTAAAAACCACATTAATTTGCTAACAAAAAAGCCTGACAAATCAGATAACAGCTCGTCAAATTCTTCATTTAACGTATATAAGTTCGCTTTACTGAGTTCAAAATCAGCCAGATCCGTTGCTTCAATTTGTAACTTTAATTGGCATTCATGTTTTGGATTTTCTGGTTGAACAACTATTACGGCTTTATCTGTATCAAGCTGCTTATCGAATGGTAAAAGTAGTTGAGCCTTATCTGTATAAGTTAGGTCAAACTCTTGTTTTTCTGTAATTATTTTACCTGATTTAATTGTGCATACTTCGTTGCTAGCAATATCAGACAAATAAAAGTTAACTTGAGCGTATTGAAACTCGCCTTTATTAACAACTTTCAAACGATCGTAAAAGCCATCATAGGCAACAACAAATTCTGTTGCAGCGGCCTTTGAAGCAACTGCACCTAGCGCAACCGCGATGGTTGCTGCTTTTAACCATGGAAGGAGTTTATTCATCAAAGTAAGCTCTGTTTTGATTTATCATTTTATTCAATTCTTCAATGTACGCTTCACGTCGTTCAGAGTAAGACAGTAAACCTTGTGTTAGCTTAGTTGCATCAATTGGCTTTTGCTGGCGACGTAAATCAGCACGAATTGATCTTAAATCTTTATACGCCGCATGGGTATTAATATTTTTAAAATAAGAGTTTACAGCAGCACGTACCGATTGAAATGCAGCCACTTCGTGAGCAGCTTCGTTAGCACGGCGACGAGGAACCATGCCACAGCCTTTTTTATAACACCACTGACCGAAAAAGTTTAAGCCAATACGTGCAAAGCGTGACGTACCCCATGCTGACTCATTAGCTGCTTGCATAAGCGCAAGCTCTTTAGGAATGATATCAACACGACGAAGTGCCTGGGTAAGCGATAAAGTATCTATGGTGGTAGGCAACTTGTAGCTATTCAGTATTTTTTTAATATCTGATTGCTGTTTGCTACTTAGTGGCTCATTGTACTCCAGCATCATGCGCGCGATTTCTAGAGTCGCACGCTGCTGTAGAATCTTTTTATTTTCGGCCTCAACATGAGGGCGAATAAAATCAAAAAATGCATGTTTCTTTTCTTTCACATCAGTAAAATCTGCAAAATCTGGCAGTTTCACATTATGTAATGGCTTTTCTTTTTTGATTACGCGCTGGGTCCCTTTTGGCGTTGTCTGCGATTGTTCAGACCCACTTTCTACTACTTCTTTATCTACAAATGGCGATAACAACGCCCATGCAAAAAAAGCAGCAAGTAAAGCTCGAAAAACGTAATTAAGCATGTATTCTCTCATATAAACTACTACTCATGTGCGGTAACGTCACGCACACACAAAGGCGAAGTATACCAAAACCCTCTATTTTTGGCGAATTTGCCCTAAGAAAATTACCTAAACCTTTACCAAAATAGCGTGATTTAGCGCCAATTTACTCGCAATTTTCAAGCGCTTGCGTATACTGAAAAGCAAGCAAACGAGAAAAAGGTAGGTTATTTTTATGTGCCAATCTTGGCAAGCTCGCATTATTGATCAGCAAAAATATCGTCCAAACGATAACCGCTCAGCTTGGCAAGTTGACCGCTCTCGAATCATCCACGCCGCAGCCTTTAGGCGGTTGCAGGCTAAAACCCAGATTATGGGTATTGGCTTAAATGATTTTTATAGAACCCGTCTGACCCATTCTTTAGAAGTTGCTCAAATTGGCAGTGGTTTATTACGTCATCTAAAAAAGCAGCACCCTGAATTTACGAATTTTCCGAGCGGTAGCCTACTCGAGACCCTATGTCTTGCTCATGATATTGGCCACCCTCCTTTTGGTCATGGTGGTGAAATAGCATTAAATTACATGATGCGCGAGCATGGTGGCTTTGAAGGTAACGCCCAAACATTAAGAATTGTGTCTAAGCTTGAGCCCTATTCAAATGGCTATGGTATGAATTTAACCAGACGCACCTTGTTAGGTTTTATTAAATACCCAGCCTTTATTGATGATTTATGGCACAGCATTCCACCTTTGAGTGAGCAGCGTAGCTTTATTAAAGCTGACCATTGGCGACCAGCCAAAGGCTTATATAAAGACGATAAAGATGTTTTCGACTGGATCATTGATCCACTGTCGAATAACGATAAAGCGCTGCTGAGTAGTCATTATAAGGTTGATGAGTTTAGAGCTAAAACCCATTACAAATCGATAGACTCAGCAATTATGGAATTAGCCGACGATATTGCTTATGCCGTACATGATTTAGAAGATGCCATAGCTACAGAGGTTTTAACGCTGGCTGATTGGCAAAATCATGCCCTTGTACAATTACAAGAGCTTGACTCTGCATGGCTAACCACCCATTTGAGCTCGATAACCGCCAGACTCTTTTCTCATCACGAGTATGAGCGTAAAGACGCTATTGGTGAGTTGGTTAACACCTTTATTATTAACGCTCAGTTAGTTGTACAAAACGCAGATTTCGAATCAGAAATACTGCAATACACAGTAAGCCTACCGGATGAATTTGCCGAAATTCTTAACGTGCTAAAACATTTTGTTTTTAAACGTTTAATTCGCGAGCCAAAGATGCAGCAAGTTGAATTTAAAGGGCAAAACCTGTTGATTGAGTTATTTAGTGCTTTTGCCAGCGACCCAATGCGCTTATTACCTGAAACAACCCAAGAAATGTGGCTAAATGCGCACCAGCAAGGTGATAATGCAATGCGCATAATATGTGACTACTTATCAGGGATGAGTGATGAATATGCTTATAAAACCTATCAGCGCTTGTTTTTGCCATCTGCTTAAGTAATTTTTGAACAGCAGTTGAAATTGTTCTAAAATTAAACAGGTTATAGTAATAACAACCTCACCCCTTGAATGCATTTTATTTAACATGGATTGAAATAATGCTCAAAAAATACCTGCTTATTAGTGCTGCTGTAGCAAGCTCATTTGCTTGCTATAGTGCAGAATCACTTCCTGATCCGCTTCTTGAAGAACGCGGCATAATCATAAAAGATGCCACTCATTTCGATTGGGTACGGCTGAATTCGGGCGAATGGCTCAAAGGCGAGCTAGTCTCCATGTATGATAAAGAGATTGAGTTCGACAGTGATGTGCTCGACACATTAATTATTGATCGCGAAGATGTCTACATGATAATCTCAGATCGCCACCATACTGTGCGCTTTAACGATGGTAATGAGCTAAGCGGCACATTAAATATCTCTGGTGGTTATGTGAAAGTTGGCGAACAAGAAGCTAAATACCGTTATCGCGATTTAGTCTCTATTGCTCCTTCAGTTGAAAGCGAACTCAGTGCATGGACAGTGAAAATATCACTAGGTGCCGATATATCAAAAGGTAATACTGACCAAACCGAATATTCGGCTCGTGCAGATATCAAGCGCCGTACGGCGTCTAGCCGTTTCCTCGCAGAGTTTTTAGGTTATCGCACCACCAGCGATGAGCAAGTCACTAAAAACAACATTCGCGCTAACGGTACCTTCGACTGGTTTCAGACCCAAAAAATGTATTACCGCCCTATCTTCTTTGAGTACTACCGTGATCCGTTTCAAAATATCGCTAACAAGTACACTGTGGGTGCCGGTGTTGGTTACTATGTAATGGATACCGATAAAACAGAGTGGGACTTCTCGACAGGCCCTGCTTATCAAAAAACTGAGTTTGATACTGTCGCTACGGGTGAAGAAAAATCAAATTCATCTTGGGCATATTTTGTCGGCACTAATTACGAGCTAGAGGTCACCAAGAAAATTGATTTTACCTTTAATTACCGCTACCTAACTGCAAACAGTGATGCAGGTGGTGACTCTCAATATGCGATGGCTGCGTTTGAGTTTGAGATCACCGATGATATTGATTTTGATATGTCATTAGTATGGGACTATTTAGCTGACCCGATTGCCGATGAAAACGGTGTAGTACCAGAAAAAGAAGATTACAAAATGATTTTCGCGCTGGGTATCGATTTATAAACATCCCAATTAATCGATATAAAAACGCCGAGCTTAGCTCGGCGTTTTCATTTTAGTTAAGTAATATCTTATAGCGATTTAACACCCATGTTGTATAGGGTAAAGCCATAAATATCAGCGTATTGATCAATGATCTTACTTGTTGGTGTTCCTGCACCATGGCCTGCATTTGTTTCAATGCGAATAAGATACGGATTTTGATTCGCACCTTTTTCTTGTAGCTCTGCTGCAAACTTAAATGAATGCGCAGGCACAACACGGTCATCATGATCCCCTGTTGTTACTAAGGTTGCTGGGTAGCTAACACCCTCTTTTACATTATGAACTGGTGAATAGCCTTTTAAGTACTCGAACATTTCTTTACTTTGTTCACTCGTACCGTAGTCATACGCCCAACCAGCACCCGCTGTAAAGGTGTGATAACGCAGCATATCTAAAACACCTACAGCAGGAAGCGCAACTTTAAATAGCTCAGGGCGCTGTGTCATAACCGCACCAACTAATAAGCCACCATTTGAGCCACCACGTACCGCTAGGTAATCAGGTGAGCTGTATTGTTTTTTGTTTAAGTACTCAGCCGCAGCAATAAAGTCATCAAATACATTTTGTTTCTTAAGCTGTGTACCATTTACATGCCATTCTTTACCGTATTCGCCACCACCACGAATATTAGCAACAGCATATACACCACCGTGCTCAAGCCATGCCGCAATTGTAGGGCTGTAGCTTGGTGTTAGGCTTACGTTAAAGCCACCATAACCATATAAAATAGTCGGATTTTTACCGTTAAGTTCGGTGCCTTTTTTGTACGAAATAATCATCGGAACTTTGGTGCCATCTTTTGATGTATAGAACACTTGTTCAGAGATATATTCTTCGCTATTAAATTTAGCGCCCGACTTGCGGTACACATCAGACTTACCTGATTCAACATCAAACGAATAGGTATTGCCTGGTGTAGTGTAATTAGTAAATGAGTAATACAGCGTTTGTGCATCGTGCTTACCGCTAAAGCCATATGCAGTTCCCACACCTGGCAGGCTGATGTCGCGTACTAATTTTCCTGATTTATCGTATTGTTTTACTTGCGAAATCGCATCAACCATATACTTAGCAAAGAAGTAGTCACCGCCTTTTGAAAGGCTAAGCACATTGTCAGTTTCTGGGATTAAATCTTGCCAATTTTCTGGGCTTGGATCAGCTGCATCAACAGTTACAACACGTTTATTTGGCGCGTTTAAGTTAGTCACCAAATATAGTTTCGAGCCGTCATTATCAATAATTGAGGTATCTGAGTCTGTGTTATCTAAAATCGTCACTAGCTTGCTGTCAGGCTTAGTTAAATCTTTGATAAACAGTTTATTACCTGAAGTTGAAGTACTTGCAGCAATAATTAAATAACGATTATCACGGGTTACATCAGCACCAATATAACGATGTTTCTGAGCCTCTGTGCCACCATAAACTAATTGGTCATCTGCTTGTGCCGTGCCTAACTTATGGTAGTAAACTTTATGTTGATCTGTTTTTGCAGACAGCTCACTACCCTTTGGCTTATCGTAGCTCGAATAATAGAATCCTTCGTTGCCAAGCCAAGAGATACCGCTGAATTTTACATCGACTAATGCTTCTTCAATTGGTTGTTTAGTCGCTGTATCAATAATGATAATTTTGCGCCAGTCACTGCCGCCTTCAGAGATTTGATAAGCCGCTAGCGTGCCGTCCTCTGTGAATGTTAAGCCCGACATTGAGGTTGTGCCATCAGCGCTAAAAGTATTTGGATCTAAGAACACCTCAGCTTCTGAGTCGCCTTTTTTACGATAAACTACATACTGATTTTGCAGACCATCGTTTTTATAAAAGTAGGTGTACTCACCCTCTTTAAATGGCGCTGTGACTTTTTCATAGTTCATCAACTTTTCAAGCGTAGTTTTTAGCTCATCGCGATACGGAATATTTTTTAGATAAGAAAAGGTAACGTCATTTTCGGCTTTAACCCACTGGGCAGTTTCGTCGCTCATATCGTCTTCTAACCAACGGTATGGATCGGCTACTTTCTCACCGAAATATTCATCAACAACATTGCCTTTTTTAGTTTCTGGATAATTCACAGCAGCTTTAACCTCTGCAGTTTTCACTGTTTGTTCTGTTTTTGTTGGGGTAGATTCACCGCAGCCCGCCAATGCAACAACAATTGCACATGCTAGTGTTTTCTTGATCATAATAAATTTACTTTTAGTTATTGTTAATAAAATGAAAGTAAAATTAAAGCATTAGAATGTCTAGTAATTTGCGGTTAAACACAGGAACTGCTGTAAACCAATGTAAAAACAAAAAAGCCACGTAGTAACGTGGCTCTTCAAAGCATGTATTTGCTCAGCGATTATACTTTTGTTAACCAGCCATGAGTATCTGCTGATTTACCCCATTGAATATCATTCAATGCTTGGCGTAATTTAGCAACTTTCTCACCTGGTTCACCCGACCCCACTTTAAACTCTTGGTCGTTATGAATAAGTGTGCCAACCGAGGTAAGTACCGCAGCGGTACCTGATAACGCAGCTTCAGTACCTGGTTTAGCGGCTCTTTCTAGTAACTCAGACACAGTAAAGTTACGCTCAGATACTGTCATACCTAAATCTTTAGCAATCGTTAAAATACTATTACGCGTCACACCGTGTAAGAATGTGCTATCAAGTGCTTTTGTGATGATCTCATCACCATCAATTAGAATGAAGTTTGCAGCACCAGTTTCTTGTACATCACCACCAGGGCAGAATAAAATTTGGTCTGCTTGATGCTCTGAGCGAGCGTCTAAGATTGGGCCTAATGCACTTGCATAGTTACCACCACTTTTAACCATACCCATGTGTGGTGCACAGCGCATGCCGTCTTCTTCAAGTAATACACGTAATGCTGTAGCACCGCCTGAGAAATAATCACCTACTGGCGAAAGCAATACATAAAGCAAGGAACTCATTGACGGTGCAGCCGCTTTACCGATTGCCGCTTCTGTACCAATGTGAGTTGGGCGAATATACATTGAACCCGGCGGTGTTGGTGTTTCGTCTGCGTACTCTTTTACAATGTCTTTGATCATTTGCTCAAGCATGCTTTCGTCAAAGTCAGGTAAGTTGAGTAACTTAGAGCTTTGTTTCATACGAGCAATGTTAGCATCCATACGAAAGATATAGACCGAGCCATCTTCGTGACGAAATGCTTTTAATCCTTCAAAACAGGTGCTTGAGTAATGTAATACGTGAGCACCCGCATGTAATTCGATTTTATCAGATGGGACCAGCGCGCTTTCACTCCATGAGTTATCAGCAAAACGTGCTTGGATCATTTGTGGCATAAATACAGTACCAAATGCGGCCATTGTTGTTCTCTCTTGTTTGGACTACTTTTACCCCATTGTATGCTAATCCATCCCCGTTTAACCATAGCAAACTAGTGCCTTTTATCGATTAAAGTGATAATAACCCGACCATTTGGTACAAAAAATGCGCAACCCAAGTTGCGCATTGTTTACTGAGAATCATTCGCTAACAAATGACTATAAATTATCTGTAGTTCATTTTTGCTGTGAGGCGATTAAAAAAGCCCGGGAAAAAACGCTTGATAGTCGGTGCTAAACCACTTATTCCTTCACCAATAACAACTTCATCTTTCTCGGCTTCAATGGCTTTAATCATTTTTGCAGCCGCTTTTGCCACATCCATACCGTTTTCAATTGATTCCTCTGGCTTATTTTGCGGTTTACCTTGGCCATCTAACGAATTATGCGCAATGGCTGTTTTAATTGAACCCGGGCAAATAGTCAGGCAATTCACATTTTTGTCGGCTAGTTCTGCTCTTAAGCAATCCATAAAGCCGACAACCGCATACTTAGAACCCGAATACCCAGTTCTGAACTTTGAACCGACTTTACCCGCTACACTGCTAATTGATACCACCATGCCCATACCTTGCTTCACCATCTGTGGTACGACCGCCTTAGTTAAAGCAATTAAACCAAAGTAATTTACTTCCATCAGTTGGCGATAAACAGTAAATTCATTTTCTAAAAATAGACTACGCTGCGACACCCCACCGTTATTGATAAGCACATCAATGCGGCCAATTCGCTCAATCACTGCTGGCATATCTTCAAGTAAGGCTTCGGGCTTTGCCAAATCAAGAGCGACCACATGATGATTACCACCGAGCCTTGTATTAAGAGCGTTGAGTTTTTCCTCATTGCGGGCAGACAGTACTAACGTTGCCCCTTTTGCCGCCAATTGCTCACAAAGTGCCTCACCAATTCCAGAAGATGCCCCAGTAACCCAAACTGTTTTACCATTTAATTGCATGTGTGTTCCTTATTATTGTTGTTATGCTTTGTTAGGCCCTGCATGTTGTTCTATATGATCAGCAATATCTTTATAAAAACCAAGCATAATCAAGAACTCTGCTAATACAAATAACGGGCCTATGACCAAACCAATTAAATCATCAACAAAGGCTGGCTTTTTACCTTCAAAATAGTGACCAATAAACTGAAACACCCAACCAACAACGAAACTGCCAATGCTCACAGTTAGCCATAACTCTGTTGAAAGCGACACCACAGGCTCAGCAGCAATGCTTAACAAACTTAAGCATACAGCCATAATTAACCCCATAGATAAGCTAAGCATTAAGTAATAAAGACAGGTGAGTGCAATTACCACGGTTGCTAAAGAGATAACGGCAGGCTCTGAGATAAGCGTGACGCGTTGTAATAAACAAATAATTGCAAACACAATTAATGGAATGCCAATAAAGTGAGTGTAAATATTGCGTTTAGAACGGTGATAAAGGGCGTAATTTGTCAGTTGTTGTTTTAATGTTTTCATTGTTTTTCCTGCCAAAACTGTGTTCAAAATTCAGATTAGCAGAAAATTTACCATCAAGAATGTCAACTAGCCGACATTTAAAGTAGCTAGCTTAAACTCACACATTAAACCAGCGCATCAATAACTTTGCCTTTTTCAGCTTCTGGTCGCATATCCATGCGTTCGCGACCTTTTTGATACTCTTCATCGAGCATCGCTTGCAGCTCATTCATTTTTTCTTGCAGTGCTTTAGTATCGGCACCTTGTTGTTGCATTTGTTCAGCAAGCTTCTCTATTTGCGCTTTTATTTCATCAATTTTCTCTTTATCAACCCCGAGCCGCTGATAAACCAAAGCTTCTTGAGCCTGTGCTAAAAAAGAGCTGGGCTCAGACTGCTTTTGTAAAAGTTGTTGTGCTGAAGATGAAGGCGTATGCATGGCTTTCACACCCTCAGTGCGAGCCGTTTGCGACAGCTTAGCAACAGCCGAAGCGTGATAAGGGTTATATTGATTATGAAATGTAATTGCCACAAGTTGTCTTCCATTTAAGCTTGATTACAACTTTGTAGCAATTTAAGTTCCAAGCTAGCATTGAGATTGCAATCTATCTATATCAATAATCTCAATCATTTGATATTTAAGATTAATAATTGAATCCGCTTGCAAGGATTGTAAAATTTGATTAATGGTTTGCCGTGTTAAATAGGTCATATCGGCAAGTTGTTGCTGGGTAAGCGGCAAACAGCTTTGGAGTGACGATTGATAAAGCATGCACAACCGCTTACTTACCTTTTGCTTTGCTGTAAGGAGTGCGTGATCTTCTAATGAGTCAAACAGGTTTCGCACTTTATTGGTAAGCAGAAGCCCAAAATCATGCCAATATGCAGGGCTTTCTTGTAATAACTGGCTTAAAGCCCGCTCAGGTACGTGTAAAAGTCGTACCGCAGTTTGAGCATACACATCGTGGGTGCGCTTACCACCATCAAACAGAGCAACTTCACCAAACCACATAGCACTGGTTACAAAACTGAGCACGGCTTCTTTGCCTTGGCTATTAACCCCAGAAACTCTAAGCACGCCATTAATAACACAATACAGACCGGTATTTTCATCACCACGCAAAAACAATGCATCACCCGCATTTAAGGTGATTAATTTAGCATTTTTTACTAGCTTGTCCCTAAATAATTGTGTGCGATTTTTAAACCATTTGTCTTGGTTAATTACCGAAAGGTCTTGTTCATTCAAGTGTTTATCCTTTACATTGGTGTAGTGTGCATATATCCAAGCCACCTCAAAATGCAGAATTCAGCGTTTCACAGGTTGTTTGGATATCTAAATAATAAAAGGATACGGGATGTTAAACAAACTACTTTCGACCAGCCTACTTCTCAGTGCTATTTCTACCCCTGCATTTGCTAGTGATATTAATACTGAACTTAAATCTGCCAATAAAAGCGTCAGCGAAAAAGTCATTAAATGGCGCCGTCATTTACACCAATACCCAGAGCTTAGTAACCGTGAGTTTGAAACAGCAAAATATGTGGCTAAGCATTTACGTTCGTTAGGCCTTGAGGTTCAAACAGGTGTGGCTCATACCGGTGTGGTTGCCAAACTTAAAGGGGGCAAAAAAGGTCCGCTTATTGCGCTACGTGCAGATATGGATGCACTACCTGTAAAAGAGCAAGTAGACTTACCTTTCGCGTCAACTCAAAAAACAGAGTACAAAGGCAATACCGTTGGCGTAATGCATGCCTGTGGTCATGATAACCATGTGGCTATTTTAATGGCAGCAGCTGAGTCTTTAGTAAAAATTAAAGACCAACTAGCTGGTGATATTCTGTTTGTCTTCCAACCTGCTGAAGAAGGTGCACCAGATGGCGAAGAAGGCGGTGCTGAGCTGATGCTTAAAGAAGGCTTATTTAAAGAAAAGCCAGAAGCCGTATTTGGTTTACACGTAACCAGCTCTCTTAATACCGGACAAATTGGTTTTCGTGAAGGGCCGTTAATGGCCAGCGCCGACAAATTTACAATTACAGTAAAAGGTCGCCAAACTCACGGTTCTCGCCCTTGGAATGGGGTTGACCCAATTGTGGCGTCATCACAAATTATTATGGCAACACAAACCATTGCCTCACGCCAAGTTGATGTAACCAAAGCGCCTTCTGTGGTTTCATTTGGTGCCAT
Source organism: Pseudoalteromonas sp. UCD-33C (assembly GCF_001306895.1). NCBI lineage: Bacteria > Pseudomonadati > Pseudomonadota > Gammaproteobacteria > Alteromonadales > Pseudoalteromonadaceae > Pseudoalteromonas > Pseudoalteromonas sp. UCD-33C. Next base: position 147,667 of record NZ_LJTB01000002.1, on the reverse strand, counting down.
TAATGGCGGTGTGCGTAACAACATCATCCCTGATCAAGTTGAAATGGTGGGCACAATTCGTACCTTTGACCAAGAAATGCGTGCTGACATTAAAAAACGTTTAGCTAAAACCGCTGAGATGGTAGCTGAATCAGGTGGCGCAGAAGCGCATGTTCACATTGATCATGGTTATCCAGTAACAGTGAACGATATTGAATTAACTAAGAAAATGACACCAACTCTAGCTGGTGTGGTTGGCAAAGAAAACCTGATCACAACGCCACTTATCACAGGTGCCGAAGACTTTAGTTACTACGCCTTAGAAACACCAGGCATGTTCTTTTTCTTAGGTGTCACACCAAAAGGTCAAGATGCGGTTACAGCACCTAGTAACCATTCACCACACTTTTTTGCAGACGAAAAAGCTTTACAGCTTGGCGTAAATGCAATGACGCAATTAGTGGTTGATTACCTAAAATAATAAAAATTTTCTTACCGGCGGGTGGCATCACTACCCGCCCTATTTTCTTAGCTGTTCAGCATCAATAAAGTTCATTTTGCTAGGGTTAGATTACTATAAACAGGTAAGGAAACCCCATGACATCAGAATACTTTCATTTTTTAAGCATTATCGGTGTAGCGTTTTTTGCTATTTCGGGCACCTTGCTGGGCCATGAAAAAAGTGTCGGTGGTTTTGGTGTGGTGGTCGTTGCCACAGTCACAGCTCTGGGTGGTGGCACACTTCGAGACATATTGCTCAACAAACCAGTATTTTGGATAGCTCAGCCTGATTATTTGTACGCAACTTATATAGCCATATTCGCCTCTATTTTATCTATTCGTCACTTACCCGATTTAAGTAACACCACCATGCTATTAATGGATGCCGTAGGGATGGCTATTTTCAACATTATTGGTATCGAAAAGGCATTGATTGGCGGCGCAGATATGGTTGTAGCCATCACCATGGGTATGACCACGGGTATTTTTGGCGGCCTGATGCGTGATGTGATCTGCCGAGAAGTGCCTTTAGTAATGGGCGAAGAACTTTATTCAACCGCTTGCTTATCTGGCGGGTTAACTTACGCGGCTTTATTCACCCTTGAGGTGAGTTATATTTGGTGCATTATTGGCGCATTTGCTGTGACGGTATGTTTAAGATTAGGCGCCATACACTTTGGCTGGCAACCTAACCTGTTTCGTAAAAGCAGCTTTAAACGCTCTTAGCAAGTCATATAAATACAACCATCGAGTGGCATGTCCGCTGGATACTGGGTTTGTATAAAACCCAGTTTTTCATAGGCTGTTTTAGCAAGGCTATTGTGGCTATACACAAACAACGACAAACTATCGCAGTTAAATTGCTGTTTACCCTTCTCTCCTAGTAAATTTATCAACACTTTTGCAAGACCTTTACCACGTTCACTTGGCGCGATAACTAGCCGCCCTAAATGGCAACGACCTTCACGTAAATAGTATTGACCAAACCCTAACATCTGGCCCTCGTCATTAATCAACGTGTAGGAATTCAGCGCATCTAGGTTTAAATCATTCTTAAAGCTTTGCGTATCAAATGGGTAATTAAAAAATGGCCCAGACCAAATACGCAGTTCAGCCTCTGAGTTAAACCAACCCATTAACTCGTTGAGTTGGTCACTCGTTACTTTAACTAGCTTCATGTTTTAACCTATCGTATAAACCTGATGCACGAGTAACAGATTTATTCATTGCCATGAGCAATACATTTTTATCGGCCACCAGCTCAAATGTGGTTTTCGCGCGGGTGATACCCGTGTAAACCAACTGCCTGTTAATGCCCTGATTAGCCTGTTTTATTGGTGGTAAAATCATTGCTGTATAAGCAAATTCAGAACCTTGCGACTTATGAATTGTCATGGCATACACTTTGTCGTGAGCAGGTAAACGCGCGGGTGAAAAGGCACGAATATTTTCTTGCTCATCAACAAACATGGCTTTTAACTGACCTTGCTCATCGTGCATTAAAATACCTATGTCGCCATTAAACAGTTTTAGCTGGTAGTCGTTTTGGCTGATCATAATTGGCATACCCACGTAGTGCCTTTGATATGGCGAGATTAAACCTTGTTGAGCCAGTGCTTTTTCAATACGCTGATTAAGGCTATTTACACCATAATCTCCCTCTCTGACTGCAGCTAACAACTGATAATGCGCAAATGCTTTATGCACACTGGCAACACTTGCCCCTTGCTGGATAAGCTGCAAATAATCGTGATATTGCAACGCCGCTTGTTGCACAAATTGCTCAATCGGTTTACTAATTACGCTGTAATTAAGTTTAAGGTCTTTAAAGCCACCTTGATTAATCGTTTGCTCAACATAGCCCAGTAAGCCACTGTTATTGGTATTTACAGCTTGAGCTAATTGACCAATGCCGCTGCTGCCATCAAAACGATAACTTTGCTGTAAAAACGCAATACAATCGTTAAGTACAAAATGACTGCTCGCCGAGGGTATCTCGCTCTGTTTATTAAAACAAACGCGATTAAGCTGCGCCGCTCTTTCACTGCTGTAATCAGGCATTTTGCCAAGCTCTAACCCTTGGCATAGGTCGCTAAGAATACTGCCCGTATCAACCGAGGCTAATTGGTCTTTATCACCCAGTAAAATAAGTCTTGCATGACTCGGTAATGCCTCAATTAGTTTTGCCATAAGCGATAAATCTACCATCGATGCTTCATCAATGATAAGTACATCTAAATGCAGCGGATTACGCTTGTTATGGCGAAACTTATTGGTATGCGGAATAACCCCCAGTAAACGGTGAATCGTTTGCGCGCTGTCAGGAATAAGTGGCGCGATATTATCAGGGATCATACTGAGCTTTTGCTTTGCCCCTAAAATCGACTCAGTTAAACGCGCTGCCGCTTTACCTGTCGGTGCAACCAGCTTAATTGTTAGCGGCGCACTGGCATACAAAGATTGTAATATGGCCAATAGCTTAGTTACAGTGGTGGTTTTACCTGTACCCGGGCCGCCAGTGATCACACTAAAGCCTTTTGTTGCGGCAATCGCACAGGCTACTTTTTGCCAGTTTAATGTTTTAATAGGATCGCTTGGGTTGGTTGTATGTTCACTGCTAGGAAAATACACCTCAAGTAATGACGTTAATTCGGCTTCATCAAGTGTGAGTTCTTTCGTTGCTAAATGATGTAAACGCGAAGCCAGTGTGGTTTCGTACTCTGCCAATCGGGCAAAATAAAGTTTATTCGCAAACAATAGCAGTGGTTTGTCGTCCCCGACACACTCAGCATTCATTAGTTTATCAACGGCTTCAGCAAGGCCAAATTCCATATCAAACGGGGTTAAAACATCAGGGGCTGCAATGCTGGCATCAGCTAAACTTTGTTCTCTTATTTCAAACGGGTTTTGCCAGTTTATAGTCACGAGCTCTAAACAGCTGTGCTGACTTTGCTGCGCGGCCGCAAGCAATAAAATCAGGTAAAAAACCTCACTGTGCGCTGCTTCGTTACTCTCTATCAGTGTTTGTGAACCGGCTACTGTTTCTGTGCCAGTCAATAGCTCTGCAAGTTTCACATCAACTAAGCGAATACGTTTTGCCTCCAGCAAATAACTCAGTAAAGGCTGTGTTTTAAGTTCTGTAGCAGGCAACACTGAATCGCTTTGGGCATGTTGTTCTGGTTGCTTATTCATTGGCTCGTTTGGCTCATGGTCATCAAAGCCGAATGTCATTTGACTCATAGCATGGCTCCTTGTGCGAATAAGCTATCAAGCTCAGTTATTTGCTGTTTTGTTAGCTGATTGAAATACACCCCTTGCCCTTCGCTCATACCACGTAAGAAGGTGTAGTAAACACCGCCTAAATGCATATCGCTATCGTAATCTTGAATACGTTGTTTTAATAAACGGTGCAATGCCACGGTATATATCAAATACTGCAAATGATACTGGTGACTGGTCATGGCTTGCTCTAGTTGCTCATGTTGGTAGTCAGTCGCACTATTGCCTAAAAAGTTCGATTTATAATCAAGAATATAATACTTACCCTGCCAGCAAAATATTAAATCGATAAAGCCTTTTAGTAGGCCTTGCACCTCACTAAAATCAAGCTGACCAGGTAAGTTAAAATGTTTTACTAACACTTGGTTAAGCTTATCACTTGAGAGTGATAACAGCGGTAAGTTAAATTCCATTTCGACCAAACAGGTATCAGGTTCAAGTACTGATAAACTAAGCCCTTTATCGTTTAATGGGCAATTCAGTGCAGCAAGGATCCACTGCTCGGTCATTTCCTGCCAGCTATCGTCAATATGGTATTTTTCGAATAACGTTTTGATCACTTTATCAAGTGCGTGGTCGTCTTGCTCAGTGGCTGGACGCTTTAACGCATAAGGGTCAGTAAAGTCTAATTGCTCAAAGATTTCATGCAAACAACTACCCGGCTTTGCGCCTTTAGGGAAGCTGTAAGGTGTTAAAGCATTGGCATTTTGGGCTAAAAACTCATCTTTTTCGTGATCTTCATCACTGCGACCAAGCTCAATATGATCAGTATGCTTTTTCAGCGTTAAGCTACTAAAGCTGGTTGAGCGCCAATCACGCTGAATGTCTGCTTTTACAGTATTAACTTGATAGGCTTGTTCACTGTCTGCACCAGCAAATGTTAACTTTTCAAGCTCATCTGCTTGGCTAAACGCCTCATAATGCATGTGCGCAGAGCCATCACAAAATTGTTGTAACAACGCGCGCCATTCATCGCCCGATTTAATCTCTAACCCTGCAAATAATACGTGGCCGATACTGGTACTTTGAATACCAGGGCGAGCACTGCGACCTTGGGCAATGTTATACATACCCACTGAACAAAAATGCACGGCACGAGTCAATGCCACATAAAGTAAGCGTAAATCTTCAGCCAAGCGCTCTTGCTCGGCTTTTTGCATTGCGTCGTCACCTTTAGCAAGGTCATAAATAAGCTTACCGTCTTTATGATAAAGGGCTTCTTTGCTTTCGCGATAGCCACAGGCAAACGGCATGAATACTATCGGGTACTCTAAGCCTTTTGAGGCATGCATAGTAACAATTTTCACCAAATTAGCATCGCTTTCTAGGCGTACTTGCACCGCTTCGCCATCTTGTTGACTAACTTTTTGCGCAAACCAACGTAGCAATCTGTGGGTTCCCTCAAGCTCAATTTGCTTTTGCTGTAAGATTTCCCCTAAATGACGGAAATCGGTGAGCCAGCGCTCAACGTTGTAGCCTAAGCCTTGCCAACGTGCTGCGAGCTGATTATGGCTTAATAAACGCTCGAGCATCGCCATAGCGCCCTGTTTATGCCAAATGTGAGCAAGCTGAGCAAAAAAGTTTAAATGCTCTTGCCATGCGCTTTCATTTTCATGAAGCTCATAAATGCGGTTGTAGCTTAAGCAAAACAATGGCCCGGCTAGCACACCACGCAGTAACGACTCATCATACTGTCCATGCAATGCAGTTAAAAAGTTCAGTAAGTGATGACTAAGCTCTTGGTTAAAAACACTATCTCGCGATAAATACACGCTGGCAATGGCGGCTTCTGCCAGTGCTGTTTTCATCAGCTGTGCTTCGTTTCGGTCACGCACTAACACACAGATATCAGCGGCCGTGAGAGGCTTTCCTGCAATGGTTGCAGCGCCTGCATTAGCTTGCTTGAGTAGCTCAGTAATTTTTTTCGTATACTGCAAAGCCAATGCCTGTTGAGCCACCCCTTTGCTGGTTGGCTTGTTGTTGGCTTCGGCGTATTCATCAACAAAAACCGAAAATTCAAACGCACTTGGCATTTCACCGTTTATTAAAAACGCTTTGTCTTGCTGTTTTCCTTTGGCATTAACCTTTTGAAATGGGATCGCATCGTTGTAAATAAAGCTATTAGCATTTTTAGCAAATAAACGGTTTACGCTATCAACAACCCCTTCACTTGAGCGGTAGTTGGTATCTAGGGTGTATTGCTTATCCTCTGAAACAGCTTGTTTTGCGCCAATATAAGTAAAAATATCTGCACCACGGAAGCCATAAATAGCCTGTTTTGGATCACCTATCATGGCAAGCGTGGTGTTTTTAATGCCATAAATGCGGCTAAAAATACCATATTGAACTGGGTCAGTATCTTGGAATTCGTCAATCATGGCAACTGGAAACAAGGCGGCAATTTTTTCACTTAACGCTTGGCCTTGCTCACTTAAAAGCGCTTGATGCAAGTTACTTAATAAGTCATCAGGGGTGATCACGCCTTGTTCTTGCTTGCGTTTAACTAATGCATTTGCGACCCATTTAGCTGCGTATTGCACTATCGCAATATTCAAGCCGTTATTGATAAGGCTACTCAGTTCAGCCATTTCATCAAAACGAGCCAGCATTTCATGACTAAGCAAGCTGCCGTTTTTCTTATAATTTGCAGGATCGCTTAAATTTTCTGTGCCCCATACTTCAAACGAGTATTTACTGGTACCAAATACAAAAAATAGCTCATCATTGTTTATATACTCTTCAAGCGCTGCAAGGCTGTTTTTACGACCTGGAGTTTTTGAGCCACTTAAATCAGATGCTTTTACGGCATTAATAAATTCACTCTCACGGCACGCCGTTTTAAATGCTGGTACTTTTGCCACAAAGTTATCGCGCGCTTGCCATATTTCGTCAAGGTCATACTCAGGGGTAATCGTTGCCCCTTGTTTATTGAGTAGACTTACCACCTGTGAATACAGTGACGCTGGCACAGGGAAAATATCGGTAATTGCTTGGGTGTGCTCTTTTGATTGTGGGTAAACAAAGGCACGCCAAAAGTCATTAAGGGTTTCTTGAATAAGCTCTCGCTCATCTAAAATAAACTCTAAGTTAAACGCCACGCCGGATTCAAAGGCATGTTGTTTCAGCATTCGCTGACAAAAACCATGAATGGTGAATATAGCGGCTTCATCCATCGACTTTGCCGCGGCGTCTAATAAATCAAATGCGGCGTGTTTGTCAGTTACCTCGTCAATTACTTGCTCAATCAGCTCATCATCGGGCTTTTTACCAAGCAGTGCATCTCTGGCATTGATTATACGCGCCCTTACACGGTCTTTAATTTCTTGAGTTGCGGCTTCAGTGAAGGTCACCACCAGTATTTGCTCAACACTCAGCGGCGTATTTAATTGTTCATCTTCACCGGTCGCTTTTTGTAAGCCCAACAAATACCGTAAATACAAACCTGTGATGGTGTAGGTTTTACCTGTACCGGCACTGGCTTCAATAAGGCTTTGCCCACACAGCGCCATACTCATTGGATTAAGCGTTTGCATGATCTGCCTCCTGTGCTAATTCAACAATTGGCGATAACAGCAGCTCGCTCCATTTTATAAACTCTTCTTCACAGTCTTTAAGGCTCTTTATGGTTAAACGAATATACGGGTTTTCACCTTCACCTATGCCTATGTATTGCGGTGCGAACTTATTGTTTGCTTTAACCATATCTTTGTCTGTTTTTATGTACTCGTAACCACTGACCGGGAAAAACGCCACAGGGCGAGTTAAGAGCGTTTCATAAAGCGAAAACCAATTGTTTAAATAGCTGCGGGCATCGTCTTCTGACAAGGGTGAAAAACTAATTTGCTTGTCTAAACCAAGAATAAGGGTTTCAACCGGCTGCCCCATTATTTGCGCCGCTAAATGATGCACAAAGCCGCGAATAACATCTTTTGCTTTAATACTGGCGGTGCGATAAAACACCTGTTTTTGACCATAAATATGATTTAACCAACCTTCTAAAGTGGTGTTGGCTATTTTAATATTTACTTCAACGGGTAATGCTTCATCACCTTGAATATGCGCTTTCACTTGCCCAGCAAGCGCATCAACTCGGTGCTGCATACTTTCAAACACAAGATCGCCAACATGGGCTTGAGGTAATTCACCGCGCTGCATTATTTGCGCTTTGTTAAGCGGTTGCTCTTGAATGCTAGCTTCAAGAATTTCGTCAAGGTAAAAGTAACGACGTAATGCGTCTAAACTAAATGGCTCTTCATCTTTAGCGATATCGTTAAATTGCGGTAAGCGTAAACCCAAACTTTGCTGATAAAAGCTCTCGTGCGGCTGGCAAATACTGCGAATAAACTGAGTTAACTCAACACTGCTTTCTGGCTGAACACTAAGCGCTTGCTGTGGCTCAGGGTTAACAGCTTGAGTTGGCATCCACACAGGGTTATAGCTGTGTAATTGTGTGGCTAACGGTTTGTTTGCTTTTTGCTTGTCATCAATTTTCTCTGTTAGATAATAAGCCGAGTTAAATGGCTGTAAGTGCTGATAATTAATTAGCGCCTCTGGTAGCTTTAAGTGAGTGTCTTGATCAGCAAATTTAAAACTACGGGCTATGTATTCCAAAAGCTCGCTCACTAAGGTTGAGGGCATTCTTGGTTGGTTATCAAAGCAAGAACGGCCAATATAACTGATGTATAAATTCTCACGAGCACTTAAAATCGCTTCTAAAAACAGGTAACGATCGTCGAGTTTACGAGAACGGTCGCCTTTTTGGCGTTTTGAGTATGGAACTAAGTCAAAACCGATTGGCTGAACGGTACGCGGGTAATCTGCATCATTTAAACCTAGCATGCACACCACTTTAAATGGCACAGCGCGCATTGGCATCAACGTACAAAAGTTAACTTGCCCCACTAAAAAGCGCTGCCCTACACCTTTTTCTTGAATACCTTGTTTAACCAAGTAACTCACAATGCGCTGCGAAACAGCTTGTTGGTAATCGCCATTGTCATAATGCTTAATCAGTGTATCGAGCACTTTTTGCAGTACTAATAAATCCCAGCTTTGTTCACCTTCATCGCTGTACACATCGTTTAATAATTCTTTTAGAATTTCTGCCTTTTCGTTAAGCGGTGCATCAGCTTGAAGCTTGGCTTTATAACGGGCCAGTACATCAATAAATTCAATGAGTTTATTAAGTGTATTCAGTGCCATGCCTTCAACTTCATCGGCACTGTAAATCCCCGAAAACGGCAGTTGTTCATCACGTTGTGCAACACCTAATAACAAGCGGTTTAAGCCATGTTGCCAAGTGTTTAAATCTATTGCTGGTAAGCCAAAACTGTCTTTGTGTGCGGCATCTAAGCCCCATTTAACGCCAACGCGTTCAAGCCAAAAGCCAATTTGCTCATATTCATGAGGTTCAAGGTTAAACTTTTCGGCAATTTGTGTAACTTGCAGTAAATCAAGAATGTCAGACACACCAAAGCGTGAGTATGGTAAATCAGCTAAACTGGCAAACGAGCTAAGTACGGGTTTTTCTTGTTCTATGGCTAAATCGGCTAACGCATAAGGAATAAAACGTCGCCCTTCGGCACCACCAAACACCGCCTCAATATACGGGCTGTATGTGCCAACATCCGGCATCATTACAATAATATCTTTTGGTGTTAGCGCTTTATTTTCATTGAATAGATTGAGCAAGTAATCATGTAGTCGTTCGACTTCACGTAGTGGCGTGTGACAATCGCTCAGCACAATACTGGTATCGTCTGCCTGAATCGGCAATTTGCCTTCGTCATTAATAAACCATTCTTTATCAGGCGTTAATGACTCCCCCTTGAAGGCTAATTGGTAAATTTCAGACTGAATTTGCGATAACAAGCTTTGATCAAACTCGTTATCGAATCCGTCAAGCCACTGCGCGTCTAATTGTAGTAACTGCTCAAAATAGTCTCGTCCTAATTTACCCCACGACGAGAGTAACGGGTTACCAATAAAAAAATACTCGTGATCAGGGTTTTTAGCGCTGTCTTCAAGCGCTTGTAACTGCGGGCGTTTGGCATATTTAGCAGCAATCTTGGCTGCTGTTTTCTCATCGAGTGTGTCGCCCCAGTAATGTTCACTGGGGTTAAAGAAAAACAAAAATACCTGCGTTTTTTTCGCAATGGCCTGAAACACTTCAAGCTGGCTGCTCGCAATTGCAGAAATACCAAATAAACTAATGCGCTCAGGTAATAGGCTTGCGTCCATTTTTTCAAGGGCTGCAAGGAGTTTGTCTTGCATATTGGCGCGGTGATATTGGCTTTGCCCAAGTTCTTTACTATGCGCCACCAGCTTACGCCAGAGATCTGGCTGCCATGGCGCAATGCCCACATCAACATCATCAAGTTCATCGATGCCCTGCTCCCAAGTGGCAATCCAATTGGGGCGATACATTAAATATTGGTCATAAACGTCGGCAATTTTCTCGCACAAGGCAAAGGTTTTTTGCCCTTCACTGTCACCATCTAAATAGGTTTTAAGTGGTAAGTACAGCGGCTCATCAATGCAGTTTGGTAAAATCGCAAACAGCTTCCAAGCAAGGTTAGCTTTGTTATACGGTGATTCACTGGGTACATCAGGCAGCAATTGTTGGTAAAGCTGCCATATAAAACTTGAAGGCAGCGGAAAATCAACCTGAGCGGCAATCCCTAAGTGTTCACTTAAACCTATTTTTAGCCACTGCGACATACCCGGTGACTGCACAAGCACAATTTCTTTTTTAAAGGGACTCGTTAATGGATTAACTTTAATAACTTTATGAAAAAGCTCTTGCAGTGCTTCCATGCGATTTGATTGAATTATATTCAGCACTCTACACTGTCCTTGCTTGAAACTAACTAATTGACACAGTGTAAGATATTTTAATTAGATGGGATAGAGAGAAATACCCGCAAACAAGGCTTATTCCATGTTTACGGGTATGAGCTGCGGGCATGTGTTAAATATATGCGCAGCTGGCAATATTTACTGGTATGGGCTTATCGTCGATAACGCGAACTCGGTGTGCATGATCTCATCACCCTTAATACCTTTAAGCGCAATACGAATGGTAGGATCTGCTTTTTGCCAATCGATTGTTAAGTCGCCGTAGTTAACTTCATGAGTGTAATCACCCACACGGTGTTTATTAGGGCTAACATCTTTCCACTTTTCTGTAAGCCCAGAGCTGGTCATTTCATATAACGGGTAATCTAGGTTTTGTTGATATTTAGACAGCTCACCCCAGTGAGTATCACCACTGACAATAATCACACCATTTACTTTATGTTTTTTAATAAGCGCAAATAAACGCTCACGATCAGCCGGATAATTTGCCCATGACTCCCAGCCTGTAAAATCAGCCAATAACTGTAAGCTTGAGGCAATGATTTTTATCTTTTCATCTGACTTAAGCTCTTGTTCGAGCCATTGCCATTGGCTTTCGCCAAGCATAGAGGCGTTTTTATCGGTTGTTGGACTATAAGGCCCTTGTTTTGCCGGTTTACGCTCAAGTTGATAGGTCATCGCTGATACATGATTTAACGGCGCACGATTAAAACGAAGATCAGGCATGATGACCTTTACTGTTTGCTCACCTTCACCGTACGTGTACGAAGTGTAAATACCATCTTCACGAGTCCTGCGAGCAGAACCTGCTGGCTCTTGCCAAAAGTCGAGCATGATTTTTCGTGATTGCTGTTTTTTTGGGTATTCGCTGCCAGCGTCATTTTCGCCATAATCATGGTCATCCCACATGGCTATTATCGGTGTATTCGCACGTAATGTTTTAAAGCCCGGCTTTTGCCCTAAACGTTGATATTTATTGGCAAGTACCGACATATCTTCGGTATCTCCATAAATGTTGTCGCCAAGGAACATAAACAAATCGGCTTTCTCTTTGTTGATGGCGTCAAAAATTGGAATAGCCTTGTCTTGATGACCACATGAGCCAAACAAGATTTTACTTGGCGCGGCAATCGCACTCACACTACTAACGAGCATTAACCCAGATAAGGCGCTTTTAAACAAACGAAGAGTGAAACTCATTTTAAAATCTCCTTAATCGGCGCTGCCATCTTCGGGTTAACTTGCTGACTGTTGACGCCTAAAATATTCAGCACAGTTGCCGCTACTTGCGATTGTTTAAGCTCATTTTTGGGCTTAATTAAGCCTGTTGCTTTTATATCTGGGCCAATCGCTGCTAACCAAATATGCTCAGAGCCAACAATGCCGTTTGGAAAACGCTGCTTTCCTTGCTCTGAACGTGCTAAAGCACGCTTAGAACTATGATGTTGCCAATCATCAGCATGACTGCCACGGCCATGATCGGTCGTGATGATCATTGTGGTGTTGTCTTTATAGCCCGGTGTTTGTTGAATTGTTTGCCAAAGGTCACGAATAAACGCATCACTTTGTTTAGCCGATTTTAAATAGGCATCGTATTTACCGTTATGGGCAAAGTCATCGGTTTCACCCAAGCTAATAACAAGCAAACGCGGCTGTTTATTTAATAAATATTGTTTGGCAAATCGGTAGGTAAAGCTGTCGAGGCGCACATTGTGCCAAGGGCTTGGGATCTCGCTTTGCATTTGGTTTAGCAGAGTCACTTCGGCTGAGTTCACTGCATCAAAGGATTCAAAGCCAGCATTAACATAAACCCCACTGCGCTCACGATTTACAATATAAAAAAACACATCCCAGCTACCAAAAAGCGCGGTTTTACCTTTAAACTCTGGCTGAGAATTTAAACTCTCTAAAATGGTTTTATTGGGGTTAGGCACTTTATCGTTGCTATCGATATTCTCATCTACTATGCCAGTTAAAATTTCACTGTAACCTGGGTATGAGAAATACCACGGGTTGCTTACCGACATCAATGAGCCTTGAGTTCTATCGCCAATCAAAACGCCCTGCTTTGCCAGTGTTTCACTAAAAAATGGCATTAACGCTTGAGTTCGCTGTGCTTGGTCATCTCGCCAAAAAAGCGCCTTTAGTTCATCTGTATCTGCAACAAAATCAGTGTTATCGATTAGGTTTTTATCTGCACCAGAGAACACTTCTTGCCAGCGAAGCCCATCAAGAGTAACGAGCACAACATTGTCGGCAGCTTTACTGTTTAAGCTTAATAGTGATGCCGCTACCACCACCGTGGCTAAAATTAATTTTTTCATATTTCACCTGCAAAAAAGCCCATCAAAGATGGGCTGTTTAAACGTTAGCTTATTACTTAAAACTGCGCTGTCAGTGTTAAAGCTGCGGTACGTGGTGCACCAATAAAGTAGGTTGAACCATTACCTGTGCCACCTGCGAGATATGATTTATCAAACAGGTTATTCACCACAAATGCAAGGTCGATTGATTTAAACACGCCTGAATCAAGGCTGGTGTTATACCCAATGTTTAAATCAACCAAGGTGTAACCATCAACCTCATTACGCGAACGGGTTTGCTCATCAGTCCATGCACCTAAACGCTCACCTGTGTATTTAGCCGATAAACCAAAGCGGAAATCACCACTGTAGTAGTCTGCCGATACCACAAATAAATCTTGTGCTGAGTCAATCACTTCATCACCCGCTTTAAAGCTGGCTGATGCATCCTCAAGTAGCTCACCATCGCTGTTGTAAGCACTTGGATCGTTCGATTGATACTCAGAGTTATTGTAGGTATACGATGTGTAAAGATTCCATTTGTCAGTCAGCATATAGCTTGCTGATAGCTCCACACCCGTTGACTCAATACCACCAACGTTGATGTAAGAACCGTTCGTGCCAATGGTGTAATCAATACCATCGGTATCACTGCCCGGAGCAATAAAGGTAATACGGTTATCAAATTCGATGCTGTAAGCGGTTGCCGTTAAACGTAAACGGTCATCACTGTAACGCACACCTAGGTCGATGTTTTCAGCTGTTTCAGGTTCAATTTCGGTCAGTGTTGATGAATCACGTTCAAGTACACCATCTTTAATTGCCGCAAAGTTTTCGCTGTAGCTGGTGAATAGCTCTGTGCTTGCAGATAGCTGATACAGCACACCACCGCTGAAAAGTACGTCTGAATCACTGTCGATTTTATCTGAGTATTCATCTTCAAAATGATTATAACGCTGAAGCTCAACAAGGTACTGTTTAGCACCTAAATTAAGCGTGAAATCACCTAAACTGATTGAGTCTTGTACGTACCACTTGAATGTATCTGTTTCGAAGGTGTTTTTATACTGTGTCCAATACGGCGTATGGTCAAAGTGATGATAAATACGGGCATCAATAACTTTATGCCAGTCACGTGACTCATCACGGTCTGTTTGTTCAAACCAAAAACCAGCTTCAATATCATGATTACCAAGAGTTACTTGGTACTCACCGGTCATACCTAAGCGGTCTTTTTTATAGTGAGTATGACGATACGACATAACAGGAATAGCATCATCTGGGTAACAGGCAGGGTTTAAGCCAGGGCCAGATGACCATGGCCACTCTAAACTTGCCGTACAACCTGCAGCAGGTGCAAGTGGGTTACCGTCGCTGTCGGTGAAGCCGTAGCTACCAGCATTTTCGCCGCCAATTGTTGTTGGGTTGCCATCGCCATCAACAGGTGACGTTAAATAAGGCGGGATCCAATCGCCACGACCCGAGTTTTTATGGTAATACGGCGACAAGCTTAAGTTTGAAGTGGCACTTAACGCGTAATCAAACTTTACATACGCAAGAGTATTTTCACGCAGTGTACCCCAGCCCTCAGCAAACATTTGATCAAAATGCGGCACGCCAGTCCAATTCCAAGTTAAACGATCCCAATCAGGGTTTTGTTCAAACTCACTAATGCTAATGCTGTTATAGTTAATTTCGTGAACATCATCATACGAAACACGACCCGTTACAGTTAAGTCACTAAAGTCTGATACAAACTTCGCTTCAATGTGCTGATTGTCTTTACCACCATTGCTGCCATCACCAATCCAGCGGCTGGTATCTGTTTGCGAATAGCTGATATAGGCTTGCGTGTTATCAAACACAGTGCCGGTTTCGTGCTTCACAAAGTAGCGGCTAGCATTATGATCGCCCGTTGTATAAGCAAACGTAGTGCTTTGCTCGGTACTCGGTTGTGCACTCACAAAATTGAAAGTACCGCCTAATGCTTCGAGTGATGCAGAGGCAATATCAGAAGTACCTTGCCCTACTTCAACCGTTGCTAAGTTTTCGCTGTCTAAGTAACGGTTTGCTTTTGCACCGCCACCATAGTTAGAACCACCATTAGGAATACCATCAATCGTCATACCTAATTGCTGTTGATTACCATCAATACTAAAGCCACGCATAGTAATGGTGGTTGACCAATCGTCACCACCAAATGCATCACCTTCGTTGATGCTAATACCCGGTAGGTTATCAATCACGGCTAACACGCTTGATACTGAACTTTGTTGCTCAAGCATGGCAGGTTCAATAACGTTATTTGCATAACTGGTTGGCTTTGCAACAACGGTAATTTCTTCAATTTCGTTATTCGTGTTTGCATTTGCCGATGTTGCTAAAAGCGTTGCGACTACAAGGCTTAGCTTTGTTTTTTTAGTTACTGTGCTCATTGTTTTTCCAAGGTTACGTATTTAAAAGCGGGCACAGTATGCAGAGCGCGTATGACATTTAGGGTCAAAATTTTTGACACAATAATTAAACAATTAATGCATTTTCATGGCAGATTTAAGACTTAACTGTTTAATAAATAAGAAAGTATTAGAAAAAACGCCCAGTTAAATTAACTGAGCGCTTGTTGGTTGGACAATATTATTAGGTTTGCTTAAATCAGTTCAGCCAGCATTTCGTCGCTGTATGGTGTTAACGCTTCACCATTTTTAACTTTACTGATGTAATCTGGGTTCGCAATGAATGGGCGACCAATCGCAATTAAGTCAAATTGGTTGTTATCGATAGCTTGATTAGCTGACTCAAAGCTATAGCTACCTACCCCGACTAAGGTACCTTTGTACGCACCGCGCATATATTCAGACGCTGACTTATCACCTAAGCTTGCAAAGCGCATGCTGTCATCAAAAATACCAACATGTAAGTACGCAAGGTTACGTGTTTCAAGGGCTGGTAATAGATAATCAAATACCGCCTTATCACCGTCACTTTCGGTCATATTAAAATACGCGCCTGGCGATAAACGTAATGCAGTTTTATTTGCACCAATTGCTGCCACTACTGCATCAACGACTTCAAGAGCAAAACGCGACATGTTTTCTGGTGTTTGACCGTATTGGTCTTCACGTTGGTTTGCAGCAAAGTGTAAGAATTGATCAATTAAGTAACCATTCGCACCATGAATTTCAACCCCGTCAAAACCCGCTTCAATAGCGTTTTCCGCCGCTTTTGCGTAGTCAGCAATCAAACCTTGGATGTCTTCGATGGTTGCCGCTTTTGGAGTAACGTAAGTTAACTCACGCATTCTTGGTACCGAACCTTCAATACCAATTGCTGATGGTGCCAGTACATCACCACCAAAAAAGTGAGGATGAGCAACACGACCAACATGCCAAAGCTGAGCAAACATTTTGCCGCCTTTAGCGTGCACAGCATCGGTCACTTTCTTCCAACCTTGTATTTGTTCACTAGTAAATAAACCCGGCGTATTTGGATAACCTTGGGCATCTGGGCGGATAATCGTTGCTTCGCTAATAATTAAGCCAGTATCAGCACGGCGTGCATAATAATCAACCATTGCTTGTGTAGGTACGAGGTTATCGTCGCTCATACAGCGCGTAAGTGGTGCCATTAGTACACGGTTTTGCAGCTCTATGCTGTCGTTTAATTTAAACGGAGAAAGTAAATCGGTTGTCATGGTTTTATCCTTATCTTGAACATACATTCAAGATAAGGGCGAAACATACACACTTCAAGGTTTATTTTGAATAATCGTTCAAGATTACGTAAACTTCGTTTATACCAATTCGCTTAATTAAGTGGTCTATTTTGAGGCAAGAAAACCTCGTTGATATCAAGGCAAAAATTTCGTTATTTAGTTGTTCTAAATCAGAAATTTTTAACGCGGGTAGCGACAGGTTTAATCCCTCAAAATGACTAAGTATTATTGCGGATTGGTATTATATACCGTGAGGAGCTTTAATGAGAACTGCTGAATTTGATACTGAATTTGTACTTCGCCAAGCCATGCATGCTTTTATGCAATATGGCTATGCGAAGACAAGTATGCAAAAGTTAAAAGAAGTAACTCACCTTCACCCGGGTTCTATTTACGCGGCTTATGGTAACAAAAAAGGCTTATTTTTAGCCGCCACCGAGCAATATCAAAAAGATAGAAACCAACAATTTACTGCCCTTTTTAATGACCAACAATCAATTTTATCGACCCTCAAACATTACTTAACTGTGATTGTTGATGAATGTATTGAAGGTGAAGTAGCTAAAGTGTGCTTGCTTACAAAGAGTATTTCTGAGGTTGAAGGCAACGACCCACAAATTTGCACTGTACTGCGTGGTAACTTAAACGCTTATGAGCATGCCCTCGCCGAACAACTTCAAAAAGCGCTAAATAACAACGAATTTGTAAGTAGCAAGTCAGCTCAACAGTTGGCGCGCTTTTTAGTCATGGGCATATACGGTATTCGTACCTATGCGCTGACAAATCAAGACCCTAAATCTCTGCAACAACTTGCTGACGATCTATTTGCCGCATTAGTAAATTAATTTAGCTATTAACTTTACTTGTCATATTAATTTATCACCTTATGATTAAGGTGTAGCTGTGTATAACTAAAAGAGTGAGCCTGTCATGAATAATGCAACTGCTAAACGTGTTGAAACTGAATTTGATGCTGTACTCGCCTTAGGCGCTAAGAAACGACTCGCTTATATGTTTGAAACGGTTCAAGAGTTTAAACAAGTGTGGATCCTCAATGATGAACATGGCTGCGTCATGCTCTCAAACGAAGACGACGACTGCGTGCCTGTGTGGCCTAGCCGTGAATTTGCCCAAAGCTGGGCAACCGGTGAATGGCAAGACTGCACGCCAAAAGCCATCCCTGTAAAAGACTGGTTAAGTCGCTGGACACCCGGCCTTGAGCAAGATGACTTACTCATTGCTGTATTCCCAACAGACCAAGACGACGGCACCATTTTATTCCCCGATGAGTTTGACTCACAACTAAGAATGCCAAAAAGACGATTTTAAGTACAAGGGAGCCAAGCGCTCCCTTTTTTATGCGATTTGTTGTAACCGAAGTGCCGAAATATCTTTTATCGGTGGCTTGCCAAAAAAGCGTGTGTACTCGCGGCTAAACTGCGATGGGCTTTCGTAACCCACTTTTAAAGCCGCAGAGCCCACATCAATTCGCTCATTCAGCATTAATTGCCTTGCCGCCTGCAACCGTAAGTTTTTTACGTATTGCAATGGGCTCATCTTTACCACATCACGAAAATGTAACCTGAATGTCGACGGACTCATGTGCGCATCACGGGCTAAATCATCAATTGAAAATTGACTCGTGTAGTTTTCTTTTAACCAACATAAGATCTTGGCTATTTTTTGATGGGCAGAGCCAGACATCACAATTTGCCTTAAATAAGGGCTGTGCGGACTATTTAACAGGCGCAATATAATTTCTTTTTTAATAAGTGGCGCAAGGTTAGCTTTTAATTGAGGCTCTTTGTCGAGTTGAATAAGCCTAAGTAAAGCATCAAGCAGGCCATTGTCAGTATCAACCACCGACATAGCTTGGTGCTTAGGGAACTTGTCTTGCCCAGCAAACTCCATTTCAGCAACAATATGGCTGATTTCATGGGCATCTAAGCGTAAGTAAATGCCGTAAAATGGCAGATCTTTACTAGCTCGCGTTATTTGTGAAGCTACAGGCACATCGACTGAGGTCACCAATGATTGGCCGTCAGTGTAATCATAACTATGTTCACCCAACACAACTCGCTTTGCACCTTGCAAGCTAATACCCAGACCTAACTCATACACGCAGGCCATCGGTAAAGAAACTTCGCTTCGTCTGAACACCAATAACTCAGGAATCGCCGTTTCAAAATTACCGTCTGCGATCGCTATCGCTTTAACCGCTTCTATTAATGCCTGACGCATTTAGATTACCTCTAAGAAATACTCAATTAAGTGTATCACCGTAATTTGAGGTTAGGACCATTTTAGGTAACAGTTCGTTATTTTAGGCAAAAATTAAATCATTTATGGCAAGCAGAAATCGCCATCATCAACCATAATGTATTTTCAATTTTTCGATTGCATGCTCTTTGCAATCAGCCAAAGCTACAAAACCTCAATACATTCAATACCTAAAATCAAAAGAGAAATTATGAACCATAACAACACGGATTTATTTGTGTTTGTCGCGATCGCTGCTTTGGTCACCGTTCATGACAAGCCCTTGTTAAAACGAGCATGTCAGCATGCATTGAATGATGGCGTTTCAATGCAAGAGTTGTGTGATACTTTACCGCATATCAGTGTGTATTCTGGGGTGCCAAAAGCATTGCTATCACTAGAGGTTTTAAAGTCCCTTGATGATATTAAAGGTTCACATACGTTGCTTATCAAACGCACAGAGCAGCAACTAAAAACCGCGCTCACATTTGGCCAGCTGCCATTTGGCATTGAGCAGCAAAATAACAGGGTATTTGAGCTTGCCTCTTTAGGCGCTTTATTTGCGCTAGACGATGCCAGCAGCTTAGTTAGCGAGCAACTTAAACGCTGTGTATTACTTGGTTATAGCCGTGAACAACTTGAATTATTAGTAATAGAACTTGCCAGAAAGGTCAGTAGCCACATTGCCATGCGCGCTAAATGTAATCTTGAAAAACACTTTGCTAAGGTGGGTTAAGAAAAGCGTATAAGTACTCTATTTTATCCGAGAATTTTGCTTCACATTGAAATTTGTCTAAGTTTTCGGATAGTTTAGAAAACGCCTCTGCTAAGCTTCAACTAAATAAATTATAGAGTATTGAAATCACTTGATTAACCCGCCTTAAGTTATAAAAAATAAAAATACTACTAAGATGAAAAAACTATAAGTTTGTCTATATTTAAGAAGATATTACTTAAATAGTGAATTGTATTAATGAAATCAACGATTTTGATAAAGCTCAACTCTTTTAAAAGTAAAGGGTTCACATTAGTTGAGCTTATGGTAGCCATCTCAATTATAGGGATCTTATCCTTAATCGCCTTGCCTAATTATCAAGGCTATGTAAATGAATCTAAGGCAGCCACCTTATTATATAGAATCCACTCTATTGGCCTTGCTTATCAGGATGTTATTGCAACTTCACCTGATGCAGTAGCAAAGCCAAATCAGCTTTCGAGTTCAAGCTTTGGTCAAGCCCCAAGCTATTTACCTGGGCTTGCCAATCAATTTTCAGAAGAGTTTGGTATTCAATTTTCAGCTCAGTTAGTTAATCACTCTGGTTTTTTTAATTTTACTGGTCATGAGGCTTTTCCTGTTTTATTTTTAAAAGCAAATAGTCAAAACGGATTGAATGTACTCAATGCCTTGGATCATGTAACTGAGTTAAAACATTCTTTTGTGACTCCTAATATGATGATTATTGCATTAGCAACACCTTATGAGACTCACCAAACCAATTTAATACCTTCAGAAACAAATACAAACCCTCCCAAAATAAATCAACCACCAAAATTAACTGATGCAGGGACTAATCAGCAACCTGATGCTAGCAATACAGGTAATACTCAACTTCCTGACGCAAGTAACACAGGTAACACCCAACCTCCAGATAGAAATAGTGGAGATAGCAACACAGGTAGCCAAACGAGTACAAGTACAGAAACTAGTACCAATGGTGATTCAGGATCGGGCAGTCGAAGCAATGCTGGTTCTAACTTGAATTGGCCTCCTGGCTGGGTAAAACATCCAGATCAACATATAGGCCAACAGCATGGGCATCATGATTAAAAAATTAGGAAGATAAAAATGATTTCAACCAATAAACGATGGCAAGAAAGTATCGCGGAAGCGATGGATGAAACGCAAAATAATCAACGAAATAAAAATAGAGCTTCCATTGTATTACCTAGCTGGCTTCCTTATGCCGCATATATTGCTTTTGGATTTTTGTTAGCAAAAACTCTACTAATTGGCCATGAAACCCACCCTGTAAATTACGACAGAGATTATCAAACAGGCAGCTCAGTGGCATTATTAATGATTGCAGAAGATGTTGAACATTACCGCACAACTTACGGAGAACTGCCAGACGATTTACCAAGCCCTATCGCATCTGTCATGGATGTAACTTATGAAAAAATTACCAATGAACATTTTCGCTTAACCATTCCACATGGTGATTCAACAATCACGTTTGATGCCAAAGACGACAAAATATATATGGAATGAGTATGATTGATAAAAATGAGGTACACAGAAGTAATGCCACTTTTAACTGGCTAAAACGATTTTGCATTGAAAAATCGACTAACAGCAATATTAATATTGAAGAAATGTATAACGGTGAGTCAGCCATTTCAGCATGGAAAAGTGCAGAGGCAATTTTGCAAGTCGACAGCAAAGTGTTAACAGCAATGATTGCAAAAAGTTACCAGTTAGATGTAGCAAAACTTCCTGATGATATGTCAGAAGAATTGCTTAATTATGTTTCTCTTAAAGTAGCTAGAGAGTATGGAATTTTTCCTTTAGGCTTTACAAATGGCTTATTAACAGTAGCTTCCCCTCACCCATTTGATACTGATATGGAATCAATGGTTGAATTTTTAACGACCCTTCATGTTAAGTCGGTATTGGCATCACCCGAGCTCATAGCAAAATGGACGGAAATGTTTTATCAGGAGCAAATGCTATCTGAAAATGACATTATTATAAAATCAAACCAACTCAACACACGAACAAAACAAAATGAGCCCGACTCTTCGAACTCAGCCATAGTTAAAATTGTATCCGAAATGCTGTTAGAAGCGTTTATATTCAAAGCCAGTGATATTCACATTGAACCCTTTAATAATGGCGGCATAATTCGTTACAGAATAGATGGCATGTTAAGGGTCATATCAGAATTACCAGCACAAGTTTTTATTCCAATAGTACAAAGAATAAAAGCATTATCTGGCCTTAACTTAGCAAAAAAAATGGTTCCACAAGATGGAAGTGCTAGTTTAGAGCTCAAAGGTCAGGATGTGGATCTACGGGTATCGACACTACCAGTTAAAGGGGGAGAAAAAGTAGTCATCCGTCTACTGATTAAATCTGTTGTAAATAAGTTAGATGATATTGGTTTACAACAGCAAGAGCTCAATACATTTAAAAACTTACTGCAAAGTAGCGAAGGTATCTTTGTAATAACAGGCCCTACTGGGTCAGGAAAGACAAGTACGCTTTATGCTGCTCTAAAAGAATTAAACACTCCGGAAAAATGCCTTGTCACCGTTGAAGACCCAATTGAATATGAGATTGAAGGTATTGCCCAGGTTAATATTAACCCACATCAGAACCTCACCTTCTCCAGCGCCCTCAGAAGCATTTTAAGACAAGATCCCGATGTAATATTAATGGGTGAAGTTCGCGATGAAGAAACGGCAGAAATGACCTTTCGCGCTGCAATAACTGGGCATTTTGTGATGACCACCTTACATACTAGTGATGCAATTACGACTATTTCAAGGTTAATAGGTTTAGGTGTGTCACGTCCTATTATTGCAGACTCCTTAAAAGGTGTTGCAGCGCAGCGATTAATTAGAAAACTATGCCCTAGTTGTAACCTAAGTGGCCCGTTGTCCACAGATACCTATGGTAAACGTTTTAAAAGCATCTTTCCTGATATAAATATTATGTCGCCATCAGGTTGCGATGACTGCGATCAGTCTGGTTACAAAGGACGTATTCCTCTGTTCGAAATAATCACTATTGATTATCAACTAGCCGATGCAATTCGTGCTGGAGAAAGTACCAGTAAGTTAAGAGAGATTGCAGCTAAATGCGGAGCGAGATCTTTATATAAAGTAGCCTTAGAAGCACTTTCAAAAGGCCTCACTTCAGTAGAAGAAATAAATAGAGTATTAGGACAGTCTTTTTGGAAAGAGTGTGAAAGAAATAACAGCTTAGATAATTAGACAAGCTAAAATGCGATTTAAAAGTATTTGTAAATGACTAAAGTTAGCTTATAAGATTAGAAATGGCGGTGACGGAGAGATTCGAACTCTCGATACGTTGCCGTATACACACTTTCCAGGCGTGCTCCTTCAGCCACTCGGACACGTCACCTAAGGCGCTTAGAGTTTAGCGCGGCGTTATAGTATGAAAACAACCCTACAGACGCAAGGGCTTTTTAAAATAGTGCAGTTAAGTGATTAGTAATCAAACAAAAAAGGCAAGGTAAACACCTTGCCTTTTGTATAGTCAATTCGTTCTTAGCGTTGAAGCGTTGCTGAAAAATCTAACATACGGTTAAGCGACTTTAATGCGCCTTCGCGCAAGTCCATATCAACAAACACTTCTTTACCTTCTGGGTCTGTCAGTGCTTCTTCAATCGCTTTTAAGCCATTCATTGCCATCCACGGGCAATGTGCGCAGCTTTTACAGGTTGCGCCTTCACCTGCTGTTGGTGCTTCAAAGAATTCTTTCTCTGGGCATAACTGCTGCATTTTGTAGAAAATGCCTCGGTCAGTTGCTACGATGAACTTTTTGTTGTCCATAGTTTGCGCTGCTTTGATTAGTTGGCTTGTTGAACCAACTGCATCAGCTAAGGCTACAATCTCCGCAGGAGACTCTGGGTGAACCAATACAGCCGCATCTGGGTGTAAGGCTTTCATATCCTTTAGTGCTTTGGTTTTAAACTCGTCATGAACGATACAGGCGCCATTCCACATGATCATGTCTGCACCTGTGTTCTTTTGAATGTAAGAACCTAAGTGTTTATCTGGACCCCAAATGATTTTTTCGCCTTGCTCATCAAGGTGCTCAACGATTTCTAGGGCACATGAAGAAGTAACAATCCAATCTGCACGCGCTTTAACAGCTGTTGATGTATTTGCATACACTACTACCTTGCGATCAGGGTGCTGATCACAAAACGCTGAGAATTCTTCAATTGGGCAACCTACGTCTAATGAACAAGTTGCAGCAAGCGTTGGCATAACAACCGTTTTATTTGGCGTTAGGATTTTTGCTGTTTCGCCCATAAAGCGAACACCGGCTACCACAATTACATCTGCGTCGTGCTTAGCGCCAAAACGCGCCATTTCTAGCGAGTCAGCAACACAACCGCCTGTTTCTTCAGCTAGTGCTTGAATTTCAGGATCAGTGTAATAATGGGCAACAAGAACCGCGTTCTTGTCTTTTAATAATTGTTTGATACGTGCCTTATACTCAGCTTGCTCGTCTTTTGATAACGGAGCTGGCTTTGGAGGGAAGATATAATCTTCAGGCATAATTTGTTCAGCTAGACTCATTTCTCGACCACTTAGTCCACAGTGCATTCATGGCGCGAATTATACGAGAATCTTAAGCTAAAGAACAGTATTGCTGTGAGCTGTTAAGATAAATAAAGGATAACTTAGAAAGAAAAGATAAATCAGGAATGGTGGGTCATGATGGACTTGAACCATCGACCAATGGATTAAAAGTCCACTGCTCTACCAACTGAGCTAATGACCCGCTCTGGATATTTAGATGCGTAAATCCGCCGATATGAGACCATTCGAAAAGAATGGTGGGTCATGATGGACTCGAACCATCGACCAATGGATTAAAAGTCCACTGCTCTACCAACTGAGCTAATGACCCGCTCTGGAAATTTAGACACGTAAATCCGTCGATATAAGACCATTCAAAGAATGGTGGGTCATGATGGACTCGAACCATCGACCAATGGATTAAAAGTCCACTGCTCTACCAACTGAGCTAATGACCCGCTCTGATGCTTGTAATAAGCTACGTAAATCCGCCGATATAAGACCATTCAAAGAATGGTGGGTCATGATGGACTCGAACCATCGACCAATGGATTAAAAGTCCACTGCTCTACCAACTGAGCTAATGACCCGCTCTGATGCTTGTAATAAGCTACGTAAATCCGCCGATATAAGACCATTCAAAGAATGGTGGGTCATGATGGACTTGAACCATCGACCAATGGATTAAAAGTCCACTGCTCTACCAACTGAGCTAATGACCCGCTCTGATGCTTGTAATAAGCTGCGTAAATCCGCCGATATAGAACCATTCAAAGAATGGTGGGTCATGATGGACTTGAACCATCGACCAATGGATTAAAAGTCCACTGCTCTACCAACTGAGCTAATGACCCGCTCTGATGCTTATAATAAGCTGCGTAAATCCGCCGATATAGAACCATTCAAAGAATGGTGGGTCATGATGGACTTGAACCATCGACCAATGGATTAAAAGTCCACTGCTCTACCAACTGAGCTAATGACCCGCTCTAATTGCTTATAAAAGCTATACGTAAATCCGTCGATTAAAGATTACCATTCTAAGAGAATGGTGGGTCATGATGGACTTGAACCATCGACCAATGGATTAAAAGTCCACTGCTCTACCAACTGAGCTAATGACCCGCTCTTTTTTCCGCATTTTGGCTGTTGTTACCAATCGCCTGCTGCGGGCGCTTATAATACTTATTTAAATGCTGAGTGCAACAGAAAATATCTCTTTTTTTAAGTTTTTATGTCTAGTTGCCTAATTTTAGACCGCTTATGTCAAAAAGCAGTCTAATCAGGTCAAATCTACATTTGCGACAGACGTTCTGTGGCTAATTTAGCAGCGGTAGTACTTGGGTACTGATTAATTAAATCATTAAAGGTTTTAAGGGCTTGCTCGCCTAAACCTTGATCCGCTAATAAGTTTCCTAACTTTAACATCGCATCTGGGCGCTTATTAGAATTAGGGTATTCATTCACAACAACTTTAAAGTGCTCAGTTGCACCAGCTTGATCGTTTTGAATAGTTAACAGCTGACCTAACCAATAATGCGCATTAGATGCATACACTGAATTAGGGTAAGTAGTTAAGAATGTTTGGAACTCAGGAATTGCTTGCTCATAACGTTTATCTTTCATGATTAACGCTACAGCACGCTCATAGGCTTCGTTTTCAGATAAGTCTGAACTGATTGCCTGTGATGCACCCACATCCGTATAAGTGTTAGTAGGTTGAGTTTGTGTTGCAGCAGGCTGGCTATAAGCTTGGCTTACACGGTTCTCAATCTCTTGATAAAGCTCACGCTGACGTTGTAATACTTTTTCAAGCTTATAGCTTTGCTCTTCAGTAATACCACGTACTTGGCTCACTTCGTCTTGTAAAATATTAAGCTGCTGCTGAAGCTCAGCTTGCAATAAATTACGTGACTTCATCATGTTTTCTAAAGCGACTAAACGCTTCTCAATGCTCGATTGCGAGCTTGCAGCTTCTGAAACAGGAGCGGGAGCAGCCCATAACTGGGTGCTCCCGCTTAAGATCATTGCTGCCAAAATAATTTTCGGCTTCATAATGACTCTTTATTAGTAAACTAATACTGCGCGACGGTTCTTCGCGAACGCTTCTTCAGTGCGAGACTTAACCATTGGCTTCTCTTCACCATAGCTCACTACTGACATTTGGCTAGCAGAAACACCTAAACTTTGTAGGTATTTTTCTACTGCTTGACCACGGTGCTCACCTAGTGCGATGTTGTACTCAGGCGTACCGCGCTCATCTGCGTGACCTTCGATTAGAACTTTAACTGAAGGGTTTTGTACTAAGAACTCAGCGTGTGCTTGTAATAGTTCAGCATATTTGCTTTGGATTTTTGCGTTATCAAAACCAAAGTAAATGATTTGCTCTTGACGTAACGCTTCGTATTTTTCACGAAGTGCTTCTTCAGCTTGTTGCTCTGGAGTAAGCGTTGCAACTTCAACAGTATCAGTGTTGTTTGATTGCTCAACCATACCTTGGTTAGATTGGTTTGCAGCACCTTCGTCAACACCTGAAGAAGAGCTACACGCCGCTAATGTCATCACTGGCACAGCAATTAGCAGGCCTTTTAAAGTTTTATTAAGTTGCATTTAATTGATTCCTATATTGAGTAAACCAGTAAAATTACTGTAAATAAGGCGACCAAGCTGGTGCCTTTACTTGTCCGTTTAGCACAGGTAAGCGTGCTTTAAAGCGACCGTCCATAGAAACTAACGCCAACACCTGTTTATTATTATGAAGCGTGCTGTAGATAATCATCGAGCCGTTTGGAGCGATACTCGGTGATTCATCTAAGCGAGTTCTAGTTAATACTTGGAACGCGCCTGTAGCTAGCTCTTTCTTAGCAAGATGGTATTGACCGTTGGTACGGTTCACCATCACTAATTCTTTTCCGTCTGGAGAAACCGAACCTGCTAGGTTCATATCTCCGTCAAACGTCATGCGTTTTGACCTACCAGTTTGCAAATTTAACTTATAAATCTGGGCATTACCACCCCTTTCAGACGTAAACACAATATCTTGCCCATTAGGGAACCAAGATGGTTCAGTATCTATACTACGGTGGTTTGTAAGGCGTCTTTCTTTACGAGTTGCAAGGTCTAAAACATATACTTCTGTTGCACCATTTCGGTCTTTAGAAAGCACTAATAATAACTTTTTACCATCAGGCGAGAATTGCGGTGCACCATTAATACCAGGGTGACTTGTGATCAGCTCACGTTTACCTGTGTATAAATCTTGAATATAAATTTGGCTTTGACGATTCTCAAATGTTACGTACGCAAGCTTAGTACCGTCAGGTGACCACGCTGGTGACATTAATGGCTCTTTAGAGCGAAGTAACACTTGCTCATTAAAACCATCGTAATCAGCAACTACAAGCTGGTATGGCTTAGGCTCTTCTTCGCGAACAATCACATAAGCAATCTTCGTTAAGAATGCACCTTTTTCACCCGTAAGCGCTTCGTAAACTACATCACTAATGCGGTGCGCGTAACGGCGAAAACCTGTTTCAGCAATTACGCTTTCACGCGCGTCTAAAATGTGATCTTGGCTTTTAACTAATTGGCCATTGCTCATCATTTGCGTTTCGCCACCGGTAATTTGACCACGAATAACATCAATAAGCTCATACTTAACTAAGTAACGGCCATTTGTTTGCTGCTCTACTTGGCCTACAAGAACCGCTTCAACGCCTTTATTAACCCAAGCGCCGTAATCAACGTCGGTGTCAGTAGCTGGAAGCTGCGGCATTGTGTTCACGTCAATTGGCTTAAACTTACCACTACGCATTAAGTCAGCTGCAATCACTGAGCTTAATTTTTCAGGGATAGTTCCTACACCATTGTACTGGAAAGGTACAATCGCAATTGGACGTGCACCGTCAATACCATCGGTGATCACAATTTCTAGTGCAGCACTGGCAATGCCATGAAAGCCCAGTAATACAATAAAACATGCTGTTTTTATCTGGTTAAACATATCATTCCTTTAAAATTGAGGCGCTATTGTTAAATTAATATTTTTAAGTTGCTCAAATACTTCACGGTCTGGTGATACTGGTAGTGTGTCTGCCATACGCACCGCGCGCATTGCAGCTTCGCATACCAAAGTATCTCCGCCCAGTGATTTTACTTGAGTCACTAAGCCATTAAAACCAAGACGAATATTAAGACGACATTCTTTACCTTTCATCTTCTCATCTTTTAAGAAGTTTTGTTGAATGCGCGCCATAATTAACGCTTTATATTTTTCAACTTCGCCCACTACTTGTTGCTGGCGCACTTTATTACGTGCAGCCTGCTCAGCAGCTAATTGTTCTTGTAGCATTTGCTCTTGCAATGCTTGCTGGCGTTTACGTTCTGCTTCAGCTTCTTTGCGTTTACGTTCAGCTTCAGCTTCGGCAGCTTTACGCTTACGCTCTTCTTCCGCTTTCTTTAACGCTTCTTCTTCAGCTTTACGTTTTTCAGCTGCAGCTTTCGCTGCGGCTTCAGCTTCTTGCTTTTGCTTTTCAGCCTGTTGCGCTTTAGCTCGTTCTTTCTCTTGAATTTCACGTGCTTTCTTCGCTTGTGCTTCTGCTTCTGCTTTTTCTTTCTCTTTCGCGCGGCGTTGCTGCTCTAGCTTTTTAAGGCGTCTGTCTTCAGCTTCACGTTGCTTACGTGCATCATTTGCACGGCGCTCAAGATCACGAATACGTTTTGCTTCGGCTCGTTTTTTTGCTTCTTCTTGCTTTTTAAGCTCGGCAATTTTCTGCTCAACCTTTTGCTGATCAACCGTTACTGCGGCAACGGCTTTTTCAGGCTCTGGTAAAGCAGGGTTCAGCGTTACTTCCATCACCTTAGGCGCTGGCATATGAAAATTAGCTGTTGCTACTAATAAACCTGCTATTGCAAGGTGCAAAAGAACCGATTTTACTACTGATGCACCCATACTAGCCTTTCGTCCCCTCGAATGATTCGGTCATAAGACCCACTGAAGGCACACCAGCATTTTTCAAAAAGTCCATAAGCAGCAGTACTTCTTGATAAGAAACACGGCCAGAACCTTTAATCATTACAGGTGTATCTGGATTTTTTTGCAGTTGAAGTTTAATTACCGCCGCAACATCCAGCGCTTCCATTGGTGCTTCTGGGTCAGTACCAATACTTACATAGTACTTACCTTCAGCATCAATTGACGCAATGATAGGCGGTGTATCTTTAGTATCAACTAAATCCGATTCTTCCATTTTCGGCAAGTCCACTTTTACGCCATGGGTAATCAGTGGCGCAGTTGCCATAAATATAATTAGTAGTACCAACATTACATCAATGTAAGGTACTACGTTTATTTCACCTACAGGGCGACGTTTCTTACGCTGATACATTCGCTTTAGCCTCTATTTGCGCAGCTGCTTGGCGGTGTAAAATATTGGCGAATTCTTCCATGAAGTTAATGTAATTACCTTCAAGCTTTTCTACTTTATTGGCAAAACGGTTGTAAGCAATTACAGCAGGGATTGCAGCAAATAAGCCCATTGCAGTTGCAATCAGCGCTTCGGCAATACCTGGCGCTACCATTTGTAGCGTTGCTTGTTTAACTTCACCTAACGCGATGAATGCGTTCATGATACCCCATACCGTACCAAACAGACCGATGTAAGGACTAATTGAACCCACTGTTGCTAAAAACGATAAACTAGACTCAAGCTTTTCAACTTCGCGCGATAGCGCAACTCGCATTGAACGATGTGTGCCTTCCATTACGATGCCTGCACTTTGAAATGTATTTTTCTTATGACGTGCAAACTCTTTAAATCCTGCAACGAATAATGCTTCAACACCTGATGCACCACCAGGACGAGCAGATACTTCGTTATATAATTTACTTAAATCAATACCTGACCAAAACTTTTGCTCAAAACGCTTAGCGCCATTAAGTGCATCAGAAATCGCTTTTTTACGTTGAAAAATAATTGCCCATGACATTACCGACATACCGACTAATGCCAACATTACTAGCTGGACAAGTACACTGGCTTCTAGAATAAGATCTAAAAAGTTAAGCCCTGATCCCACGTTAAACTCCTAAAATAGATTTCTATGTAATTTGTTATATTTTTTACACTTGCATTTATTGACCACAATCATGGCCAAAAGTTACATCTAGTGTATCTAGTCAGTTATAAACTGACAACGCTCTTGCTGTGAATTAGCGGCAAATAACGGTAAAAAGCAATTTGCTTAGTTATTTTTTAGCCATATTAGGTTTTATCAACACATTTACGCATATTTTCACCTTAATAATAAGTCACTAGAATAGCTCTCAAAAGCAACCAAAACAGCCAAAAACACGACGTTTATTCATAAATTACGCATAAACACCCAAAAGCACTTTTGCAAATCTACTACAGAATACTTAAACTAATCCTGAATAAAGATCACAAAATTTATAAAAACCCTTTTATTCAGAAGGTTAAAAACAAAATAGTTACAAAGTGAACAAAAAGAAAACAATTCAATTTTTAGCTCACATTAGTTTTTTTTATCTGAAAATAAAATTTTTCTAGTTTGAAGAAAAATCCATCATTGCGTATTATTTACCTATACCGAGCTAGCAACCTCATGAAAGTTTCTTTCATCAAGCTCCGTTTTTAGCAATATGAAGTTTCGTATTGCTCTAGGTTTACTTAAATCGGGATAAAACCTTATTCAAGTAGACCGTAGTTCCCTGGATTACTTCCTTCAACTTGTTGTTTGCCCGCATCCTTATGCGGGCTTTTTTTTTGCCTACACAAACGCCAATGAGAATACCTACCGATAACTTAACAGCATGTGAATTACAGATGTTAAAATGAGACAACAACCCAGTGATAAGCGGTAAGCGGTAAGCGGTAAGCGGTAAGCGGTAAGCGGTAAGCGGTAAGCGGTAAGCGGTAAGCGGTAAGCGGTAAGCGGTAAGCGGTAAGCGGTAAGCGGTAAGCGGTAAAAACCTATACACCTACTTAATATAAGCAAGTTATCTCGATAAAAAAAGCAGCTCTCTCGAGCTGCTTGATACTTATAGCTTAAAGCTTGTAACTAACCGCGGGGTTTTAGTTATTTCTCAGGCGTTAGCCCAAAGTGTAAATAAGCAATGTCTGAAACGAGTCGTCCGCGTGGGGTACGCTGAATAAAGCCTTGTTGAATTAAAAACGGCTCTATCACATCTTCAATGGTTTCTTTTTCTTCGCCAATTGCAGCCGCTAGGTTATCAAGGCCAACGGGGCCGCCCATAAATTTTTCGATAATAGCTAGCAAGTATTTTCTATCCATGTAGTCAAAACCGCTTTTATCTACATCAATCATATCGAGGGCTTGCTCTGCAACTGTGGCATTCACTTTGCCGTCTGATTTCACTTGGGTGTAATCACGAACGCGGCGTAATAAACGGTTTGCTATACGCGGTGTACCGCGTGAACGCTTGGCGATTTCGATTGCACCTTCATCACACATGGTTAAGTCTAAAAAGCTTGCTGAGCGGGCAACAATTTTTGATAAGTCTTCAACAGAATAAAACTCTAATCGCTGAACAATACCAAAACGGTCTCTAAGTGGTGAGGTGAGTGAGCCAGCACGAGTTGTTGCACCAATTAATGTAAATGGCGGCAAATCAAGCTTTATTGAGCGCGCTGCGGGGCCCTCACCTATCATTATATCCAGCTGATAATCTTCCATTGCGGGATACAAAATCTCTTCGACTTGCGGGCTCAAACGGTGTATTTCGTCAATAAACAGTACGTCACCTTCTTCAAGGTTCGTTAAAAGCGCAGCTAAATCGCCTGCTTTTTCGAGTACTGGCCCTGATGTTGTTTTAATATTAACGTTAAGCTCGTTGGCAACAATATTTGCAAGTGTGGTTTTACCAAGACCCGGTGGACCAAATATTAATAAATGATCCAGCGCTTCACCACGATGGCGAGCGGCCTCGATAAAAATCTCCATTTGTTGCTTAACATGCGGCTGGCCTGTGTAATCGGTTAACAGCTTTGGTCGTATTGCACGATCAACACTGTCTTCGTTACTTTGTTCACTCGCATCTATTAAGCGATCTGCTTCAATCATGGTTTACTCACAACATTGATTTTAGAGCTTCTTTAATTAGAACCTCGGTCGTCATATCTGGTTTGTTCACTGTTTTAACCGCTTTTTGTGCTTGCGGTAGCTTATAGCCTAATGCCACAAGTGCTGATACAGCGTCATCGGCAGCATTATTTGCCACTAGGGTATCATCACTTGATGGCTCAATGACGGCATTATCGCTAAATGGTGTAAATAAGTCATTACCCCAATCTTTGAGTCTATCTTTCATTTCGAGCACTAAACGCTCAGCCGTTTTTTTACCAACACCCGGCAGTTTAACCAGTGTTGTTGCATCTTCATTGTTAACACAACTTACAAATTGCTGCGCTGACATACCCGATAAAATAGCTAGACCAAGTTTTGGCCCTACACCATTAGCTTTTAAAAGCTCTCTAAATAAAGCGCGTTCGATTTTGTTGTTAAAGCCAAATAATAGCTGGGCATCTTCACGTACCACAAAATGGGTATAAATAACCGCTTGCTCACCCACTGCCGGTAAATCATAAAAGCAAGTCATGGGCATTTGTACTTCGTAGCCTACACCACTTACTTCAATAAGAATTTCTGGTGGCTGCTTTTCAACAAGTAAGCCATTTAATCGACCAATCATATTACTTCCTTAATCTTCCTCTTACGGTTTTGCTCGCACTGCCCGCAAGTTTTATTAAATTTTGTTCTGAGTGTGCATGACAAATAGCAATTGCTAAGGCATCTGCGGCATCGGCTTGAGGGGTACCTGGCAGCTTTAAAATGTTTTTAACCATATGCTGTACTTGAGACTTATCGGCTCCGCCATTTCCTACAACGGCCTGCTTAATTTGCCTAGCTGAATATTCATAAACTGGCAGCTCTGCCATTGAAGCGCCAACAATCGCTGCTCCACGTGCTTGACCGAGTTTAAGCGCTGAGTCTGGGTTGTGTGCCATAAACACTTTTTCTATAGCAAAACTATCTGGTGAGAATTGCTCTACTAATTGACTGATCCCTTGGTAAATCATTTTTAAGCGTACCGGAAAATCGTGATCGGCCAATTTAATGCAGCCACTACCTAAATAAGTGAATTTAGCACCTTGGTGAGCAATCACGCCGTACCCTGTTAATCGTGAACCAGGATCAATCCCTAAAATAATCGCCAACTAACTGAACCGTCTATTATCATTATTATCTGCGGTTAATAATGCCAGAGCACTGTATAAATTACCAGTAACCAATTGCAATTCATAAAAAATGCCCGCAACTGCGAGCATTTTATAGTCAACCCTAAAGAAAGACATTTACGCGAGTGAGCGTAATAAGCCTTGGGTATTTTTTCGCATTGTGCGCGCTATCATCAAATAACCTAAACATGCCACAAATAAGCTCCCGACTGCAGGGCCAATCACCCAAATATGAGGGTGGAACTTACCTGCTAAATCGAACATTTGTTTTTGTACAATTAACAGAGCAATGTCACTGACAATGGCTGCGACTAAACCTGCGGTAACACCTAATAGTAAAAACTCATATAAGGTGGCATTTTTAATTAAGCGCCCTTTCGCACCTAAGGTTCGCAAAATAACAATCTCTTGCATTCGCTCGCCTAAACTTGCTTGCACTTGTGAAATCAGAACTAAAGCACCACAGGCAACCACAATCGCTAGTACAAAGCCAATCGCTAACGATACTTGCTCTATGGTTGAACGAATTTGTTTAATAAAGCTCTCAACATCTATCACGTTAACCGTTGGGTATTGACGCATTAGCTCATTAAACTCACGTTTTTTCTCTGCTTTTACATTCACTGATGAAATATAAGTAGCCGGGAAACTCGCTAGTACATCAGGGCTTAAAATAATAAAGAAGTTAGGTTTAAGTGTGGTCCAATTAACCTTACGTACACTGGTGATTTTTGCATCAAACGACTGCGCACCAATTAAGAAAGTAAGCGTATCGCCAATTTGTACATCAAGGCGTTCAAGCATCGACTCTTCTACCGATGCCTCGGCTACTGAGTCTTCACTAAACCATGTACCGTCGATAAGCTCGTTTTGATTAGGTAAGTCTTTACGCCAAGTTAGGTTTAACTCACGACCAATACCAGAACGGGCTTCTTCGTCTTTCTTTTCGTTGTCTTCTTGCGATACTTCGCGGGCAACCAACTCACCATTTACGGCGTTTACACGGCCACGAACAACCGGATAGAAATCAGACGTTGGCATATCGTTTTGCGCTAAGAAGCTAGTTATAGGCTCTAACTCTTGCTCAGTAATGTTCACTAAAAATGAATTAGGGGCATTTTCAGGAAGCTGAGACTGCCAATCCGAAATCATGTCGTTCTTAAGTACAATTAAAAACAGTAATAACTTGATAGCCAAAGCAAAGCTAATTAATTGTACCGCATTCACATTGGCCCGCTTTTGAATTGACGCAATCGCCAATGACCAACTATTGCCCGGACTCAAGCCAAGTTTGCGGCCACCACCAAAAATAACCTTTGATAAACCAAATAACACCGCAATTAAAAATGCCGTCGAAAGGAACAAAATTGCACTAATTTTGATGTTGTTACTAAATAACCACATCAGTAAAAACACAGTAAGCGCCGACATAGTAAGGTGCACTTTACTTACTAATAAACGGTCGCCTAAGTTACGACGCAGTACACGTAGCGGCGGAATATCAAATAAATCGAGTAGCGGTTTAATTGAAAACATAACCGCACAAATCACACCCGTGCTAATCGCAATGATCCAAGGCTTTGCCGATGCACTCGGCAATGCTGAGCCCATGGTTTGTGCCAAATAATCCGTGGCAACCGCTTGTAAACCATAACCAATCAGTAAACCGACAATCACCGACATTGAACATACAAGGCTCAAATGTAATAAATAGATCTTACGGATCATAGAGCGGCTACCGCCAAGCGTTTTCATCATAGCAACTGGGTCGTACTGACGCTCACAATACCGTTTTGCCGATACCGCAATAGCAACAGCAGCTAAAATAATGCCAAGTAAACCAGCTAGCAATAAATAGCTTTCGGCACGATTTAAACTATTAGAAATAGGTGACTGGCGGTCTTTAACGCCATACCAACGCTGGTTTTCTTTCATCTGTGGTTTTAACCAAGCATAAAAGCTATCTAAGTTGTCTTTGTCGCCAGCATAAAGTTGGCGGTAAAACACCCGACTGCCCGGCTGAATTACCTCTGTAACAGCAATGTCTGCTTCATTAATTAAGATTCGCTGGCTGCTCGAGAACACATTAAACGGTGCATCTGGCTCTTCGGCTACAACATGACTAGCCGTAAACGTAGCAGCACCAAGCTCTACTTTATCGCCCACTTTAATGTTTAGCGCATAAAACACAGATTCACTTAACCACACTTCACCACGACTTGGGATATCAGAAGTTACTTGTGGTTGGTCAGTCAGGCTGGTTTTTACTTTTAGCTCGCCTTTTAACGGATAGGTATTTGATACCGCTTTCACCGAGCCAAGTTGCATTTCGTCACCGGCAAATAGCATGGTGTCGAAGTAAGTTATTTTAGCGGTGCGTAAGTTATCTTGGTTGGCTTTTTCTAAAAACTCAGCAGGTAAAGCATGGTTACTTGCTAAAACGCGATCAGCGGCAATAAAGGCACTGCTTTTTTCTTCAATACTTTGGCCAATTCGGTCGGTAACCATAGACAGTGTTAAAACAGTGAGAACAGCTAAGGCTATTGCTGCACTGATCACTGTTAATTCGCCACGCTTAAACTCACGTGAAAACAGTTTTAGTGCTAATTTAGCCCACATTCGCTTGCACTCCTTCGCTTTCTTTTACAGTTACTAACTGCCCTGCTTCAATATGTAAAATTTGCTGACACTTTTGTGCAAGCTGCTCATCATGGGTTACTAAAATGAGTGTTGTGCCATGCTCTTTATTTAGTTCAAATAATAAAGACTCAATTAACTTACCGTTTTTGCTATCAAGGTTCGCTGACGGTTCATCGGCAAATAAAATTTTCGGTGTGCCAATAAATGCACGAGCAATTGCTACACGTTGCTGCTCACCGCCAGATAATTGCGATGGGTAATGACCAACACGATGGCTTAAGCCTACCTTTTCAAGTAACTCAAGTGCTTGCTGCTTAGCGTCTTTGCTTCCTGCAAGTTCTGCCGGAAGCATTACATTTTCAAGAGCTGTTAAGCTTTGTACAAGCATGAAAGATTGAAACACAAATCCTACTTTTTCAGCGCGAAGTGCTGCGCGTGCTTCTTCATCTAATTCGTGTAATGCGGCTCCGTCTAAATGAATACTGCCGCCCGTTGATTGGTCAAGGCCCGCCAATAAACTTAATAAAGTAGACTTACCCGAACCAGAGGTGCCCACCACGGCAACTGAGTCGCCCGACTTGACATTAAAGCTGATGTCACTGAGGATGGTCAGGTCGCCCTCAACCGTGGTGACCGTTTTAGAAAGTCCTTTAACTTGAATGATGTTTAATTGAGAAAGCGCTGACATATGATGCATCCAATCCTACGTTTTATATTCGTTTTACTGTTAGTAATCAAACCACTTACGGCAGCAGCTGACAACACAATTTTAATTCTAGGTGACAGTTTAAGCGCCGCTTACGGACTTAAACAAGAGCAAGGCTGGGTTAAATTGTTACAAGATAAGTACGATGAAAAAGACCAATCTGTATACCTAGTAAACGCCAGTATTAGCGGTGAAACCACAGGTGGCGCCCTAAGACGGCTCGACGCGTTACTAAGCGAATTTGAACCCACTCATGTACTCATTGAGCTTGGCGGAAACGATGGTTTACGAGGTTTCCCTATTAAACGCCTGCAAGCTAACTTACGTGATTTAATTGCAAAAAGCCAAAAAATTGGGGCGAAAACCGCCGTAATGGAAGTACAAATTCCACCAAACTATGGCCCGCGTTATACCAAACTTTTCACCGATAGCTTTAAAACCATTGCCGATGAAACAGATTCTGAGCTCATGCCCTTTTTCATGCTTAGCATTGCAGGCCGTCCAGAACTTATGCAAAACGATAACCTGCACCCTAATGCCGATGCTCAACCATTAATACGCGACTTTATGTACAAAACGATCAACGATTGGCTAGATTAACCTCTAGCCCATTGATTTAATGCAGATTACCTGAACAATAAACAAGCAATCGAACAGCGGAGATATTGATTTTTATAAAAAAAGCCGTACTATGGCTTGCAACGTCGGCATATAGCGCAGCTTGGTAGCGCACTGTCATGGGGTGTCAGGGGTCGCAGGTTCAAATCCTGCTATGCCGACCATCTTTTCTACACTCTATTCAGTAAGTTAGTTAACTTACTTATTTACTTTATCGCACCTTAACTCCGTATTCTTTTATTTATATCGCACATTTATCGCACCATACTTAACCAAATTTATTTTCTCATTTTTAGGTTAGATTATGTGTTGATTGAGGGGATATATAGGAAGACAGCTAATGGCACCTTTGTTACCTTCCCAAAGATAGAATTTTATAAAAGCTTTTCAGATAAATAATGTGTAATAGACGGGCAATGAATCGTGGCAGCCCATATATGATCTTATGCTTTTGGCAATTAGGTTAGAATTGCTCCTGACTGATAGGTTTGAACGAGAAGCAGACGGCCACTCTAACACGCTTTTGGACAAAAACACGTTAGAGTATTTAATCAGTAACGCCTAAATAACGGGTTTAAAAAAGCTTGGCTATACTGCCGAAGAATGAGGCGAGCCAAGCTTTTTAAATCCCAGTTGATTTACTTGTTATATTTTTACAAGTCAATAGTTCCTTGGGTTTGATAAACTAAAGAGCCAGTGCCCCCTGAAACATGAAAAAATTCGTAATCAACTTTACCTTTTTCTTGAAGCATTGCGTAGTTATCACCTTCATGGCGCAGTTCATATTTTTCTTTGTTATTTTTTCTTTTTTCAAACTCATCTAAGAGGTGTTTTTTTCTACCATATCTAATTTGTTTACTAAATAATATGATCTGTGATGTTTCTGGTTTATAAATGTATGTCAAAAAATACGTCCCGTTTTTAGAATTATTTAATGCAATTTCAATAACTCCCTTTTCAGCCCCATCTTTGTATTTAGATGAAGAAAGTTCTTCCAATCCAGTCCAATATGATCCCCACGTGCCTTCAAATGCATAATCAGATGCATCATAGATCTTCTTTTTGATTGAATTATCGCTATCAGTGATACCAAGCTGTGTAACAATTGATTTTAGAACCTTCTTTTCAATATCTGTAAGAGAGTCATAGCCACCCAAAGCAAATGAGTTAAAACTTAATAAACATAGAGCTAATGAGAGGAGTTTTTTCATTTTATTTTCCTTAATGGTTGAAATACACCATATGGTGCGATTAAAAATATAACATTTAATAGTGCGCTCACCGCGTATATTTCTGCTGACGCCACGCTCACTTATCTATTTTATATAGTTTTAATAAATAACCTAAGGTATTACTAACACTAAGTTTTCTAAAACTATTAAGTAAAGTTAAATGGAACAACATGCGCGCGTCGCTCATTTTTATGAATATATCCGCAAAGAACAGTTTGACAGTAAGCGTCTAGTTAGCGACACCCAGCTTGGTTTGTTCGATATAGATTAAAATACAAAGCCCCGAGATTGTGTTGCGTTAACGAATTTCCATGTTCAGCAGCTTTTTTATTCATAGAAAAGCTTGCTTGCCATCTACAGCAACACCTTTTCCAAGTAAATACATTACCCCAAGTATAAAAAAGCTATCAGCCTCACCTTGCTTAGCTGCTTTTTTACACTTGTACCCTTGTAATACATAACCCCTAGATTATTTAGGCCTGCTCCATTACCTTACTTAGATGCTTTTTCATACCAAAATACCTTTTTGCTCAAAGTCTTGTTTTACGCCTTTGCCATAATTATACATAAACCCGAGGTTAACTTGAGAACTAGCATAGCCCTGCTTAACAGCTTTCGTATACCAATAAAAAGCTTGCTTGTCATATACAGCAACGCCTTGCACCTTCTCGTACATTACACCAACATTATGTTGCGATTCAGGATATCCCCCTGCGTGGCTGCTTTTTTTATAATGGGCTAACGCAGTCTTATACTGCATTTGTTCATATGCGATAACCCCTTTGTAAAATCATCAGTAGCGAAAACATGAAGTGAAAACATTGCGAGTAATAAAATTATAGGCTTTACAGAGTACATATTAATTAATCCTTTATATTACCTAGTATCCGACAAATTTCGTTAATTATTTAAAAGTGAGAGCTAAGCTTGGTAATAAAAATAGTGCGTGTTTAAAAAGTGCGTTTTTAGTGGATTTATATACTCTTTATTTATATGACTCAACTAGTTTATTTAATAACAATTGCAACCAAGTGACTGGGAAATTTTATCTTTCTGATTTCCAATAAACAAATAAAAATCAAATAAAATACACACTGATACAATTGTTAATATAAATTCAAAAAACATGTTGTAACTAGGCGCGAATTCAAGTCCGAAGTGCACCACTCGCTAAATTAGGCTGCTTTGCGTAATTCATCGAATATTACCACTGGTTGCCTAAACCCTAGACATTTTCTCGGCCTCGCATTGAGCGCCTTTTCTATGTGCGCAATTTGCTTATCTGTCACCGTTCGTAAATCAGTTCCTTTGCGAATGTATTGAGGCTACAAGCCATCAAAGTTCTCATTCAACCCTCTCTCCCATGATGAGTAGGGATTAGCAAAGTAGATGTCGGTTTTTAGCTTGTCTGAAACATGCTCATGTTCACAAAACTCACTACCGTTGTCTGCGGTTATCGTATGAACATGGCGTCGATAGCGCCACAGCATACCTATCATTGCTCTGCTCACTTCCTCTGCACTTTTTGCTGGCACTTTGGGTATCAGGTAAAACTTACTTGTACGTTCGACTAAACTAACGATTGCTCCCGTACCATGCTTTCCAAGTACTGTATCCGCTTCCCAATCACCAAATCGTGTTTTGGTGTCAACAATCGCAGGTCTATGCTCAATGCCAACACGATTTGGGATGATGACACGTTTGCTTCGGCTGCCTTTAAGATAACGTCTGTGTCCTTGTCGCAGATGTTTGTATAACTTGCCACCACTCAATTTTTCTTTTTGAATATAGCCATAAATCCATTCATGAC
Organism: Pseudoalteromonas sp. UCD-33C; assembly: GCF_001306895.1. Classification (NCBI taxonomy): domain Bacteria; kingdom Pseudomonadati; phylum Pseudomonadota; class Gammaproteobacteria; order Alteromonadales; family Pseudoalteromonadaceae; genus Pseudoalteromonas; species Pseudoalteromonas sp. UCD-33C. The sequence goes on along the minus strand of NZ_LJTB01000002.1, from coordinate 107,155 downwards.
TCACAGGATGCCCGATAATTTTGCTTACACCCGCAATCTGCTCAGGGCTCCATTTTTGCTCCAACCCAAACTCAACGAACGCAACTGTAAGTGCTGGCATAGAATACTTGGTAGCTAGACGTTTTCGCTTACATGTCTTTGAATGTGCAACCTCAGGCAAGTAATGACTTCGAGTACTATTGCGCCTAACTTCTCGACTTATAGTGCTGTGGCTCACTTTTAGCCTTTTCCCTATCTCTCGAAAGCTAAAACCTTCGCGTAAGTAAGCCTCAATCTGGTATCTTTGCCCTTCGATCAACTGCTTGTAACTCATGGTATCTACTCTTGTTTTCTGGCGATTACAGAGTACCACCAACAGGCAGTTGATCTCTTCTCACCGTTTAACCATGAGTGGTGCACTTATTATCTGAATTCGGGGTTTAGTTCAATTGTCACTTAATAATAGGAAATGTTCCAATATTAAAGTGTTAAATGACAAAACGAAAAAACAAAACTTATACAACCGAATTTAACAAGAAGCAGTTGCTTTAGTAACAGAGCAAGGCTATTCAGTTTCAGAGGCCGCAGCGTCCTTAGGGATCACAACCAAACTTATTTATAACTGGAAAGCTAAACTCGAAGAGCAACAAGCTGGGAACTCACTCAATGAAGATGAGCGAGCCGAGCTAAAGCGCCTAAGAAAAGAAAACAAAGATCTCAAAATGGAGAAAGAGATCTTAAAAAAGGCCAGTGCCTTCTTTGCGAGAGAAATGAAGTAAAGTATCAGTTCATCAAGGAAAATAGCCAAGCTTATCGCGTTATTAAATTATGCTCTGTTATAAAGGTAAATCGCTCAAGCTATTACGCGTGGCTGGCACGTCCAGCAAAGCTTATAACGACAGAATAACTACATCTTTATCGTAGAGCCAAAGCACTGTTTAAATGCAGCAGAGAAAGCTTAGGCTATCGTGAGTTATGTAAAAAATTATGCAAAGAAGGCTTTAAAATAACGCGTTATAAAACCAGAAAGTTAATGGCGAAGCTCAATTTAGTGGTTAAACAACGAGTAGCTTATAAAGTAACAACTAAGCGTAAGCACTCAGACGCAGTTGCAGATAATTTGCTTAACCAGAATTTCAATCCGATAGCACCGAATCAAATTTGGGCTGGCGACGTGACGTACCTGAAAACAGGGGAAGGTTGGATGTACCTTGCTGTTGTCATGGATTTATATTCTCGGCGAATTGTTGGCTGGCATATTGATAAACGTATGACGACAGATTTAGTGATGAAAGCCATGATTAAAGCTTATAACTTAAGAAAACCAGCCAAGGGCTTGGTGTTTCTTTCTGACAGAGGGTCTCAATATACGAGTAAGCGATACCGAAACCTGTTAAAGCAGTTTGGTATGCGAGCAAGCATGGGTGATGTGGGAGCTTGTTGGGATAACGCTGTTGTTGAAAGGTTCTTTGGTAGCTTGAAGCATGATTGGTTGCTAAAAGTGGCTCAGCCAACTCGTGAACACATGAGAAATGATGTTGCAGGATATATGAAATATTACAATCTAGAAAGGCTGCACTCAGCTAATAACGATCAGTCACCAGTAGAGTATGAAAATTCTTTAAGAAAAGTGTCCGGCTGGAGTTGAACAGAACAATTTTCTTGGAGGGAGCATTATCGGCATCAATGAACACCGCAATTTTTTCTTTATCCTGCATCAATTCCCTTGAATATATATAGTTATTTTTATTAAAGTTATCAAATATAAAAATAAATTTCGATCACTTTATGATAAATTCATTGATGTAACTTAACTTAAACATGGAAATCAGACGACTGTGATTAATAATCATTTTTTTAAGTTAGTCTCATTAATAAAAAAAACATACTACAAACCTGATTCATATAATCTATTTACTGTTTTAAGAAGTGAATCTGACGAAGTTCGCCTTCATTCACGCTTTTTAGCATCGTTGTTAAACCCGAAAGAAACTCATGGACGTGAGCTAAAATTCCTTAAAGAGCTCATGAAGATTTTAGAAGTAGAAGGTTTTGATTTATCAAATGTCGAAGTTATTAATGAATACAAGAACATTGATATTTATATTAAAAACGACCGAAACCAAGCAATCATAATCGAAAATAAAATATATGCTGATGATCAAGATAACCAACTCAATCGATACTTTCAAACAGCCATTAGTGAAGGAATTAACAAAGATAATTTATGGTTCTATTACTTAACTCTAAATGGTCATGAACCATTAGAGCAAAGCGTTAATGGCATACCAATTGATTTTCTTGCAGGAAATAAATTCAACTGTATTAGCTACCAGCATGAAATCAAAAAATGGCTTACACAAAGTGTCGGACATGCCGCATTAAACCCACCTGTCAGAGAAAGCATTTCTCAATATACAGATCTCATTTCAAAACTCTCAGGAATAAACCAAAACGAGCAGTATATGAAAGAATTAAAAAACCTCCTCTTAGCTGATGATAATATGCTTTATGTTAATGACATAAAACAAGCTTACATAGAAAATTTAATTGATATCCAAAATGAATTATGGATTGAATTAGTTAATTATCAAAAAAAATACTATCCCGAATTAGGTGAATTAAGTGAAGATTCAATCTCGAATGAAATAGTTCCAAAAGACGTTATAAGCAACTACTACACCTCTTCTAGAAATAACAAATATTACGGTCTTTATTTTCCTCTCAAAGAGTCTTCAGCTTATATATCACTAGAGATAGCCCACCAAATGTGTATTGGTATTTGGTGTAACAAGACGCAAAATCCAAAAGAGCACAAAGAACTATCCAATTTTTTAAGAAAGAATCTGTCAGGTAGCACAAGTGAATGGTGGCCTATATGGCGTTATACCCAAGACGGAATAAATTTTAAAAACCCTAACACCGAAAGTGTAGCCATTCTGGTCGATAAAGAAAGCAGAGCTGAACTAGTCAAAACGATGATTGATGACTTATATGTTTTTTGGACAGAAGCAACAAGTTTCATAAATGGAAATACCTAACTTAAATAAAATTAGCGTGGTAAAACAAATTAAATTTCAAACAAAAAAACTTTCAAAAAGTTGAGTTTATGCAAAATAAAGCTGTCTTGCCCTAATGAAAAACCATTAAAACTATATCAATCAAAACGTTATATAAAATAGGCTAATCATGGGGTGTCAGGGGTCGCAGGTTCAAATCCTGCTATTCAGACCATTTTTCTTCACTCCAAACTCCCGTTCAATTAATTATCCCTCTGTACTTCAAACTCCTTAAAAATACTGTTCACATTCACTTTTGCACCTAGCTTCGCAGCAATTAAATAGAGTCCTGCGAGTTTTCTGTGAACAAATAAGGCATCTACAGGGGGTGCGTGCCAATGCTCTGAGGCGGTGCTCATTTTAAGGCCGAGTTCTTTTATGCGTTTTGGTAAGTCACTATTTGCAAAATCATACTCACCTTGGTGGCGCAGTGGTTCGCAGGCGAGTAGAAATATATCGACGACATTATCTATATATTCTTGAGCAAGCCCTTGTTGAAAATAGCCAATTTGCTGTGCTGCTGTTGCAACGCCTGCTATGTCGTTACTAATCGCGGAAGATAATAACTGTAAATAACCATCACTAATATGCTGAGGTAGTTCGCGGGTAGCGCCAAAATCTAAAAGCACTAGGCATTGATTGTCGATTTGATATTGATAATTGGCAAAGTTTGGATCTGTTTGAACTAGTTTAAAGCTAAATAATTCACGTAAAAATAGGCTAAGTAACTGTTCAACCGCTTTATTACGTAGCGCTTGCTCGGTGCTTGCCAGCTCATCTAGCTCTTGCCCTTCAACAAAGCTCATGACTAAAACTTGAGAAGAACTAAGCGAATCTACCACAGCTGGAATAAGGTAATTGTCATCGCCTTTTAAACACTCGCTGTAGCGTTTTAAATAATTAGCTTCTAATTCGTAGTCAGCTTCGTTTATAAGCTGTTGTTTTGCTTCATCGATAAGAGGCTGTATTTCTACCTCTTTGGGTAATAAGCCACTGAGTTTCAGAAGGTAAGCTAAGTTATCAACATCACTGGCAATGCCTTTTGCAATACCTGGGTATTGCACTTTAACTGCTAACTTTTCGCCCGATTCTCGATAAGCAATATGCACTTGCCCTATTGATGCCGCAGCAAATGGTCTGAGTTCAAAGTGCGATAATTGCTCTAGCCACGCATCACCCCAATGCTCTCGCATTACTTTAACAAGCTGCTTTTGTGGCATGGGCGTCGCTTCTGCACGCAGTCTTGCTAAAATTGCAGATAGCTCAGGAGTGAGTAATTCACCACTATCCATGGATAACAGCTGCCCCAATTTCATTGCAGCCCCACGCAGATTTGCAAGCTGCTCTGCAAAGCGCTGAATATTTTTTGGCTGTAACAGTAACTCTTGTCGTGATGTTTGCTTGCCCGTCGCCCAAGCTTTTGTGCCTTCAAACAACATATTACCTGCGACTTTACCAGCTAAAGAGCCAAGCCGAGCAGCGCGTGAAAATCGTGATGTTGGCACAGACTTTTGTTTATTACTCATATTGCTTCACACTATTAACTTAATGCATTGAATACGTTAATTGTTCAGGTTTAGATCCACTTTATATTTTAATAGATTTTAGGCAACAAAAAGGCCGCAAGGTTTCCCGATGCGGCCTTTAAACTTAATATCAATATAATTATTTAATAACTTCTAAGCCACCCATGTAAGGGCGTAATACTTCTGGTACAACAATCGAGCCGTCTGCTTGTTGATAGTTCTCTAAGATTGCTACCAGTGTACGACCAACTGCTAAACCTGAACCATTTAATGTATGAAGTAGCTCTGGCTTTTTCTCACCTTGACGACGGAAACGCGCTTGCATACGACGTGCTTGGAAATCAACCATGTTTGAACATGATGAAATTTCACGATAGGTGTTTTGTGCAGGTAACCATACTTCTAAATCGTAAGTTTTAGCTGCGCCAAAGCCCATATCACCCGTACATAAAATTACTTTACGGTATGGAAGTTCTAATGCTTGTAAGATTTGTTCAGCGTGACCTGTTAGCTCTTCTAGCGCTTGCATTGAATCTTCTGGTTTTACTAGTTGTACTAATTCAACTTTGTCGAATTGGTGCTGACGAATAAGACCACGTGTATCACGGCCATAGCTACCTGCTTCACTACGGAAACAAGGTGTATGTGCGGTTAAACGAATTGGTAAGTCGCTTTCGTCGTAAATTTCGTCACGAGCACTGTTCGTAAGTGGTACTTCAGCTGTAGGAATTAAGCTAAAACCTGGTTGTTGCTGACCGTCGTCATCCACTAAACCTAAGGTGTGGAATAAGTCACCAGCAAACTTAGGTAATTGGCTAGTGCCGTATAAGCTTGCGCTATTAACTAGGTAAGGCACATACATTTCTGTATAACCGTTTTTCTCTGTGTGCGTATCAAGCATGAACTGCGTAAGAGCACGGTGCATACGTGCAACTTGACCGCGCATAACAGTAAAACGTGCGCCACTGATTTTAACGCCCATTTCAAAATCTAGGCCGTTTACGTCTTGACCAACATCAACGTGATCTTTTACTTCAAAGTCGTATGACTTAGGCGTACCCCAGGTTGAAATTTCAACGTTTTGATCTTCGTCTTCACCTACTGGAACAGACTCATCAGGTAGGTTTGGAATAGCAAGCGCAATTTGCTTAAGCTCTTCAAGTACTGCGTCTTGCTCTGCTTTAACGCTGTCTAGTTGGTCGCCAAGATTACTGACTGAATCAAGCAGCTGTTGTGCTTTTTCGTGCTCGCCTTTCGCTTTTGCTTGGCCGATAGCTTTTGAACTTGCATTACGCTCGCTTTGAAGTTCTTGCGTTTTTACTTGTAATGTTTTGCGTTTTTCTTCAAGTGCAGTTACCGCTGCAGTATCAAGTTCGTAACCGCGTGATGCTAAACGTGCAGCCGCTTGTTCGATATCTTGACGTAAATATTTAGAATCTAACATGTTCGATTTTTAACCTTTTTGCATTACCAGCTGAAGGCCCAGCCAAGCCATAAATATACACACCACCACGTTTAAGGTGATATTGAGGGCCATTTTAAAAAAGTGACCTTGTTGCAAGAGCAACAACGAATCCATTGAGAATGTTGAAAAGGTGGTCAATGCACCTAAAAAGCCAATACCAATTAAGGTTTTAGCGGGGCTAACAGCGATTATTTCTTTTTCAATCAAGCCGTATAAAATGCCCATTAACAATGAACCAAGAATATTAACTGTCAACGTGCCAAAAGGGAATCCCCTACCGAGCAGTTTTAGCATGGTTTCGCTAAGAAAATAGCGTAAACATGCCCCTGAAGCGCCACCCATTGCAATCATCATGTAAAGTTTCAAACTATTCATAACGTTTAATATCACTTTGCTCGTTACGCTGAGTTAAATAGTCCAGCTTTTGTTTTATTTTTTGTTCAAGCCCGCGATCGGTTGGAAAGTAATACTGGCGATCATGAATTGCCTCAGGAAAATACTTTTCGCCTGCTGCAAACGCACCTTCTTCATTGTGTGCATAACGATATTCAGCGCCATAACCCAAATCTTTCATTAAGCTAGTTGGTGCATTGCGTAGATGCTCTGGCACCGGATGGCTCGGCTCATTTTTAGCATCTTGCATAGCTTGATTAAACGCCATATACACAGCGTTACTTTTCGGAGCACTGGCTAAATAAATGGTGGCTTGTGCAATAGCGCGCTCACCTTCACTGGGGCCAACACGTTGAAAAATATCCCACGCGTTGAGTGCCACTTCCATTGCTCGCGGATCTGCATTGCCAATATCTTCTGTAGCAATCGCTAATAAACGCCTAGCCACATAAAGCGGGTCGCCGCCACCGGCTAAAATACGGCAGTACCAATATAAAGCGCCATCAGGTGAACTACCCCGTACAGACTTATGAAACGCTGAAATCAAGTCGTAAAACTCATCGCCGCCTTTGTCGTACTTGGCTAAGTGAGTTGGTAGAACTTGGCTTAAAACATGTTGATCAACAAGGTATTTGCCCTGCTGCTCAGTTGTTAAATCAACCGCTTGTTCTAACAGGTTAAGCACTTTACGCGCATCGCCATCACTTGCTTGGCAAAGCGCTTGTTTAGCGTTTTCGGCAATTTCAATGTGTTTTTGGCTGAGCTCTACGTCTTCACGTAAGGCGCGCTCAATTACGTTAAATAAATCGGCTTGCTCAAGTGCTTTTAATACATATACACGGGCACGAGACAATATCGCGTTATTAAGTGCAAATGATGGGTTTTCGGTGGTCGCGCCAACAAAAATAAAAGTACCGTCTTCGATATGTGGTAAAAATGCATCTTGCTGAGATTTATTAAAGCGATGCACTTCGTCAACAAACAATAAGGTTCGTTGCCCTCGCCCGGCAAGGTTTGCTTTTGCTTCGCTTACGGCCTCACGAATGTCTTTTACACCCGCTGTGACTGCCGACATTTGAATAAGACTGGCATCGGCATGATTTGCAATAATCTGCGCTAAGGTGGTTTTACCAACGCCTGGCGGCCCCCACAAAATGAGGCTGTGGCATCGACCTGCAAGAATCGCTTGGTAAAGAGGTTTATCGGGGCTTAAAAGGTGCTGCTGACCTATGTAGTCATTGAGTGTTTCGGGTCGCATGCGCGCCGCAAGTGGGCGCACATCAGGACCAAAATTAAATCCGAGATTACTCAAGCCTTAATCACCTTGGCTTTGGTCGTCAACTTCAACGCCTTCAGGAATAGTAAACTCAAAGGTTTGAGTTGCAAGTGCTTCGTTTACTTTAGCATCTTTAAAGGTAAATAAAGACTGTTGACCAGAGGTATCTAATACTGTCAGTGATGCTAGACCTTGCTCTTGAGCATTAAAGCGAATGTCTAACTTTTCAACTTGGCTCTCAACGCCTTTATTTGGCGTGACGCTGAAACCTGCATCGGTTGCCACAACTTGGTATTTAGCCCATTGCTCTGGATCTTTTGAAGTCAACAATACAAACGGAGTTGAATCAATCAGGCTGTGGGTATTCATAATCGTTACTTGCTCAGCAAAGCTGTCGAAGTAATACGTTTTGTCGCCATTTGATACAAACAAGGTATCGTCTGGGCTTTGTTGCTGCCAGCGGATCATCATAGGTTGCTGAAGGGCAATATTCCCTTCACCTTGCATAATAGCTTCGCCTTGCGAATCGGTCACTTGCTGTGAAAACTCAGCTTTAAAACTTTTAATTGCAGCCAGTTGTTGTTGCAACGCTTCACTGTCGTCTGCAAAACTTTGACCGCTTAATAAACAACCCATAATTAGGGCTAGGTATTTAATTTTTTTCATTAATTTGCTCCACCATTTGGCACTAAGACTTCGCGGGCACCGTTGTGTCCTGGTGCGCTAACAATGCCTGATGTTTCCATTTGTTCAACTAAGCGTGCTGCGCGGTTATACCCTACACGAAGCTTACGCTGTACACTCGATACCGACACTTTGCCGGTTTCAATTACAAATGATACAGCTTCATCGTAAAGCGGATCTGACTCTTCATCACCGTCTTCACTGGTTTCTCCTGGTAGTAAAATTTCTTCTGTGGCATCGCCACTTAAAATTTCATCAATATAATTTGGTTTGCCACGTTTTTTCCAATCGTCTACAACCGCATGTACTTCATGGTCGTCAACAAACGCGCCATGCACACGCACTGGTACACTGGTACCCGGCGGTAAGTAAAGCATGTCACCCATACCAAGTAAGTTTTCAGCACCTTGCTGATCTAAAATGGTACGCGAGTCAATTTTACTTGAAACTTGGAACGCCATACGGGTTGGAATATTCGCTTTAATCAAACCGGTAATTACGTCAACCGATGGGCGCTGTGTTGCTAGCACTAAGTGAATGCCTGCAGCACGGGCTTTTTGCGCGATACGTGCAATCAGCTCTTCCACTTTTTTACCCACGATCATCATCATGTCGGCAAATTCGTCAATAACCACCACAATACTTGGTAGTTTATCTAGCTCTTCAGGGCCATCGGCCATGCCGTCGGTGTCTTTAAACAGTGGATCTAGAATCGGTTGACCCGCTTCTTTGGCATCCAACACTTTCTGGTTGTAACCTTTTAAATTACGCACACCAAGTGCCGACATAAGCTTATAACGACGTTCCATTTCGCCTACACACCAACGCAATGCATTGGCTGCTTCTTTCATGTCGGTAACAACTTCACATAATAAATGTGGGATGCCTTCGTACACAGAAAGTTCAAGCATTTTCGGGTCGATCATGATCATACGAACATCATCAGGGCCCGATTTGTACAGTAAGCTTAATATCATTACATTAACGCCCACTGACTTACCTGAACCTGTGGTACCCGCAACAAGTAAATGTGGCATTTTGCCAAGGTCAGCGCATACCGGCTCGCCAGCAATGTCTTTACCTAACACCATAGTCAGTGGTGATGGATTTGATTCGAACTTAGGCGCATTAATAACTTCGCTTAAACGCACTATTTCACGGTGTTTGTTTGGTAGTTCTAAACCTACATAGGTTTTACCCGGAATAACTTCTACCACACGTACGCTTACAGCAGACAGTGAACGTGCTAAATCTTTCGCTAGGCCAGTGATTTTAGCTACTTTAATACCCGGCGCTAAATCAAGCTCAAAACGCGTTACAACCGGACCTGGGTAAACACCCACAACCGCAGCTTGAATGTTAAAATCAAGTAATTTGGTTTCAACTAGACGCGAAATACCATCAAGCTCTTCTTGAGATAATGGGTTTTTCGCTTTATCTGGGCGGTCTAATAAATCAAGTGATGGTAACGGGTTTGTAGGCGGCTGCTCTTCAAGCAAAGCTTCAAACTTTTCTTTTGCCGTTGGCGGCGGCTCGTATGCAGGCTTTGGCTTAGGCATAGGGCGCGCAGGCGAAACAACCGTTGTGACAGGTTTTTCTGGCTCAACAACTGGGCTCTGATCAAGCGCATTCAGTGCCGATACGGTATCGAATGATTCATCATCAAGGGCACTAAAACCAATTTCTTGGTCAAGAATATCGTCTAGCTCATCGAAGCCTTTAAAGTCATCATCGGCTTTTTCAGCAGGCTTTTGCTTAGCCTTAACAGGCTTTGGTTCTTCTTCATCCGCATCATTAAAGCTAATTGCTGGCTCGTTTTCTGGCTCTACAAAGTTAGCGTCAGGCTCTGTAGTGGCGATATCTTTAACAGCTTCTTTTTCACGATGTAGCCAAGCAGAAAATTGCTCACGTAAAAAGTAGAATGCTTTCATCACCCACTTGCCGACAAAATCGACAAATTGCACCCACGAAATACCGGTTAATAGGGTTAAACCAGCAAAGAAAAAACACAGTAGTAAAATGGAGGTGCCGGTAAAATTAAAGGTAGGCATCATTGCTGTCGCAATAACATCTCCCACTACCCCACCAGATGAGAAGTTATAAATATCATCAAAATTTATGCTGCTGATGGCAGTTGCTGAAGTAATAAACAGCGCAAAACCAATAACACGTAAGGCAAGCGTGGTGTAATCAAGCTGGAAAATACGGTGTGGCTGTTTAAACAATAAATAACCGAACAATTGAATAGCAACAGGCACTAAATAAGCAAGCCAGCCAAAAGTGAGTAATAGGATATCTGCAACCCAAGCTCCCGCTGTGCCGGTAATATTCTTAACATTAACAAATTCACCGGTTTGCGACCATGAAGGGTCCGCAGGATCAAAACTGATTAATGCACATAAAATAAATACTGCAGCAAAGGTGCTGATGATTAGCCCCGTTTCTAACAGTCTTTGAACACCATTTAGGCGCATAGCTCCCTATTCCTTATTATTCTTTACTGATCGATTAGCAGTGAAATACCTTAGCAGGAAATGCCGTTTGATGCACTTTATCTTAGCCTTGATGGACTGATAATGAACAAGTTTTTGTTACTCAATATGTATTTTAACAGTTTAGGCAATATATGGGCGAATAATGACCCCTTCTTCACCTTTTACTTCTTCCATTACCACATAAGTTCGGCTTTCACTGACATTTGGTAGTTTTAGTAGAATATCACCCAGTACATTGCGATATTCCGACATATCATTTACACGTGTTTTTAATAGAAAGTCGAAATTACCCGATACTAGATGGCACTCGATTATTTCGTCGTGCTTTTTAACTGCAGCATTAAACTCTTCGAAAACATCTGGTGAGGTTTTAGTGATGGTTACTTCTACATAAACCGACAAACCTTGGCCAAGTTTAGCAGGATCCACTACTGCTTTATATCCGAGTATATACCCCTCTCTTTCGAGCTTTTTTACCCGCTCCAAACAAGGGGTGGCACTTAGCCCTACACGCCTTGCCAGCTCTACGTTAGAGATCCGACCATCGAGCTGTAATTCCATTAAAATTTTACGGTCTATTCTGTCGAGTAATTGATGCATAAGCCAAACCAGAGTTTTGCACTGTTTAAAATGTATTTTTAGATTATATCACTAGAATGACACTTAAAAAAGGTGAGACACACTGGCTGGTCATGAATATAATAGTCAAAAATTTTATCCCGTTCTATTAAGGCGAAAAACTATGATTATTGGTGTACCTAAAGAAATCAAAAACCATGAATACCGTGTAGGTATGGTTCCTGCGAGTGTTCGTGAACTAGTAAACCATGGCCACCAAGTGTTTGTTGAAACTGATGCTGGTATGGGCATTGGCTTCACTAACGAAGATTATGTTGCAGCTGGTGCTGAAATTTTACCAACAGCAGCAGACGTTTTTGCTAAAGCTGAAATGATCGTTAAAGTAAAAGAGCCACAAGCTGTTGAGCGTGCAATGTTACGCGAAGACCAAATTCTATTTACTTACCTTCACTTAGCACCGGATCTTCCACAAACTGAAGACCTAGTTAAAAGTGGCGCAGTGTGTATCGCTTACGAAACAGTAACTGATTCACGTGGCGGTTTACCTCTTCTTGCTCCTATGAGTGAAGTTGCTGGTCGTATGTCTATCCAAGCTGGTGCACAAGCGCTTGAAAAATCAAACCACGGCCGTGGTATGTTACTTGGTGGTGTACCAGGTGTTGAGCCTGCTAAAGTTGTTGTTATCGGCGGCGGCATGGTTGGTCGTAGCGCAGCGCAAATGGCTGTTGGCCTAGGTGCTGACGTTGTTGTTCTTGACCGTAACATCGACGTACTACGTGCATTAGACGCACAGTTCGGTAATAAAGTTAAAGCTATCTACTCTACTGCTGACGCACTAGAAAAACACGTACTAGAAGCTGACCTTGTGATCGGTGGCGTACTAATCCCAGGTGCAGCGGCGCCTAAACTAGTGACAGCTGAGCACATCAAAGCAATGAAGCCTGGTTCTGCAATCGTTGACGTTGCAATCGACCAAGGTGGTTGTATCGCAACTTCTAAAGCAACAACTCACGCTGATCCTACTTACATCGTTGATGACGTTGTTCACTACTGTGTTGCTAACATGCCAGGTGCTGTTCCACGTACTTCTACGTTTGCACTTAACAACGCGACATTACCATTCATCATCAACCTTGCTAACAAAGGCTACAAGAAAGCGCTTCTTGACGATGCAAACTTCTTAAAAGGCTTAAACGTGATCAAAGGTAAAGTTACTTATAAAGAAGTAGCTGAAGCTTTCAACATGGAATATGTTGACCCACGTACAGCTGTTGAAAATGCTTAATTAGCATTGTGAAACAAAAAAAGCAGCGATATCGCTGCTTTTTTTATGCCTGTTTGCAAGTGTGAAGTGTTCTACTTGCAAACAAGTTTGAAAATAGTTTTTAACGACGCTTAGTTTGTTTAGCGCGTTGATTGTGCTTTTTAACCGCCTTACGGATTTGGTTAATTTTAGCACGCTTGTCTTTACGCTTTTCAGGAATAACCGACAGCTTAGTTTGCGTTTCGCGGCCTAGTTGTACTGTTTTACGTAAATAGTTAACCGTGTCTAAATCAAGCTCAGCCCAACCACCTTGTGGCAAGCGCTTATCAAGCTCTAACTTACCGTAACGAATACGGATAAGACGCGATACTTCAACATCTTGTGATTGCCATAAACGACGTACTTCGCGGTTACGACCTTCTGTTAAAGTCACATTGAACCAACGGTTGATACCTTCACCACCCATAGGTTTGATGTTTAAGAATTTTGCAGGACCATCTTCAAGCTCAACTCCTTTTGTTAAATTGCGTAGCGTTTCGTTAGTCACTTCACCAAACACACGAGCTGAGTACTCACGCTCTACTTCGTAGCTTGGGTGCATTAAACGGTTAGCAAGTTCACCATCGTTAGTAAACAGCATTAAACCAGCGGTATTAATATCTAGTCGGCCAACTGCAATCCAACGTTCGCCATCAACACGTGGTAGACGATCAAATACCGTACGACGGCCTTCAGGGTCTTTACGTGTACATAACTCGCCTTCTGGCTTGTTATACATAAGTACACGACAAATACGGTCTGCTTTGTCTTCAATTTTTACTACGTGACCGTCAACTCGAATTACATCGGTTGCTTCAACACGGTCGCCTAAACGTGCCACTTTACCATTCACGCTCACACGATTGGCATCGATGTATTTTTCCATTTCACGACGTGAACCCACGCCAGCACGGGCTAATACTTTTTGTAACTTTTCAGTTTCTACATTACTCATTCAGATAGTTCTCTCACAGAAGGATCGCTCAATAACTGGTTGATTTTACTCTCCTGAAGTTCAGGCAACGGCGGTAATTCATCTAAACCAGCTAATGAAAAATAATCTAAGAAAGCGGATGTTGTGGCATATAACGCTGGGCGCCCGGGCACCTCTTTATGGCCAACAACTCTAACCCACTCTCTTTCTAATAAGGTTTTAATTATTCCTGAGCCAACAGCGACCCCCCGCACTTGTTCAATTTCACCACGGGTAATGGGTTGTCTATAGGCAATCAAGGATAAAGTTTCTAGTAGTGCTCGTGAGTATTTAGGTGCGCGCTCTTGCCATAAGTTTGCCAGCCAAGGCGCTAAACTAGCGCAGGCTTGAAACCTGTAACCGCTGCCTACTGCAACAAGCTTAATGCCTCGGGTTTGATAATGCGTTTGAATTTGTTCAATTGCATTATTAATGCGCGGCATAGAAACGCTTAAATCAGCTAATACTGTCTCTTTTAAATGACGTTTAGACACAGGTTTTCCAGCAACAAAAATCGCGGCTTCTATGATTTCGACTAACTGTTCATCACTGATACGTTTTGTGGCCATTGCTACTAAAGGTCATTTTAAATCACTAACGCTCTATTATGACAGAAGTCGGCCAAGGTTGGAAAAATTATTGTAAAAAAGCCAGTGTAAAACACTGGCTTTGGGGGATATTTATGAATGAATGTTGAAATTAGCTATTTTTAACCATTTCAAGGGCATCATCTTCGGCAACGTCGCTACCATATTTGCTAATGTAATTAACAAACTCAGTGCGGCTTACACGCTTATCTTTGTTACTATCCATATAGCCAAAGTGATTTGCGATATCGTCGTCATCGGCTTCTTCAATAGAAACATAACCATTTTTGTCGTTATCTAACGATTTAAAGTCATTTTCGATTGGGTCAAATTTAGCGATTTCAGCTTTAAATGCTGATTCAGATACCTCACTATCAGTTGCTACCTTGCCCGTATTTAATTGCATGTATGCATTAAATTCAGTACGGCTGATTTGCTCATCCATATTGGTATCGATATTTGAAAAATGATCCCAAATTGCATCATCGTCAGCTTCTACCTTAGAGATATAACCATCATTGTCATTATCTAGGCTGCCAAAATCGCTGTCGATTTTTGCTAACGAATTACTTGCAGAACATGCTGAAAGGCTTAAAGCTGCTAAAATTGTTGATGCTAAAGTTAACTTGTTCATAAGACATTTCCTTGTAGTCGATTAGATTCACTTCGACTGTTACAAATTGAATGCCAAAATGCCTTATTGGCTAAAATCAAGCACTTACAGCCTGGTTAAGTTGGGGTTAAGCCTATGATTTAGCAAGCTTTTCATAGAGTGCTGTAATTTTTTCATAAAAAAAGCGCTCCGAAGAGCGCTTTTTACAAATAACAAAAATGCCGCTATTAGATAGCTGCGTTTTGGTAACGCTTAACGAAGTCTGTTACTGCTTCGCCATTACATTTTAACGTATTTAAGTTACCAATTTTTTCACGCACAGGTGTTAAACCTTTTTTAAGTGCAGTGATGCAAAGTTGAGTTTCTTTTTGCTCATTTTTAGCAAACACTTCAACAGCTGCTTTTGCTGCTTCTTGTGATTGTGCTTTTTTAGCAATTTCACGGATGTCAGTGCCGTTACATAAAATGCTTTTTGAAAAACGTGACATTGAAATGCCATGCTTTGCTGCTTCTTTACGTGCAGCGGTAAACCCTTCGTTCGCACTTAAGCTACATAACTTTGATTCAATACGGTTATCAGCTGAAAAGTAGTGCGGGTTGCTTGCTAATGAGCCAAATGAGATACATGCAAGAGAAAGCATCACTAATTGTTTTTTCATGGTTTACCTTTAAATAGTACATAATATGAACGGATGGTTTGCGCGCATTATATAAACAAAAATCAGTAGATCAACTGAATTATTTATTTAATTTAATAATTAATAGTGAGTTAACAATGTTTTTAAATTAAGCAGCAATTGATCAACATTTACCCAATTTGATTTTCGTAATTAGCTCATGAATAAGCCCTAGTTTGATGATAGAATTGCGCTAAACACTGAAACAAAAATAATAGGTGCACCATGAAGGTAATCTCATTTAACATTAACGGCCTGCGCGCTCGTTTACACCAATTGCAAGCCGTAATTGATAAACATCAACCAGATATTATTGGCTTACAAGAAATCAAAGTACATGATGAGGCCTTCCCTCTCGAAGATGTGCAAAAAATGGGTTATCACGTTTATTTTCACGGTCAAAAAGCGCATTACGGCGTGGCTATGTTATGTAAACAAGAGCCGAAATCAGTAGTTAAAGGCTTTGCAACCGATACCGACGAATCACAGCGTCGTATGATCAGTGTTACCGTGACACAAGAAAATGGTCGTGACCTAACGGTGATGAATGGCTACTTCCCGCAAGGCGATAATATTGCCCACGAAACCAAATTCCCTTATAAGCGTCAATTCTATAAAGATTTAATGACTCACTTAGAAGATAACCACACGCCAGAGCAAGATGTTATTGTGATGGGCGACATTAATATTTCACCGACCGATCTCGACATTGGTATTGGTGAACCAAACCGTAAGCGCTGGTTAAAAACAGGTAAGTGTTCGTTCCAACCTGAAGAGCGTGAATGGTTAAGCACTTTATTAAACTGGGGCTTTAAAGATACCTTCCGTGAACTTTACCCAGAAAAAACCGAGCAATACTCGTGGTTTGATTACCGCTCAAAAGGTTTTGATGACAACCGCGGTCTGCGTATTGATGTGATCTTAGCAACTCCAGCACTTGCCGAGCGTTGTGTTGAGTCTGGTATCGATTACGAATTACGTGGTATCGAAAAACCATCTGATCATGCGCCAATTTGGTCAACATTTAACGCATGATAGACACACTGCAATGGCAGCTCCCTTTGTGGAGCTGTGTGGCTCTAATACTTTGGCTCAGCTTTGATAAGCAAAGCGCATCACAATTATTGGCAACGCCAATAAGACAAGTTGGTGTGCTCGCATGTGCTTTAGTACTTGCGGTACTGTGGCGCATTAAAGCGGGGATATTGCCAGGCCTCGAATTGCATATTTTAGGGCTCACTGCAGTGACCCTAATTTTAGGTTGGCGACTGGCTATTTTTGCAAGCCTTCTTGCAAGTTTACTCTTGGTATTAGTCGCTCAGTTGCCAGTATCAATACTGCCAGTGCATTTATTGTTTACTGCTTTTTTACCAATTACATTGAGCTATTTGTGTTTTGTGCTTTGCTATAGCTACCTGCCGAGACACTTTTTTATTTATATCTTTTTATGCGCGTTTTTAACCGCTGCTGTTATCGCATGTATAAAAATACTTACCAGCGGTGTGTTTTATTACTTGCTAGGTGATTACAGTTTTATTGAGATTTCAGAAAACTATCTGATCCTGTGTGCCATAATTTGGTTTCCTGAAGCAATGCTCAATGGCATGGCCATTACCTTGATGATCACATATCGCCCTCATTGGGTTAAAACCTTTTATGATAAGGACTATTTAGACTCATGAGTCTTCACTATCACTGCCCGCTTTGCAAACTTGAACTTACTCTAAACGACAAAACTTACCGTTGTGACAACAACCACAGTTTTGATATCGCCAAAGAGGGTTATGTCAATTTACTTCCCGTGCAAAATAAAAAGTCTAAACAACCGGGCGATAATCTTGAAATGGTGCAAGCTCGCCGCGCTTTTTTAAATGCCGGACACTATTTGTTTTTACAGCAAGCTTTAGCAGAGCTAGTGGCATCTCTCGAACCAAGTTCAGTGATTGATTTAGGCTGTGGTGAAGGCTTTTACACTCAAGCAATTGCAGCGCAGTCGAGTGCTGATGTATATGGTGTCGATATTTCTAAGCCCGCGGTAAAATACGCCGCTAAGCGTTACGAAAATGCGCATTTTAGTGTCGCGTCGATTAGCCAAGCCCCTTTTGCAGATGCGCAGGCTGATGTGCTTGTTAGTGTGTTTGCCCCTTTATTTGCACAAGAACTTGCTCGCCTTGCCAAACCGCAAGCTAGTTTAATTGTTGCAAGCCCTGGCCCTTGGCACCTTAAAGAGTTAAAAGCGTTTATTTATGCCGATGTAAAACCGCATACAGAGATAGAACCACCAGCAGGTTTCAGCAAAGAGTCGATAAACTTGTTAAAGCAACAGGTACTGTTGTCTGTCGATGAGGTTAAACATTTAATTATGATGACGCCATTTGCGTGGAAGTTTCGCCCAGAGCATTGGCAGCAGATAGAGCAACAAGGCCCACAAAAAGTAACGTTATCGTTTTATGTGAGCCAGTTTGTTCGCGATTAGAAGTGTTCTTTAGTGAAGGCTTTGTCCATTTTTTCGAACATGTCTTTTAATAATTGAGCTAAATCAGTGTAGCGTGGTTTTTCAGTCGTTAATTGTGACTGATAACCATGCGCCTTCATTTTACTGTGCAACTCGGTATACCAGCTTAACATTGCTGGTTCTAAACGGGTTTCTGCACGGCGGCCTAGCCACAACAAACCTTGAAGTGGTAGTGATAAAAAGAAAAGCGCGATAGTGATAGCTTGCGGAAAATAATCACTACCTAAGTAATTCACTTGCATAAAAACGGTCAGCATTGCCAATATTGGCATCACTGTAATTGCCAGATCAGTGGCCTTGATCACTCTAAATTCGGCAAACAATGGAGCGAGCTCTTGTCGCATCGGCCATTTTTTAGCGTACTGACGACCTGTTTGCACTTGTGACATGACACCTTTTTGCATCATCACTCCTAGGGTTTTCAACTTGTTTCACAACCGAGTGTAACACACTCCCGGATACAATCCCTGCAAAACCTGTCCTAGTTTTAATACCAAATTAATGGTTAGGAGACTAACGTTTAAAGTCTAAATGAGATAAAATGTTATCGGCTTAAGTCAACCAGACTTTAGTATAATTACAGCCTAGCTTTGTTAAGTGTAGCAACAAAATACTTATTTACTATACTGGCAAAGAATTCTAATTATCAAGCCTTAATATACACTGACTGATATCGTACTTTTAGGACCTAGCTATGTCGACGCCCCTTTGCTCACCACAACATGTTTTAGTACTGAACTGTGGTAGTTCAAGTTTAAAATTTGCCATTTTAAATGCCGCCACTTCTGACGAAGTTATTTCTGGTTTAGCTGAGCGCCTTGGCTCAGACACGCCTTCAATCAAATATAAATATAATGGTGAAAAACAACTTATTGAGCTTGCAAAGGGCCAAGCCCACGATGCAGCAATTGCTGAGCTTGTGAAGCTAGTTAATGAGCTAGGCCTTGCAGATAATTTAATTGCTGTGGGTCATCGTGTTGTCCACGGTGGTGAGCATTTCACCGAATCTGTGCTTATTGACGATGATGTACTTGCAGCTATCGAAAAAACTGCCGCACTTGCTCCACTTCATAACCCAGCCAACTTACTGGGCATTCGCACTGCACAGCAAGCGTTCTCAGCGCTGCCACAAATTGCTGTATTTGATACGGCATTTCACCAAAGCATGCCAAATATTGCTTACTTATACGCCCTACCTTACTCGCTGTATAAAGAGCACGGCGTAAGACGTTATGGGTTCCATGGCACGAGCCATTATTATGTTGCAGGTGAAGCGGCAAAAATGCTCGGCAAAGAGCGCGAGCAAACCAATGTGATCAGTGCACATTTAGGTAATGGTTGTTCGGTATGTGCGATTAAAGATGGTAAGAGTGTTGATACCAGTATGGGCCTTACACCGCTTGAAGGCTTAGTGATGGGTACCCGCAGTGGTAGTATCGACCCTGGTTTATTCACGTTTTTAACTCAGCAACTAAATTATTCAGTGCAAGAAATTGATGATTTACTTAATAAGCAAAGTGGTTTGTTAGGTATTAGTGAATTATCAAATGACTGTCGCACTATTGAAGAAGCCGCTGTTGAAGGTCACCCGCAGGCGAACCTTGCACTCGATATTTTCTGCTACCGCTTAGCAAAGCAAATCGCCGCATTCTTAGTACCTGTACAACGCCTTGATGCACTTATTTTCACCGGTGGTATTGGTGAAAACTCAGACATCATTCGTGACAAAGTAATCACTCAATTAGGCTTTTTAGGCCTTGAGTGTGACAAAGCTGCAAACTTAGCGGCACGTTTTGGTAAAGAAGGCTTAATTTCAAAAGGCCAAGCGCATGCTAAAGCGTTTGTGATCCCGACTAACGAAGAATGGGTTATTGCTAACGATGCAGCCCGCATTGCAAAGGAGGGTTAAGTATATGGCACGTAGAATTATGTTGATCCCTATTTCAACTGGGGTTGGTTTAACATCTGTTTCTGTTGGTTTAGTGCGTGCACTTGAGCAAAAAGCGCTTAAAGTGAACTTTTTCAAACCAATTGCACAGCCACGCTCTGGCGATACAGGTCCTGAAAAGTCGACGCAAATTGTTACCCATGGCTCGCCAATTAATCCGCCGACACCATTTGAGCTTAGCTATGCAGAGCAAATGATTGGTGATGGTAAAGGCGACGATTTACTAGAAGAAATCGTAGAGCGCTTTGAAAGCACCATTAAAGAAGACGAAATTGCTATTATCGAAGGTATGGTGCCAACACGTCGTCAGCCTTATGCTGGCCGTGTAAACCGTGAAATCGCGCAAACTCTGGGTGCTGATATTGTTTTTGTTTTAACGCCAAGTAACGACAGCAACGACCAAATTGAAGACCGTTTAGAAATTGCCTCAGGTAACTATGGCGGTGTTAACCACCCTCGCGTGCTAGGTTGTATTTTCAATAAAGTTAATGCACCTTTAGATGACGAAGGTCGCGCCCGTGCAGACCTTGTTGAAGCCCATGAGCCTGAGCAACTTGAAAACGAATTAAACCGTTTAGCATCACTGCCTATTTTCAGAAAACACCCATTTAAGTTATTAGGTTCAATCCCGTGGGATTTCGACCTAGTAGCGCCACGTGTGCGTGATTTATGTGAATACCTAAAGGCCGAAGTTATTAACGAAGGCGACATGGCTCATCGTCGTTTACGTCGCGTTACTTTCTGTGCTCGCACTGTATCGAATATTTTAAGCCACTTTACCCCGGGTGCATTACTAGTTACTCCGGGCGATCGCTCTGATGTACTCGTTGCCGCTTGTTTATCAGCCATGAATGGTACCAAACTTGGGGCTATTTTATTAACCGGTGGCTTTAAACCTGAAGATCGCATTATGAAATTGTGCGAACAAGCTATGAATACCGGCCTACCAATCCTGGCAACACAAGAAGATACGTGGCGCACGTCTTTATTACTGCACAACTTCAATATGGAAGTACCGTGCGATGATGACCAACGTATCGATAAAGTAAAAGATCACAACGCTAGTAACATTGACTCTGACTGGTTAGACAGCCTGGCACAAAGTGTTGGCCGAACTCGTAAAATGTCTCCGCCAGCGTTTCGCTTCTTACTAACAGATAAAGCCCGTCAAGCGAAGAAAACGGTTGTTTTACCTGAAGGTAATGAGCCGCGCACGATTAAAGCCGCAGCAATTTGTGGTCAACGTGGCATTGCAAAAACAATCCTACTTGGTGACAAAGAAGAGATTTTACGAATTGCTGAGCAACAGGGTGTTGAGCTTAACGATAACGTAACTATTGTTGAGCCAAGTGATGTGATCAACGATTACGTTGCGCCTATGGTAGAAATTCGTAAAAACAAAGGCTTAACAGAAGTGGTTGCCCAAGAACAACTGCTTGATAACGTGGTGCTTGGTACTATGATGCTTGAGCAAGGCAAAGTAGATGGCCTTGTGTCGGGTGCTGTTAACACTACAGCGAATACGATTCGCCCACCGCTACAGTTAATTAAAACTGCACCGGGTTCATCGTTGGTATCATCAGTGTTCTTTATGTTGTTACCTGATCAAGTTCTGGTATACGGTGACTGTGCTATCAACCCAGACCCAACGGCAGAGCAACTGGCCGATATCGCGATTCAATCAGCGGATTCAGCGGCTGCGTTTGGTATTGAACCTCGTGTTGCAATGATCAGCTACAGTACGGGTACTTCGGGTTCAGGCGCTGATGTAGAAAAAGTGCGTGAAGCCACTAAGCTTGCCCAGCAAAAGCGCCCTGATTTAGTAATTGATGGCCCGCTTCAGTACGACGCTGCAATTATGGAAAACGTAGCACTTAAGAAAGCACCAGACAGCCCGGTTGCAGGTAAAGCAACAGTGTTTGTATTCCCTGATTTAAATACGGGTAATACAACCTATAAAGCCGTACAACGTAGTGCCGATTTAATTAGTATTGGGCCAATGCTGCAAGGTATGCGTAAGCCGGTAAATGACTTGAGTCGTGGTGCATTAGTAGACGATATTGTTTACACCATTGCCCTAACGGCGATTCAAGCTAAGCAAGTTGAAAGCTTAGAAAATTAACCCTTCAAAATTTAGGCTAATTTATAAAACCCTTATAAATTAGCCTGTTAGCTTCTTTATACTGACCTATTCCCATATTTATCCACAGATTCTGTGGACAACCTCAACAGCGATATTGAGTAAAACCTCAGCAATCAAAATTATTGCGCTTTATCTTAACTTTGTTTACCTATACTATAAATTCAAAGGCTTCAAAGATAGGATCGCAGATGTCAAAACAAACGTTACAACTTCATAGTGAAGAACTTACCATTCATAGTTTAGATGTCGATGCAACGATTGACCCTGCCTTACTCCAACAAGCTATTTTCTTTATTGCAAAAACGGCTGATGAACTGTCTATTGTCTGCCCTAGTAGTTTCCAACTCGACAGTCTTGATCAAGAAACCGACTGGCAAGCACTTGAAGTCATTGGCCCACTTGGATTTTCGTTAACTGGTATTATGGCGAATATTTCTGGCGTGTTAGCAAAAGCGTCGATTTCGATTTTTGCTTTATCAACTTACGATACCGATTATGTATTGGTGAAAAAGCAAAGTATGGCAAAAGCCATTACAGCTCTGAAAAAAGACGGTTACCATGTGCTAGGTGATGTTAAATAAGCCATGACTAACGAAGTTCAATACTTACCCGAACGCAGCCTCAGAAAAGCACGCTGCATGGCCATTAAAAGCCCATTTACTGGGCGTGTAAAAAGCATTAGCGAACACCCTGAGCCATTTTTTCGTTTTGCCACCCTTGGCCCAGGGATTAGTGTTGAATTAACTAGCCACAACATCATCGCGCCATTCGATGGCACCCTATTACAAGTTAAAAATGCCGGTAAAGAATACATTTTACAGGCAAAAAACGGTTTAAAAGTTTTATTAAACTTATCGTTTTCATCGGTTGAAGAACATATCAACCACACCAATATTGCTAAATTAAACGGCAGTAAAATTAGCAAAGGTGAACGATTAGCCTATTTTGATTTACGCGAGCTGAGCAGCCCTATGCTTGGCACACTCTGCGTTCTCAATAGCCAACACCTTGGACCCCTATATTATTCACTATCTCAGGTCACTGCTGGGGTAGACACATTACTCACTGTAACGAAAAAGTAGAATTTATGACTATCATGTACGGTATCAGCAATTGCGATACAATCAAAAAAGCCAAGAAATATTTAACTGATAACAATCAAGAATTTACTTTCCATGATTACCGTAAAGACGGCATTAGTGCTGAGCTAGTTAACGAATTTGCAGCGCACATTGATTGGCAAGACTTAGTTAATAAACGCGGCACAACTTACCGTCAATTATCTGATGAGCAAAAGCAAAACCTAGATAAAGAATCTGCATTAGCATTGCTGGTTGAGCAACCTGCGATGATCAAGCGCCCGGTACTTGTGCATAACGGCCAATACCACTTAGGTTTTAAAGCAGCTCAATACGATGAGATTTTTGCCTAATGACTCACCCTGTTATTGAACTTGCTCAAGCGCTTATTCAGCGTGAATCAGTAACGCCTGAAGATGCTGGTTGCCAAGCGTTAATGAACGAACGCCTTGAAAAACTAGGCTTTAATATTGAATCACTGTTTTTCACTGATACCTTGAATACTTGGGCTCGTAAGGGAGATGCGTCACCGCATTTTTGTTTTGCAGGTCACACAGATGTTGTACCAACAGGCCCTGCAAAAAATTGGCAGCACCCGCCTTTTTCTGCACTGGTAAAAGACGGCATGTTACATGGCCGCGGTGCAGCCGATATGAAAGGCTCTTTAGCTGCCATGGTAGTTGCCACCGAGCGTTTTGTGGCTAAGCACCCAGATCATAAAGGGTCAATTTCGTTTTTAATTACTTCTGATGAAGAAGGCCCGTTTATCAACGGCACAACCCGTGTTATCGATACTCTTGAAGCACGTGGTGAGAAGATTGACTTATGCCTAGTTGGCGAACCATCTTCACGTGATGTACTTGGCGATGTGGTAAAAAATGGACGTCGAGGTTCATTAACTGGCTTTTTAACCGTGAAAGGTGTGCAAGGCCATGTTGCTTACCCGCATTTAGCGCAAAACCCGATTCATTTAGCTGCTCCTGCGTTAACTGAGCTGAGTCAAACCGAGTGGGATCAAGGTAACGAATTTTTCCCTGCAACCAGCTTTCAAGTTTCGAATATTAACGGCGGCACCGGTGCCGGTAACGTGATCCCTGGTGAGCTTGAAATTCAATTTAACTTTCGCTTTAGCACTGAAGTGACTCACCAAGAACTACAACAGCGAGTCGTAGAAATTGTTGAGAAACACAACCTGAATTACGAGCTAAATTGGATTGTTAATGGACTGCCGTTTTTAACCGATCATGGTCCGTTAGTTGATGCCACCGTGCACGCTATTAAGCAGGAGACTGGACGCGACACCGCGCTTGAAACCACCGGCGGTACTTCTGATGGCCGTTTTATTGCGCAAACGGGCGCCAAAGTCATTGAGCTTGGTCCGCGTAATGAAACTATTCATAAAGTAGATGAATGTGTTAGCACGGATGATTTAATTCAACTAGCTGATATTTACGAAGTCATTTTAGAGCAACTGCTTACATGAACCAAACCGAGCTTAAACAATGTGCCACGGGGTTAAGTAGCTCACATTTAGTTGAGCTACAAAATCATCGCTTGCATCGTGATATTGTTAATGATTTTTTAGCTCTGCAGCAGGGAGCAAAAGAAGCAGGTATTGATCTGACAATTGCCTCAAGCTTTCGAGACTTTCATCGTCAAAGTGCTATTTGGAATGCTAAATTTCAGGGCCTTCGATCGGTTTACACCCTAAAGCAACAAACGGTAGATTTAGAAAGCCTAAGTGATACTGAAAAGTGCCACGCTATTATGCTTTACTCAGCACTTCCGGGGGCAAGCAGGCACCACTTTGGTACCGACCTCGACATTTACGATACCCGCCCTATTGACGATGATTACCAGCTGCAATTAACGCCTGATGAGTATTCGCCCACAGGGCCCTTTGCCAAGCTTGCTGCATGGCTTGACGATAACCTAGAAAAGTATGGTTTTTATCGCCCTTACCAAGAATACAAAGGTGGAGTTGCCCCTGAGCCTTGGCATATCAGCCATATCGGTGTATCAGCTAAGATGATGGAGTATTTGTCAGTTGCAACATTACAGCAATGTATTGAACAAAGTGAGCTTAGCGGCAAGCAAGCAATACTAGCCGAACTAAACACCCTATATGAACGCTACGTATTAAATATTAATACGCCCTAATTTTAGCCATTAAAAACACCAGTACAGCGCCAAGAATTAAGGCGCTAGCTACAACTAAACGCGCTGTTAATTGCTCATCTAAAACCACCACCCCAGCTAATGTGGCAAGCACAGGCACGGTTAGCTGCACCACCCCTGCTTGGCTACTTTTAAGCCTAGGTAGTGCAATGTACCAAATGCTATAGCCAAGCCCAGATGCAAGCGCTCCTGAAGCTATCGCCAAATAAACCCCACTCGCAGTAATACCTTGCCAATCAACCATGGCTAGTAAGACTAAAATTGGCACAAGTATTAAACTTCTTAGAAAGTTAAAGCTGGTTGCTTGCAAAGGTGAGCTGCATGATTTTCCGCGAATACTGTAAACACCCCATGCCACGCCACTTAACGCCATGAGCATTGCTGGCATGAAAGAAGGCACTGTGGCTGAGGGCAGCATTAAGTAAATAAAACCAGCAAAAGCAACAAACAAAGCCCCCCACTGTACTTTACTGAGTGGCTCTTTATTTAAAACACTATGGCCTATCATGGTTAATTGTACTGCCGAAAATAAGATAAGTGCGCCTGTGCCTGTGTTTAAATCAACATAGGCAACTGAAAAGCACAGCGCGTAAACAAATAAACTAAGGGCACTGATATTGTTACCTTTATCGGTTAAAGGTTTAGCTGATTGTGATTTTGTTTGCTTTAGCTTTGTTTGCCATAAAAGTAAGCCTAGTAACATAAACGCTCCACTTGCTAAGCGAATGGCAGTAAAACTTAACGGATCTATATCACCACTTTGTAATGCCATTCGGCACAGCAAAGAGTTGGCTGCAAACGCACAAAGTGCAATCAAGGTATACAGTATGGTGCTCAACAAATGAGTTATCCTTTTGGTTTTAAAAAAGATAAGACCTAAAATTAGACAATTAACTTACGATTTTTTACATAATTTATCATAGAAGGTTAAGCCGCGTATGCTAATCTCAGTACATTGTTTAAAAGGAGTGTTCAGTGCATCGACGTTTATTTATTGGAGCTGCTTTACTGTTATCTGGTTGCAGTACCATAGGTATTACTGATCTATTCCAAGATTATGCGACGCAGCTAAGACCTGTGCGCCAAGCTGTTTCTCAAAATAACATAGCAAGTGCTCAGCAGCTTTTGCCAAGTAACAGCCGAGGCCATAGTAACTATTTATTGAATCAGCTTGAAACGGCCCGTCTTGAGTTTTTGGCTAAACAAAATTCCGAGGCCAATGAGACCTTTGAAGCTGTTTATCAAAATATGGAAAAAAAGCGTCAAGCAGCCAAAGTACAACTAAGTGCAGGCCTTGAGCAAACAAATTCATTATTAACCAATGACTCAGTGATTGGTTATGAGCCAGCAGCTTATGAAATGACCATGCTGCATAGCTACAAAGCACTGAGTTATGTATTTGATAAGCAACTTGAATCTGCATTAGTTGAAGTTAGGCGTGCTAATAAAGTGCAAGAAGATGCACTAAAAGAGAACCAAGCTGTACTTGATGAACAAGCGGAACAGGCAGCCGAAGGCTACCCTGATATGGCCGAGTTAATTGGCAATGTTAAAAATGGCTTTCAAAATGCCTTTACGTTTTATTTGTCTGGCCTACTTTATGAGGCGGATAAACAGTTTGATGATGCCTATATCGATTATAAGAAAGCACTCGAAATAAATAGCGAAAATAGCTACTTACAGCAAACAGTGTTACGCCTTGCCAAAAAACAAGGGTTTGATCAGGACTTTGAAGAATTTAGCAAGCGCTTTGGCAAGCTAAAGCAGACTCAAGCAAACACGGGCCAAGTAATTGTAATTGCAGAGCAAGGTTTGATACCAGCAAGGCAAGAGTTTCATTTACGGTTACCCATTTATACCTCCCGTGGTGATGCACGCTTTTACAGTATTGCCATGCCAGTTTATCGCGATGCGCCCTATGCGGGCAGTGATAAAACCGTGAGTCTTGGTGGTGAAAATTTGCCACTGACGCCCATTGTTAGGCTTGAAGCGTTGGCAGCAAAGACGTTAAAAGATCAAAGTGCTGGCAGAATAACCCGCCAAATTATGCGTTTGGTTGCGAAAGAAAAGATGCGCGCAGAATTGGCAAGAAGCGGCGGCGATGTCGGTAATATTTTAGCGAATATTTATAACATTGCATCAGAGCAGGCTGATACGCGAAGCTGGTCGACTTTACCTAGTCAACTGAGTATTGCGCAGCACGCGATGCCAGCAGGTCAGCACGCTTTAACCGTGCCAGGGCATGGCGAAATAGACTTTACGGTTAGTAAGCAAGGGTTAACCTTGATTTTTCTAACCTCTATAAATAACTACTACGACACACATGTTGTACAACTCTAGGAGCAATGATGAAATACTTAGTGCCACTATTAACCATTTTACTTGTTGCGGCTTGCTCCTCACGCCCTACCACTTCTGGCATTGGTGTTGAGCAGGCATCACAACAGTATAACCAACAACTGATTGTTAATAACCCTGAACTTGGCAAGAAATTAGCCATTACAGATGTAAAAACACGCCAAACAAATGGCTTAACGGATGTTGTTGTGACACTGGCAAGCCAGTATAAAAAGTCTCAATACTTACAGTATCAATTTACTTGGTATGACGCTGATGGCTTTGTTATTCGCGGCAACCACTCACCTTGGCAACCTATTACATTATTTGGATTTGCTAAGACCCAATTACCGGGCCTAGCCCCGACAGCAAATGCTGTCACCTTCTCGCTTGCAGTGCGTGAAGTGTCAACAGAAGCACAAGAATTTGAAGATTAAGGATACTACAATGAAATTACTTTCTGTTAAATCGGCCGCGGCCGTTGCAATGACAAGCGCTTTATTGCTGTCTGGTTGTGCTAATAAAGCCGTTGTTAGCTATGGTGATGCGCAAGCCGTAGAAACCACAGATATCAACTTTGGTTCAACGGATCTACAAAAAGTAGCAAGCCAAATGACAGACTCGTTACTTGCTTCTCCTGTGGTTGGTACCATGACAGCAAATACCCGCCCTATCGTGTTTGTTGAGCGTATTAAAAACAAAACAAGCGAGCATATTGATACTGAATCTATTACTGATTCAATCTCAACACAGTTATTACGCAGTGGTAAGTTCCGCTTTGTTGATATGACCCGCGTTGAAGCTGTGCGCGAGCAACTTAACTTCCAAAACGTTGACCCACTTGTAAACCCAAATACCGCTATTGCTTTTGGCCAGCAAGTTGGTGCGCAATATATGTTATACGGCAACTTATCGAGCATTGTTAAATCGAATGCTGACAAGGCTGATGTGTATTACAAATTCACCATGCGTTTAATGGATTTAAAAAGCGGACTAGTTGAATGGGCTGATGAAACTGAAATCCGTAAAACACGTGAGAAATCAACTTTTGGCTGGTAGTCAGGAGGGGTTATGAAATACCTAGTAGCAATCCTAGCAAGCTGTTTATTACTAAGCTCGCCAAGTTATGCTGACTATCAGCGTAACAAAGCAGTACCTGTACAACAGGTGTTGTTTGGCTCAGTACAGTCAGTGCGAACCATTACTGAACAAGAACTGGTCAGAGATAAAACCAACGGCTGGGAAACGTTTGGTGGTGCGCTTATCGGTGGTGTTATCGGTAATCAGTTTGGCGGTGGCAGTGGCCGTACTGTAGCGACCATTTTAGGTTCGATGATTGGTGGCTCTGTTGCTCACAACCGTCAACAAACCAGTCGCGTTATAAAGTATCAGCTCGTTGAATTGATGATTAAAGTAGAAAGCGGCGAACAGTTTATGGTTGTACAAGATAAAGACAACCAAATGCTGTTTAACCAAGGTGATAAAGTACGTTTGGTGTACCTCACCGATAACACGGTACGAGTTGATAAAGCTTATTAAAAAGCGAGCCTCGGCTCGCTTTTTTAGCTTTGTCGATAATCAGCGAAGAATCGCTGCATCTTACTCATGGCTTCTGTTAAATCATCTTTGTTTGGTAAAAATACCAATCTGAAATGATCAGGATCAGGCCAATTAAATGCGCGACCATGCACTAATAAGATTTTCTCAGCTTTGAGTAAATCTAAAATCATGCGCTCATCATCTTTAATGTTAAAGTGCGCCGTATCCACTTTCGCAAAAGCGTAAAGCGCCCCTTTAGGCTTTTTACAGCTAATACCATCAATGGCATTTAAACCACGCCATGCAATATCTCGCTGAACGTACAACCGACCACCAGGGTTTATCAAGTTATCGATTGACTGCACACCGCCTAAAGCTTGTTGAATAGCATACTGAGCAGGCACATTGGCACATAAGCGCATTGATGCCAGCATATCTAGGCCACGACTTAAGTCGTCCATCATGCTAGTACGACCGCTTAACACCATCCAGCCCATACGCAATCCCGCAGCGCGGTACGTTTTTGCTAGGCCATTAAAGGTGATAATTGGCACATCATCACACAGCGCACCAATCGAGCTGTGGCTGACACCGTCATACAAGATTTTCTCGTAAATTTCATCGCTCAGTAACAATAACTTGTGCTCGCGAGCAATATTGATAAGTTCCATCAACAGATCATCACTATACACCGCCCCTGTTGGGTTATTCGGGTTTATAAGCACCAACGCTTTGGTCTTTGAGGTGATCTTCGATTTAATATCAGCAATATCAGGGAACCAATCTTGTTCTTCATCACATAGATAATGCACAGGGTTACCTCCTGCTAATTTAACCGATGCAGTCCATAGCGGATAATCCGGTGCAGGAATAAGCACTTCATCGTCATTATCAAGTAATGCTTGTGTGGTCATTTGAATTAATTCGCTGACCCCATTGCCGATATAAATATTATCGACATCAAGATTAAATAATCCGCGTTGCTGATAGTGTTGATAGACAGCCACACGGGCTGAGTAGAGGCCTTTAGAGTCACAGTAGCCTTGGGCTGAATATAAGTTACGAATGATATCTTTGTGCATATCTTCAGGCATATCAAAGCCAAAGGCAGCTGGGTTGCCAATGTTTAGCTTTAATACTTTTTGCCCTTCGTCTTCCATTTTTCGAGCTTGTGCAAGCACAGGCCCACGTATGTCATAACAGACACCGTCTAGTTTGTGACTCTTTTTGATTTGTGACATGGTTACCTCTACTAATTAGCCTTAAGACTAACCCAGTAAGGGGCCACCACGCCAGAGGATTATTGCGGTTATAACTGAAATAAATTCAAGTTTTTAGCGAGTAGCGAACCAAGCTTGTAATTTTTCTACAGAACCTGAAACTTGTTCATCAAGGGTTTGTGATTTTTCTTGTGCAGTGACTACATCACCTTGGTTCAAGGTCAGTTCAATCTCTTGCGCAAGCGATGATAAACTTGCAGCACCAAATTGAGCTGCATTTGATTTTAAACTATGTGCATGCCTTGCAGCTGCTTCGTTATCTGAACCAAGATTTGCAAGTACTTCAGAGCCTAAACGCTGAAATTCACTACAACAAAAGGTCAAGGTGTCGGCAAATTGGTCACCTAAAAGTGATTCCATCCCTTCCAGTGCACTCTCATCAATTGTGATTGTCGTCATCTTTATCCCTTAATCAAAAACGTAATTATATAAATCGCAACTTTAGCCGTTCATAGCTAAAAAGCAAACCTGCTTTGCGAGTTAAGCTCATGTATACTAGGCATAGTTTTGATTTACACCTGAGTTCGTATGGCTAGAGAATTGTGCTCACATTGTGGCTTTTCAGTTAAAACCTGTTTATGTGATTCAATAAGCATAATCAATAATAAACTAAAAATCATTATATTACGCCACCCTAGTGAGGAAAAAGTTACTAAGAACACCGCTAATTTACTGAATTTAGGCTTAGATAACTGCCAAATCATTGCAGGTGAGTCAGAACAAGACTTTTTACAGCTCGCAACATTGCCAAAAGCAACAACTGCGGTACTCTATCCTGCTGATAATGCATTATGTTTAGATGAACACACTGCCACTACAGATGCTTTCAAACAGTCTTTAACTCATTTAATTGTGATTGATGGTACGTGGAAAAAAGCCTACAAAATGCTGCAATTAACTCCAAGCCTTCAGGGGTTTCAGGCTGTGAGTTTTAAGCAAATACCACAAAACAAATACGTCATTCGTAAAGCACCACGCGCAGATAGCTTATCAACTTTAGAAGCAGTGGCTCATAGCCTTAAACTGATTGAAGGCCTTGATGTAACACCGCTATACAGATTATTAGCAGCACTGGTCGATAAGCAAACCCAACATATGCCAGATGATGTTAAGGCACGCTATTTATAATGCGTGTATCAAAACGGCTTAGTGCCGGTTTTCACCGTCAGGGACCAGATTATCGCTTTGATGATCAGGTCGATTTTGACGATATTCGCGATACCTTTGGTTTTCGTACCATGGTGGTTGGCAATTGGGTTAATAAGCAAGAGCGGCTATTAGCGGCGAATTTAATTTACGATGCCTTAGCTGATCTAGCGCAAATACTGACTTTACCCCCAACGGCAATAGGCCTTAGGGGAAAGCTTAATTTTGCCTTTGGTCATGGTGGCCAAAAAGGTGTGCAGGCTCATTATAATGCTCACAGTCAAACCCTTGCACTAGCAAAAAATGCCGGTGGTGGCGCTCTGGCCCATGAATGGTTTCATGCGTTTGATCACCATATTTGTCAGCATTTATTTAAGAGCAGAAAAAGTATGCAATTTTGCTCAGCACTGTGGCTCGAACAGTCACCAGATTTGAGTCATCCACTTAATCAACACTTAAATGAGTTTTACCATCAGGTATTTTTAGACACCTCAGGTGAAAATCCAAATGCGTTCGTGAAGCAATCTATCGCTTTTGATAGGCAAGTAAAGCAACTTTATATGAGTATGCCTGAAGAACTAGCGGCTCGCTGTTTTGAAAAGTGTATTGCCATGCACCCTGATATAAAAAATAGCTTTTTAGTGAGTGGGTTATCGACAAGTGGCTTAATCTACCCAGATGAGCAGCATTCAATGCGCTGCTTTTCAGCACTGCTGAATTACTTTAATCAGTTAGGTTCGCTGTTGCATCAAGGCTAATTTCAACTTTCTGCACCTCGCTTATCCAAGTTAAGTAATCATCTGCACAAAGCGGTTTTGAAAAATAATACCCTTGTCCAAACTGGCAGCCATAACTTTGCAGCATTGCTAGGCTTTGCTCATCTTCAATACCCTCAGCAACAACATGTGCACCCAAAGTAGTGGCGATGTCACAGGTTGCCCGGCAGATACTCTGATCGTTCACTGAAAATGGCAGGTTTAACACAAATTGTTTATCTATTTTCACCTCATCAAAGCCTAGCTGGCTCAGATAAGCAAGCGATGAGTAGCCGGTACCAAAATCATCAATTGCTAGCTTTAAACCGATTAAACGATAGTCATCAAGTGTCGCTTTGATCTTTTTACTTTCCTCCAAAGTTGCAGATTCTGTAAGCTCCAGCATCACAGATTCGGCACGCACTTTTTGCTCATTTAAAATAGTGATTAAAAGCACGGGTAAGTCTTTATTTAATAAATCTTTTGCTGAAATATTAATAGAAATAACGTGATCGGGTATCAGTTTGCAAAACTTCGCTTGCCATTCAATGCCCCTTTCAACGACCCACTCTGTAAGCTGATTGATCACCCCTGCTGACTCTGCAATTGGAATAAATACATCTGGGCTTACTGCACCAAATACAGGATGCTGCCATCGCAGCAATGCTTCACAGCCCACTACTTTGCCTGTTTTCAAACATATCTGCGGCTGAAAGTGTAAGCTGAGTTGGTTCTCATCAATCGCAATTTTAAGTGCAGCAGCAATCGATAACCTTTGCTCAGAAAGGCGTGCAGTTTCTGAATCGAACATGCGCCAACGTTCACCTTGTAAACGCTTTTCAGACATAGCTTGTATCGCACATTGCAAGATTTGTTTCGCGGTATTGCCATGCATCGGGTAATAGGCAACCCCAATATCAACACTATCAACTAAATTAATATCTTCATGGGTGAGCCCTTCTTCAAAGACCCCATGGATCAAACATGCAAACTGCTCTATGTGACTTAGCTCAAGCTCGCCCATAATTAAACAGCCAAACGTACTGTCATCAACGTGAGCAAGCCACGCGCTTCTGCTTGCTTGAATTTCAAGCTTTAGTGCACTCATACTCTGTAGTTGAGTATTTAAGATACTTAATCTTTCATTGATACAAATATTGGCTTGCTCAAAGCCAAATGTAGAGCGGGCATTTGAAAGTACATGAGGTTTAAATAATAAAACTGAAAAGTGTTGTTTCTGCGATACTTTCTTCACCATTTGCGCGAGTAAAAACTGCTTATTTGGTAGCTTAGTATCTGCATCATGTAACATGGAGTAGCTAAACGCTGAGATTTGCTGGCGATCTTTTAATAACAGTACGGAACATATCGCCAATGATGTGATAAGTAAGATAGTGTTATGAACACCATGGTAACCAATGCCAAAGCCATTCCAGATAAATAGACTCAGCACTTGAATAACAATAGTTAAAAGCATAAAAACACGCAGGTGAGTACGGTTGTTTTTACGCTTAATCAAACTATAAAAGATTACAGAAGCAAAGCACAAAAAGCCCAAACAGCTGACTATAAAAAGCCACTGACGATTAAACTGAGGCAATAGTGATGACAACACGGCTGCGCTGAGTAAACAAACCATCATAGCTTGCCAAGCCTTTTTAAACGTAACTGTATAGGTATGGATCGCTAGAAAGTGATATAAAAAATAGCTTACAAAACATAATGCAAACTCATTAACAGGCCATTTTGCTTCCCAATCTAAACCATCAACAAGATAGTTTATTAACCCGTTATCAATCAAAAATCCGATACAAACCAACACGAAGTACGCATCCAACACCAAGTATTTTGGTTGCTGCGATACAAAAAAATAGACAGCACATACAAACATACATAAAACTAGCACACCTAAAATTGCGCCATAGCTTAAAATTATTTGATGTAAATTGGTTTCAAATATTTTGGCTGAAACCACCCCAACTTCTATCGTCAGTGCCCTATCGTGCTCAAAGTTAACCAATGCCCAGCGATGGCCCTGGCTATGCTCTATTAACCAGTGCGGTCGAACATTTGATAAGCTTTCAAGTGAAGCGAGTCGCTGATTATTGGTAGCCTGATAGTTTTCATCTAAAAGATAAAATTTAGCCCAGGTTAAATTAGGCTCACCAAGATAAACAACGTAATTATTATTGTCGGGTAGTTGGAATAAATCGATTATTAACCAATGAGATGTTTGCGGGGCAAGGCGAATAGTACTGCTTTCGAGTGCATTCAGCTTTTTAGCATTTTGTAGTGATTGTTCCAAGGATTCACTTAATTTAGCAAGTGGCTCAGCGGAGTCAAGCAACCAAACTGACGCACTATCACTGGCAGCAAAAGTACTTACGCTGTGTAACAACACACAACACAGAAATACGAGCAATTTTTTTATAACCCGATGGACTTGCTTGCCAATAAAGTGCATTTTAGCTCCGTGCTTTAAACACCAGCTAAAAGTATGGGAGGAATACGCTTAAATTGCCAATTATGCAGGCTTTAATTAGGTAAAAAGTTCAGTAACAAAATGTTATGTGGCCCGAAAGCCACACAAACTCTAATTATTTATTATCATCACTGATACGACTTGCAACCGCCGAATTTTGATCTTTATATTTTGCGTCTTTACGAACGTTGTATGGGTTTTCTGCAGGGCTTGTCATGGTTTCAAAGCTCATAGCACCAATTTTCATCATTGGGCGTAAAGCCAATGGCAATTTGCCTGAGTTATAAAACTCTAACACGATATTACCAGACCAGCCTGGGTCAATACGATGTGCTGTTACATGAACCATCAAACCAAGACGTGCTAACGATGAGCGACCGTCTAACCAACCAACAATATCTGCCGGTAATGTAACTTTTTCGTGGGTGATAGCCAGTGCCAATTCACCTGGGTGAAGGAAAAATGCTTCTTCATCAGCCAGCACAATTTCGTCACTCATGATTGATTCCATCGCCTTATTTAACTGATCTTTTGGACCACTTAAGTCAACATAGGCTGCGGTATGATCTTGGAAAACTCGAAACTTGTTGCCCAAACGCAAGTCTACCGTCACACCTGAAATCATTTCTTTACTCGGTGTTGGCTCAATAACAATGCGGCCTTCGTCAATATACTGCTGAATATGGGTATCTGATAATCTCATTTATTATTCTACCTAATACAACTTAAACATATGATTTTAAGTTGAAAAAACACGCTAAGCTTTAAACTAAACACACCAAAAATCGAGTGTGTATCAGCAAAGCCAAATGGGGTGGCTATAGTGTGCCATATATTACACAAATCATCAGCGTGTTGCGCGAATAATTCTCAACAAAATAAGATAAGCCATCTCAGGTAATAAGATCAGTGTTTTCTGATTTATCTGAAGTACTGAGTTTTGTTTTAATGCCCCGACTATAAGGAGAATGAGGATAAGTTGTTATGGATTACGTTATTTTATCCGTAATAACATTGCCAGCATGCGTTGTCGCAATTTTAATAGCCAAAAACTACGCTAAAAAACACGATTTATGGCATGGCTTTCTCGTTTTTGTCGGTTCACTTCTATTAACTAGCTGGTCGGTGGTGGGCTTAGTTGCAAACGAAACGTTCTTTTTCCCGCTACCTTCATTACTCACTATAGCCTTTTACTTCTACTGTTTTGGTGAAACCGATATTGTGTTCATGCCTAATTTATTAATTAATCCTGGTATTGCTATTTTTTGCTATTTTGTTGGCTACTTACTTTATCGCAAGAAGCCTCTTTAAAAACGTCTTAATTATCAGATTTAAAATAAAAAAAGCCGCTCATTGAGCGGCTTTTGTTCCTTTGGGGATCACATATTAAAAGCTATAACGGGCACCAATTGTGTAACGAGGCCCATATTGGCGAGCAAATAAGAACTGCTCTTCGTAACGACCGTAGCCACGCTCAGTTTCGTTGTTAAGGTTTATACCTTCAAAGAAAACAGTCATGTTTTCGTTGATGTCGTAGTTAACACTTAAGTCCCATTGACCGTAGGTATCGCCAAATTGTGGGGGCGCATCAGATGAACCTTGCGCTTGACCAACACCAATTAAGTATGAGTCACGCCATGCGTAAGTCACTTTTACTGATAAGCCATCTTTATCATAGAAGGCTTGGAAGTTCGCTGAATCACTTAAACCCGATAGTGGAGCTTGCTGAGTTAAACTTGCTACATCAAATTCAACATCACCATCTACAAATGTTGCGTTGACACCTAAACCAAAGCCACTTTCACCAAATAAGTGTTGAACAGCAAGTTCAAAGCCATCAACTGATTTGCTATCAGTATTTTGTGGCTGAGAAATGTTCCATACCATCAGTGGATCTGAACTCGTTGGCTCAATGGCACCGTCCGCATTACCATAACCTAATGCCAGCATTTCATTGAACACAGCGTCACTCGTTGCCTGCTCGCCACGTGCTTCTACAGATGCCACAGCTTCAAGGTAACGAGGACCATTTAAGATATCGTATAGACCTTCAATGGTTGTTTCAGTGATTTGCGTTTGAATAAAGTTATCTACGTCTTTTTTGAAGTAACCAACTGACGCATAACTGCCTTCGCCGTAGTAGTACTCAAGTGATAAATCGAGGTTAGTTGATTCAAATGGCAATAGGTTAGTATTACCTTGGCTACCTGTACGCGAACCTGGTTTAGGGCTACCCGTTAAGCTACGACCACCAGCCAAATTACCCAGCGGCGCACGTGCCATGGTTTTACCCCACGAAACACGACCAACAAGCTCGTCTGTAATTTCAACTTTTACGTCAATGTTCGGCAACCAAATATCGTAGTTACCTTCTTCTTGATAAAAGTTATCTGTACCGCCAGTTTCGTACTGCATGATCCACTCAGATGCACTTACCCAATTAACTTGACTTTCAACACGTTGACGAACCGTACTGGTCACATCAGTTTCTTCATAACGAAGACCTGCGTTAATCTGTATGAAGTAATTAGCTACATCGAACTCCCATAAGCTATTCACATAAAAGCTTTGCGTTTTCTCTTCTACGTAGCTTTCACTGTCGATACCATCATAAAATGGGTCAATTGAGTATTGATTATCGCCCAATAAGTCTTCATTTAAATAAGCAAGTTGACGAGCTAACGCTTCTTCAAAGCTATAGGTGTAGTAATAATTAGGCTCAAGGGCACTACCACCACCAGCGAACTGGTCTAGCATGTCGCCAGTATCATTATAAGTGAACATGCCATCTGGGAAGATTTCTGTGAATGAAGGGTTAAAACCAGGGCCCCCACGTAAGCCACTCCAAGCGGTAAATCCACCCATAGTTTGCTTAGTATTTGCAGCACCGAATTTCACTTTAACAAGCGGAATTTCAAAGCTTTCATTGAACCAGGTTGCATGAAGCTGAGCTTGCTCAACATTAGACTCACCTGGTGAGTAAATAAACTGACTGAAGTTTGAATCTATCTCACTTGGGTCTAGTACTGTAGTACCATTGTTCCAATTAACGTAGGCATGCGGAACCTCACCAGTGCGATAGTCATATACTTTGCTCTGTAACTGGTCAGAGCCAAGAATGATTTGACCATCAGAACCTAAGCCATCATCTGCGCCGTTATCTGTTTCGTTTTTCGAATCATGATAATCGAACTCAACTTCCCACTGGTCATTGATTTGCCATTCTAGGTTTAAACCAATTGAACGTGCTTTAACTTCTGTAGTGGCACGGCTTGCGGTGAATGAACCATCATTACCACTGATATCGGCATAAAGCGCTGTGCCATTTTCATCAAGCTCATAACTATTGATGTTACTGCCAAACTCATTCCAAATACCCCAACCTGCAGTTTCAACACCGGTGATTGCACGACTTGCTGTGTAATCAACCGTTGCAGTAAAGCTTTCAATTGGCGAGTACTGTAAAGTTACTTGGCCATTAGTACGCTCACGTTCAACATCAGCAATACTGTAGTTCATGTCTTTCGGGAAGAAATGATTACCGACACGGTTGCCTTCGCTATCTACTGCACGTGGGTCAATGTAGTCACCTTCATCAAGAGTTGGTAAGTCAACATTGGCCTGCCAACCTTGAATATTGGCACTTTGCTGTTGAAAATCACGTTCTTGATGAGAGAATGATGCCGCAAAACCAAATGTATCATCAGCATAGGTATTGCTGTACATCGCTGAAAACTCTGGCGTTACATCATCACCTTTTTCATTTGACGAGTCATGAATAGCTTTAATAGACGAGCTAAACTTTTCGCCTGGGCTATTTAATGGGCGAGTTGTAATAATATTTACAGTAGCGCCTAGACCACCACTTGGAACATCAGCTTGACCTGATTTCGCTACTTCAAGTGCACTTACACCATCAGCGGCAATATTCTCAAGGGCGTATGAACGTGTATAACCCGTGCCTGGCATTTGACGGCCATTCAACATTACTAGGTTAAACTCAGGGCCAAAACCACGTACCGTAATTTCGCTACCTTCGCCGTTAGAACGACTCACTGATACACCGGTAATACGCTGTAATGATTCAGCTAAGTTAGTATCTGGGAATTTACCCATCTCTTCTGCTGAAATCGCATCAACAACACCTGTTGCATCACGTTTCATATCCATGGCGCGGATCATACTGCCACGAATACCTTTAATTTCGATAACTTCAATATCGTTATCAGCTTTCTCTTGCTCATCCTGTGCATAAGCCGACATAGTGCCTAGCCCTGCGGTTAAAATCATCGCAACTGACGCTGCAAGAGGTGTTTTAATAAATTTTGTGCTTTTCATGATATACCTGCTTTTGCAATATGTTGTCATGGATACTGGGTGCTGTAATCAGCACCCATCACTTGTTGCCAATGTTAATTACGGGTTTGCAATAACTGCAT
This sequence comes from Pseudoalteromonas sp. UCD-33C, assembly GCF_001306895.1. NCBI lineage: Bacteria > Pseudomonadati > Pseudomonadota > Gammaproteobacteria > Alteromonadales > Pseudoalteromonadaceae > Pseudoalteromonas > Pseudoalteromonas sp. UCD-33C. The sequence goes on along the minus strand of NZ_LJTB01000002.1, from coordinate 67,705 downwards.
TATCAATACGGTAAACCGCACCTTCACCCATACCCCATGACGGGAACACCATAACAACGTCGATTGCACTAATATCAAGACCTGCACTTAGTAAATCGGCAAGTGTATAAGTATAGGTTTGCCACTCACCAACCACAGGCTCGACACCTTCTTGGCTTGCACTTAACGCAAGCTCCACAGCTTGACCTGCATCGTTTGATTCAATTTTGAATAACCACTGAGCATCTTGGTCGCTGGCGTTTGATACAATCTTCATTTCAAAACGAACCACACCTTCAGATAACAAGTGCGATGCATCAAAGCTCACGCCATCATCAGCTAGGAACCCCATTACCGTAGCGGTAGAACCAATTTGAAATTCTGCCACTGAGCCATGGGTTTCATCGTCAGTTTCGACTGTTGGCGTGCTACCAGCACAACAATCCCAAATACTCCACTGATCTGCCACGTTTTCGGCAAACAGCGTCAGCTCTGATGCTGCCGATTCTTGCTCTGGTGCATAAATGCGAGCATTGTCGACACGGTAAACTGCACCTTCACCTTGACCCCAAGCAGGGAAAATCATGATGACATCAATAGCACTTACATCTAAACCTGCGTTTAATAAAGTACTGATTGGGAACGTGTATGTTTGCCATTCACCAGCAACAGGGTCAACACCTTCTGAGCTTGTGTTAAGGTTAACCTCTACTGCTGTTGCACCTTCATTAGACTCAACTTTTAATAGCCAAGGCGCATCTGGTATTGATGATAAAGAGGTGATCTTCATCTCAAATTGCAGCATGCCATCATCAACCAATGCTGATGCGTCAAACTGCGTACCACTGCCACCAGATGAAGTACGGTTAATAAAGCCCATTACCGTAGGAGTTGCACCAATAGAGAACTCTGCAGTAACACCGTGTTCTTCGTCGTCGACTACTTCAACAGGTGTTGAACCACCACAACAATCCCATAGCGGCCAATCAAGATTAGTTTCATCAGTGAATAAAGTTAATGAAGGTAATGTTGTTGTGCCGCCATTGGTAATTTCAACATTATCAACACGGTAAACAGCACCCTCACCTTGACCCCATGCAGGGAAAATCATGATTACATCAATTAGCGATACATTTAAACCTGCGTCAGCTAATGTTTGCAGTGGGAAGGTATATGTTTGCCATTCACCGGCAACTGGGCTAACACCTTCTGTACTTGCACTTAGGTTTAGCTCAACGGCTGTCGCGCCTTCATCACTTTCGATTTTAAATAACCAAGGTGCGTCTGGCGTTGATGGTAAAGACGTTACTTGCATATCAAAAGTCACATAGCCGTCTTCTAACATTGCACTGGCATCATAAGGTGACGCTTCACCGTTTTCATCGGTAATAAAGGCATCACGGCTAATAAAGCCATTTACAGTAGGTTCCGCACCCACACTAAATTCAACCACATTACCACGGTCTTCATCTTCAACTAACCCTGGCGTTGTGCCACCACAACAGTCCCATGCAGGCCAGTTAGGGTTAAAACTGCTATCAAAAATAGTCAGCGGCGTAACAGTGCCATCACTTGGTGGCGTTGGAGCAGGAGCTGCGCCTTGCACTAGTGCATCTTCTAAATTGTCATAACCTGGGCGAACTGTTTCACAGCCTTTACCTGTGTCTGGATCTTGAGCACATTCATAAACACGTACATAGTCAACTTCAAAAGTTTGACCATTTTCGAATGCAGTTGCATCAATACCAAGGGCATTAACATTTTCAGGCCAATCACCGCCAACAGCAAAGTTTAAGATTAAATAAAACTCTTGGTTAAATGGCGCAGCGTCCCAGAAAGTTGTTAACTCACCAGTTGTTTGATCAAAGTACTCTGTGTACCAACCCTTATGTTTAAGAGCCAGTGCTTCACCGTCAGCGTTATAAAGTAATTCTGACTGGCGCTGTGTTGCATATAAATAGTCATCTACGTACCAACGAATTTCACCCTCTTGCCACTCAATAGCATAAGTATGGAAATCATCAGCAGGATTAGAATCTTGCGCGAAGGTGTACGCTTGACCACTACTGTCGTTATTTGGCCACGCTTGACCATAATGTAACGTGCCGTAGATATTTGACTCTAAGCCATCATCATTTTCAACTTTTAAATTCACTGATTCTAAAATGTCGATTTCACCTGAACGAGGCCACTCACCGTAAACTTCGTCGGTTGGCATCATCCAAAACGCCGGCCAAGAACCTTGACCGCTAGGTAGTTTTGCTCTTACTTCAAAACGGCCATATTTAAAATCGGCTTTGTAGCGAGTATTGATACGTGCAGATGTATAAGGCTTTGCAGCACCGTCTTCTGCAGGCAATGCAACGATATTAAGAATACCGTCTGCAACAAAGGCGTTTTCTTCACTGTCGGTATAACATTGTTTTTCGTTATTACCGCCACCTGCACAGTCTATTTCGAAATTCCATTTGTTGTCATCAATGGCATCGCCGTCAAAGTTATCTTCCCAAACCATCACCCAATCTGAAACTGGTTCAGTTGGATCGACAGTATCTATTTTTGTATCTGTGGCAGAGCCACCGCAGCCAGCTAAAGTCGCTACAGAAAGCGCCATTGCTAGTTGTGTTAAGTGTGTTTTGAATTTGTTCATTGCATTGAACCCTAACATTATGTGTTTGTTAGTACTCAACTGATATATATAGAGTATAGTTTTAATCAGTCAATTGTAAGCGCTTACATTGGCAGGTAAATAAAAAGACCTAACAATGTAAGCGCTTTCATTAGAGTATGTCACGGTTATTAAAACGTCAATAAAATATTAACATTTACTGCAACTTTGTTTTTCGACATATTTCACGAAAATGCAGGCTATATGCGACTAAAAGTGGGGTTAGATAGCAAGATTTAGTACAAAATAATCAATCTGGATTTTGTTAACAAGAAAAACCCACTAACAAAATCTTTGCAACAATCAATCTTCAGTAATGACAATTTCAACTGCGCTTGTGTGCGCCTGTTGATAATACAAGCTACTAGCAAGCACGCGTGCTGCAGTTTTGTAGGTTTCACTTATTTGAGCCTCGTTGTCTGTGGCAATTAAATCGCCCTGCTCCGAGCTTTCACGAATTTCAATGGCCAGCGGAATATTAGCCAGCACTGGTACACCATGACGATGTGCTAATTTTACGGCACCATCTTTACCAAATACATGATTAGGCTTACCACAATGACCACATAAGAAGTAGCTCATGTTTTCAATTAAACCAAGCACAGGTACGTTCACTTTATTGAACATAGCAATGCCCTTTTGCGCATCGGCTAGCGCTAAATCTTGAGGCGTGGTAATGATCACTGCACCACTGGCTGGCACTTTTTGGCTCATGGTTAATTGAATATCGCCCGTACCTGGAGGCATATCAACAATTAGATAATCAAGCTCACCCCAAGCGGTTTCGTTCATTAACTGATTAAGTGCTCCCGATGCCATTGGTCCGCGCCAAACGGTCGCGTCATCACTTGGCACTAAAAAGCCGATCGATTGCGCCTTGAGGTTATGCGCTTCAAAAGGAAGTAAATTTTTATTATCTGCTGTTTTCGGCTCTGCCCCTTGTAGACCTAGAAGCAATGGAATAGACGGGCCATAAATATCAGCATCGAGAATACCCACTTTGGCACCCTCTTGTTCTAAAGCCGAGGCAAGATTCACCGCCGTAGTTGACTTTCCTACGCCGCCCTTACCTGAAGCAACGAGCACAATATGTTTAATTTGCTTAAAACTATATGTGCTAGGTAATTTCACTTTAGCACTAATTGACACAGGCACTGATAGTTTATCAGCGACAAATTTTTCAATCTCAGTGATTTCGCCCACGCCAGCAAAAGGTAGGCTTAGTTTTACCTGCCAGCTTTTATCGCTGTTTTGATTAAGCTCTTCGAGCCAATCTTGCTCAATACCAATGGCAAATGCGCTACTACGGTAGGCGGCTAAGGCTGCAATGATAGGTGCTTTTTCAGCCGATTTACTTGAGAATAGTTTTGACAGTCCAAACATAGCAATAAATTAGCGTTTCTTTGATGAAAAGTGCTGCGGAATTATGTAACATTCAAGGCATTAAAACCAGACAATTAGATAATATCATTGCTTTGAGTTGTCTATGAGCAACTCACAATGAATTAAATAATGATATTCGAGCATATTTGCATCGAACTAATCTCAATTCGGAATGATTATGGCACAGCGAAAGATCCTGATTACTAGCGCATTACCTTATGCCAATGGCCCGACTCACTTAGGTCATTTACTAGAATATATCCAAACTGATATTTGGGCGCGTTTCCAAAAACAACAAGGTCATGAAACCTATTACGTTTGCGCGGATGATGCTCACGGCACACCAATTATGCTTAATGCGCAAAAGCAAGGGATCACGCCAGAAGAGATGGTTAAAAACGTGAGTGTTGAACGTCAACGCGATTTTGCTGATTTCAACATTGAATTTGATAACTATCACAGCACGCACAGTGAAGAAAACCGTCATTTCAGCGAGTTAATCTACAACCGTTTGAATGAAGCGGGTCACATTAAAAAGCATACTATTTCTCAACTTTTCGACCCAGAGAAAGGTATCTTCTTACCAGACCGCTTTGTAACCGGTACTTGCCCAACGTGTAAGTCAGAAGATCAAAACGGTGACAGCTGTGATTCTTGTGGTGCAACTTACAGCCCAACTGAGCTTATCAACCCACGCTCTGTTATGTCGGGTGCTGAGCCAATCTTAAAAGATTCGGAGCATTACTTCTTCGACCTACCTGCTTTTGAAGACATGCTTAAAGAGTGGTTACACTCAGGTACGATTCAACAAGAAATGGCGAACAAGCTTGATGAGTGGTTTGCAGATGGCCTACAGCAGTGGGATATCAGCCGTGACGCACCTTACTTTGGTTTTGAAATCCCAGGTGCACCAGGTAAATACTTCTACGTGTGGTTAGACGCACCTATTGGCTACATGGCGAGCTTTAAAAACCTGTGTGATAAAAAAGGGATTGATTTTGATGCATTTTGGAGCGAAGACTCAGATGCAGAGCTTTACCACTTCATTGGTAAAGACATCATCTACTTCCACAGCTTATTCTGGCCGGCAATGTTAGATGGTGCAAAATTCAGAAAGCCAACAAACGTTTTTGCCCATGGTTTTGTGACTGTGAATGGCGCGAAGATGTCTAAATCAAAAGGCACTTTTGTTAAGGCGCGTACTTACCTTGATAACCTAGATCCTGAATATCTTCGTTATTACTACGCGGCAAAATTAAACAACGGCATCACTGACCTTGATTTAAACCTTGAAGACTTTGCACTACGTGTTAACTCAGACTTAGTAGGTAAAGTAGTTAACATCGCAAGCCGTTGTGCAAGCTTCATCACCAAGAAGTTTGACGGTAAGCTTAGCGACACCGTAATGGACGAAGCACTATTAAGTGAGTTCCAAGCAGCTTCTGCAAGCATCGCAAATCACTATGAAAACCGTGATTACAGCCGTGCAATTCGTGAAATCATGGCACTTGCTGATAAAGCAAACCAATTTATCGACGCTAAAGCGCCTTGGGTATTGATTAAAGACGAAACAAAACAACAAGAAACACACGATGTTTGTTCACTTGGCTTAAATATGTTCCGTATACTTATCACTTACTTAAAACCTGTTCTTCCAGGTATGGCTGCAAACGTTGAAGCCTTCTTAAACGACGGTTTAACATGGCAAGGCGCGCAAACAGCGCTTGTTGGTCACGCAATTAATAAGTTCAAACCGTTAATGCAACGTGTTGAAATGGATAAAGTAAATAAAATGATTGAAGAATCAAAAGAAAGCCTAGTTGCTGAAAAAGACAAGATTGATCCAAACAGCCCACTAGCAAAAGAGCCAATCAGCCCAGAAATCGAATTTGATGATTTTGCGAAAGTTGATTTACGCGTAGCAAAAATTGCTAAAGCAGAACACGTTGAAGGCGCAGATAAGCTATTAAAACTAACCTTAGATTTAGGTGGCGAAACGCGCCAAGTATTCGCAGGTATTAAATCGGCGTATGCACCAGAAGATATCGAAGGCAAGCTAACGGTAATGGTAGCGAACCTTAAGCCTCGTAAGATGCGTTTCGGTATGTCTGAAGGCATGGTATTAGCGGCAGGTCCTGGCGGTAAAGAAATTTATATTCTAAACCCAGATGAAGGCTCAGAGCCTGGCATGCGTGTAATGTAATTACACAATTGCAAGTTAATATAAAAAACCGTTGTGTTTCAGACACAACGGTTTTTTTGTATTTAATGAATGCTTTAGATAATGTTGTTAGCTTATGAGCTTGGGCATGCAGGATACTCAGTCAGTAATTGAGTAATTATTTGCCCAAACTGCTGGTGTTGTTGTTCGGTAATAGCAAAAGCAGCATTGTAAGCTAGGGTATCTGCAAGCTCACCTGTTATGGCTTCATAAAAAGTCATCGCGGTCAGTAAGTGCCCTGCATCTGAAGCATGATTGCCATCTGCACTGTAAAAATTAAGCTCAGGTAATGCAGCGATTGCTTTATCCCAAACTAAGCCGATTGGTGCAACACAACTTGCCTCTTTTTCGCTAATCGACAAATGTAATTGATAGACAAGCTCCCCTTCTTTGCTGTCACCTCGCTGTGGATGCTCAGGAAACAAAATAGGTGTAATTTCCAGCTCTTTTGCACTGGCAATTAAACGCTCAGCCTCACTTGTAGAATAATTAACAGAGCCAGACTGAGAATACTTTTGACCTTGAAAAATAGCATGGCTCCAATTGGCTTGCTGTAGCTTTTCAATATTGCCCGAAGTGTTCACTATTTCATCTAAAAAACGACCACTGATGGTAAGAGTTGAAACTTGAGCGTTGGTTAGCTCACTGGAAATAAGCTGTTCAAGCAAATCCCCTAATCTAGCACTATGGCTATTGCCATAAATAATAATTTTATAGTCAGCACTACCACTGTTATCGACAAGCTCAACACCTGTATCCGGTGTTGAGCTGTTAGTGTCATCAACTTTTGTAGATTCGTTTTTTGAGCTCGAACCACATGCAACCAGACTGATCGAAAAGACGAGTAACAAAAAAGATCGAATTAATCTCGCAAACTTATCATTTATCATACTTTACCTTTTGGCTTATTATTTTTATGTCGTTAATATTGAAACATAAAATTATAAATTGCCAATTTTGTACGATTTTTATCTAGGGTGCTAAGTACAAATCATGCAAGAGTCGCTCTTTTCGAGGTAAGTAATAATCATCATAATCAAGTGACACTATGACTCTTTTAGCTTTGCCTAATAACTCACTGCGAGGCACTAAACCAATCACTCGCGAGTCTGCACTGTGATCGCGATTATCGCCCATCGCTAAATACATATCCTTTGGAATAGCGACAGGGGCAAAATGCTGCATCACCGAGGGCGTTTTTGATACCACAATAGCGTGCTGAACACCGGCAAGGTTTTCAATCAGTGTTTGCTGCTCATGCTCATTATCAGTTAATGCATAATCAAGCTCTTTACCGTTTATGATCAATTTATTATCGACTAAAGTCACTGTATCGCCCGGCACGCCAATAACACGCTTTATTAAACGATTATTTGCAGCCTTAGAATCAAATACAATAATATCACCGGCTTTTGGCTCATCTGTGCGCATTAGCGAAATATGACTAAATGGCACACGCAGATCATAAGCCATTTTATCCGTTAAAATACGGTCCCCTTCAACGATGGTCGGATTCATAGAACCTGTTGGCACTTCATACCAATCAGCCACTGCACTTCTGAACACACTCATCAAGCAGATAAATAAAATCAATGAGCGGTTATTTTTCCATACCTTTAAAAGCCAGTTCATATTCGTTCCTAATTTGTTGTTTGATTCATTAGGAGTCTGTGCGGTAGGAATTAGTTCTCAACTAAATGTAACGAAATACGTCAATGATAAAAATACCATACATGGTGTTAAAAATATTTGACATACCGAGCAATGAGTAGTTTACTTAACACCAAGTCAAATATTTTTTACATGGGGTGGAAGAAAATGAGCTACAAAGAAATGACAATTTGGGGCACCTTGGTGGTAACCATAGGCCTTTTAAGCTATTACCTGTTAGGCATTAATTCACTACAAGCTGCAGGTGATCTTAGCCAAGATACTATGGTGTCTTATTTGTATAAGGTTGTCGTGGTTGCGGTGATCTTAGAGATCATTATGCAATCTGTGCTTGCAGGCATTAAACACAAAGAAGCAGACTTAGGGGATGATGAGCGTGATAAGCTCATTGAGCTAAAAAGCACCAAACTTGGTCACTGGTTCTGCTCTGCAACTATCTTAATGTGTGTATTTTTAGCGACGCAAATTGAGCGCGTATCTGGACGCATGCTGTTACCTGAGGTCTCTGATCTATATAATATTATGCACTTTCTTATTATTGGTTTTTTAGCCAGTGAAATTATTACTATTGCCAGCAAAGCGTATTTATATCGAAGAGACAGCTAGATGACAAAACAGCTCAGTAATACCATTCGGGAACTTCGATTTCATCACAACGAAATGACTCAGCAAGCATTGGCAGAGGCAGTTGGCGTTTCAAGGCAAACTATAGTAGCAATTGAAAAAGGTAAATATTCACCCTCGCTCGAGGTGGCTTTTAAGATTGCTCAACTGTTTGATAAGAAACTAGACGACGTGTTTTCGTATCAGTAATTAACAAAAAAGGTTAGCCAAAGAGCTAACCTTTTTTAAATTCGTATCATTTAATTTTATGACTGCTGATTTTTGAACTGCGCTTTGGCTTGCTCAACTTCATCATCACTGATACCCACTGATTCAGCCGCTTCTTTAATAAGGTGTGGCTGCGTCATCACTAATGCCATCAATTGTTGAAGCTTTTCTGGTGGGATACCTAACTGTTGGACTAGACCCATTGCCATCATTGGGTTTTCCATAAACGCTTGAAACAGCTCACGCACTTTCTCGTCACTTACATTGTGCTCTTTGAGCATTGCAATAATAGGGTTCATATTAACCTTTACTTTTAACTACTAATAAAACCAATAATATGGGCAAATTGATGTTATTCAACTAACATCACCACTTTTCCCGAGTTTTCGTTGTTATCTAAAATACGGTGAGCCTCATTCGCTTCTTGCCAATTTAAGGTTTTATAGATATTGCAATCGAACAGCCCGTTGGCCAAGTCATCATAAAAGCGCGAAATAAACTGCTCTTTTAAATGACGTTTAAACTCAATTGAACGATTACGCAAAGTTGATGCATGAAAGGAAATACGTTTGCTAAGCAGCCTTGCAAAGTCAACCTCAGCAAAGCGCGCATCTAAAAAGGCTAACATCACAATTTGGCAATCCATTGCTGCAACGGCAGCATTTTTATTTAAATAGCTTCCTGAGACAGGATCAACAATGGTATTGGCCTGTAAATTATTGGCTTTGAAGTACTCTACAAAATCAGTGGTTTTATAATTAATGGTGTGATCTGCACCAAGCTGTTTGGCATGCTCACACTTTTCATCACTACCTGCGGTGATCACCACTTGAGCGCCTGCGCGTTTTGCCATTTGAATTGCCGCCCCACCGACACCACTAGCTCCCGCATGGATCAGTGCCGTCTGCCCCGCTTTGAGCTGACCAAATTGAAATAAGGCAGAAAAAGCCGTTAAGTATACTTCACTGATAGCAGCGCCTTGGGCCATTGTCATTTCATCTGGTAACGGCATTACTTGTGCAGCATCAACTGCAACATACTCGCTGTAAGCACCGCCTGCACACAAGGCAAAAACGCGTTTATTAAGCCAATCTCCCGATACTGCACTGCCTTGCTCAACAATGGTACCGGCGCATTCTAACCCTAGAATTTCACTGTCACCTTTGGGCGCAGGATATTTACCTTGTCGCTGTAAACAATCTGCCCGATTAACGCCGATTGCTGCAACAGCAATAAGAACTTCGTTATCTTTTAGGGCTGGTTTATCTGTTTGCGCAAAATGTAACTGTGAGTCTTCGTGCTTAATATAACGCATATCACCTTCTATTTAATTCGTTGCCAGATCTCAGCTTCGACTAATTTGCCATTTTCATACAAGGTGTGGTGCCACAAGTCACCTTTTATTTTGTAATCAAATGCCATGGTCTTACCAAGTAGTGAAGGAACATTACCATAGGAAAAAGTTTCGATAAATTGCTGGTCTTGCAAAACATATTTGCCGCCACCAGCATAATGAAAGTTGCCTTGTTTTTGGGTGATATAGCTAAAATGACTGGGTGTAATCAGTTTAACAGAGGTAATTTCTGGCGCTTTTGCCGTCACATAGCCGTCATTGGTTGCATATTTGCCTTCAACAAATTGCCAGCTACCTAATAACGGATTGGCGCTTACCATAGACGAAATAAATAAACTCGATAATAACAGTGTGTTTTTCATAGTGCGTTCCTTAGCAATTTTTTCAATAGCATACGCTAACACTATGTTCCTATTAAACAGTTATAGGTTGAGATTTTTTCATTTGAGCTCTCATCGACGAAAAGCGCCAAGACTGCTTATAAGGATAAACGTCAAGCAATTGCCCATCGTTTATCGCAGTTTGTAATTGCTGCCACATCGTGGCAGTGAAAATATCTTGATGTGCAGCATTGAAGTGATCAAACGCTCGCTTATTAGCGCTAAAAAATACTTTAAACTGGCTCGGAAATACGTCGTTTTCTGCGATATCAAAGTAGCTTTCGCTGCTGAGCTCATCTAATGAGTCATCGGTTTTTGGCAGCTCTCTAAATTGACACTCTGTCATCGGACAAATTTCATCGTAGTCATAAAACACCACTCTTCCCCAACGGGTTACACCAAAGTTTTTCATCAGCATATCACCGGGGAAAATATTAGCCCCCGCAAGCTCTTTTATCGCTTTACCGTAATCAACCATTACTTGCTGCAGTTTTCGCTCATCACAGTCGTTTATATACAAATTAAGCGGCGTCATTTTTCGCTCTACATAAACATGGCGCAAAATAAGTGCATTACCCGAGATCACTAAGCTATCGCCAATTTGCTGCTGCATTATTTGTATAAGCTCATCACTAAATCGGCTTAAATCAAACGCTAAATAACGAAATTCGTGGGTATCAACTAGCCGGCCTACTCGGTCGGCTTGTTTAACAAAGTCGTACTTAGCCATTACTTGTTGTTTGGTGGCCGTTTTTGGCGCACTAAATTTATCCTTTATTACCTTGTACACATAATCTGAGCCTGGGGTGGTAAATACCAGCATCACCATGCCCGGCGTACCCGGCGCAAGTGTGTATTTATCGTCAACGGGGCTATTACGGGTGGTATCAACTTTATAACGATAAAACTCGGTTTTCGCGTGTTTGATAAAGCCTATGGCATTAAACAGCTCAAAACGTTGCTTATGAGGCATTAAAACACTGAGGTAATCAACATATCGGGCGGGTTGGTCAGTGTCGACCATAAAATAAGTACGCGCAAAGCCAAACAACAAGCTGAGTTGATCAGCTCCCATCATCACAGCATCAATGTGAAGACCTTTTTCACTGTTTAATAGCGCAATCGCAAATGGCATGTTATCGCCATTTTTAGCAATACAACGACCTATGATGTAGCACGCTTTATTTCTGAAAAACAATGAATTAGCGTATTCAATATAGCCATCGTTGAGAGCAAGCAGCTCATAAACTTGTGGGCATTGTTGTTTCGCTCCAGCAATCAAGGTACGCTGTAACATGGCAATATCATCAGTAAAATCAGCGTATTGTGACCGAAATACATGGCGCTTGATCAAGCTACTAATCGCACTTTCAAAGCCATTTTGCAGGGAAATGCGGCTAACCAATGAATCAAAGGGTCTTGGCCCCAGTTGATATCGTGCTTTTAGTACAAACAAGTGCACATTGCGGATTTTTCGTGAGTCCCAAATTGCACCGAAGGTTGAGTTAAAAAAGGTATGAGCAATAGGCTGGTTTTCATGGCTTTGCACCATTTCTGCGTATATTTGTTTGGCTAATAACCAAAGCGCTGGGTCGTCTACTTCGCTATAAGCAATAATTTTTACCGCTTGGCTTACCTTTTTTACTTGCCCTTCGTAAACTTGCAATCGCGATTTCATAGCCCCTTGAACTTGATGCCACTGGCGCTGTTCAAAACGACTTTGTGCACCGAGGGTAATATTTAAAAACTCTGCAAACATAGCCTCAAAGCCAGCATACACCGCACGGGCAAGCTTAGTCGCTACGACCTGATTTAACTGTTCGCTGTGTGATTTAACAGCCAAACTTGAACTTTGCTGTGGCATTATTTTTATCGCTTATGCTGATTATTTTAGTCGCCTTGTTTACACACAATAGCAAGCGCGCTTTAATTTAGGTAATTAATAAAGATAATAAATAAGATTGATCAAATGAATATTAGGCACGTCGACCTCAACCTATTAGTGTATTTAAATGTCCTCATTGACGAACAAAGTGTGTCTAAAGCCGCCAATAAACTAGCTTTGACTCAACCTGCAATGAGTAATGCCCTTAAACGTTTGCGTGATTTATTTGATGATCCATTATTAGTGAGAGCCGCTGGCACAATGACGCCAACGGCAAAAGCGCTCAGCCTTAAACCTGAAATAGAATCACTGTTAAAAATGGCTGAGGAAATTACTCAGCCAAGTGAGGTATTCGACCCGAGCACCGCGAATATTACGTTTCGGATCATGGCAAACGACTATCTTGAATCAACGCTTATTGCGCCGTTTATCACCCAGCAGCTAGCAAAAAATCCGGGGCTTAATTTTGATATTTTGAGCCCAAGCGATGTTAACCTTCAAGATATGGAAAAAGGCACCATCGACCTTGCCATTAATCGCTTTAACGGCCTGCCCCGCTCATTCCACCAGGCAAGTGTGTGGCGCGACAATTACTGCTGCTTAACACACCCAGACAACTCTTACTTACAACAGCAAAACCTTGAAGGCTACCTTGCTCAAGAACACATTTGGGTGAATCGGGCTGGTTGGGGCGTAGAAGCGGCAGTAACAAATAAATCAGGCAGCCAAAAACTCGGCTGGGTCGATGAGGCATTATGGCAACTAGAACAAACCCGCAATATTCGCGTATTCACCCGCCATTACATGGTGGCGAGCCTACTTTGCCAATCACCTCAACTCATAGCAACATTGCCCCGTCGCCAAGCCATGTTACTCGCAAAACACACTGATTTGGTAATAAGTCCAGTGCCATTTCAAATCGTGCCTATTGAAGTAAAAATGTTATGGAGCCCTTTGCTACACCACGCAAACCCGCACCAATGGCTGCGCAGAGAGCTACTTGCCTTTGCCAGTACGGTGGCTGATCGCTAAAAACAACACAATATTGATTAAATCAATATCAGTTATTGAAAACAACAATTTCATAAATAATGAGTGAAGGGCTAGAGTGAAGTTAAGCACATAAACAAAGAGAAAATGATTATGGAAACTTCAGCGCAATTCACTCAACAGGACGGCCTTTACATCAATGGTCAATTACACTCATTCATCGAGCAGCAGCTTTGTAAAAAAAGCGATTTAGCCTGCGATGAGATTTACCAAACACTGGCAACAATGGTTGATGAGTTTGGTTGCCAATGCCGTAAAACCAAACATCAAGATGATGATGTTCTACAAGCAGAGACACTGTTAAAAGCGTATAGCACAGTACGTACTCACCCGCATTGTCATGTTGATGCACAAACAACAACTGCAGTGTTAGATGAATACTGCTGCCAAGTACCAGCAATTTTAGTGGTTGCGTTAATGGATACATTAACAGGCATGACAAGCAACGAACCTGGTGCAGAGCACATTTACCAACGTGCAGCACAGTTAACAGGTAAACCATGTGTCTACGCAGTTAAAAGCGCCAATGCCGCTTAATATGGTTCATTATTTGAGTTACTTATTCGCGCGATGATGCTTGTTGCAAAATCACTGCAACTAAGCATCGTCGCATCGGCTACTAGGTTAGCCAAATCAAACGTCATTTCATTTGCGCTAAGCGTCTGCTCTAGGGCTTTTTCTATTTTATTCGCCGCTTCGTGCCAGCCCATAAAACGTAGCATCATAACCGCACTTAAAATACTGCTTGTTGGATTTGCACTGTCTTCCCCGGCTATGCGATTAAATGTGCCATGAGTCGGTTCAAAAAAGGCCACTTCATTATTTAAGTTTGCCGCAGGCATAATACCTACCCCACCGACTTGTGCGGTTAGCATATCAGCTAAGTAATCGCCGTTTTGATTGGTTGTTACCACCACATCAAATTGCTCTGGGGTGAGCAGCGCTTGTTGTAGCATGTTATCGGCAATGACTTCTTTGATAATTAAATCATCTTGCTCGTCACGTTTGATCACTAACCAACGACCATTTTCATGCGCTACAGCGTTAAACTCTTGCTCTGCTAGGGCAAATGCCCAGCGTTTAAAGGCGCCATCGGTAAATTTAAGTACATTGCCTTTGTGCACCACAGTCAGTGATTCACTGTGCTCTTTGAGGGCAAAGTTTAGGGCGTAACGCATTAGTCGCTCTGCCGCCTCTTTCGAGCTATTTTTAATACCAATACCGCATTGGTTATCAAAACGAAGTCGGGTGACACCCATTTCTTGGCACAGAAAATCAAGCATACGCTCGTTATCGATACTGCCAGCCTGCCACTCAATGCCTGAGTAAACATCTTCAGAGCTGTCGCGTATTACTGTGATTTGAGTTTTTTCAGGCTCTTTTAAGGGGGATGGTAAATGCGGATAACTGCGAATAGGCCGCATGTTAACGAATAAATCCATCTCATGACGAAGGGCCACATTTAAAGAGCGAAAACCACCGCCGAGGGGGGTTGTTAATGGCCCTTTTATGGCAATTTTATACTGCCTAACCGCATGCAGGGTTTCTTGCGGGAACCAGTCGCCATCGTATAGCGCAGCTGCTTTTTCGCCATTGAACACTTCCATCCAATGTATTTGTTTATCGCCTTGATAAGCATGTTTCACCGCAGCGTCGACAATATCACGCATCACCGGACTTATATCTTGACCCACACCATCGCCTTCAATATAAGCTATAACCGGGTTATCAGGAATATGCCATTGGCCCTTACTATTAATCGTAATTTGCGCGCCATTCGAGGGTACTGAAATATGTTGATACTGCATCATGCCTTCCCAGCAAGGTGTTTTAACAATATTAATATCAAGAAATAGCGAATTTGTCTGTGCTTACAAAGAAATAGCCGCTATTCAAGCAATCAATGCGTTACCTTGGTTATTTCGTCTTGCATAGCACAAAATAAGGAAGCAATAAGCTGCGTATCGAGCGTGACGGTATCTTTTTTAAGCGCAGTATCTACTGCCACGGCTTTAACATAGAGCATTTCACATTCGAACATGTTCGCAGCGCCTTTGAGCATATGAACATTTCTGCTTAAGCCATCTATATCCATATTTTTGTATTGCTCGCGCATTTCTCTATATTGTTCTTCAAGACCTTTTATGTAGTCATCTTTCAGCGCCTGAAATTCTTTTTCAGGTAATTTGATATCGGCTAACTCATCGCAATCTAAGTAACTGGCAATTTTATGGCTAAACGCGTTTCTATCAATTGGTTTAGCGATTAAATCATTAAAGCCTTGCTTCATATAACGGGCAATTTCATGCTTCATGGTATTCGCTGTCAGTGCAATGATTGGCGCACTCACTCCCGTTGCTTGCATCATTTTTAATGCTTCTTGACCGTCCATAATCGGCATTTGAATATCGAGTAAAATAAGGTCAAAGCTGTCTTCGAGGGTTGCTTGCACTGCGTCTTTACCATTTTCAACGGTGGTCACTGTCAGCCCCATACGCTCTAATATTCGCGCAATTAAACGTCGGTTGTCTGGGTGGTCTTCGGCAAGTAATACTCTGCCCTTTAAGTTCTCTGGTGCATCAAGCTTACTAAACGGTGAGGTTTCAACGAGCTTCACTTCGCTCATATCATTGAGCCAACGTGTGTTATCTGTGGTATACACCGACATGGTGAAAATAAACTCACTGCCAGAGCCAACATTACTTTTAACGCTGATATCCCCATCCAATTTCTGCGCAAGGCTCTTTGAAATATTAAGGCCAAGACCCGTGCCACCATATTGCCTAGAAATACTTGAATCCGCTTGATAAAAGGCACTAAACAGGGCTTGTTGCTCTTTGTCTGTCATGCCAATACCGGTGTCTTTTACGCTTATCGACAACTTATCGTTATGACAGCTCACCGTTAAAGTTATACGCCCGACTTGAGTGAACTTAAGGGCGTTGGTTGTTAGGTTTAATAAAATTTGCCTTAAACGACTCGGATCGGTAATTAGGTAGTCTGGCAACGGGAACTGATAATCAACACTGAACTTTAAGCCCTTATCACGGATTTGCTTGCCAATAAGTGACTCAATATTGGCAATCGTGGCAAACAAGTCTGTTTCGACTAAATCTATTTCTAGCTTGTTGGCTTCAATCTTCGACATATCGAGAATATCGTTTATTAATCCAAGAACATGGCGGCTATTTTGCAATATAACTCCAATCCCATGGTTGCGCTCATGAGGCTTAATGTCCCCGAGCATAATGCCATCTGCATAGCCAATAATTGATGTCATTGGGGTACGAATTTCATGACTGATATTCGCTAAAAAGCGGCTTTTAGCTTCATTCGCATCGCGAAGCTCAGAGGCAAGTTCTTCAAGCTCCAAAGTTCTTAGATGTACTTTTTCTTCTAAATTTTTGTTGAGCTCTACGTTGTCATCGTGAAGCAGCCTAAACTTATCGGCCACAGCAAACGCCAGCAACATGGCGTCCATGGCTGTGCCTATCAAACCCAATAAATATAAATTAATGGAGGTAGCTGGCAGCAAGCCTAAATTAGTTAAATTACCGACCATATTCGGTAGCATCATGGCAATGTAAGCCAGCACAAAATAGCGTGCTGGCTTAAAGCCAATGAGCATACAGCGAATACCTATGTATAAGCCTAAACATAAAGCAACACCCGTTACTAACGTTGACCAATAAAAACCAAAGCTTGGCCATAAAATACAAAACGGAATACCCAGAGTAGCGATTACACCCACCGTCAGGGATAATTGCGCCAGTTTGGGAAATGTCTCTTTAAGTTTGAGTAAGTTGTTGTAAAACAGAATATTGGTTAAGGGTGTGAGGGCAAAGCCGAGCCAATGAAGATGAGGATTATAGTAACCAAACAGCTGATCAGAAATATGGAAAAAATGGCTCCAAGCAAACACCCAGGATGCAGTAAATAGCGCGTAGTAAAGGTGTGTGACATCACGAGAAACCAAGTAAATTAATAAATTATATAAACCAAGTGCAATGCCCACCCCAAAGCACAGCATCATGATCATATTTTCAATGGTTATGTTTTGAAAATAATCTTGATAAGGCGTTAATACCAGCTTTGCGGGAGTATAAAAGTAGTCACTCTCAAAATAAGTGATAAGCATATAGTGCTTACCTTTTTCAAGAGATAAGCGATTACCATAGTGAAAAGCAAATTGATTCGGCTCGACCCCACCGGTTACAAAGTGCTGTATCGGGGCAGTTGGATCAGTTATATCGTAAATGCGGCTTTCTATTTTCGAAACCAAGGTGTTATACGGATAGAGAACTAAATCTTCGATATTACTTTGATTTTCAATTTCAACAATTAACCAATAGCTACCGCCGACAGAACTTATTCGAGATTGCGGTTTTTTGCTGGCTCGCCAAGCATAAATCGCAGCCACCGATTGCGGAAACATATTATCGTTTGCCGTAAACACTTCACCGACATCATGAAGATTTTGCTCAGCTACAGCGTCGGTATAGACAAACGTATCTTGTGCATTAGCCGAAACACTTAATAAAACCACAAACAGCAGAGTGCTAAAATACAGCTTTAACCGCATTCACAAAACCCCTGTACCATCGTGGAGTTGGCAACGACTAGAACTGCAGTGAAACATCAAAGCCATAGCGACGCCCTTCCCCTTTAAAGTCTTCAAGCATGCCTAGGAACGAACTTAAATCGAACTTTAACTGACTGTATTCAGTATCAAATAAATTTTTGCCCCATAAAGTAAATGACCAATTATCAACATCATATTTTAGATGCGCATTAACAATGCTAAAGCCGTCTTGGCGGGCATAAGGGTTCATGTTCTGATCAAAATAAAACTCAGACTGATAATCGTAAATAATGTTGGCCGATAACGGATATGACGCCAAGCTGGTATCATATTTTAATCCCGCTGATACATTCCATTTAGAAGTAAATGGTAGTTGGTTATCGGTAATACTATTGCCAAGTGGGTCAACGTAATCTTCAAATTCAGCATGAGGGATATAGCCAACTGAAAGTAGCATGGCTAATTGCTTAGCTGCTTGGTAATTGATTTCAGTTTCAAGACCATAAATAGTTGAATCGGCAACATTTTCAAGTAATTGCACAGGAGGCATTTGCGGTGTTTCTGACGCTTGGTTCATAAACACTTGTTGGTCGTTATAGTCATAGTAAAACGCCGCCCAATTCATTCTAAGTTGCTTGCCAGGCCAGAACGACTTTAAGCCAACTTCATGGGCATTTAAGCGCTCTTTACCGTAGTTTGCTAAGATTGCTTGTTCTTCAGATGACAAAAAGCCGCCGTTGTAGCCACCACTTTTACTACCATTAGCAAAACGATAATAAAGATTGCTTGCATCTGAATAGCGATAATTAACGGCAAATTGACCAGTAAAGCCATTGTCTGATTGCTCATCGGTAACGCGATAAAATGGTACAAGCACTCCGTCTAAGTCATTCACATCAACCACCGCATTTAACGTGGCGATTGAGTCATATTCAAGTGACTCATAGTCATATCTAAGACCGGCTGTGATCATCCATCTATCTGCGACAGGCACTTCAATTTGGCTAAATACAGCCAAATTTTGCATCTTGATTTCGTTATCGTAGATAAAGGTCGCGGTTAAATTTGTCGGTAAAATACCCCGGAAATCACGCAAAATATCATTTAGATTATCTTGCTCAATCGTCTCATCGGCAAAATAAACACCACTGGTGAGTGTGTGATCAGCAAATTCGTTTAATAACCTGAATTCTTGGCTAAATAGTTGAGTATCTAAACCTAATACTCCTTCGCACAAACGAGCTGGCGAGCCATCGCAGTTAAAAGCGTGGCTTCTTTCGAGATCGTTAAAGCTCGACAGTGAAGTAAATGTACTTTGCTCGTTTAAATGCCAATTAAGTTCAGCAATAAAGCCATAACCATCAGATTTATGAGGTGAGTCATTGTTAACGCTCACCGCAAAAAAATCATCACTGCCATCATTAAAACCAAAGTTATCAAAACAGCGTGTTGAGCCCGCATCTGCTGGTGAACACAGCTCACCCGTTAAAGGGTTCGCGACAATACCAATACTACCAACTGGCTGGGCAATACCATTCCAATCTTCAATATGCGCTTGCAGGTAAAGATCAACGTCATCCCACTCGGACAAAAAAGACACACGGGCATTTTTTTGCTCCATGCCTGCTGTTGGTGAGTCTGCATAGGTATTTTTTGTTGAATATTCGTAGTCTTGATAGTTAACAGCAATACGCATTGCGCTGGAATCTGAGAGTTGCTGATTCCACATACCATCGACGCTGGTGGCGTTGTTATTGGCAACACCTAATGTTAGCGAGCCATAGCTATCAAACTCAGGGCGATTTGAGCGTATTAGTATTGCACCACCGGTAGAATTACGACCAAACAAGGTACCTTGCGGGCCGCGTAAAATATCGAGCTGTTCAATATCGTACAAGTTAACAATTTGATTATTGGCAGACCCCACCGCAACGCCATCAATATACATGGCAACAGGTGAAGTGTTCGCCGTATTATAATCAAGTAACCCCACCCCACGGATACTCACAGCGGGAGGCGTCCCTTCTGCGGCGTTTTGGGTAATTTTAACGTTTGGCGCAAACAAACCAATTTCAGTTGAATCTTTAAAATGCTGAGCTTTTAAAATTTCGCCATTCACTTGGCTTACCGCCACACTTACGTCTTCAATTGCTTGAGGACGCTTTTGTGCATAAACGCTAATAACTTCCATGTCTTTTTCAGTCTCAGCTCCTTGTGCAACAGCGCTTGCCATTACACATGCCGCCAAGCTGGTGCTCGACAACATCATAAACTTAGGATCTTTAAGAAAAGGACGCTTCATTGGCTTTTAGACCTTAAAAGAGGGAAACTTGTTAAATTGTTGTAATTTAGTGGTAAGTATAGACCAAACAATAGATTAAAGTCGCATATAAATCATGTAATTTCATGACTTATACGCATACTTTTTTACAGCTTTATTCACACTAACCTTTTTCGAATGCATGCTCTCCGCTGATTTCGCTTGGCCAACCACATATTGCCCGCGCTGTTTGCATACCGGCCATCACAGCAGCCTCAACACAGCCTGCATTAACCCCGGTTTTTATCCAGTCGCCAGTGATGCGCAAATTAACAAACTGACTGCCATCTGTAGCCAGGCGGTATTTACTCGAATCAACCACAGATAAGACATAGCGCTCACTGGGATCGATATTGACGCGCCAATATTGCTGCTCAAGAACAGGTAAAATGCTATGCGGATCACTGTAAAATACCTGCCAATCAAACTTGTTATCAATATAGGCTTCAGGCCAAAGTGCCCGCATATCTGCGCTAAACAAATTATGCATATTCAATTTTACTTCGGCTTTCATTTGCTCAGGGAATTGATGTGCACTGGCAGGTGGGTAGTTTTCGCAGCTAAACGCACTGCAAAAATAGGCAACATTAACTGGTGAGTTGTCACTTGGCCAATCTTCTTTATCGAGCAAGTTGCCCATTGCAGCCCAAGTATCAAACGGCTCTACAAAGCCACTTAAAATAGGCCCTTCATGAGCAGCATTAGTTTGCGTAAAGCCAAGTTGTGGGTCGGTTTTATTCAACCATACTTGGCAAGCCTGAGTCGCCACACTTTGCACTTTTGTTGCTTGTTGAGAAAGCGCGTAATCTACAGCTAAAAGTTCAGAGGCAACGTGTTCAAGAGAGGCAACCGATACACCTAAAATCAGTGTATCAAAATCAATACCATGGCGAAGCGTCACTGTTGGCAAGGGGGTGCTAAAGTGTTCTTGATACACCTCGGGCCAATTGCTCCAAAATGACTCTAAATTAATTTGATATTCTTGCAATAAGTGCGCTTGTTCAGGGCTGATTTGCTCATACAGTGGCTCACTTGGCCAGCATGGCAGCTGTTTTACATCAATGAGCGGGTCATAATCTTGGCCAACTAAACTCACCTGTTGGCAAAGCTCAATCTCACTTACCTGCGGCTCACCTTGGGCAGTTTGCCCAGCAGATAAGTTAGTTAACTGATGGAAAAACTTAAACTTAACACCGCGCTGCTTTAAAAGCTCATAAATTGGTCCGAAAATAACATCGCCCATGCCTGCTTGCATTTTCCACATCACGCCGCCTTTATAGCAAAGACCTATACGTAGCATAGCAAGGGCGGCAACGCCTGCTTCAACATTGGGTTTACTAAAGTCACCTTTAGGGTAAGCGAACACCAAATCATAAAAGCCGCGCACTGGCGCTGAATCGACGCTGTAAGTTTTATTCGCACCATTTTTTTCGAGCCACTGACGAAAATCGTAGCAATTAATGACACCAAAACCGTCGCGATATACTTTGTCTTTAATCAGTCCTGTGAGCATTGCAATCGCAAGATCGGCACAAATATAAAGTCTGCGCAGCTCTGGGTTGTCATCTAGTAGATCAATAACTTGGTCTTTAAACCAACGTTTTAACTTTCTGACGATGTACCAAATCACCAGCCGATCGGCCTGCTTATCTGTATGGGTGGCCTGCTTTTCGGTGAACTGCAGCAAATGAGTTATCAATGTTCGTGGGTTCGAGGCAATTTCAGTTGCACCTGCTTCAATATCATCAATAAACTGCTTTGCGCCATTTAAATGGGTATCAATGTCTGCTTTGATTTCTTGATACATGTGTTTGAGTAACGATTGATCCCGTGATTTTTTAGTC
Organism: Pseudoalteromonas sp. UCD-33C; assembly: GCF_001306895.1. Taxonomy (NCBI): domain Bacteria; kingdom Pseudomonadati; phylum Pseudomonadota; class Gammaproteobacteria; order Alteromonadales; family Pseudoalteromonadaceae; genus Pseudoalteromonas; species Pseudoalteromonas sp. UCD-33C. Next base: position 45,537 of record NZ_LJTB01000002.1, on the reverse strand, counting down.
ACTAAAATGGTTTTAGCAGCTTGCTGCTGACAAACATGCTCAATGCCTTCGGTCCATTTTTTTAGCCATGCTAATGTCATGGTGACAAAGTCCCACACTGTTATATCTAGGCTGCCATCAGCGGGGTTGCCTTCAACAGTTGGAAAATCAATTGGCCAAGTTTGCCATTCGTTATCAATAAACTCTTGTAAGGCAATAAAACTGTGTGGTTTAAATGCCTGCTGCCAAGTAGCCAATGAACAACTAGCAGGTCGATTGAGTGAGTTATATACCCCTTCTAAGGTGCGAAAGCTATTCACATAGGCGCCAAACCAAACATGTAAACCATGCTCTTCGATGCGCTGTCCAAAATGGGCGTTTCGGCCACTCGCCCCTTTACCGCCAAGGCGCCAACCCTGTTGATAAACGGTAATTTCGCGCTGGCTTTGCCAATTAGCTTGCTCGGTTAAATACACTGCCGCAGTCATCGCTGCAACACCGCCACCAACAATGGTGATTTTTTCTTTTTCCATGGTTACCCCTGTGCTGGTAACAGTTGTGTTGCGCCAAGCTGGTCAAAATCCATATTGACGTAAAAAGGTAAATGAACTGCTTGTTTGCCAAGTGCGATGCCAAACATGTCATTCAAAGGAAAGCTCGCAAGAGCTTTTACATCCAAACTAAAATCATTGTGTAAAAGTTTTAATTGGTGAATTTTTTTGATTAACGATGGTGAGTGAACCACGCTTTGATAAACGGCTTTATCTCCTTGGCCATCGGGAAATTGTTTAAACAAAATCTGATCCATCTGCGGATGAATAAACCCGTCTAACAATTGTTTAAGAAGCGATAAATCAATGCCTTTAATTTGCGCATCAAACAAATCGGTAACGTGTTTAGAAAAATGCGATAAGTTATCGAGTAGGTTTTCCTTGGTACTTGCCTGTGTTTGCTCAATGGTTAATAGCTCATGCAATGCTAATTTAGAGTCTGGGTTAAACACATCAAAACATTCTAAAGAAATACTAAAGGCGCCTGCATCACTCACAGCAGTTGGCATTTGATATTCACAGAGGTATTTATTGTAGCCCCAGGCTTCCCGGCCATTAATCAAAGCATAAATGTTATTAACGCTAATAAATGCCGGATACCAATATAAATGGCTAATATCACCATCTTGCATTTTTGCTACCGGCAGCCAAATAATAATATCGGTTTCTTGCATCCAGCCATGCTCTGAAAACGGTGGCGTTAATGAAGAAATTTTTTCGATATCAGTGAAGGTAAGTAAACAAGTACTCCCTAACACATTAAACGAGGTTGATTCAGTTGCTAGTAGATTTAAAGTTGCATCAACATAGTACTGCATTTTTTGCTCGCAGCCAGACACAAAAAAACCATACATTTGCGCGTTGATCATTCGACAAGGTGGTTTAGCAACCGGGTTAGATAAGAAGTGGCTGTAATTTATTTGGTCCGTCATAGTCATTACTTATATTGTTGTTTAGTAATGACTATAGACCAGTTTTTTAATCGTTGGGGACAAGTTCTGAGTTACAACACTCTTTTAATAGCTGTTCGGTAAATTGCTGATAACCGAGCTGATTAAAATTCTCAGATAGCGGGTTCATAAACCCATGACCATAGTCGGCTATTTCACAGCTCACCTTGGCTTTACTTTTTAATGAAGCAATCACTGGCTTAATATCAAAATGCTCTTCACTGTGGGGAAAAATAAATCGACAAGGAACGTTAGCCTCAAGCTCAAGGTGATGTCTAACTTGGGATGGATAAAAGGCAATAATTTTTTTAATAAATAAATTTTTTAACTCTGCTTGAGCTCGCCAAACGGCAGCTGCGCCTGCACTAAATGCAATAATCGTGGTTGGCTGACGAATAGTAGCCATTTTTAAATGTACTAGCTCAAAATAACTGTCATGGCCGCATTGAGTCATAAAATGTTGATATTGAAACTGCTCATTTATGGGGAGCTGAATTTCCCCCATGTAAGGGTCACAAAGACTCACTTTACCACGAAGCTGCTGAGCAAGCAGCGATAAATGCGCTGTTTTACCGAATATATCTGATACCAAAAGGTAATTCATAAGCATACTTCTTATTGTTATTTTGTGCCTAATCACAATACGCCTGTTTCTGTTAAACATCCAGAGATTATTTTTGATGTTTAAAAAATAAACCTTGCGCTTAATTGATTCTTACAGTACTCTGATTGTCTGGTTTTTAGAAACCACGCGGTTAACCCCTTACCTTGATCCAGTAATTCCCGCATATTCGTATAAATACTTGCAGCTTGTTCACTAAATGACATTTTGATGAATTTTCAAATCATCACCAAACTGTCACAAACTTAGTCGACACTGTTAGCAAGACAACAAATGTCGGTCTGTATTTTTTAAATGCCTATTAAAGCTCTACAGACACAGACAAAAGAAAAAGTGAGTTTTATTATGTCATATAAATACAACGGATCTTTGATCCAGATCGCACATCCAGTGCAATCAATCTCGGTAAATAAACAGCGTGTAATTTTTAGTGACACGCAGGGCTTAAAAAATGCCATCTTCCAAAAGGCTAGTGATGCACGCCAATTTGTGAAGTGGTTAAAAGCCAACTAAACCCTACCGATAAACGCCAGCCAACAAGCTGGCGTTTTAGTTTTCACCACCAGCCACATAAGCCTATATTCCTGCTACACTTATATTTTAGTTCCTAAATAGGTAGTAACTATGCGTAGTGTGTGGTCTATTTTACTATTACTTTTTTGCTTGCCAGCTTATGCAAATAAGCAACCTAAAGCCATTGAGTGGATCATGGTTGATTTTGCCCCCTACTACATCATGCATGATAAATATGAAGGCACAGGTCGTGATGAAAGTGTGATCAAATTATTAGAAAAAGCACTGCCTGAGGTTTCATTTAAACGCACTTTATTGCCAGCCAGTCGTGCTGTGCATGAACTATCAAACCCACAAAATAATTACTGTATGCTGTCGTTATATCAAAGCGAGCACCGCAAGCAGCATATTCAGTTTACTGAACATTCATCAACTGTTGGTTTGTCGCCGTCTATTGCAATACGTAAAGAGTTAGCAACAAAACTTAAGCTAGACTCAACAAAACCTGTGTCACTTAAATCATTACTAGCCGAAAACCTTGCTTTAGGGGTCTCTATGAGCCGCTCTTTTGGAGCAAATATCGACAAAGTTATTAACGAAAGTCATGACGCTAATATTATCTCACGCCCCGGCAGAGACACCCTCGCAAGCCTAACTTATATGCTACAAAAAAAGCGTATTGATATATTACTTGGCTACCCTAGCGAACATTATTACTTGGCTCATTCCATGGGCTTTGAAGATGACTTAACTCAACTATCACTTACTGAAGCTCCGGCGTTAAGCATTGGCTATATAGGCTGCACTAAAAACAAGCAAGGTGAAGTAACGGTAAAATTATTAGATGAAGCTCTTGAGAAAATCGCTCATACAGATGCTTTTCATGATGTTTTAGTTCGCTGGCTACCGGATAATTTGCAGCCCATTTTAGAAAAGAGATTAAAAGATAGAAACGAAAGTGCCGCTCATTAAGCGGCACTTTTAATTTTACCAACCCACAGTTATGCGAATTGGCGGTCGTATTAACGGTGCTTACTTACGTACACCTTCAATGAATAAACCAATATCAACATGGGTTGAAGCCGGACCAAGGTTGTAGTCAATACCATAGTCAGTCAATTTAAGACTTGTTTCGCCTTCAAAACCAACACGGTAACCACCCCACGGATCTTTACCTTCACCAATTTTGTCAATTTCAAAAGTAATGGTTTTGGTTACACCATTTAAGGTAAATTCACCTGTAACATCTGCTTCGTCACCGTCCTCATCAAACTTGATTGAGGTACTTTTAAATGTTGCAGTTGGGTATTTATCAACATTTAAGAAGTCTTTACCGCGTAAGTGCTTGTCACGCTCAGCATGGTTTGAGTCGATGCTTTTAGTATCAATCGTTACATTGATTTTAGATGCATTAGGCGCTTTATCGTCATAGCTAAAATCACCTGAGAAAGTATTAAAACGACCATGTAACCAGCTGTAACCTAAGTGCTTAATTTTAAAAGTTACAAATGCGTGTGCACCGTCTGTATCAATAACGTAGTCAGCTGCATTTGCGTTTGCTGTTGAGAAAAGTGCAGCACTGAGTGCTGTGCCTAATAGTAATTTTTTCATGTTAATCATCCTTCAATGGTTTGATCATTCTAATTAAGGTTTTATCTTTATCGATAAAATGATGTTTTAGTGCCCCTAAAGCATGTAAAACAACCACAGCTATTAGCCCATACGCGGCATAAAAGTGAATTTTACCTGCAATATCTTCTTGGTTTGCGACCGACTCGGGTAATGCCGGTACAGCAAATAAATTAAATACTTCAATTGCACGGCCATCAGCCGTAGAGATTAGATAGCCAGATGTCACAATGACAATTAAAGCTAAATAAATTAGTTTATGGACTGAGTGTGCAACTCGATTCATTGCTTTTGAACTACCTGCAACAGGCTCAGGTTGGGTGCCTAATAAGCGCCAACCAAAACGAAACAACAATAATGCAGCTAAGGTAATACCCACGCTTTTATGTAAGTCCAATGAGCCTTTATACCAAGCGTCGTAATAGGTTAGCTCAACCATATAAACGCCTAAGCCAAACAAACCAAACACCCCAAGTGCCATTAACCAGTGTACTAAGATGGCCACCCAGCCATAACTTGACTTTGAATTCTTTAACATACTCATTTCCCATGAGAACCGTGAAACTAGATACATCTTAAATGACGGCTTATATAATGAAAATAGCGTAAAACGAACAGCTTCTGTGCATATATGCACACCTTAGGGGAAAGGGTAAAGTTGTAAGGGGAAAGGAAAAAGACAAAAGGTGCTAGGTGCTAGGTGTTAGCAGTAGTATGAATACTCGTTGATAAAAGCGTCTAATTCTTAACGTGATAAATTTTTAGTTTTCTCACAACCGATTAATCGCTCACCCCAATAAACTCAGCCGATTTCAAAAGAAGTAACACCGAAAATACGGTTTAATGGCAAACTCGGAGAGTCGTTGGTATACATTCTGGCGGTTTCAAATGACACCTGCATGTTGTACTTCTGTGCTAAAGCAACAGCAGCTTGATTGATTTCTGGCGTATCAAGGAAAATAGCGTCAGATGCACTCACTTTAGATTTTAAAGCAAGGAACAAAGGTTCGGCCAATTCTGGTGAGTCGGCAAATAAAGGGCCAATTTTAAAGCCATTCTGACATTTGCGAATTACCCCGTATCCTGCCAATTTCCCATTGCTCATTACGCCCAACGCGTCGCTCTGGGGTTGGTTTAACCATGCTTTAGTAAAGTTTGCTCTATTAGCAGGGAAAAAAGCCTGTTCGTATGCGTCAATAATTTCGAATGGCACGGCATTAAGATCAACAATATCTGAATTTTGTGGTGAACTACCACCACCTACTCCTGCAAAACGGATATTGCGATAGGCCAGATTAAAACCAGACTTTTTGTAGTTCTCTTGCTGTTCCACCACACCATCAAGGCCAATATTCAACCCTTCAAGACGCTTTAATGCGGCATTCCAGATTTGCATTCCGTAACCTTTACCACGGTAATCAGGTTTAACAATGTAAAAGCCGATAAAGCCAAAAGCATCGTGGTAATTAATGGCAGAAATTGTAGCGATAGGCTCATCGTCAAGAAAACCAACAAGAAACCCTTCAGGATCAGCTGCAAAGTAACACTCTGCATCATTAAGGCCTGGATTCCAGCCTTCTGCTGCTGTCCAATCAATCATGAGTTCGACTTCCTTCTTGATCATGGTTTTGATTGTAAAGTGTTTACTATGCATCTGCTTTCCTTATATTTTCAGTTTATACCAATTCGCTTAATTAAGTGATCTATTTTGAGGCAATAAAACCTCGTTGATAGCAAGGCAAAAATTTCGTTATTTAGTTGTTCTAAATCAGAAATTTTTAACGCAGATAGCGACAGGTTTAATCCCTCAAAATGATTAAGTATTATTGCGGATTGGTATTACTATGACAGCTAACTTAAAACTTACCGCGTAAAGCTTAAAGCTATTAACCTCCAGCTATTCGCCTTCTTCCACCAAACCAACATAAATCTGGCTATTGGCATCTACCTGAAAGCAGCTGATCAGGTTTTCTTTCACCAGCTCTAACATGGCGATAAAGCTAACGACAACACCACTTCTGCCCTCTTCTACCGTAAAAAGAGTACTAAAAGGTAGCTGTGATTGGGCTTCTGAGAGTTTATCTAAGATTAAGCTCATCCGTTCACGGGTCGATAAGGCTTCTGCGGTAATATGATGGTGTTCAAATGTTTTGGCTCGGGCCATAACGTCGCTTAGCGCAACTAACAGGTCTTTCATGTCAACGTCAGGTAACAGTACCTCACGTTCACTGAATTCTGGCACCAGTGCTTCGGCTACAAATATATCGCGGCCTTCGCGAGGGATCTCATCAAGATTTTCTGCGGCTTTTTTAAATTGTTCGTATTCTTGTAAACGTCTTACAAGCTCAGCTCGTGGGTCTTCTTCCTCTTCAAGCTCTTCATGTTTTGGTAATAATAATCGTGATTTAATTTGTGCTAATAACGCCGCCATCACAAGGTATTCACCAGCCAGTTCAAGCTGAAACTCGCTCATCATTTCAACATAACTAACGTATTGCTCTGTAATACTAAAAATAGAGAGCTCTAGTACATCGAGTTTATGTTTTTTGATTAAATACAGAAGTAAATCGAGAGGACCTTCAAAGGTTTCTAAAATGATCTCTAACGCATCGGGTGGAATGTATAAGTCTTCAGGTTTATCGACCACCGCTTTGCCATGCAAAAAAGCCAGTGGCAGCTTTTGCTGTACTGGCTCTTGTAAATTATCTGGCGCGTCAAGCTCTGGGCTAGTCAATGAAGTCTCTACTCAAATGGTTTAGTATCACCACAACCCACACGTAAGATTTCGATATCATCATCCGACAAGTCAATTACTGTGGTTGCCTGTTCAGGAAGATAACCACCATGAATAATTAAATCAACTTGCTTTTCAATGCGATCTCGAATTTCATCAGGATCAGCCTCGGTATATTGCTCATCCGGTAAAATTAAAGAGCACGACATTAACGGCTCACCTAATTCAGCCAATAAAGCACAGGTGATTGGGTGTTCGATAACACGAATACCAATGGTTTTTTTCTTTTCGTTTAATAAACGCTTTGGTACTTCTTTAGTGCCTTTAAAGATGAAAGTATAAGGCCCAGGGGTGTTATTTTTAATTAATCTGAATAACTGATTATCAACACGAGCATAGGTAGATAGCTCTGATAAGTCACGACAGACCAAAGTAAAGTTATGGTGTTTTTCAATACCACGAATACGTTCGATGCGCTCTTTTGCTTGCTTATTACCAATGTTACAGCCAAGTGCATAACCCGAATCGGTTGGGTATACGATAACACCGCCCTGCTTGATAATATCAACCGCTTGGCTGATTAAGCGTGGTTGCGGATTATCTGGATGAATATGAAAAAACTGACTCATTACACGCTCCTATTGCCCTTCCCATGCTTGCCAAACCCCTTGGCAATCTTTTGGTAAGTATAAATTTTTACCTAACTCCAACCAACTGGTCGGAAAATGAAAATCTGACCCTTGTGACGCAAGTAAGCCATATTCACGACTCAGTTCACCTAAAAACTGGCGCTCACTGGGTGCTTGCTGTGGTTGTGCAACTTCCATCGCATCGCCACCTGCGTCTTTAAATTCAATAATTAACTTACGTAGCCATTTGTTAGACATTTGATAACGCCCAGGATGAGCAAGAACGGCAACCCCACCGGCTTGGTGAATGGCAGCAATTGCGGTTTGCATATCACACCAACTACTTGGTACATAGCCTGTTTTTCCTCGCCCTAAGTACTTTTTAAATACCCCAGGAAAGTTTTTAGCAACACCACGCTCAATCAGCGCTCGGGCAAAATGCGCTCGTGTGATCTGTGCGTTTTCAGCAAATGTTTTTGCTTGGTCGTAAATGCCTTCAAAACCATTTTTAGCAAGGCGACGACCGATCTCTAAAGCGCGCTCTTCACGCTTGGCTTGTTGCACCTGTAACAATGACAACAGTGCGTCATTTTCATCATCAACATTTAAACCAACAATATGAATTTCAAAGCTTTCCCATTTTGTTGATACTTCAACGCCAGCAATTAATTTAAGCGGTAAATTATCATCTGCAATGACTTGGCGAGCTGGTTTTATCGCATTTAATGTGTCGTGATCGGTAATTGCGAACACATCTATGTTTTTCTCAACCGCGCGGTGTAACAATTGCTCGACTGATAGCTGACCATCTGAGTATGTGGTGTGGCTATGTAAATCGTATTTTATCAAAGGGAAAGACTGCTTTACGTAAGTTCTTGAATCAATGATGTGAGTATAACAAAAATTTAGTGCCAAGGCGTGATTATCTTTTTAGGTTAGACATATATACCCTCATAAATGGGCAATTGCGATGGGTAAATGCCGAACTCGTACTAATATGTAAATTAATGCTTGACAGTATCGGCTCAGGTACGCTTTACTGTATGCACTTTCAGACACGTTAAATAAGCAATAACAATGAACAAAACAATTCAAATCACAATTTGGTGGTGGCACTCGTAACTAGCGGGTGACGAATTGTCGTGTCTAACGATTTCAAAACCCGCTCATGTAGCGGGTTTTTTTATATCTAAATTTTAAGGTTTTATTATGAATTACATAGCAACTCTTACACATCATTGGTGGTGGCGCCTGGCTTAGCGGGACGGTAAGGGTCTATCTAATTTATAGGCATTTTTATACGAACCCCGCCAAGCATAGCTTCGCGGGGTTTTGTTTTTTAAAGAGTTTTTGGGAATGAGGGAGAATGAGGTTTGATTTTTAGTCATATAACAACGACACCGGGTGAAGTAACCAGTATCACTCAAGTGCGCGACTACATCAGTAGCCCACTTGCGTTATACAGTTTACTCGATAAGCCTAATTCACTGCTGTTAGAGTCTGCTGAAATTGATTCTAAAGACAGTGTAAAAAGTCTAATTTTGGTTGACTCAGCGCTACGTATTGTTTGCCAAGGCAAACAGGTCATACTCACTGCACAGTCAAATAACGGCAAACAATTACTGCCTTATTTACAAACTCATGTGCAAAACTGCTCTGCTGAGCTTGTAGAAGACACATTAACGTTAACCTACAACGAAGTCGCAAGCGACATTGATGAAGCCAGTAAATTAGTAGCAGATAACGCATTTAGCGCGCTACGTAGCTGTATTAATAGTATTAAAAGCACCACAGATAACCCATTTTCTGTGTTCTTAGGCGGTGTATTTGCCTACGATATGGTTGCTAATTTCGAAACTCTTTCTGATGTGCCTGACGGCGAAAACAGCTGCCCAGATTATGTTTTCTACCTAGCCGAAACGTTAGTTGTCATCGACCATCAAGCAAAAACAACCGAGCTAATTGGCAATGTATTTAACGGCCCTGAAGTTCATGCTAATTGCTTTGAGGTTGGTCAACAATTAGAGCGTTTAAATGCCGTATGTGACAACGCACAAAGCTACCAAGGGCAAAAGCAAACCGGCTCAAACCCAATTTCTGTTGATGTTAGCGACGAGCAATACTGCGAACATGTCATCAAGTTAAAAAACAACATCGTTGATGGCGATATTTTCCAAGTTGTTCCATCACGTACTTTTTCTCTCGCCTGCCCTGACTCACTTCATGCTTACAGCCAACTAAAACAACAAAACCCAAGCCCATATATGTTTTACATGCGCGATGAAGAGTTCGTGTTATTCGGCGCATCACCCGAGTCAGCCCTCAAATATTGCGCAGAGAGTAAACAAGTTGAGGTATACCCAATTGCTGGTACTCGCCCTCGTGGCAAGTTTGCTAACGGGCAAATTAATCCAGACCTAGACAGCCGCATTGAGCTTGAACTTCGCAACGACCAAAAAGAACGTGCCGAGCACCTTATGTTAGTTGATTTAGCACGAAATGATGTAGCCCGTATTAGCGTACCAGGCACACGTCACGCTAAAGAGTTATTAAAAGTAGACCGCTACTCACAAGTGATGCATTTAGTTTCACGCGTGGTGGGTACTTTAAAACCTGAACTCGATGCGCTGCATGCTTACCAAGCTTGTATGAACATGGGCACCTTAGTGGGTGCACCTAAAGTACGCGCTGCTGAGTTAGTTCGTCAAACCGAACAAAAACGCCGCGGCAGCTATGGAGGTGCAGTGGGTTATTTAACGGGCGATGGCGCCATGGATAGCTGTATTGTTATTCGCTCTGCGTTTGTTAAAAACGGCACCGCCTACGTACAAGCAGGTGCAGGTGTAGTGTTTGATTCAGACCCACAATCAGAAGCCAATGAAACCCGCGCTAAAGCACAAGCTGTGATCACTGCGATTCAATCGACTTACGAGGCACAATAATGACGACAACATCAGCCTATAAAATCTACTTTTTAGATAACTTTGATTCATTTAGTTATAACTTAGTCGATGAACTTTCTATGTTAGGGTGCCAGTTAGTGGTATACCGTAATAACATCAGTGCACAAAGCATCTTTGACAAAATGTGCCAAGAAACCGTACCTGTGTTATTAGTACTTTCACCCGGCCCTGGCGCACCATCTGATGCGGGTTGTTTAATGGAACTCATTGAGCTGTGTAAAGGCCGCTTCCCTATGCTGGGCATCTGTTTAGGCCAGCAAGCACTAACACAAAGCTACGGTGGGATTATTGGTCATGCAGGTGAAACAGTGCATGGCAAGTCATCAATTATTGAGTTGACTGAGCACCCTGTATTTGCAGGTATGGGCGATAAAATGCCGGTTGCTCGTTATCATTCATTAATGGCAACCAAAGTCCCTGATGACGTTGAAGTAATTGCTTGTTATGAAAATATTCCAATGGCAATTTACCATCAACAAGATAATGCCCTTGGCTATCAGTTTCATCCTGAGTCAATTTTAACGCCAAATGGCGCATTGCTATTACAGCAAAGCATTGAATTTTTAACCGCACGCGTGCAGTAGAGGAATAACATGGAAGCAACAACTCAAACCCAGTTAAACCAATTATTAGCAAAGCAAGATTTATCGTTTTCGCAAGCAACTGCACTGTTTGACGCCATCATGAATGGCAAGCTTAATGATATTGAATTAACTGCAGCACTTATCGCCCTAAAACTAAAAGGCGAAACAAGTGATGAAATCGCCGGTGCTGCAGCATCAATGCGCGCCAATGCAGTGCCATTTCAAACCAGCAAAACCTTGCTTGCCGATAGCTGTGGTACCGGTGGCGATGGCTCAAACACAATTAATATTAGTACCACGGCTGCTATTGTTGCCGCCGCTGCGGGCATCAACATGGTCAAACATGGTAATCGCAGTGTGTCGAGTAATTCGGGCTCTGCGGATTTACTAAAAGCCTTGGGTATCAATATTGATATGAGCCCTGAGCAAGCTGCCCGTTGTTTAGAAAATACCGGCTTTACATTTTTATTTGCACCGCATTATCACAGTGGTGTACGCCATGCGATGGGCGTGCGTACGGCCCTTAAAAGCCGCACAATTTTTAATATTTTAGGGCCACTGGCCAATCCTTCTGCCCCTGAGGTGCAATTACTTGGTGTTTATGACCCTTCGCTGTGTTTACCAATGGCCGAAACCTTAAAAACCCTTGGCACAAAACGCGCTATGGTGGTTCATGGTGCAGGCACTGACGAAATTGCCTTACACGGGACAACCAAAGTGGTTGAACTTAATAACGGTGAACTGAGCGAATACACGCTAATAGCGAGCGATTTTGGTCTTGCAAACTATTCACTTGAACAACTAGCAGGCCAAGGCCCAGAATATAACGCAAAAGCAAGCTTAGCGATTTTACAAGGTCAAGGTGAAATGGCGCATAACGCAGCCATTATAGCCAACGTTGCCGCTCTTCTTTATTTAACTGATAAAGCAAGTGATTTAAAAGTAGCCGCAGATCAAGTAAGCGAATTATTAGCATCAGGCAAAGCGATGGACACATTGAACGCAATTATTGAGGTAAGTCATGGCTAACGTGTTAGACAAAATTGTTGCCGACAAACGTATTGAATTAGAACAAAGAAAAGCACAGCGCCCGCTTGAGTCATTCATTAGCGAGGTTGTGCCAACCAAGCGAGACTTTGAAGCGGCATTAGCAGCAACCGGTACGCAGTTTATTTTAGAATGTAAAAAGGCCTCACCGTCAAAAGGGCTTATTCGTGAACCATTCAATTTAGAGGAAATTACATCGGTTTATAAAAAGTACGCAACCTGTATGAGCGTACTAACGGATGAAAAATATTTCCAAGGCAGCTATCAGTACCTTGAGTATGTGCGCAGCCAAGTTGAACAGCCGCTTATTTGTAAAGATTTCTTTATTGATGAGTACCAAGTTTATTTAGCACGCTTATCTGGTGGTGATGCCATTTTATTAATGCTCTCAGTCCTTGATGACGAGCAATATTTAGCGCTTCACAAAGTGGCTGATTCTTTAAATATGTCAGTACTCACTGAAGTTAGTAATGAGCAAGAAGTCAGTCGTGCTCTTGCACTGAATGCCAGCCTTATCGGTATTAATAACCGCGACCTTCGTGATTTAAGTACTGACCTTGCAACAACAGAGCGTTTACGTCAGCTTATCCCAAATGACAAAGTAGTGATCTCAGAGTCGGGCATTTATACCCATAAAGATGTAAAACGCCTTGCACCATTGTGCGATGGCTTTTTAATTGGCAGCTCACTGATGGCTGAGCGCGACTTAGAGGCCGCGTGTCGTAAAGTGATTTTAGGTGAGAACAAAGTGTGCGGTTTAACCCGTTCACAAGATGCGATGGCAGCCTACGCAAGTGGAGCTGTGTATGGTGGCTTAATTTTTTATCCTAAGTCACCGCGCTATGTTGATATCGACTGTGCCAAGCAAGTTACGCAAAGTGCCCCACTCGCGTATGTGGGTGTGTTTGTCAATGCACCGCTTGAACAAGTGGTCGATTATGCACAAAGCTTAAAATTAGCTGCAGTGCAATTACATGGCGATGAGAATAGCGAATATATTCAAAGTCTCAGAAAGCAATTACCGCTTGGCTGTGAAATTTGGAAAGCCCAAGCCGTTAAAGGTGAATTACCTAAACCGCTTGAAGGGGTTGATCGCCATTTATACGATACTTACAGCAAAAGCCAAAAAGGCGGCACAGGCGAAGCATTTGATTGGTCAGTGCTAGAGGCGGCAACCGTGCCGTTTATGTTAGCCGGGGGTTTAAACCCAGAAAATATCCATGCAGCGCTTTATCGCGGTGCTAACGGCCTTGACCTAAATTCTGGCGTTGAAGCGTCAGCGGGTAAAAAGTGCCAAACAAAATTACAAAATGCGTTTTCGCATATCAGAAATTATTGAGGTTAGAATGCAAAATCCAGCTTATTTCGGTGAATTCGGTGGTATGTTTGTACCACAGCTGCTTGTGCCAGCACTCAAGCAACTAGAAGCAGAGTTTAATAAATCACAAAACGATCCAGCTTTTCAGGCTGAGTTTGAAAAACTATTAAATGAATACGCAGGTCGCCCTACACCATTAACACTGACACGTAACTTAGTTAAAAACCCTAAGGTAAAACTGTATTTAAAGCGTGAAGATTTACTCCATGGTGGTGCGCACAAAACCAACCAAGTACTTGGTCAAGCACTCCTTACCAAACGTATGGGTAAAAAAGAAGTGATTGCAGAAACAGGTGCCGGCCAACACGGTGTTGCAACGGCCCTAGCCTGTGCACTACTTGGCTTAAAATGCCGCGTTTACATGGGTGCAAAAGATGTTGAACGTCAGCAACCAAATGTATTTCGTATGAAACTAATGGGCGCAGAGGTTATTCCTGTCACAGCGGGCTCTGGCACCTTAAAAGATGCCGTAAATGAAGCCCTGCGTGACTGGTCAGCAAATTATAAAGACGCTCACTACTTACTAGGCACTGCAGCAGGCCCTCACCCATTCCCTACAATGGTACGTGAGTTCCAAAAAATGATTGGTGAAGAAGCAAAACAACAAGTGCTTAAAGCTGAAGGTCGCTTACCGGATGCGGTGCTGGCTTGTGTAGGTGGTGGTTCTAACGCCATTGGTATGTTTACAGACTTTATTGATGAGCCAAGCGTTAAACTAATTGGTGTAGAGCCTGCTGGTAAAGGCTTAGATACCCACCAGCATGGTGCAACCTTATGTAAAGGCACCAAAGGCATTTTACACGGTACCTATACCTACATTATGCAAGATGATGATGGTCAAATTGAAGAGTCTTACTCTGTATCAGCAGGTCTTGATTACCCTGCTGTTGGCCCACAACATGCTCACTTGCATGAAACTGGCCGTGCTGAGTACGTTGGAATTAGCGATAATGAAGCGCTTGAAGCATTCCAACTACTGGCTAAGAACGAAGGGATCATTCCAGCACTTGAATCAAGCCATGCCCTAGCATATGCCCTTAAATATGCCGAGCAACAAACCGAAGACACTATTTTAGTGGTTAACCTAAGCGGCCGAGGCGATAAAGATTTGGCTCACGTACACAGTGTTTTATCAGAAGGAGGCGCACTATGAGCCAGACTAACCGTTACGGACAACTGTTCGCCACATTAAATGAAACCAACCAAGGTGCTTTTGTACCCTTTGTTACGATTGGCGATCCTAATAAAGCACTGAGCGTAGAAATCATCAAAAGCTTAATTGATGGCGGCGCCGATGCCCTTGAGCTAGGTATTCCATTTTCTGATCCGATTGCAGATGGCCCGGTGATCCAAGCGGCCAACATTCGTGCACTTGATGAAAACATCAATACCCTAGATTGCTTTGATATCATCAAACAAGTGCGCCAGTATAATGCTGATATTCCAATTGGCCTGTTATTGTATTCAAACTTAGTGTTTAAACGTGGCATTGAGAAGTTTTATCAAGATGCTAAAGAGGCCGGTGTCGATTCAATTTTAGTGGCTGACGTGCCGCTACATGAATCAAAGCTATTTCGCCAAACAGCAATGAAAAATGGCATCGACCCAATTTTTATTGCTACACCGAATGCTGATGATGACACTTTACGAGAGTGTGCGTCATATGGTCGTGGTTACACATACCTTCTTTCACGCGCAGGTGTAACAGGCACAGAAACCAAGGCACAAATGCCAGCAGATTCATTAGTTAAAAAACTAAAAGACTACCATGCTGCACCGGCATTACTTGGTTTTGGTGTATCAACACCAGAAGATGTTAAATCAGCTCTTGAGTCAGGAGCTGCTGGTGCGATTTCAGGCTCTGCGGTTGTTAAAATCATCGAGGCAAATCTTGATGATCAAGCAGCAATGCTAACTGGTTTAAAAGAGTTTGTAGCTAGTATGAAAGCAGCTACAAAGTAAGTTTGTTTTATTACTTAAAAAAGGGCCATAAAGGCCCTTTTTTGTACTTAACAATTTATGATTAATGATGGCGGTGCACACCCTCTTTAATCTCTTCTATGAATTTTCGATTAAAGGCTTCCAGGTCGGCTGGGCTTCGGCTTGTGACTATACCCTCATCAACACATACTTCTTGATCAACCCAATTAGCTCCTGCATTGATCAAATCTGTTTTGATACTTGGGTATGAGGTTACTTTGCGCTCCCGTAGTTTGTTAATTTCAGCTAATAGCCATGGACCGTGGCAAATCGCGGCGATAGGTTTGTTTTTACCGGCACTGAAAAAACCATCAACAAAGGCTTTTGCTTCGCTATCTTGACGTAACGTATCTGGGTTGAATAAGCCACCAGGCAGAAGTAACGCGTCATACTCTGCAGAGTCTGCTTCGCTGACTACACGGTCAACACTGACTCGCTCACCCCATTGGTTTTCATCCCATGCGGTGATATCGCCACGCTCAAGTGACACAACTTCGACAAGTGCACCAGCTTCTAATAATGCGCTTCGTGGTGACAATAGCTCGCTTTGCTCAAAACCATTGGTTGCAAGAATGGCAATCTTTTTACCATTCAGTTGGCTGTTTAAATTTGACATGTTATCTCCTTATTTAGGTAAACCTAAATGATTAACAGCAGACAACATGCCAAACTTAATGCATTGAAAATATTGAATAAATTTTCAGGTGTTCTATTTATGCTCTGTAAATACTACACCCGCTTTGCAAATCCTGCTTATAAACCGTCTTTGAGTGCTTTAGCAGGTTTAAAAACTGGCTTGTTAGCGCCTTCTATTTCAATTTCTTCACCGGTTTGTGGGTTGCGTCCTTTGCGTGCTGGGTAATAACTTAGAGCAAACGTACCAAAGCCATTAATTTGCACTTGGTCACCCTCAGAAAGAGACTTTTCGATAGCATTTAACATGCTGGTTAAGGCAGCTTGAGTGTCTTTTTTTGTTAATTCACTGTGGGCAGCCATTTGCGATACTAACGCGGCTTTATTCATAAAAAGTGCTCCAAAATACGCCGCTTAATCATCTGAGGTTAAGCGGAAAAAGATAAGGTAAAACAACCTAAACGCAGGTTTAGGCCAGATTGGCTCGGGAGGCTAAGCTTTCAGGGCTGTTAAGTCAACCTTGTATCTTGCGTGATAACTTGATACAACCCAGTATCTTTTTAAATTAGAGCATTTATAAATTTATGCATGCGATTATTGAATACATCCCGCTGATTTTATTTTTTGCGGTTTTCAAGTTAGTTGATATTTATTGGGCAACAGCCTTGCTGATGCTAACCACCTTAATTCAAGTTGCTTACTGTTATTTTAAAGATGGTAAAGTGCCGACCCGTCACTGGGTGTTTTTTGCCATAGCGGTGGTGTTGGGTACCCTCACCTTAGTGTTCCACGATGAGCAGTTTGTTAAATGGAAAGCCACCATTGTGTATGCCATTTTCAGTGTTACTTTATTAGTAAGCCGCTATGTACTTGGCAAAAACCTAGTGAAAAAAGCACTTAGCTCGATTTTAGAAAATGCCTCTGAGAGTAAACAAGAAATCAACGTACCTGAAGCGCTCTGGAATAAGCTTAACCTATTTTGGGTTGCGGTGACTGCAGGTATCTCGGCGCTGAATATCTACATTGCCTATAACTTCTCGCTCGATTTTTGGGTTAACTTTAAAGTGTTTGGCTTAATGGGCATTACCTTTGTTTGCGTGTTAGCAACTATCATCACCCTATTCAAATACTTACCTGAAGATGACGAAGAGAAAGATCCAAAGCAATCTTAATGTCATAAATCTGTCGTCTTAGCTTGTTAGCGTAAACAAAAAACACGCTGAGACGACATTGAACGCTAACCAATACCGCTGGCTTGAATTTACCCTCATATTTGTTTCTCTGCCGCTATTAGGCTTCTTTCTTCGTGCCTACCTCGCTAACTGGCTAATTCCTGCCCTTATTATTTTAATGGCCGTGTGCGGCATGTTGCTTCTGTCTGATCCCCATTTTAAACGCTTTCGTTTAACAAGCCTTGGGCAATTTAGTACGGTAAAACGTCGCTTATTTAGTTTCTTCTTTTTAGGGGCGCTATTCTCTGGAATGTTTTACGGTATTATGAATCAAGAAAACTGGTTTTCACTGCCACGAAACTCATTTAACGACTGGCTAATGTTGTTATTGCTCTACCCCATTTTATCGGTGATGCCGCAAGAGCTTATTTTTAGAACCTATTTTTTCCATCGTTATAAACGCATTATGCCAAGTAAAACAGTGCGTATTATTGTCAGCGCATCAGTGTTTGCGTTGGCGCATATTGTCTATGCGAATGTATTGGCCGTACTGTTGGCATTTTTAGGAGGGCTGTTGTTTTCTTATACGTACGCGCAAAGCCGCTCAACCTTCGTGTGTGTGATTGAACACAGTTTATGGGGACTGTGGATGTTTACCCTAGGCTTGGGTGATGTGCTTGATGCCGGGGCCTTTTAAAATAAAAAGGTAGGTATAAAAAAGCCGCGCAAAGTGCGCGGCTAAGTATTGAACTGGTTTTTAAAATCCGAAAATACTAAATGCAAAAAACTTAGTGGCCACCGTATTTACAAAGATTAGTAATAAAATGGCAGGGATAAACGTTGATAGCGAGAAGTTCACATACTTCTCTGTGAAGCTGCCAATATAACCTTCACAGCCTTGGCTTAGCTCTGCTGATAAGTTCGCTTTTTTCCAACGATACATAACGAATAAACACACCATTAAACCATTAAGCGGTAAAATCGTGTCGTAAAACACATCATAAACGATATCAAATAAGCTCTTATCTGCACCGCCATAGCTAACAAACTTTGTAAGCGAGTCAACCATACCAAATGACATGGTACATAGCACAGTCAATACACCTGTAGATAAAGTTAAGATAGCCAGTGCTTTTTTACGGCTGATACCTTTACGGTCACTTAATGTTGCAGTTGGCACCTCTACAATTGATACAAGTGACGTAATTGCAGCAAAAAAGACAAGTAAGAAGAATACAAACGCAACAATTGATGCACCCACGTAGCCAATATCAGCTTGTAACGCTAATAAAATTTTTGGTAGGTAGACAAAAATCATCGATACTGACGAGTCAGATAAAGTACTTGGGTCAGTATCTGGGTTAAAACTGAAAATAGCTGGAAGCACCATTAGACCAGCAATAAATGCCACCATCGAATCAGTGACAGCAACCATTTTTGCACTACCAACAATATCGTCTTTCTTAGAGATATACGATGCATAGGTCATTAAGATACCCATACCTAGTGACAACGAGAAAAACGCTTGAGCTAATGCACCATTTAATACGCTGGCATCCATTTTTGAAAAGTCAGGCACAACATAGTACTTTACACCTGCCATTGCGTTATCAAGAGTTAGTACGTAAACAACCAATGCGGTGAGTAGTACAAATAAAGCTGGCATCATAAACTTAGCCGCTTTTTCAATACCTTCTTTAACACCGCCCACTAAAATCAAATTAACGATGATGGCAACCACGGCCATATAACCAAACACGGTGTAGCTATTGATAAAGGTGCCAAAGTTATCTGGCTGGGCCAAGGCATCTAGATTACCAAAAGCGGTTTGCGATAAATAACCGAAAATCCATACAGTGATCACCATATAAAAAACAGCAATCATAAATGGCGTTAATACGGCTAAAAAGCCAGCAAAGTTCCATTTTGGATCATTGCCCGCTAAAAATTTGTATGAACCAAGTGGATCTTTTTGCGCTTTTCGACCCATGGCCATTTCAGCCATCATCACTGGCAAACAGATGAAAATGACAAACAATGCATAGACTAAAAGGAAAGCACCACCGCCGTTTTTTGTAGCTGAAACAGGAAAACCCACTAAGTTTCCGATACCTACAGCAGAACCGGCTGCCGCTAAAATAAAACCGAGGCGGGAGCTAAAATGCTCGCGTTTTTCGCTCATTTAAAAACCTTATTATTATTTTCTCAACCCAGCGACTCTACCAGTGTTACACCGCGTATTTCAAGCTTTATAAGTTAAAGTTATATGGGTTTGTGTAAAGATTATTACGCGAATAATCTCTCGTCTATTGCTAAGAATATGCTACTATTTTTTAAAAATAACATTGAGAACACACCATGCTGTATATGATTTATTCAACTGATGTTGAAAATAGTTTAGAAGCTCGCAAATCTGCACGCCCAGCTCACTTAGCACGCCTTCAAGAATTAGACGATCAAAACCGTTTATTTACGGCAGGCCCATTGCCAGCCATTGATAGTGAAGATCCGGCTGACGCTGGTTTTACTGGTTCATTAGTGGTTGCTGAGTTTGAGTCGTTAGAAGCAGCACGCGAATGGGCTGCAAACGATCCGTATATTGCGGCGGGTGTTTACGACAACTCAGTCGTAAAACCATTTAAAAAAGTATTTGGTTAACCTCTGAACTTAACTGAATCAATAATTCAGTGTTTGTTCACGGCTTATTAACTAAGATTTGGCTATTGAATTACAGAATTTAACGTAATTACTTGAATTTTAGTTAATTGGTTAATTAAACTAAATGGGTCTGGTTTAGGAGTTCCCCGTCATGCGCATATTATTAGCCTTCAGTTTTAGTCTTTTATTTGCATTATCAAGCTTTCATGCTGATGCCAATAAGAAACAAGCCCAAGAGGTGACTAAAAAGCAGGCTGTAACGATCGCCAAAAAATCTGAAGACGGCCGAACCCTAAAAATCACAGAGCAAGATAAAGTATTTACCGTAAGAATTTTAAAAACGAACGGCCACGTGGTTGATGTCCATGTGAACAAAAAGACTGGCGAAGTGAAAAAGGATTAAGAATGCGAATTTTAGTAATTGAAGATGATTTACACTTAGCAGATAACCTTCGTAATGCCCTAGAAAAAGAGCGTTACAGCGTTGACCTTTGTCACGATGGTGAAGCTGGTTTATTCCATATTACCGAATACCCGCTAGATATGGCGGTAGTCGATTTAGGCTTACCAAAAGTAGATGGTATTGAATTAATTACCAAAGCACGTGCACAAGGTATTACCATTCCTATTTTGATTTTAACGGCACGTGACCGTTGGCAAGATAAAGTAGAAGGCTTAGATGCAGGTGCAGATGACTACCTAACTAAACCTTTCCACGTTGAAGAGCTAATTGCCCGCTGTAATGCGCTTATCCGCCGTAGCGCAGGTAAAGCAAACCCAGAAATGACAGCTGGCCCAATTAAAATTCATACTCGCTCACAACAAGTATGGGTTAACGATAAAGAACTTAGCTTAACGGCGTACGAATACAAAGTTTTAGAGTACCTAATGGTTAATCCACAAAAGGTAATTTCTAAATCTGAACTAACAGAGCACATTTACGACCAAGACTTCGACCTTGATTCAAACGTAATTGAAGTTTTCGTATTGCGTTTACGTAAGAAGCTTGACCCTGATGGTACCCTAAACCCAGTTGAAACATTACGCGGCCGTGGTTATAGGCTAAAAAGTCAGTGGTAGCATCGCAAATACCGCTTAAAGTAAGGCAAGGATTTATCCTTGTCTTTGTTTTATTAGTCGCCCTACCAATTCTGTTTTTCTCAATTGGTAAGGCTTACTACGCCTCTTTGGTCGAAGCGACCGAAAAAACCCTCGAAGCTCACTTATATTCATTAATTTCTGAAGTTGATTTCACTGAACGCGGCATCGTTATGCCAAGTACTATCTTAACGCCAGAACTAAACCGACTAAATTCAGACACCTACGCGATGATTTACCGCGGTGACTTACCGGTTTGGTATTCTGAATCGGCGACCAATATCAATTTTATTCCTGATAACTTTGAAGCCCCTGCAGGCTCTGCTGATTTTCGCCGTGTTGAATACAACAATACCGTATACTGGCAGTTAACGCTTACTGTTATTTTAGAGAACATTGACCAATCAGAGCATGCACGTTTTATTTTATTAAAGCGTAATGATGCCCTACTGAGGCTGATGGATGGTTTTAAGCAAACACTCGTAAATTGGATGTATGTGATGGGTGTGGCCATTGCAGCACTTATGGCGATTGGTTTTGTTTGGAGCGCAAGGCCACTGCAACGACTCGATAAAGAAATTAAAGCCATTGAGTCGGGTGATAACCAACAAATTAAAGGTCTTTACCCGGTTGAACTACAAACCATTAAAGCCGATTTAAACTTATTACTTGAATCGCAGCAGCGCCAAAAAGAGCGTTATCGTGCATCGTTAAGCGACCTTGCTCATGCATTAAAAACGCCATTGGCAGTGCTTAAATCAAGCCCTTTAGCCAATGATGCGGATGCACAAGAGCAGTTAGACCGCATTAATGTGATGATCGAACACCAGTTAAAGCGCGCTGCAACAGGTGCGTCTGACACCTGGAAGAAACAAACCCATATCAAGCCTGTTATTGATTCAATTTTAAGCGCGATGAGCAAGGTTTATCGCGACAAAGATATTATATTTACCTCAGAGGTTAGTGAAAAAGACTATTTCTTGGGTGATAAAACAGATTTGATGGAACTACTTGGTAATTTAATCGATAATGCCTGTAAAGCTTGCCGTTCACAGGTCGATATAAAGGTTAAGCAGAACAAAAAGTTAACGCTCAGTATAAGTGATGATGGCCCAGGTGTTCCTGAGCACAAGCGTGAATCATTACTAACTCGCGGTACCAGACTCGATACCTACGAAAGCGGCCATGGTGTCGGCATGGCTATCGTGTCGGATTTAGTCAACTCGTATAATGGCACATTAACCATTAAAGATGCAGAGAAACTAGCCGGTGCTGAGTTTATATTAGAGTTTAATTACCATGATAAAAAATAAAACATCAATACTCGTAAAAGGCAGCTTTTTAGCTTTAATTGCAAGTGCATCGCAGGCTCAAGCAGAGCAAACGTGTGAGCTTGCGAGCAACAATACCGATGACACAAAACGCTATATTCAATGTCTAGATCAAGTTATCGCCGATATTCAGCGTGACCAAAAGATGTGGATTAATAAGCTCACTATGGATCTTGAGAAAATTAAAGAAGATACCGGTAACAGCCAATTGCTACCGATTTTTAATCGCAGCATCAAGAACCAAGAACGTTATTTAGAAGACAGCTGTCGTTGGCGTTATTTACAAAAAATGCCAAATGGTACGAAAGCCGCTATTGCCTACAAGCAATGTGAAATTGAGATCCTAAAAAACCATGTGCAGGTTTTACAGCGACCTCTAAAGTGATAACACATAAACATATTGAAAAGTAAAAAGGCGCTTAAGCGCCTTTTTTAATCTTCAAGTTTTAGCTCTTCGCCATTGCCAAGCAAGGTAGCAAGCCATCGCCCTTCTTGACTAGTCTCTAAGGCTATTTTAACTATCATGGTCAATGGAACTGATAACAGCATACCCACGGTCCCCATCAGCCAGCCCCAAAAAATCAAGGATAAAAACACCACCAGCGTCGATAAACCCAGCCCTTTACCCATAAAACGCGGCTCGACGATATTACCCATCACCGTGTTTATAACTAAATAACCACCAGCAATAAACCCTGCAACCAGTGGGCCTTGAGTGATCAAAGCAAGTAACACAGGAGGCACCGCAGCAATGATAGAGCCAATGTTAGGGATATAATTAAGCATGAACGCCACTACACCCCAAAGTACAAAGTAATCAACATCAAGTGCCCAAAGCATAAAGCCTGCAAGCATACCTGTGCCTAAGCTAACCAGCGTTTTAATAGCCAGATAAGAATTAATTGAATCTAAGAATCGGTCAACCTGCTGCATTTTCATTTCAGGATCATCCAGTGCTAAATGCACTTTTTTGCTCAGCATAGGTCCTTCAAACAACATGAACACCACGGTTAGGATGATCAAAAACAGGTTCGCCATCACGCCACCGAGGCCTGTGAGCATGTTGGTTGCAACATCAATCATTTTGCCCGGATCGAATAAAGAAATAATCTGTTCTTTATCAATCAGGATGTTATAACTCGCTGCAACATTAACTACCCAGACAAACTCTTCTTTTAGTTGTGCTTTGTACTCAGGCAGCTTTTCAGAGAAATCGGTCATCGATTGCCCAACCAATCCGGCAAGGCTTATCCCTACACCAACAATCATCAACATAACAAACACAACAGCAATCCCTTTAGGGATACCGTATTTGGCAAAGAAACGAATTAAGGGATTACAAATAATGGCAATAAAGGCTGCCAACACAAATGGGATAACAATCACACTTGCGGCTTTAATACCCGCTAAAACAACGACTAAAGCAGCAAATATCACTAAACTTTTATTTACACCAGTCAGGCTCGACAAAATAAAATCCTTGTTAGTTTTTTTATCAGTGTAAGTGAAATACGCCGCAAAAGAAATCACAAAGCAGCTGGCACAATTAATGCTCATTATACGTGCATAATTTGAACAATTTATGATACATATAAGTAAGCGTGCTTTAAAAGGAGCTTTATATGGCACATTTATCCGAACAAGAACTCTCTTTTTTCAACCGTTTATTCGAGGCTGAACGGACTGATAGCGATCCAACCGATACAAAAATGTCTGTTAGGCTTAATTTGCCTGATAAATTAAATGGTTTACTTACCAATGCCAAACTGACACTACTGGCTGAAGTAGGGATTTATCAGTTGTGGTTTCCGCTTGAATTTAGCAAGGACGAGAATGGCCAACTGATCCCTGTACTTAGCGCACCAGAAGTAATAGATACCAAAGGCATCGAACGCAGCTGGCGTACGCCAGATCTTGAAATACACACCGAACAATTTCAAATATTGTCTTTATCAAGTACGGGCGTGTTACTCAAGCCGAAGCGTCAATCACCCGATCTTAATAAAGAGATACTGTTGGCATTTAATTTACCTAGTGAAGAACACGTTATCCTTAGCGTAAAGCTAATACGAACGACCAGTAAAGGGATTGCCGGAAAAATAGTGAAAGTGTGTCAGGGTGAAGATGCACTGCGTAAATACTTATTTGAGACCCATAAGCATCATCATGCAAAGCTGTACGAGCAAGGTAACTTTACTACTGAGCTTATCTAGTTGCAGCAGCTTAACAGCTTAGATAAGCTTGGCGTTTTGCAGCAAGTCACAACAAGGTATTTTATGAGTTACCCTATTGGAACCCCAGGTAAACCGTGGAACGACGCAGATAAGAAAGCATGGTTTGAATTACAGTCAGTAAAGCGTAGCTATTTAGATGATGTTGTATCGCAACTAAACTCTTTATCAAGCGATTTCAATATTGAGCAATATGGCGCATTGAGTTACGACAGAGACAAATACCCACTTTACATTTTAAAGAGCAAGCAATGGCAAGCTAATAAACCGGTTGTGCTGGTTACCGGTGGTGTTCATGGTTATGAAACAAGTGGTGTGCATGGTGCTTTAGCGTTTGCTAAGAGAAGTGCCAAAGACTACTTTGCTGACTTTAATATTTTAGTGGCTCCGTGTATCAGCCCTTGGGGTTATGAAACGATTAACCGCTGGAATCCAAATGCCACGGATCCAAATCGCTCATTCTATGCAGATAGCCCAGCTGAAGAGTCTGCAGCAATTATGCAGTATTTAGCCGACAACGCTATTGCACCTTATGTGCATATTGACCTACATGAAACGACAGACACTGATAATAGTGAGTTTCGCCCTGCTCTAGCAGCACGTGATGCAACGACCCACGATAACTGGAACATTCCTGATGGCTTTTATCTTGTCGCTGATAGTGAGCGTCCGCATGATGCATTTCAAACAGCGATTATAAAATCAGTTGAGAAAGTAACCCACATCGCACCAAGTGATGAGAATAACCAGTTGATTGGTGTGCCACAAACTCAATTTGGTGTGATTAATTACCAAGCGAAAAAACTGGGGTTATGTATGGGCTTAACCGATGCAGAATATGTCACAACAACAGAGGTTTACCCTGATAGCCCACAGGCAAATGACGACATTTGTATTGATGCACAAGTAGCCTCAATTACCGGTGCTTTGAACTATATTGTTAACAAATAGTTAGTTATATTTTAAATCTGGGGTGAATGATTTATCCACCCCAACCTTGAATAACTAGATAAAATTTACACATATATAAATTTAATGAAAAAGTTATGTTTTTTGAAATTTGTATACTAAATAACTAGACACATACATAGAATTGTATAAAATTCGCGCTCTTTTTAATTCAAAAGGGAAGCAAATTGGAATTTAAGAATCACTATGGCAGTGTCAGTATCATCACTGATGGTCCAATTATTATTGGGCAATTTTCTGGTAATATTAACGCACGTTTGGTCAATGACTTTGCAGTCGATTTAAAAAAGCATATTTCTGCTTTAGCTGGAAAGCCGTGGGCATATATTAGTCATTCTACCCAATTACTTGCTACCACCCCTGATGCTGAACGTGGTTTCACGCATTTATTTCGTGCTCTGCAAGGCACTAACTGTATAGCCACCGCTTATATGTTTAGCTCGTCTATTGTGCTTAATCAGATGAAACGCATCATTGCACAAGCGCAATCACCGATTCAAATAATGGACTGTTTATTTGATGATTTAGACAGCGCTAAGGCTTATGTGCTTAAGCAGCTCGAATTTGCAGAAATGGCTTGTTAAAAACAAGCCATTTTCGTTTCTGGAGCCGTGATTGAGGTTAATCTCGGTAAAACTTAGTTTCTTTAGTTATTGCGATATCAGCATCTTCTAATGCTTGAATGTGAAAACTGATAGGCGTTACTTTTGATTTCAGCTCGTAGCCATCTGCAACCACAGTGACAGGCACACGCTTCATCTGACCTGCCTCAACAGTTATCGTTTCAGGCACTTGTAAGCTTGCTTCTTCAATACCACTGATGCCAATTGAATAGCTCAAGCTATGCTGTGTTTTGTTGATAATTGATAAGGTATATGGGTTTTCTACTAAGCCTTCAAAATTTACACGGTACAGGGCATTACGGTCACGAATGACAGAAGCCTCAATAGGTGTACGCATTGCCATCCACACAACCATGCCAACGACAAACAGCGCTGTTAAACCACCATAGCCAAGCAGTTTTAACCTAAATGGATTGGTCGTTTTGCCTTCCATTTGTTTTTCAGAGGCGTACCTGATAAGGCCTTTTTGATAGTTGAATTTTTCCATCGTGCTATCGCACGCATCAATACATAAGCCACAGTTTATGCATTCATACTGCAAGCCATTACGAATATCGATACCGGCTGGGCATACTTCAACACATAGGTTACAGTCTACGCAGTCACCTAAGCCTAACTCTTTAGGATCGGCTTTACGCTTACGCGCACCACGAGACTCCCCTCGCGCTTGATCGTAGGTAACAACTAACGTGTCTTTATCAAACATTACTGATTGAAAACGTGAATAAGGGCATGCGACAGTACACATTTTTTCACGTAAGAATCCCGCATTGCCATAGGTACAAAAAGCAAACAGGAATACCCAAAAGCTGACGATCCCAGACATTTCTAAGGTAAATAAGCTCATGTATAGAGACTTAGCAGGGATGAAATAAGCCATAAATGACATAGATGTAAGCAAAGAGATCAACAGCCAAGCTGCATGCTTAGTGATTTTCTTTTGCCATTTACTCACTGACCAATCAGCTTTATCAAGTTTAATACGCTGATTACGGTTACCTTCCACTTTATGTTCGACCCAAGTAAACATCAGCATCCAAATTGTTTGTGGGCAAGTGTAACCACACCAGACACGACCTAACCAGTTAGTGACGAAAAACAAAGCAAACGCCCCTGTCATAAATAACATGGCTAAGATCATAAAATCTTGTGGTAATAGCGTTAAGCCAAATAAAGTAAATTTTTGGCTGGCTACGTCGAGTAAAACAGCTTGACGGCCATCATAGGGGATCCACGGAATGGCGATGAACGTCAGCATTAGCACCCAGCCTAAGTAACGGCGGATACGTTGGAAATACCCCTTTTGCTCACGAATATAAATTGGCCCTTCTTGGTTGTAGGGCTTGATGATTAAGTCTTGCTCTTTAATATCAAATTTCATTTTGCTACTTACTTTTGTGTCGGTAATAACCTGACAGAGCAACAATCAGGCCAACATAAATTAAAAGTAAGTCATTGATATTAAATGGTTAAATTTATATTTGAACATTCAAAAGCACGATATATCGCGAATGCTCGCGGTATATCACGAATCAACGCTTTATCGCTAGCTTTTTCATCTTTGATCTAAGGGTACTTTCTGGCAGGCCCAGCAAGGTTGCAGCACCATTTTCACCTGATATTTGCCCGTTACAGCGTTTTAGCACCTCACAAATATGCTGCTTTTGTACAGCATCAAGAGAAACCACCTGCTCATTTGATTGCTCGTTACTCAAAGGTGCAGACAGCTGTAATACAGCTTGCTTAGACAAAATAGCTTCACGCTCAAGGATATTTTGTAGCTCACGAATATTACCTGGCCAATCATAATTAGCCAATTTAGTGAGTGTTGCTTTGCTTAGCCCTTTTAACTGTTTACCTAAGCGCTTGTTTAACTGCGTAATAATATTTGCTGCAAGTAGTGGAATATCTTCCTTGCGTTCACGAAGCGCAGGCACACGAATAGGAAACACATTTAGGCGATAATACAAGTCCATTCGAAAGCTACCCTGCTCAACCATTTGCCACAAGTTACGATTTGTTGCAGCCAACACTCGGATATCGACTTTTAAAGTTTGACTACCACCGACACGCTCAAACTCTTGCTCTTGTAGTACCCGCAGTAATTTACTTTGCGCCTCTAATGGCAGCTCTGCCACTTCATCTAAAAATAAAGTGCCTTTATCAGCCAGTTCAAAACGCCCTTTTCTGCGTTCGTTAGCGCCAGTAAACGCCCCTTTCTCATGACCAAATAACTCAGATTCAATTAAGTTGGCGGAAAACGCCGCGCAGTTTACTTTTATGAAAGGTTGCTCAGCACGATTGCTCAAGCGGTGAAGGTTTCGTGCCACCAGCTCTTTACCCGTGCCGTTTTCACCTAAAATCAAAACCGTACTATTGGTTTGGCTTACCAAGGTAATTTGCTCGAGCATACTTTGAAATGAATGACTTTGCCCAACTAAGCCAGAGTCTTGCCAATCTTCATTTAACTCTGAAATCAGGTAAGCATTTTCAGCTTGTAGCTGCTCAGATAAGTGCTGAACTTGTGCTAAGGCATCACGCAACGCCACTTCTGTTTGCTGTTGTTTGGATACATCGCGAAAAATCGCGACTGCCCCAATCAAGGCACCATTTTTATAAACTGGCGTTGAAGTATACTCAACAGCAAAATAGCTTCCATCTTTACGCCAGAATACTTCATCGTTTACATGACGGTGTTTGCCATCGAACATAGTGCAATATATTTGGCATTCATCCGCCGGGTATGGTGAGCCATCTTTACGAGTGTGATGATGATATTGATGTATTTTTTTGCCAAGGAGTTCGTCTGCTTTCCAGCCTGTCATGCGCTCCGCAGCAGGGTTTACAAAAACTGCATTACCCGATAAATCGAAGCCATAAATACCTTCACCTACGGCATTTAGCAGTAATGTGGGGTCGTTTAAAAATTCCTTGATCATAGCTATCACTCAATTCGCGAAATATCACGAGAAATTATGACAAGGTTGAACATGCTTAACAAGCAATTACAAAAAAAGCGGCTAGAAGCCGCTTTAAAATATCAAATAGTTTTACAGTGTGGGCACTAAAATAATTTCACCCTGAGATACTTTCATATCTAATGGTAGTTTGCTCAACAGTGCGACTTTAGGGTCGTTCATATTTAGCTTATAGACAGGGTTAACCGCTAAAAAGCCGTTAATCACTTGCATTGCTTGGTCATCTAATAAGTTTAAGCTGCCCTTAAAACCCGCGGTGTCGATTGTTGTATCAACCAGTTTTACATTACGTAAAAAGACCGCTTTTTTCTCGCTGTCATAAAATGGGCTGCCTTCAATTTGTAGTTTTAAGCGTACTGGATACTTAAGCGCAAACGCTTTGATAACAGCACTAGAATCAGCTCCTAAAACCACCACATCACGCTTATCTGGGCCAACATTGACACTCAGGTCGTTTACTGCAAAATCAACTGGTAAGCCCATCAGCTTAATCTGTTCACTTAGTTTTGGTAATTGATTAGCAAGTGCTGCTTCAATCTCAGAATTGGTAAACGAGTAAACAGACATCCCTTGGTCTGTACTTTTACATGCTCCTAAAAATAAACAGGTAAGTAGTAATAAAATTCTCATTGTTTTCCTCAAAAACACACGGAAAAAAACCGCTTTAAAAAGCGGTTTTATTCGTTAAATTGCAAATATTGCTTTAAGCCTTGCTAGTGTGTCAGCTGAAACTGAACCCTCACTGACTGCAAGTAATTGCTTTAAGTAATAATAAACATCTGCGTGCTCACCACGGTGTTTATCATCTAACATCGCAACTTGCTCTGTCATACGTAACTGACTATCGGCCGATTCTACGCCTGCCAGAATTTCGATACGAGTTAACAGCTGCGCAGCGTTTAGCCTAGTTGTTAATGAAGCTTGAAACTGTGAAGGCAGTTCACTGTGGCTCTCAAGAGCAGCAAATAAAGCCGTTAACTTAGACTGCTCTGCTTGCTTACTGATCTGCGCTGTTTTTGCGCTAATCGCTGCCTCTAACTGAGTCACGCGTGCCGATAATGCTTTTGAGTACTCAAGCTCTGCAAGCTTCACTGTTAAATCTTTAAGCTGTGCAAGGTGCACCACGGTCTCAAGTGCAGACTCAAGCTCACTTAATTGCTCTGCGGCAACTTCGTCATTTTGTTGCTGAACTTGCTTTTGCTGTTCAAACTCGGCACTGCGCTTAGCAAAGGTGTCGTCATTAACTCGTCTGAATTGCTGCCATAAAGTGTTTTCAGCTTTCATTCCAGCAAAGCCAATAGTCTGCCATGTTTGTTGAAGTGCTTTTAGCTCTTGGCACGCAGCAGCTAAATCATCGCTTTGCGATAACTGTGTTGCTTGCTCAACAAGTGCAGCTTTTTGCTCAGCATTTGCTTTATGAAATGCAACAAGTTGACCTTGAACTTGTGATTGCACAGCTTTAAATTGCGCTTGTAGTTCACGATATGTTTTAGGATCGACGTTACCTGCAGAGCGCCACGCTTTAGCGGTACGGTTAAACTTGCTTTCAAACTGCTTCCAATCAAACTCATCAGAAGAGGTATCAAGCTCTGTTAACTGCTGCATTTGCGAGATTATTTCAACGCGCTGTGCTTTAGCTTGCTCACGTTGTTGCTCTTGCTCTGCGAAATACTCACGACACGGCGCAAACAGTAATTCAATTTGTTGATCGAATAACTCGCCTTGTTGCTTTTCTGCATCAGTATCTAAACGCCCTAACTCATTCCAACGACGACGTAACTGTTTAACTTGCTCCGCGCGTTGTTTAGGGTCAGTGCACTCGGTTGCAACAAGTTCATTTACTTCAACAAGTAATGCATCACGCTTTGGCGCTGATGCGTATTTTTGCCAATCTTTTGCTTCGGCTAACTGTGTTTCTAAATCAGCTTTCAAGCTATTTAATGGCTGCTTGTAATAGTCTGTAAGTGTTGCGTATAGCTCTTCAAAACCTTTAAACACACCAAAGGCAACATTAAAGCGACCTTGGTCAATTAAGCGTTTTACATCACGAGCTTTACGCTTCGCTGTTTGTTGATTTTTCTCAAACTTATTCGTCAGCGGTGCCATCGCTTGCTGCCAGCTGTTTACTACTTCAGCTAAATTGGCTTTAAAGCGACCCTGTAAACGACTAGGAATACTTGCCAGCTTTTTGCGTGCTAATTTTTGCTGTTGCTCAAACTGCTGTTTTAGCCCGTCAAACTCGCTTTCGTCTTCGGTTGTCGCAACTGAGTTTAATTGATCAAATGCCCCTTTAAACTCAGCAATAGCACTAACCAGTTGCGGTAACTGTTCGACTTGGTTAAATAAATTTGTTAAGTGCAGTTTTACATCACTAACATGTTTGTTCTCAGATAAGTTCGCCTCTGCTAACGCATCTTTTGCCTCTGCAACTTTTGCCTCGAGCCAATCTTGCTGAATTTGCTCTGGCGTTTCTAAGCCTAATTGCAATGCATTTTCAATTTCTTCGCCAATTGCTTCAAGACTTGCCAGTGCTAATACCTGACGTTGTTGTTCAGCTAACGCTTGCTGCGTTGCTTCATGCTCTTTACTTAAAACTGCAATATGAGATTCAAGCTTTTGCGTAATAGCTGAATATTTCTTATCTAACGTGCTTACTTGCTCATCGCTCAGCCATTTTAGTTCGATAGCTTGCCACTGCTGTAATAACTCAGCATGTTGCATCGACACTAACTGAAAGTCATTTTTATCACGAAGCGCATTAAGCTTTGCTAATACTACACGTGTATCAGCTTCTACTTTGGCAGGCATTTCTATCGCTAAGCGTTCATTGTCAAGATGAGTCGCCAGTTGTGTGTGTGCCTCACCTTTTGCATGCTTTAATAGTGATTTAGCAAGTTGATGATTAATCACAAGCTCAACAAGTTGCAATTGCAGCTCTTCACGGCCTTCTTTAAAAGCTTTATCAATTAAGCTTGGGTTTGCTAAACGCTTTAATAACTTAACGCGAACTTGAAGTTCTTTTTCTGCAAAGGCGAGTTTCTCAAGAGTTTTGACTGGTGCATAACGCTCAATAAATTCATTTTTGATATTTGCATCTAGCTGGCTATCGGTATTTAAAACCGCTTGGTTAATATGCTGTTCTGCAACGTCTTTAAGTGCTTGGTCTTGCTTGTATGCTTGCCACCATAAAACAATATCGTTCACTTTGTTTAATGCTTTTTTGCGGATCTCAGCTGAGCTGTCTTCAAGGGCAATGCTATTTAAGATGCTAAGGTCACGCTCTGTATCAAGACGTTCTACCGCAGCTAAACGCACTTGGTTTTTAGGATGCTTCCACTTTGGAGTAAACAGGTGTTTAAAGATCATTTTCACTAAACCTAGCTATTTCATTTTCTGATGCGAATTCTTTTTGCAATTGAGCTTTGCTCTTTTGCACCATTTCACCATTTGCGCCAATGGTAAACTGCTCATTGCTTTGCGAAACTTTAGCTTGATAAAGCATCACGAGTTGAACGGTTTGTTGTTTTTGTTCTTCAGACAAAGGAGTGCCGTCAGGCCACTTACCCGTTGAGGCACCATACTGAAGACGTTCAAATACTTCTGGGGTGATATTTTTAACGATGTGATCAATATTCATGTTACTTTTTCTTTTTTAAAACAACTAAATAGATGCGGCTTACAAGATACCACACAAAACCTACTGCCATTGCCGATGTATAGGCATACCACTCAAGAGACTTTGCTTCGGGGTGCATAAAGTAATAACAGAAAAAGCCCCCTAAAAATAAAATCAGTGCGAGGAAAGACTGATTCATAAACTTTTGTTGTCTACGAATGCGCGTTTCTTTTTGCATTTGCTGCAATTGCTCATTGCTTAGATCGGTGACTTGGCATTCACAATGCGGGCATTGCTTATGTTTGTCAGATATTGATTTTGCACACTGCGGGCAACTAATAATCGCCATATCTTTCTCCATACTACGCATAAAAAAGGCGCCTTTAGGCGCCCTTTATTGTACTTGTTTTATGAGTCGATGTCTTATTTGAATTTCATTCATTTGTGAAGATTCGAAAACCTGCACAACTAAATTCACTACAAAAACTCAAAAACCTGATTTATTGTTTCTGTTTCGCCTTTTCAGCTAGACGCTTTTCCCAGAAAGTCGCATTTTTAATGCCTAATTTAACTGGATCAAAAGTGATTTCGCCACCGGCTTTCTTTTGATCTTCGTAATCACGTAAGCAGTTAAGGGCAGGTTTTGCCACAAAGAAAATAGCCAAAATACCGACAATGTTGATCCAGGCCATTAAGCCTACGCCAATATCACCAATATTCCAGATATAACCAGAGCTGTTTACCATGCCGTAAGCCACCATAAACATGATGACAAGCTTAACAATAACCAGTGGAATATTGCCTTTGAAATAACGGTTTAAGTAAGCAACGTTCGTTTCAGCAATATAGTAATAAGCAAGAATTGTGGTAAATGCGAAGAAGAATAAAGCAATACCAACGAATGCTTCACCAAAGCCACCAAATACGCTAAATAATGCCATTTGTGTGAAAGCAGCAGAGCCTACTTCTGTTGCAGCATCAACGTTTTGCACAATGAATTGACCTGCAGGTAACTCACCCACAATGTTGTATTGTTTAGTGATTAGAATCATTAACGCCGTTGCTGTACAAACAAAAATGGTATCAACATAAACAGAAAATGCTTGCACTAAACCTTGTTGAGCTGGGTGATCAACTTCAGCAGCTGATGCTGCATGTGGACCCGTACCTTGACCTGCTTCGTTTGAGTAAATACCACGTTTAACACCCCAACCAATAGCAGCACCAAAGCCTGCTTGCGCGGTGAATGCATCAGATAAGATCATTGAGAAGATACCTGGCACTTTATCTAGGTTTAAGAACACCACGATTAAAGCTAACACGATGTAACCTAGTGCCATAAATGGCACCACGATTTGTGTGAAGTTTGCGATACGTTTAATGCCACCAAAGATGATAAATGCAAGCACAATTAAGATGATTGCAAGAGCAACAAGCTTAAAGCTACCTACTTCACCAAAGCTGGTGCTAACCAATGTGCCTTCACCAAAAACTTGTGTGAATGCATTACCTACCGCATTCGCTTGAACGCCCGGAAGGAACACACCACAAGCAATAATCGCCGATACTGCAAATAATACGGCTAACCACTTTTGCTGTAAGCAGCGGTCGAAGTAAAATGCTGGACCACCACGATATTGACCATCTTCTTCTGATTTATAAATCTGACCAAGAGTTGACTCGGCATACGCAGTACTTGCGCCAAGGAACGCAACTATCCACATCCAAAAAATCGCCCCTGGACCACCAAAGCCGATTGCTGCAGCAACCCCGGCAATATTACCGACACCTACACGGCCTGATAACGATACAGCAAGTGCTTGGAACGAAGAAATACCCGTATCTGAATTATTAGAGCTAAGCAATAATTTACACATTTCTTTAAAATGTCTAACTTGTGCGAATCGGGTTAAAACGGAATAAAACAGACCTGCACCTAGACATAAATAAATGAGTGCACTACTCCAAATTATGTCATTAACGGCGCTTACTAAAGCTTCCATGGATATCCTCTATGATTATATTTTTTATTGTTAGTTACGATACTCAGCGTGAGCTTGTGAGAATGCGCGACACGATGACTGTGAGAAATAAAAATGAGATTTTGTTACTTCACAGCTGAACATATTGAATATTAACTTAAACCCACCAAGTTTGTTAACAGTTAATTTTCAATATGCTAAATGTACCTACCTCGTTAACATTTGATGCATCCTGCTCTACACCGTCATTTTTCAGTCAACAGATACAATTACGGGCATCAGTTTTGCTGATGCCCGTAAGGTTCGTTATCTTAATTTATCAACCACGTTAACAATAGCCGCTAACGTATCTTGACCAAATTGATACGAGCGACGGTCTGACCAGCCGTAATCTGGATCTGGTAAATCATCGTTATCTTTAAATGGCATCTCTACCGTGTAAGCTAATGCATTAAATTCATGCGCGACAGCAGAAGAACCGACAGTTAAGTTAGCCTGGCCCGGCTCATCTTTTGGATAACCATGTTCGTCTTGGAACTCAGGCGTCACAGTTAAAAGCGCAGCTTTAAAGCTATCTTCTAACTCTTTTAAGCGATCATCGTAGCCTGGGATACCTTCACTACCCGCAACAAAGTTATAAGGAATTGCCTCGTCACCATGAATATCTAAGTGCATATCAAGGCCCGTTTCACGCATTTTGTTAAGCACTAAGAAAACTTCAGGGCTATTTTCCATGCTCGGTGTTTGCCATTCACGGTTCAAGTTAACGCCTTTAGCGTTAGTACGTAGGTGACCACGCACACTGCCATCTGGGTTCATATTTGGCACGATGTAGAATACCGCTTTAGATAATAGTGCCGCTGCATGTGGGTCTTCATCATCAAGTAATTTATGAAGTAAACCTTCAACGTACCACTCAGCCATAGTTTCGCCTGGGTGCTGGCGCGCCGTGATCCAGATTTTTTTCTTCTCACTGCTAGGAATACCCACTCGTAAAACACTCATGTCACGACCATCAAGGGTTTCGCCTAATGTTTCTAATTCACAAGCATGCTGGCTTTGTGCCCATGCAAGTAAATCTAAGTGGCGGTCATAGCTGTATGGCGCAAAGTAAGCAAAGTACATGCTGCTACACTCAGGCTCTACTTCAAATGATAGTGTGCCGTTTGCGTACTCTGATGGTACACGGAACCAAGTTTGACGGTCGTATGATGCAACCGCATGATAACCTTCCCAGCCATCAGGGTATGCTGAGTTCTCTAGGTTATTAATGTGTAATTTATGGTTTTGAAACGCAGTTGTTTCAAGACGAAAGTGAAACCACTGGAAAAAATCAGACTGATTGTCTTTATTGATTTCTAATTGAATATTCAGTGGATCAACGGCTTCAATAACCTTGATATTACCACTGTCAAAATTGCTGGTGATTTTCATTCTATAAACCTATTGGTTAAAAATAATTCTTAGCTATTCGCTTGTTAGTTAAGAATTAAGTCAACGCTCTGTAGTTAGAACGTTTTGTTAGTAATATGGTGTAGACCCTTAACAGCCTATCACATGCTGAAAATTTGCAAAAACTTTCACGACTAAAAAAGCCAGCATAATGCTGGCTTCTAGATTCTTTATAACTTAGGTATTAGCGAGGTAAGCTTGGGAAAGTTACTTCAGCCATATCACGCATACAGCGTACTACCTGACAGCTATAACCAAACTCATTATCGTACCAAACGTAAAGTACAACGCGGTTGTCATCTACGATTGTCGCTTGTGAATCAACAACACCTGCGTAACGGCTACCTACTAAGTCAGTCGATACGATTTCAGTAGACGCTGTGTAATCGATTTGATCACGAAGGTCTGAATGAAGTGCTGTTTCACGTAAGAACGCATTTAGTTCTTCAACAGTTGTACCTTTTTCAAGATTTAAGTTCAAGATAGCCATTGATACGTTTGGCGTAGGAACACGGATAGCGTTACCAGTTAGTTTACCTTCAAGCTCAGGTAAAGCTTTAGAAACCGCTTTTGCAGCACCTGTTGAAGTGATAACCATGTTAAGTGCAGCAGCACGGCCACGACGCTCAGCTTTGTGGTAGTTATCAATTAAGTTTTGGTCATTTGTGTACGAGTGAACTGTTTCAACGTGACCGTTTTTGATACCAAACTTATCGTTAAGTGCTTTTAACGTAGGGGTAATAGCATTGGTTGTACAGCTTGCTGCACACACAATCTTATCTTCAGATTTGATATCTTGGTTGTTTACACCGTATACGATGTTTTTGATGTTGCCTTTAGCTGGTGCAGTTAATAATACTTTTGCTGCGCCTTTTGCTTCTAAGTGCTGGCCAAGGCCTGCTTCGTCTTTCCAGATACCTGTGTTATCAACAACAAGTGCATTCTCGATGCCGTAAGCTGTGTAATCAACTTCGCTAGGAGAGTTAGCATAGATAACTTGAATGTAGCTACCGTTAGCTTTAATTGCATTGCGCTCTTTATCAATTGTGATTGAGCCATTGAATGGACCGTGGATAGAGTCACGGCGAAGTAAGCTTGCACGCTTTTCTAAGTCGCCGTCTTTACCGCCACGTACAACGATTGCACGTAAACGTAGGTCTGCATAAGGACCTGACTTTTCGATTAATAGACGAGCTAATAAACGACCGATACGACCGAAACCGTATAACACAACATCACGTGGCTCTTTGCGCTCTGAGTTTGCGATTTCTGCTAGTTCGTCAGTTAAGTATTCTTCAACTGAGCGACCTTTCGCAGCATCGTTAAACAAATAACCATACGCTAGTTTACCAATATCGATACGTGCTGAGTTTAAGTCCATTTTGCTAATTGCTTCTAAGAAAGGGAAGCTTTCACGTAAACGTAGTTTTGTACCTTCAAACTGAGCAACTGTTTTGTGTGCTTTGATGATATCGATTGTACTGGCATTAACGAGAGGACGGCCATATACAGCGATTTCGATACCACGATTACGGTAAAGTCTACCAATAATAGGTTGCATACTTTCTGCGTAATCTTGACGTTCTTGCCAGCTGCTTGTGTATTCTAACTCGTGAGATGAGGTCATTTTTTTTACCTAATTAAACAATTTTGAACGGATAGCCTTAAAAAATGTGTTGTGATTTGAGAGCAACACATCTCAGGCAGGGGTATTCTAATTTAAACTCGAACGATTCTCCACTGTTACAGAACAAATCATTGCGCTAGAATAAAGTAGTACAAATTAAGTAGAGGTTAAGGAATGTTATTAAGAGCAAGCGTGTTGCTTGGTTTATTGGCATTAGCAGGCTGTGAAGATCCGCTTACACTAGCGAAAGTGTGCGACGAAACACCTGGCTTCTGCAGTGATTTAAATAAAGACAGTCACTGTAAAGAGCAACGTGCCGAGGTCATCATTCAACGTTATGTTGAATATAAGTCACCAACAGACGAAAACAAATACCAATTATTAAAAGACTTTGAGAAATACGATCAATGTGTATCGCTTGCCGCCAAGATTGAGCACATAAAACTAAAAGAAAAAACCACGTCTCGTGTTGAAGGTCATTTAACAAGCATCAAAGAAATGACTCGAATCTTTCAAGATACCAAAAATACTGACCACCCAGGTTTATTGTATTACCATTGGTCGCGTAATAACGACCAATCTGCGTTAACTAAATTGCTCGCCTTGGAAGAAAAGCAAGATAAACGGGTGACTGAAGATGCCGAAATGCAGTTTTTCTTGGCAAGCTACTACGTGAAGTTTGATGATGAAAAAACCATTGATTTGCTCTACAAAACGCTAGAGTTAAATAAAGCAGGTGAAGCACCCAATCCTGAGATCTACCCTACTCTTGTGAGCTTATTCTACAAACACGAAAAGTATAAACATGCCTACACCTTTGCACGTGTAGCACAATTATCAGGGTATGAAGATGTCGATATTTTACCTATTGAGCATCAACTCGCTGCCGCAGGCAAAAGCCTAGGCAGCTTAGATGATTTAGCACAAAAAACCTACGACAGTATCCAAGAAGGAAGCTTCGTATCACCACGCGGGTTTTGATAATTCCAACTCGCTAATGTGCAGTGCTCAGATAAATAAAAAAGGCAGCTAACGCTGCCTTTTCTTATTTTGCTTTGCTTGTGCCAACTTCTACACGAGTTTTTAGCTTTTGACCTGGTCTAAAAGTCACAACTCTGCGCGCCGAAATAGGAATATCTTCACCTGTTTTCGGATTGCGGCCTGGACGTTCTTTCTTGTCTCGAAGATCAAAGTTACCAAATCCAGAGAGCTTAACCTGCTCGCCTTTTTCTAGCGCTGAGCGGATTTCTTCAAAAAACGCTTCAACTAAATCTTTGGCATCTTTTTTATTGATCCCGAGTTTTTCAAATAGGTGTTCAGCTATGTCGGCTTTAGTAAGCGCCATATCTAGTCCCTCAACGATGCGTTAAATTGTTCGGCCAGTGCGGCCACCACATTATCAACTACTTGATTGATATCTTTCTCTTCGAGCGTTCTATCAACCGCTTGCAGTGTTAGAGCAATCGCCAAACTCTTATAATTTGGCTCAATACCTTTGCCCTTATACACATCGAATAAGTTTAGGTCAACCAATTGATTTCCGCCAACTTTTTCTATGACATTTAAAATATCGCCAGATTTTACGTGATCTTCCACTAAAATCGCGATATCACGGCGGTTTGACGGGAATTTCGACACTGCCACCGCTTCTGGTAATTTTCTTTTTTCTAGTGCAGACATTTCGATTTCAAACACAAATGCTGTGTTGTTGATATCTAGTGACTTTTGCACCTGTGGGTGCACTGCACCAAAGAAACCTACTTTTTTACCATCAACATAAATAACGGCTGATTGGCCTGGGTGTAAGCCATCAGACTGCTCTGCTTTTATCTCAAAACGTGATGAATCATTGCTAATCGCTAAAAGTGCTTCAACATCACCTTTTAAATCATAGAAATCAACGCTACGCTTCTCTTGAACCCAATGTTCACCGTGTGCAAGACCTGAGATTACACCACCAATGACAGCAACTTGGTTTACACCGTTTTCAGCATTTTCGTCACGTAAGAATTTTAAGCCGTGCTCAAATAAGCGTACTCGTGGTTGCTGACGGTTTTGATTATAAACTAGAGACGCTAATAGACCCGGCATCAAGCTCACGCGCATTGCCGACATTTCAACCGAAATTGGGTGTGGCAATACAAGCGCATCACTTTGCGGGTGTAAAATTGCTTGTGCTTTTGGATCAACGAAGCTGTAAGTAATTGCTTCTTGGTAACCACGAGTAACAAGCGTATTGCGGAATTTAGTAACCGTAACATGTGACTCGTCATGGTTAGTCATTTTTAATTTAGCAGTTGGTGCAACGTTAGGAATACTGTTATAGCCGTAAACACGCGCAACTTCTTCAATTAAATCTTCTTCGATACGAATATCAAAGCGATAGCTAGGTACGTCAGCACTCCATACACCATCAACAATTTTCACGTCTAAACCTAAACGCGTTAGGATGTCAGTTACTTTTGCATCATCAATGTGGTGGCCAATAACACGGTCTAAACGCTCTCGACGTAAACGTACTTCTGTTACTTTTGGTAATTTGTCAGTTGCGACTGCTTCAACAACTGGGCCTGCTTCACCGCCAACAATCTCAAGAAGTAATGCTGTCGCACGTTCCATTGCATCTTTTTGCAGTGCAAAATCGACACCACGCTCGTAACGGTGTGACGCATCAGTGTGTAAACCGTAGCTACGTGCTTGACCAGCAATAGCGACAGGGTTAAAGAACGCACTTTCTAATAAAATATCTGATGTTGCTTCAGTTACACCTGATTTTTCACCACCAAAAATACCTGCAATAGCAAGCGCTTTGTTGTGATCAGCAATAACAAGCGTAGACTCGTTTAGTTTAGCTGTGTTGCCATCTAACAGAACTAACTCTTCACCCGCGTTTGCGCTACGTACTTTAATACCACCTTCAATCGCATTTAAATCAAATGCGTGCATTGGGTGACCTAGCTCTAATAACACGTAGTTTGTTACATCAACAACAGGGTCGATTGAGCGAATACCACTGCGACGAAGCTTCTCTACCATCCAAAGTGGTGTTTCTGCATCAAGGTTAATACCTTTAATTACACGGCCTAAATAACGAGGACACGCGTCATCATTCACAAGCTCAATCGATATTTTGTCATCAATCGTTGCAGCAACTGGTGCGATTTCAAGTGTGTTTACATCAACACTGTTAAGTACGCCTACTTCACGCGCTAGGCCTTTAATACCTAGGCAATCACCACGGTTAGGTGTTAAGTCAACATCAATAATGTTGTCGTCTAGGCTTAAGTACTCACGTAAATCTGTACCGATTGGTGCATCACTTGGTAATTCCATGATGCCATCACCTTCTTCGCTGATACCTAACTCAACGAATGCGCACAGCATACCGTGTGAAGGTTGACCACGAAGTTTGGCTTTTTTAATTTTGAAGTCGCCAGGTAATACAGCGCCAACTGTCGCAACAGCTACTTTTAAACCTTGACGACAGTTAGGTGCACCACACACGATATCAAGTAGCTCATCACCACCTACGTTTACTTTAGTTACACGTAATTTATCAGCATCAGGGTGTTGACCACACTCAACAACTTCACCAACAACAACGCCTGTGAACTCTGCTGCTGCAGGCTCAACACCATCAACTTCAAGACCAGCCATTGATAACTGTTCCGAAAGAGCCTGTGTGTCGATTGCTGGGTTAACCCACTCTCTTAACCACTTTTCACTAAATTTCATTTTATATCTTCACTCTTAACGGAACTGGTTTAGGAATTTTAAATCGTTTTCGAAAAATGCACGTAAGTCGTTTACGCCGTAACGCAACATAGTCAAGCGCTCTACACCCATACCGAATGCGAAGCCTGTGTATTTTTCTGGATCAATACCCACTGATTTAAGAACGTTAGGGTGAACCATGCCACAGCCTAATACCTCTAACCACTTGCCGTTTTTACCCATAACATCAACCTCAGCTGATGGTTCAGTAAATGGGAAGTAAGAAGGACGGAAACGAATTTCCATATCTTCTTCAAAGAAGTTACGTAAGAAGTCGTGCAGAATACCTTTTAACTCAGTGAAGCTTACATCTGTATCAACCATTAAGCCTTCCACTTGGTGGAACATTGGCGTGTGTGTTTGGTCATAATCGTTACGATAAACACGACCTGGTGAAATGATACGTAGTGGTGGCTGCTCAGTTTCCATAGTACGGATTTGTACGCCACTCGTTTGTGTACGTAACACAAGCTTAGGGTTGAAATAGAAAGTATCGTGATCAGCTCGCGCTGGGTGGTGCTCAGGAATATTTAGCGCATCGAAGTTATGAAAATCATCTTCAACTTCAGGACCTGATTTAACCTCAAAACCTAACTCACCAAAAAAGCTTTCAATACGTTCAATAGTACGAGTTACTGGGTGTAAGCCACCTGTTGGCATAACACGACCCGGTAAAGTTACGTCGATCGTTTCTGCAGCTAGTTTCTCTTCAAGAGCCTTACTTGCTAGTAACTCACGCTTTTCGTTAATGGCTGTTTGTACTTCTTGTTTTGCTTGGTTAATCACTTGACCCGCTTCTTTACGCTCTTCAGGGGCAATCTTGCCTAGCGTTTTAAGTAAGCTGGTGATTTCACCTTTTTTACCAAGGTAATTAACCCTGATATCTTCTAGTTGCGCGATTTCATTCGCACTGGCGACTGCCTCAAGTGCTTGCGCTAAAATATTTTCTAAGTTCATTGAGTACCTGGTCTTTCACAGAAGGATTTTTGTAATAGCTAATGATAACTGAAAGCAAGGACTAGATTCTAGCCCTACTAAAGCTTTAACGTTGATTTTATAAAAGGAATTGTTAATTTTCTTTGTGCAGCCATTGAGGCATGGTCTAGTTTGTCTAAAACGTCTAATAATGCACGCATATCGCGGCTTAATCGCGTTAATAAAAAGCGCGCACATTCATCAGTTAGTTCAAGGCCGCGCATATGAGCACGGCGTACGAGGGCTTCCGCTTTATCATCATCGCTCATAGAGCGAATTTGTAATGTTGTGCCCCACTTCAAACGCGATACTAAATCAGGAAGATTGATATGCAGCATGTCAGGTAATAAATCAGCTGTGACCACAAGGTATTTACCCGGCTCATTAAAGCGATTAAAAAAGTTAAATAATCCTTTCTCCCATGCATCGTTGCCTGCCACTAAGTGCACGTCATCGATACATAACACATCAAGATTTTCCAGACCTTCAAGCACAACAGGACCATAATCAATCACTTCACGCATTGAAAGTAACATGGTTGATAAACCACGTTCTTGGGCATGAATACAGGTCGCGTACAATAGGTGGGATTTACCAGAATCACCTAAACCGCATAAGTAGGTATATTGAAATTTATTACTGAGCTTTGTGAACGCATCTTTAAGATGACTCACTTCAAGAGAGTTTTCGCCACCAAAATAAGAAGTAAATGTTTCATCATCAGGCAAAGTAACTGGCAATGCCATTTGCATTGGTTCTTGCACTGCGATTAAAGCCCCTGCCACTGATATTCAAGTTCGTCGCTATTCACCACTTGATAAAAATCTCGCGGGTCTTGATAGGCTTTAAAGGCACTATCAAGTTCTAACGCTTTTCTAAAGTCGTTCATGCTGCCAGTATGATTAACTATAAATTGTACGGTATCAGGCGTACGTACAGATATCACAGCGCGAGTAACAACACTTAAGCTCTCTAAACGGCGTTTAGCAAATTCAATATCAACAAAGTTATTAATACCTTTAAGATAGAAAGTTGCTGTTGCAAGTTGGCCAATCATTGTTGGATCAATGGCATATTCTGCTGCTAAGCCACCTGCTAAACTGTCAATCATATCTGCAACAATTTGCTGCTTATCACCCATCAAGCGATTAGTATCGAATAATTCTGCATTAGTGAAACGCCAATCTAGGATCCAGGTTTCTGAATCAGCTTGTTGA
This sequence comes from Pseudoalteromonas sp. UCD-33C, assembly GCF_001306895.1. Classification (NCBI taxonomy): domain Bacteria; kingdom Pseudomonadati; phylum Pseudomonadota; class Gammaproteobacteria; order Alteromonadales; family Pseudoalteromonadaceae; genus Pseudoalteromonas; species Pseudoalteromonas sp. UCD-33C. The sequence continues at coordinate 1,642 of NZ_LJTB01000002.1, read as the reverse complement.
TACATTCTTGCAGTAATACTGCGCTCTGCACTATAACGACTCGATGCCCGCTCTACGGGTTCAGAGAAATTACCCCATACTTCTGGTATGCCAACAATAGCGCGGTCTTGTAAATCAAGTAATGGCACAACCACAGGTAAACCACGACGACCTGCTTTGTCGTATATAAGCTGTTCAAGCTGCGGATAAGACTCTTGAGTCACCAGTTCACGGCGCCAGTTATCTTCAATGCCTAACCAGATAGCCACTAAAGGACGACGTGTCCCCCACAATGGCAAGCCAAGATCTTTGATTAATGCATTAATCTTATTGGCTTCAAACTTAACAACCAGATTTAAACTGCCATCAGCTTTTTCGTCATATTCGAATTTGAGCATGTAATCTGAAATGTCACGCGTGCGCTGTTTAGCAACAGGGTTTTGATCTGCGCTTGTATCACCACTCACTTTCACCAGCACATTTAGCAGTGCTTCACGGCTTGCTGCCAAACGAGCATCACGTGATTTGTCTGCAACTTTAAGAGTATCTTGATATAAATTAGTCACCTCAACAGCGAAAGTTGAAGCACTCGAAAATAATAATAATAAACAAATAAGTAATCTAGACACAGGCCATTAGTTCTTGCTTTTAAACTGATTTGATCCTAAATCAAAGCCATAAACAAAGCAAAGTTAATTTAATGAACAGTAGCTGAGCAAGTTCGTGAGTTACAAGTTGGGAGTTAGCGAGGGGAAAGTTAGCGAGGGGAAAGTTTTAATGTCTGGCGTAGTTGGGTATAGCGGAGCGAAACCCAACACATCACAGAGCTATCAGCTTTCAGCCGTCAGCGATCAGCCGATAGGTGGAGGTTCTAGGTTCTAGGTTCTAGGCTCTAGGCTCTAGGCTCTAGGCTCTAGGCTCTAGGCAAAGTGTACTTGTAGGAATGGCTTTAGACGTGAATGTGTTTTTATGGCCTGAATTCGGCACTGAAGTGCCTCCTACGGGGGTTGTTGCTGAGGGAGTCTCTGTACTAAAAAACCCCACAGTTCAGCTGACGGCTGACCGCTGATGGCTGATGGCTGATAGCTGACAGCTAAAACGCAAAAAAGCCCGACTCTTTCGAATCGGGCTTTCTCTTATTTGGAGCCTGGCGATGACCTACTTTCACATAGCAGCTGCTACACTATCATCGGCGCTGTTTCGTTTCACTACTGAGTTCGGCATGGGGTCAGGTGGGTCCAAAACGCTATTGTCACCAAGCAAAAGGCGTGGAAAGGATTCTCGACAAAGCGCGTAGCGCTTACGAGTCCTTTGCGCAAGGTGAACTGATTTCGCGTTAAGCGTTGCGGTTCACCCTACATAAATCTGGAAATCTGATATTTTCTTACAGCTTAAAGCTTATGGCTTACAGCTTCGTAAAATCTACTTTAGTAACTTAACTTCTGTTCGTTACGCTGTCATAAAACGCGTTTGGCGTTGTATGGTTAAGCCTCACGGGTAATTAGTACAGGTTAGCTTAATGGCTCGCACCACTTCCACATCCTGCCTATCAACGTTGTAGTCTTCAACGGCCCTTCAGAGACTTTAAAAGTCTAGTGAGAACTCATCTCGAGGCCTGCTTCGCGCTTAGATGCTTTCAGCGCTTATCAGTTCCGAACGTAGC